>JAUICJ010000038.1 GCA_030427925.1 Bacteroidia bacterium | reverse complement strand
GATGCAGATACCAATCGCTTCAGGCAATGGGAACATGATGAGTGGAGGGACTTTGTGCTCCTCAACCCGCAAATCGGTCGGGACTTTGCTCAGGCCAAGCTCAATGTGCTGTTAAGCGAGGAACGGGATGTGGTGCATGCCGCATACGCTCTCGGACTCGCTGAGTACCTCATGGGCCGGCACTTGTTGTCGAACAACTGGTACAACTATGCCTTAAACCGACCTGAATTCAGAGAACAAAGCGGCCCGGTTTGGTCCGATCATGAAAAAGCCCTTCGCAAAAAATCCGCGCTGTACAACAACATCGGCATCAACTGCGAAATCATGGAAGATTGGGTGGCCGCTGAAGAAGCATATGCCCAATCACGCGCAATTGACCTACGACTCGGCGAAGCGCACGGAGCCTGGATGACAGCCATCAACATGGGGCTGTTGCGGTTCCGCGAAAACCAAAACGAAGAAGCGCGACAGCTCCTGCAAGAGGCCGTCGATTTCTTTTCCAGCCGTGGGGATGAATTGAACACAGGACGGGCGTTGTTGAATCTTGCTGCTGCGGAAGAACCGCTTCACGATCCCGACCCCGCCGAGCAACACGCGAAAGAGGCCTTGAGGATTTTCGAGGCCTTGGGCGATTCGACCGAAGCCGCGCGGGCGCTGCTTACGCTCGCTCACATCCTGGATTCCCGTGGAGAGCAAGAACCACTGAGTGATGTCCTTGCAGAACTCGAACGCGGCTTCAAAAAGCACATGCAACCGCAAGCTCAGTATGCGGCCCTCATCTTGCGTGGTCGACAGGCTCGACAACTAAAGAACTGGAGCGCCCTCGACGAACTGCTCAGTGAAATCGAGTCGATCTCCATGCAATTTCCGGACTTGCCCCGATCGGATATGGAGTACGAGCTGAGAATGGCCGTGGCGCAGGCGCGGGACCAGGATGAAGTTGCGCTGTCCTTGTTCAGGGAGCACAGCGAAGTTCGACTTGAACAATTTGGAAACAAATCAGCCGCGTTGCTCGCCGAAGCTTGGGAAATCAACGACCGCGAGGCCCAAGTGCACCTCAATGAGCAACTCCAACTGAAGCTCCGCTTTGCGAAGCGACTGAGTTGGTTCAGTGGAGTGACATTGCTTTTGGTCCTGGTTTCTGTGGCGCTCTTCCTCTGGAAACGAAAATCCGATTTGCGCAATCATTTGGTCATCATCCGGCTGCTGCGCCGACAGCTGATGCGCAAACCGCACCGGAACGATTCGCCCATGACTCCCCCCGCCCCGCACCAACTTGCATCCGAGAACGAAGACGAACCCGCCACCCCGTTCTTTCAGGAACTGTTCGCCTCGATTGACGATTTGGTTGCGCGCGAAAGCCTTCATCTGGTTTCGAGCACCTCCTTGGGTGACCTAGCCAGTAAATTGAACAGCAATCCGAAATACGTGTCGCAAGCGATCCGCCAGGAAACTTCGATGAGCTATTCGGATTACATCAACATGTTGAGGGTGCAAGATGCGCAGCAAATGTTACTGGAAGGGAAAGACATCCTGCTGAGTTTGGACCAAATCGCAGATCAATGCGGCTTCGGTTCCCGCCGCACCTTTTACCGGCAATTCACCAAATTCACGGGGATGCCTCCGGGCCAATTCTTGAAGCTGTCTCAAGCCGACCGCGCCGCACACCTCGAGCGCGGCCAAGGGTAAACAAAGAACTTGTGCCACATGCCGAATCTGGCAAACCTTACCTTCCGAGCGGCTCCGTTTTGGCTTTGAGACGAAATTATTTTCGATTCGTCGAAATAAATCGGCGATTGGAAATTCTTCTTGGGCGCATCGCCCAGTTACAACTCTTACGTGATGAAATGGTTTTTCACTTTGAGGTCTTCGGCCTCTTTGCTCATGGCATTGGGCTTGTTCGCCATCACCGGCATTCAAGCACAATCCAATGCGGTAACCACCGCCCAGTCGGGATCGAAGGTGTTCTTAAGGGTCAATGGCGAGCAACTTCGAGTCGAACTCGACTCCCTCTTTAACGCCAACTCCAATGCCGCCAACTCCGACTGGAACACCATCCTGTCGAACGGTTCGAACCCGGGCATGGACGTCGACTTCAGCGGCTACGATGCGACCGGCTTGGGCGACGTGAGCGCTTCCGGCACGGTGACTTCGGACAGCTTGGTTCTGAGCAAAGACGCCACCGTGGCGGGGATGATGACCATTGACAGCTTGAAGGTCACGGATATCATCTTGGGCCAAATCAGCTCCCTCTCCAATCTCTCCTCAGACGACCTGACCGAAGGCACCACGAACCTCTACATGACCAGCGCCGAACGCTCGCTCCTGTCGGACATGGCCGCCACCCTTGATTCCCTCATTGCGGTCATCGACGCTCTCGACTCCAGTTCTTCCCCTTCTGAAGGCGCATCCTCATGCGGTGTACCCGTTACCTACCAGGGTTACGATTACGCCACGGTGGAAATCGGTTCGCAATGTTGGTTCGCGCAGAATTTACGGTCGACTGCCTACAACGATGATGCGGAAATTCCGAGTTTGGTGAGCCCAACCGATTGGGCGAACACGACTGAGGGAGCATTGGCCGCCTACGATAACTCAAATGAGGGTCTCGCCCTTTATGGTCAGCTTTACAATTGGTTCGCGGTCAACACGGGTAAGTTGTGTCCAACGGGGTGGCACGTGCCTGCGGACGAGGAATGGACGACGTTGACGGAACATTTAGGGGGAGAATCGGTTGCTGGAATGACGATGAAGACTGCCGAGTGGGGCGGAAACAACGGGTCTGGATTCTCGGCACTGCCAGGTGGCTTCCGTCACGGTAACGGAAGCTTCAACTTTGCAGGCACCGACGGGCTTTGGTGGAGCTCCACGAGTGCCGGTGGCGACATCTGGACGCGCTCGCTCTGGGATGAAGGCAACTCCCTAGGCCGGAATGCCATGGGTCAGCGCAACGGATTGTCCGTCCGCTGTTTGCAGGATGCGGCTTCGACTGCCTCCGCGCCAACTGTGGTGACTGAGGCCGCTAGCGACGTGGCGGAGGAGGTCGCGTCCTTGAATGGTTCGATCTCCAGCGATGGTGGGGAGACCGTAACGGCATCGGGCTTCCGGTGGGGCGCGTTGGCGGATTTGAGCGATGCGCAGGATTTGGTCGGAAGCGGGACCGGCGGCGCCTTCACGAGCAACCTGACGGGGCTGACGGCGGGCACCACCTACTACTTCACGGCTTTTGCGACGAACGCCGGGGGGACCGCGTATGGCGATACGTTGAGCTTTGAGACTGCGGCAGCATCGCTCTTTACTTGCGGGGCGTCAACGGTAACCTTTAGTGGGTACGATTACGCCACGGTGGAAATCGGATCGCAGTGTTGGTTCGCAGAGAACTTGCGGTCGACTTCGTACAACGACGACGTCGTGATCCCGAGTGGGTTGAGTAACTCGGCGTGGCAGAGCACCACAGAGGGAGCGATGACCATTTACGGCGAAGGCGGAGCGGATGAAGAGACGAATTTGGCCACCTATGGGCGGTTGTACAATTGGTACGGGGTCAACACGGGCAAGTTGTGCCCCTCGGGTTGGCATGTGCCATCAGACGAAGAATGGACGACGTTGACGGGACACTTGGGCAGCGACGCAGGTACCAGGATGAAGGCTTCTGCCTCGGACTCCCCCGCATGGGATGGCACCAATAGCAGTGGTTTCTCGGCGTTGCCTGGTGGCTTCAGGGACACCGGCAATGGCTTCTTCTTCAATCAAGGCGCCGACGGATATTGGTGGACATCCTCGCTCGATGGCCCAAACGCATCGCTCATCTATCTCACCACCGGCAATCCCAACTTCGGCTTGGCATCCACCAACCAAGGAACGGGGTTTTCTGTGCGTTGCGTTCAGGATGCAGCGGCGACTGCTTCCGTTCCGACGGTGGTGACTTCTGCGGCGAGCGACGTGGCGGAGGAGGCCGCGACCTTGAATGGTTCGATCTCGAGCGATGGTGGGGATGCGGTGACGGCGTCGGGCTTCCGCTGGGGGGCGTTGGCGGACTTGAGCGATGCGCAGGATTTGGCTGGAAGCGGGACCAGCGGGGCCTTCACGGGCAACTTGACGGGGCTGACTGCGGGCACCACCTACTACTTCACGGCTTTTGCGACGAACGCCGGGGGGACCGCGTATGGCGATACGTTGAGCTTTGAGACTGCGGCATCATCGCTCTTTACTTGTGGGACGTCAGCGGTCACCTTCGATGGTCACGACTATGCCACGGTGGAAATCGGATCGCAGTGTTGGTTAGCGGAGAACTTGCGGTCGACTTCGTACAATGATGGTGAAATGATTCCCGATGATGTCTACAACGAGGAGTGGACAACCACCACACAAGGGGCGACTGCTTTGTACGACGGAAGTGAAATCAACGGGGATACGTCCGGCCGACTGTACAATTGGTATGCCGTCAACTCGGGCAAGTTGTGCCCTGTCGGGTGGCAAGTACCGACCGACGCTGAATGGACGACCTTGACGGACCAATTGGGCGGGGAATCGGATGCCGGAGAACTCATGAAATCGTCGGCCTCGGATGATCCTTCGTGGAATGGAACAAATAGCAGTGGTTTCTCGGGTTTACCGGGCGGCCTCCGTGACGCATCGGGCCCCTATTACCAGCACAACACCTACGGCTACTGGTGGAGCAGCTCTTCTGATTCAGATAACACATGGTACAGGAGACTCGGTTCCGCGAGCGACGGCGTCCACCGCGCCATCGCCGACTCCCCGCAACTGGGATTGTCCGTGCGTTGCATTCAAGGCACTTCAGACCGGTAGTCGCCCGGTAGATGGTGCCCCACATCGAACGGGCAACCGAGCCGCCGCTATGAAGGCGTTGATTTTCCGAAAACCCATGGATTGCACATTGAATTTGGGTTGCGGTTGGGCATCGCCGTGGCGCGGGGATCCTTCACAATTTGGTTTCCCGCTGTTTCATCGGCTCCAAGCGCTAATCGGAAATGAGAAGAACCAGAGACGAGTGCAATCGCATGTCGCTGCCTCAACCAATGCCTGCACCACCTCGAAGCACAGCGCATGGCAATTTACCGATTCCGTGTGGTCGAATTCTTGGGTGAGCATCCGCCGAACGGACCGGGTTGGCACACCACCGAGGCTTGAATGCCGCTCCAGTTCTTCGCTCGGCGCGCTTGTCACCCTGCGCGTGCACACAACCCGTGCCGCCGTTCTTTTTTAAGTCCCAAAATTGTCTATTTTCGATACCATGTTGTGTCGAATGACTGGTGAGTTTTGGACGGAACGGTTCCGCGGTGCAGCATTGGCCCTGCTCCTCCTCCCCATCAGCGGATTGGCGGAGGATGACGTGGCTTCGTTGTTTGATATCACCCGGGAGGCTGCCTTCGCTCCGCTCCCTTCGGAAGCCTCTCCCCTCAGCGCAGCAATTTATGCGGCCATCGAGCAAGCTGGAGACGATCAGGAGTTCATCATTGCGGCCAACAAAGAACGCTACCGAGATGCCTACGAAAAAGGAGAATGTGAGGGCATGGTGGTTGCTGCAGCACTCATCAACCGCGCTCGCAAAAAACTGGGCCAAACAGAATCCTTTGATTCTGGCTTCGCCACGGCCACTTGCAGCGAATTTTGTGCGCCCTATTTCTACTTCCCTTCCCTGATTGAATTCAGCGCTGGACGATACAAGCAGTCCTTGGCTTTGTTGAAAAGAGCACTGCCGCTGTGTTCAACAAAGAAGGAGCGGATCAATGTCCTGATGACCATCGGCGCATGCGCCAGCGGACTGGGGGAAGTGGCCGAATCCGTCCGGTTTGCCCAATGGGCCTATGAGCAAAGCCCCAAACCTGTTTCGTGGAAACTGGTCGTCAACATTTCGAGCAATCTCATGGGACTGGGACGCGCCGATGAAGCCACGGCCATCCTGACAGAATACTTGGCATCAGTGGAGGATCCCCATCCCGTTATTTTGCTCAACAAAATGCAGGGGCATGCCATGTGCGGACAAGCGGATTCGGTTTGGGCTGCATGGAGACGAACCGAAACGTTGCTTCCGCCGCTTCCTTGGAGCCCCATGATCCTGAGGTCATTGAGTTCAACCGCCGTGCTGATGCCCACGGAGGCGTTTTGGAATCAAGTCCGCGAACGAGCGTGGGCCTCGGCAGCGGAACTGGATTTGGCCCAGATGTTCGATGAAGATGACGTGCGTGGCCTGCTGTTTCCCCAAGTCCCGAACACATTGGCGGAATTGATTGCAGCCGATTCGATGCGGTGGCGGGTTGCGAGCGAATTGCGCCGTCAAATGGACATCTTACAGCGAGATTCCGGCAGCAGCGTTCGCCGGGCATTGAGCACGGAAGAGGCCCAAATGTTGTTGTCTCGCGTCAATGGATCCGAAGACACCACGGACCTTCCTTTCTGGCTCATGGCGTTGGGATTGTTCGGGGCCTTTCCGCTGATTTCGAGGCTCCGCAAGCAAGGGCCCAAGCAAGCTGACCCTGCTAAAGAAGCCAAAGCGAACGAGCATGAAGTACCGTCAAACGGCCAACCGTCGCAGCTTGCTTTTCTGCAACGCATTGAACAAAGCATCCGAGCCAACGTGCTGCCGCAATCTTCTCATGATGATTTGATTGAGAACCTGAAGAGTAAATCGGACTTGCTCCGCGAGACCATCCTGCCTCGAACCAACCTGCATCAAATCGACGGAACGGAATTGGATGTCTTGGTGTTGACATTGCTCGGTTTCAGCTCGAAAACCATCGCCCAAATCTGCAACGTGAGCGTTGGCCACATCTACAACGCTCGAACGCAACTTCGCACCAAGCTGGGCAATGATGCCTTGACATTGAGCTACTGGCTTTGAGCCCAAGCGTCGCGAATGATTTAGGGAAGCAGGCCATTCCAAACCTGCGATGTAATCCAAGTCGGCAAGTTCTCGAAGAATGCGAAGGCCGAACTTCCCGGAGGAAGCTCGGCCTTCATTCTAACCAAAACTGATGCCCCAGTTATTCCAGACCGTTTTCGCACGTCGTACCGAAGACCCCAAGGAAGTCCAGCAAGTCCGACGCTGAAACGACGCCATCATCGTTGAAGTCGCCTAGGCAAGTTTCCTCCGCTTGGCAAGTGCCGCTGACCGGGTCCCAAATCATGCCGTCTCCGCAGTATTCGGGCCCGACCCCCACGCAGCCCGCCTGCCATGCAAGCGGCTGGTGATCGCCCAATTCACAAGGATAGGACTGAAGGTTCAGCGGATCGACGGCCCAAACCGAAATGATTCCAGTTTGCGAGACGAACAACTCACCATTGAAACTCACGCTCGATGACGTTGTTTCCGATGCGATCACATTCGCCGTGTTCGGCGAAAGCCCATCGTATACCGCATAGCCGTGATCGATGGTTCCGCTGTTGATGCGCAAGTATGCGGGCTCGCCGTTGGGCGAAGCATGGACGATGAACGCACCCAAATCCGGGAAAAACACGCAAAGTTCGTCCTCCTCATAACACGACCCGTAAATGCAGCCTCCGTCGAAATCTACCCCCAGCTCGGGGTCGAAATTCACCGCCTCCGCATCTCCACAAGAGGCGCTCGTCACCTCATCGCATGCACCATCGCCGTTGGAATCGGACAAACAATTGCCATCGCAATCCTGTCCAATCTCTGGGTACACACACAGCTCCGGGTTGTGCAATCCGCACAATGCGAAGTTGCAAGCGGACAAATCCGAGCACACCTCATCCACCTCCGAGGCGGGGGCCACGTAAACGCCCAATTGGGGGAAGACAAATGCCGTTCCATTGAACGAACCGCTGAAGACCGGAAATCCAGGAATGGCAACACTCATTGTCTCCCCGCAAACGGTCCATTGACCTGAAAACAAAGCACCTTGCATCAAGGGCACCAATTCAACTGGCAACCACGCCGTCTCCACGTACGTGTCGATCAAGTCGAAGGTGGCTGGAGTCACCATGGCGGACAAGGGAGCATCCACTGGACCTTCGACCACGAAATTCAAAGGAAAATCCCCATAAGGATCAATCCCGGCCTCACATTCGTAGGTGAAGCTTTCAAATTCGCCTTCGAATTGCGCGTAAAAACCGAGGGCGCCAATCATGAATTCCTCATCCGCTGTAACCACATCCGATTCGAAGAAGATGCAGGAACCGTCGTCCTCAGTGGCCTCGACATCGTAGTTGCACGCCATGGGATGCGTGCATCCACCTCCATCAACCACGCAGAACTCGCCCGATACGGAGTCGCCTGTCGGAAAATCGCCAGATGCCAGCGTTGAACCCGCGCTGCTGACCGACCAGCTGTTGCTGCTGATGCCGTCGCCGTAGCTGTCCAACAAGTTGAAGACATAGCATCCATACGCCACGCAAACCGAAGCCTCTACACTGCCATAACTGTCAGCGTACCCACTGCCGCTTTCGATGATGTTGCCTGCATCATCCTGCAGATTCCACGAGGTTTCTTCCGGATAGCTGTCCAACGTGAAAGCCAAATCCAACGTGACGAAGGCACATGACCCGTCGTCCAGGTTGGCATCCGGGTTGTAATTGCAAGCCTCAGCATCCATGCAGCCCGATACCTGCTCGATCAAGCAAAATCCTCCTGTCGTCGATGAACCATTGGAGAACGTGCCCTCAGCGAGCACGCTGCCCTCAGCGTCCATCACAGACCAGCCATCACCCGACATGCCATCGCCGTACGAGTCAGCCAACTCGAAGGTATAGCAACCGTAAGCCAAGCACGCCGGGATCTCCACCACCTCAAAAGCGGTGCCGTATCCATCCCCATCCAGCACCACAGCACCAGTCTCATCGTCCGTGAGGGTCCATGACGTTTCTTCTGGGTAAGCGTCCAAATGAAGCGTCAACGAAATGCCCGCAAAGTTGCAGCTGCCATCATCGAAGTTCGCGGAAGCATCGTAATTGCAAGCGACCTCGTCCGTGCAGCCTGGGACCGCCTCCTCCACACAGAACTCCCCCCCCGTGTCGTTGCCATTATCGAAGGTGCCCGAGAGCAGCGTGCCCGAAGCATCACTGACTGACCAACTGTTGCCGCTCATGCCATCGCCGTACGAATCATAGAGGTTGAAGGTGTAGCAACCCGCAGGGGCACAGGCCTCACCCGTGACGGTAGAGAACGCATCCGAGAAGCCATAGCCCCCACCTGCAACCAACACCGAGCCCTCGCTGTCCATGACATCCCATGAAATCTCACCGGGATATGAATCGAGGTCCACACTGACGAGCAGCGTACCGAAAGCACAGCTGCCGTCGTCAACGTTTGCGGAAGCATCGTAATTGCAAGCGACTTCGTCCGTGCAACCGAGAACCGCCTGCTCCAGGCAGAACTCACCCCCCGTTTCGTTGCCGTTATCGAACGTGCCTGAGAGCAGCGCACCAGAAGCATCGCTGACCGACCAGCTGTTGCCGCTCATGCCATCGCCGTAAGAATCGTACAGGTTGAAGGTGTAGCAACCCGCCGATGCGCAGGCCTCACCCGTGACCGTCGAGGACGCATCCGAGAAGCCATAGCCCCCACCCGAGACCAACACCGAGCCGTTGCCGTCCGTGACATCCCATGAGATCTCACTCGCGTAAGAATCGAGGTCCACACTGACGAGCAACGTGGCGTAAGCACAACTGCCATCGTCAACAACCGCTGTCTCGTCAAAATTGCAAGCCATTGAATCCGTGCATCCGCCCAACAAACCGAAGCAGATCGCTTCCTCGAAGATGGCAAACGGCTCATTCCAAGCGCCGCTGCTGATGACCTCACCATCTGCATCCGCCCAGGACCAACTCCCTCCGGCGATCCCATTGCCGAGCGCATCGGTGACTTGGAATGCGTAACACCCGTCGTTGACGCATGCCTCGGTGGTCACCGTCGTGAACGCGTCCTCAGCGTTCGGTGCACCGGAGGCAACCACCTCGCCAGAGTCGTCCACCAAGGCCCAGGTGTTCGTGGCCGGGGCCGCGTCGGTCGAGTAGGTCAACGCGAAGCTGGTGTAGGCGCACGAGCCGTCATCGGTCACCGCTTCGGAATCGTAGTTGCATGCGGTGGCGTCCGTGCATCCCGTACACGTTGAGCCGTCGCCTCCGCAGACGCCGCATGCGTCCACATCGAAAACGCACGAGCCATCGTCCTGTGTGGCAGCCGGCTCGAAATTGCATGCCGTGTTGTCTGTGCAACCCGTGTTGAGGCACTGAACAGTCCACGCAATGCCCTCGTAGTCACCATCGGCACACGCCAAGGTGGAACCCGTAGAAATGCCGAGGTCCATCACGCCCGTGCTCGAGGTCAACTGCAAGTTGTTGACGGTTTGGGATTGACCGCCTACGCCCAATGTGGCCAAGAGGTTTCCGGGTGCGCCCTCGAAGAAGATGTCCATCACATTGTACTGATCGGAAACCAACAAGAAGTCATTGCCCATGGACCCGTTCAGCGTCACTTGGATGGGCAGGCCATCGGGATGCGCGAATTGCAGGACGGATGCGGGGTAGAGGTTGTTGGGGGGACAGATTTGGCCCGATTCTCCGCAGGCATCCTGAGCACAGGTACCATCATCCATCGTAGCTTCCGGATCAAAATTGACTGCATCCGCATCCGTACAGCCGAATACGGGCGCTTCACAGCTGAGCTGCCAATGGACCGGATCCAAGTTACCCGTGGCGCACGAACGTTCATCATTGGAAACAAACGTGATATAGAATTCACCGGTTGGAGAGTAGACGCTCTCCGCAAAGAGCCAAGTCGCTTCGTAGAGCAGCGCAGAGGATGAGAGCGTGCTTTCGCTGTAAACACGAATGAAATCCTGCCCGCTGTGCAGCAAACCCTCTAAGGCCAAATAACCCGGCTCCCCCGATGGCACAGCGAGCGCTGCTTGGATTTGGGTGCCATTCTCATTGACGCCAGTACAGAAGGTCCCCGCATCCTCGCAGCTCGCTTCGCCGATGCACGAACCGTTGTCCGCCACCGCACTTTCGTCATAATTCACGGCAGTGGGATCCGTGCATCCGCCGGTGCAGAGGATGACCTCTGAAGTGATGTTGCCCCAATTGCCGGTGATGACCGCTGCTTGCTGACCATTGACGAATACCGTTGCCGTGCCGTCTGTGCCCGAAAACGCCCCATCGAAACCATCCGGAAAGAAACCGAACTCCTCAAAGGTCAAGGTGTAGCACGTTGCAACGGCTTCGCAAATCGGAATCGTCCAGGCTTCAGGTTCAACCCCTTCACCGGCAGCTTCAGACACAAAGGCAGAGGCTACAACGGAGCCATCACCGCGTGTCAAGGTCCACTCCAGGTCTTCCGTTGGCCAATCCGCCCGATCGTAAACAATCTCGATCACCGACCCCGTGGGGCACGTCGCACAACTCCCGTCATTGAGGTCCGCAAGCGGATCAAACTCGCTGTACAAGGGATCCGTGCACCCCGTCGTCTCGCCGCAAACAAGCGCCCAATCCCAAGGCAACGCATCGCCCGCTTCGCATGACGCAGTTCCCACGCCTCCGCCGCTTTGTACATTCATCACCTCAAAGGCGAAGGTCCCTGTTGCAGAAAACAGGTCGATCATCTCGGGGTATTCGATGACCGGGTTTTGTTCGTACGAGAAAACCACATTCGACGTGGCCGGATCCGCGCCATCGTAGATGACGAAATCCGTGAAATACATGTCGCCTGGCACCAAATTCAACTGCCCGGGTGTCCCGTCCCCTGTGGACACGATGGTTTGGACTTCCGCCACGTAGTTCTCGGTGGCTCGGTGGCAGAACGTACCCGTGGATCCGCAGCCTTCATAGAGGCACATCCCCGGAATGTTGGCATCTGGGTTGTAGTTGGCGGCCGATGGATCGTCGCATCCCGCCACGATGTCCTCCTCGGCGATGCACTGCACCGTCCATTCGATGGGTGCACTGCAATCCGCCAAATCCGAAGCATAAATCTCCAAACGCAAATACCCCTCGCTGGAAAAAATGGCTTCACTGACCTCGCCGAGGTATTCTCCTGCTTCGTTCATCCAGCCCAAGGATTGGGTAAACGCGTCGTATTCGTATGCTCCGACTGGGGCTGCGAACAACCAGTGGCCCTCGGGAGCAACGTATTCGAATTCCTCGTAGCCGCGGTCATCGCACCAACTGCCTGCATCATTGCACCCGTCATAAGTGCA
This sequence comes from Bacteroidia bacterium, assembly GCA_030427925.1. Classification (GTDB taxonomy): domain Bacteria; phylum Bacteroidota; class Bacteroidia; order Flavobacteriales_D; family Sanyastnellaceae; genus JALQTD01. Next base: position 5,536 of record JAUICJ010000038.1, on the reverse strand, counting down.
AGCCCCTTCGAGGGGATGGGTGGCGGACAAGTCGAAATTGCCTGCCGTCGGATCCGTGCAACCGTAGACGATGGGGCTGCAGGAAAACGCCCAGTCGAGCCCGAAATGTTCAGGGTAGAAAGGATTCGTGGTGCTCTCGCACGAACCACTTGGGCTGGAGGTAATGGTCGCGCGGATGACACCCGTGGGGGTGTAGAACACGGTGCCGCTCTCAAAATTGTTTCCCGATGCAATCAGGTTCGACGTGGCGGGATCGACGCCATCGTACAAGAAAATGTTGTCGAAGTTGTTGCCAAAGTCATCATCCATTGCGCCTTTCAATCCGAAAAAGGCCCCACCCGGCGCGGTGGTGCCGACCACGAGGACTTCTTCCTCCGACCAGTTGTTACCGTAACACACGTTGCCCGTGCTGTCACACGTCGCATCGAAGGTCGTCAAGCACGAGCCGTCATTGATTTCTGCAGCGGGGTCGTAATTCGAAGACGCGGGATTGGTGCAACCGAAGGGGTTCGCACTGCAATCTCCCGAGGTCCATTCGGCCGTGGCCGCGGCATTGCCGGCGACATCGATGACCGTTTGGCCTGCGACCACGACCTCGACGGCTCCGGGCTGCAAATTCTGTGGGTTCCCGGCTGCTGTGGCATCGAGATCGAACTCGAAGCCGATGTAGTAACACGCATCATCGTCCATGCAACCGAACCATTCCCCTGGCCCACCGATGCTCATGCTGATTTCTGCATCGCTGTCGATTCCGCCGAGGACCTCGCCGGTGATGTGCTGGGCGCCGTCAATGGCAATGGACCATTCGGTTTGGCCTGGAGCACAGTTCGGCGAACAATCTCCCACGGGCAAGTAGCCTGAGTCCCCCCAGTTGCTTTCATACACTTTCACGGGTTCGTTGTCCAACAAAGCGGTCGCAGTGCCGTAGTTGACAGAACCCGGCTGCCAATAGCCATTCTCACTCCCAACCATGCCGAGTGAATGGCACGCATTGCTCGAGATGCACACATTGAGCGTGCCGTTTCCTTCTGCCAACACTTGCGTAGATTCAATGGACGCTGCGAAAGGCTCCCACCAAAACGAGCCCGTCGCTGGATCGGACTGCTGCAAGTTGCCTTCAATCAATTCCACGCGTTTGTAAACACCGGTTGCACCCGGATACCCTGCACCTTGGGGCTGGACGACGGTCAACAACTGCTCGTCTGCTGCACAGGTGGGGGCGTTGCAATTGCCGATGGTGCGCGTCAACGAGTTGGTCCCCGTGTCCCAATCCCAGTTGCCCGCCAAGATGAAATGGGTGACTTCATCGAGCTTCACGGTGAATCGACCTGTGAACAGGATGGACTCGAGGTCAGGTTCGTTGTTGGTAGCGGTGATGTCGTAGCACAATGCATCCGACACACAGCTTTGCCAGGCACCGGCGCCGCTGTGTTCCAACAAGGCTGACCCCCCATTGGACTCGCTTACGAGAACGGCAAATTCGTCTGCGTTTTCGCCGGCCTGGAGCGCATTGAGGCCGTCATAGGCCATCCGAAGACGCTGTTCATCCGCGGCACATGTCAACGGTTCGAAGAGCGAAAAGGTGTGCAATCCGGGGATGAACGCGTTGGCCGTGCACCCGCCGTCGCAATCGAACCCTGCTGCATCTAAATGGAACGATCCCGTGCCATCAAAATCAACAATGTAAGTTCCCTGCCCATAAAGGGACAAGTCGATTTCGGCGCCGTCGGTCAGCGTGAGGCTCTCGCTGAAGACCAGGTTTGAATTGAAGTAAATGCTGACGTTTTGGTTGCCATCTGCTGCGAGAAAGAGCGACTGCCCAAGCCCGAGGACTGGGAAGAAGAGGCAGGCCAAAATCGCATAATGCCGTGCGAATTTCATGTGATTTGGATTTGGTGAGTTGTGGGTCCAATCTATGCGCCACAGCGAGCGTTCGTGGACATGTGACGCCTTGAAACCCTCACGCAGCATCGATTATTAGCTTCCTCATGCTCAACATGAAATTCCTCATTGCAAGCCCCCCAAGCAGTTCGGCATTGCATTTATACACTTCGTCGACTCTATAATCACATTCGAATAAAAATCAACCTGGCACCACCAAAAACCAGTCAGGTCAACACTTCAAATGCGCGAGTCATTCGACTAAGCAGATGATGAGAGCAATCAGCGCATTTTCATGCACAAACTCACAGGTTGTGCGATGGAGGCCTCATGCATTTCACCAAAGATCGACTCGCTGATCTTCCCGAACCGGGTTTCAGCGAGAGCACCATCGACCTGTCCTTTGGAGGTGGCGACTTGAACCGCGGGGAGGCTGTTCGCTAGAGGATTCGACGAGGGACGCATCCTGAATACGCCTGAAATCTCCAAGCACGTGACCGCCTGGGCAAATTATCCTGTTAAAGGTGAAATGTGTATTGAGGGCATCGGAATTGACCGTGAAGACAGCTTTCAACGTCTGAGCTTCCATGAATCCATCAGACGGCTTCACTGTCCGCGCCCTCATTCGAAAAACAAAGCGCCTCCCAAACTCAATACCAGCGGAATCCAAGTTCAACTCCTAGCGCTTTTACCATTCAGATCAATTGAATTCTTGGGTGAGAATCTGCGGTAGAGATCAGAATAACACGCAACTTCCGCTCGATTGGCATGCACCCTTCGCGAACTCTCCGCCGGGCAAATACCCCCGGCTCCACTTGTAAAGTGCACTACGGTGTGGATGGAGGTGCGTGCAGCTCGAGTGAATGTCAATTGATGCGGTACTCCGTGTTGGTCTTGTCTCCCATCTTGGAAAAGAGGCCTGTGTCCACGCCTTTATTCAGATCACGGCTGGCTGTTGCGGTGGAAATGGACTGAAAGACCGACATGTAGGCCTTCCGACTAAACGCCGCCCCACGGTCCCACGTCTGTGTGAAGTAGGCAAGTCGCTCCTCCGAACCCATGGTTTTCCCCTTGAAATGGAGCATGTCACGAAGCGTCTCGTGGATGACATGCAGCATGTACTCGATAAAGGCGGTGGAATGGCCTGCCTTGTCGCTTTGGGCCAGCGCGCGGTAATATTCGGACTGTGTGCGGTGAATCATGTTCTCAAAAGGGATGAACTCAAACAGCGGCTGCTCCTTCATCAGGATGAGGGTTTGCCAGAGTCGTCCCATTCTTCCATTGCCGTCAGAGAAGGGGTGAATGAACTCGAACTCGTAGTGAAACACGCAACTCTTGATGAGCCCAATTTCCTCGGACGATTGGAGGTAGGCAAACAAATCGTTCATCAGGTTCGGAACGTTCTTGGCTGGCGGTGCCATGTGGGCCATTCGATCCCCGGCCATGATGCCGACCCCTTGCTTTCGGAAGGTTCCGTTGTCCGGGACAAGCCCACTCATCAACGCTTTATGCGCCTTCAGAAGCGACTTCACCGATGTGGGATCAAATGTCCCCAACTGGTCATACACCTGAATCGCATTCAGCACCTCACGTACGTCTTTCACCGGGCCCACCACGCGGTTGGATTCCATGACCGTGGAGATTTGGTCCTCCGTCAAGGTATTGCCTTCAATGCTGAGCGAAGCATGAATCGTCTTGATCCTGTTTTTCTTGCGGAGTTGAGGCGAGGGCTTGTCCAAAAAATTGGCGTTGATCTGTCCCACACACTCCGACACCAAAGCAACCATCTTCAAGATGTCCGGCGTAATCTCATACGGTGGCTTCATGGCGTAAAGATACTATCATTTGATCGTATCAAGTGTGCGTCAATTCGAGTTGGAAAGGATTTCACGTCAAGCTTACTTGATCAGCGGGGAGACCGAGACATGGATTCATCAAAAATCCAACCAGGGCTCCCCTCTCCCACTCTCGAAACTAAACCGAAAAAAACTCGCAGAAGCACAAAATACTGACCTAAAGCATTTTACCAAGCGGAGAGACCCTCTCTCGAACCTAATCAGTGCAACTCGTTGATTTGCAACCGCTCAAGGGGGTTACACTTCACACTTGGGTTACAGTTTGGAATCGCCGTTTTGCGAGGATTCTTCACAAATATGCGCTTTATTTCCCTTTATTTCACTGGCTTCGAGCGGAAATCCCAAATGTGCAGGAATCGAACCTAAACGAGCGCAATCAATTGATTACAAGAGATTCAGGAAATATCGAGGTGCAATTCAGAACAATCTGAAAGCGCGAAACACCTTCGGGCAAGTGCCCCTCTGGGCAAATCATCTTGTCAAAGGTTAATGCTAGGGAGGGAATCGGATTTGGCCTTGAAGACAGCTTTCGAAGTCTGATCTTCCATGAATCCAAAAGACGGCTTCACAAACCGCACCTCCATTCGAAAAATCAGACACCTCCCAAACCCAATACCAACGCGGCATCCTTGTTCAACTCCTAACGCTTTTACCATTCAGTTCAACTGAATTCTTAGGTGAGAATCTGCGGTAGAGACCAGCATCACACCCAACAATTGCTTGTTAAGCATGAATACCTCGCGATCTCTCCGCTCCGCAGAGCGACTGAATCGCTGTTGCCTCCACGCCTTAGAGCAAGGCAAAATCAGTTATGCCTATGTGCGGCAACTCGCCGAAAACCCACGCGCCTTGATCACCATCCCCCACCCTCAATCGTCCCAGCTGCCTCAGCATGAAAACATCCGGGGGGCATCCAACTTTCAATGACAACACCCCTTTCCAAACCTACCCAATGAACCTTGAAGAAATCCAAGCCCACATGCGCAGCCTTCGCTTGCATGGCATGTCCGAAGCCCTCGAAGGAATGCTCTTTGCTGGCCAGTCGCATGCGTTGAACGCGGAGCAGATGCTTGCAGCCTTGATCCAAGCCGAACTCGATGATCGAGAAAATCGCAAGACAGAACGGCTGAAGAAAACCGCCAAGTTCCGCTACACCGCAGTGATGGAGCAAATCAAGCCGTCAGCGGAACGGGGGCTCGAAGCCTCGGTGCTGGCCAAACTCTCTGCACCCCGCTGGATCCGCCAAGCCGAGAACGTCATCATCACAGGTGCAACGGGCGTGGGGAAAAGCTACCTCGCTTCAGCTCTTGGGCACCACGCCTGCCACTTGGGCTTCAGGACGCTGTACTTCAATGCACAAAAGCTCTTCGAAGAGCTCAAGCTCGCTCGCCTCGATGGCACTCACCGCAAACTGATGGGCCGCTTGGCCAAGTCCGATGTGCTCATCATCGACGACTTCGGCATCCAACGCCTCGAAGAGCCCCAGCGCCTTGATCTCATGGAAGTTGTAGAGGATCGTCACGGACTCAAATCAACCGTCTTCGCAGGACAACTTCCCGTCGCGCACTGGCATGAAATAATCGGTGAGGCAACGCTCGCCGATGCCATCCTCGATCGAATCGTCCATCACGCTCACCGTGTTCAACTCACTGGAAAATCCCTCAGGAAAAACTCAAACAAAAACGCCTAATTTTACCCCGGTTCTTTGCTTCATCTCCTGCCTTCCTGCCACAAAAAAGTTGAGGCCCCTGCCAAGAAAAAATCAGCTTGGCTGCCAGGAACAAAATCACCCCAAAACC
>JAUICJ010000037.1 GCA_030427925.1 Bacteroidia bacterium | reverse complement strand
CCGGTAGAATTCCCTCAACACATCGCGGTCCTTGTCCACGTGCTCGAGCAAGTGATTCGCCATGAGCACGTCGAAGGAATTGTCCTCAAACGGAATGCTGTGCACATCGAAGTGGTGATCGGCCCAAGGGGAGACCAAATCGCCCGTCACGTAATCCAAGTTCGCCTGCTTCTTGAACAGTCGGAGGAAGCAATATTCTGGGGCGAGGTGCAGCATCCGCAGCGGAGCTTCGAAGAAATTTGTGTGCCGCTGCATGAAGAGCCAAACCGTTCGGTGCCGCTCCAACGACAGGCTGTGGGGAGCCAAAGCATTCGGACGCGGATTCACCCGACCGTAGGGGAGCATTTTTCGGTAGGTTTTGCCCGTAATCGGGTCCTCAAACCGGTTCCCAGACCAAATGAACGCAATGCGCAAAATGGACCAGTGCGTCCACACTTGAAGCAAATGCCGCGGAATGAAGCGGGTGAAAAAAGCAATGAGTCGCTGCATGGGTGCAAATTAACAAGGAGCCTGATGGAAATCGGCAATGAAAAAGGCCGAGCCACAACAGGCTCGGCCTTTTCTACGGATTTCAGTAAAAAAAGTTCCCTTAACGGACCATCAATTGAAGGGTCGCTGTGCCCTCGGATGTGGCGATTTCAGCTTGGTACCAGCCCGCTGCCCATCCGGACACGTCGAGCGAGCTTCCCGAAGGAACCGCGGCTGCAGACCACATGACGCGCCCCGCAGCATCCACCACGCGAACATCCGCAAGTTCAGCCGCCGTCCATTCGATGCGCACCGCATCCGTGGCCGGGTTCGGGAACGCCGTCAAGCCCAAGCGATCCGCGAATTCTTCCACGCTCACCACGGTCACCGAAACGGTCACCGGAACGCGATCCGAAGGGCACTCTGCCGTCGGCGTCGACACCACCCAATCGTAGAAGAAGTAGTAGAAGTTCTGCGCATTCGCTCCAGCGACTGAGCTGCTCGTGATGGCCCCGAGGTCACCCAATGCGTAGGGGTAGTCCAAGCTCGATCCGTTGCCGTCGCGCCACAACTGCGGGTTGTCTGCATTGCACTTCAAGCCATACCCCGTACCCGCCGGCACTTGCCAGTCCAATTCGATGATGTTCGTGCCATCGGCCAGGTCGAAATCGCCAACTTCCACGGTGTTGCCTGCTTCGTCGAGCAACTCGATTTGGCGCACCCCACCGCCGTTGGCAAAGACCTTCACGGAGACCAATTGAGCGTCTTCGTACACATCAAAGATCATGTAGTAGGCATCGTTCGTGTGGTACTGGCCCATGTCCATTTCCGACTCCCCGCCCGTGTACTGCGTGGCTTCAGAAATCGCAACTTCCTCCACCCAATAGGTCGTCGTGGTCGACAGTGCCGGTGTGGTGAAGGTCGCCCCGACCGCCAACAGTTCCGTGGCGAATTCATCGTCATACCATTGCAGCGAAGCGGAACCGCCATCCAACGTGGCGGTGTTTCCCGCATCCACGGTTTGGTCCTCCACTACGGGGGCTGCCGGTGTGGCGTTGAACGTCACTTCCACGGCATCGGACATCAAGGTATTTCCGCAAATGTCCACTCCCGATGCGCTGTATACGCCCGTTTCCGTCACGGAAAGGACGTTGCCCGTGGCATCGTTCGACCAGGTCCAGTCGCCTTCATTGGCAATCGAAAGCTCGAGGACATCGCCCTCGCACAGCATCGTGCTGCCTTCAAAGGCCAACAGCGGTGCTTCACCTGAAACCTGGATCACCGAAACCGGCTCAGAAACGCCCATGCATCCATCTGCATCCGTCACCGTTACGCTGAAGGTGCCTTCGTTGGACACGGTCGCGGTGGCTCCTGCGCCACCACCGTTGGACCATTGGTAGGTCGCGAAATCACCCAAGACCGAAAGTTCCACCGTCTCGCCTTCACAAAATTGCAACGAACTCGCGTCGATCGACACCGCCGTCATGCAGGGCGCTTCGAGCAGGTTGTGGTACGCATCGATTTCCGGATTCTCCAGGGTGGTTTGGAACCCGCTGGGCCAATCGATGATCACGGTTTCTACGGTCGTGCTGGCCCCCAATCCAAAGTGGCACGCAAACGAATTCGTAATGCCGTAGCTCTCGCCGCTTCGGACTTCGCGCACCTGCGTGCCGAAATCTCCCGTGATGGTCACCTTCGTGCCGACCGCGTCCATGTTCGACGCGATGCCTTGCAAATCGAAGGCAATCCAGTGGTTGTTGTTTCCGTCGTTCGTCCACAACCGGTCGGGGTTGCTGTTATCGGGTGAATTGTAACCGTTGCCATAGCTCGCATACACGTCGAGTTGGCCGTCGCGGTTGACGTCCCCGATGGCGAAGCTGTGCATGTTGTCGTTCGCTGGGAACGCATCCATCGGCGTGAACGTCAAATCGCCGTTGTTGTGAAAGTACCCGTCCGCGCCACCCGCGATGACGACGTCGTTGTAGCCGTCGTTGTCGAAGTCTGCCAACTTCGCTTGCAACACGAAACCGCTCACATCCAATCCGCTGCCCGGTGTCACGTCCGTGAAGTAGCCGGCACCGTCGTTGAGCATCAGCTTCATGGTCGTGCTGTGATTCGTGATGAAGCAATCGAAATCGCCGTCGTTGTCCACGTCGGCAAAATCGGCCGTCCAGCTCTGCTCATTCAACACGAGACCGCGCGCTTCAGCATCTTCCGTGTAGTTGTTGGAACCGTCGTTGACCCAAAGTTGGTTCACGCGACGCGGATCGAAGGGATCGCCGATGAATTGGCGGCACTTGGCGATCATCAAATCGAGGTCGCCGTCGTTGTCGAAGTCGGACCAAACCGTGCCGTAGTTGCCGCTGTGGTCGTTGCCCGGGTACGTGTTCAACGCGTAGTCATCCAGCGGCATCAAGGACGCGTCGAAGACCAACGCCTCGCCCTCACCACGCCACATCCGCGACAAGCCGTCATCGTGGCAACCGAACACGTCGAGTTGGCCGTCGTTGTTGATGTCGGCGAAGTTGCAGGCCTGCATGAACAATTGGTCATTCGCAACCGCCACCTCGGTGAACACGCCCGGAGCGTCGATGTTCCAAACGTGCACCCCATCGTACGAGCCGCCGGAATAGACGTCCTTGTGTCCGTCGTTGTCGTAGTCCGCCACGCACATGCCCCATTGCCCCGCTGACGAGACCTGACCAAATTCAACCGCGTTGAATCCGCCAGTTCCATCCTGGTAGAGGATTACGAGGTTGCGGCTTTGGTCCAACACCACGACGTCATCGAAGCCGTCGTTGTCCACATCGGTGAAGCCGACGCAATTGCCGCTGTTGTAGGAGTCCGGCAACAGCGATGAGCTGTTGGTGAAGCTTTGGGCCATCGCTCCTCCGAGGATCAGGAGGAAGCCGCTGGTGAGCACATGTTTCATGGGTTTCAGTTTCAGGTAGGTGGACGCCAAATTACAAAACTCTGCCACGTTTACGCGCCGGTGGCCCTAATCCTTGGCATTCAACCGCCAAACGGCTCCTTCCGAAGTCGACTCCAACCGGATGACGTCGCGCGGACACACCTCGGCACACACCCCGCATCCCACGCAGGAGGCGCGGCGCACGTCCTCGCCCCGTTCCGCATAGGCCCGAACGTCGATGCCCATCTCGCAATGCAGGGTGCAAGCGCCACAACTGATGCAGCCTCCGGCTTGGGTGGAAACGCGGAAACGGGATTTGACCCGTTGAATGATGCCCATGTAAGCTGCAAGTGGGCAGCCAAATCGGCACCACACGCGGTTCCCCAGCAACGGATAAAATCCGACTCCAATCACCCCGCTGAACAGCGCCCCCACCACGAATCCGTAAGGACGCGTGAAGACCGCGTAAACGGACAAGGGCCCGATGGATTCCACGCCCGCGATGTACGCTCCTACGACGGCCACCGTGGCCACCGAAATCCAACCGAGGATGGGATAAATCAGCCACCGCTCCCACTTCCAACTCTTCGGTGTGGACGTCGAAAGGGTGCGGAAGGCGTCTCCGGTGGTCTCGGCCAACCCGCCGCAACCACAAATCCAACTGCAGTACCAGCGTTTGCCCCACCAATACGTTGCCACCGGCGCCACAACAGCAAACAGCAACACGCCCGAAATCAAATAAAACCGCCCGATGGTGCCACCCGCTCGCAGGGCATCCAACCGGTACGGTTCAAAAAACGAATGGTCCAATGGCCAGAACAGCTTCCAATCCCGGTGCAACGCCGCATGCTCCACGTCCAATCCTTGGAGGATGGCCGGAACCGTGAAGGCGAACACGAGTTGCGCCATCGCCACCACGGCGGTGCGACGGCGCTGGTACGCGTCGTGCCGGTAACGCACCGCCACGATGGCACCGGAATTCAGGACCAGTCCGGTGTACGCGACTCCGTAAAGCCACCACCGATCGGCAGGTGCGCCGCGGACGGCGGTGCTGAGGTCGTCCACCAAGGGCAGCAGCGGCTCCACGCCTTCGGGCCACCAATAAAGCACCGAATACGCCCCGGTCAACGCAGCCGCCAACGCCCAACGCCCCACCTTTTGCCAACGCCGCACTTGGGGACGGTGCGCAAAACCGGGAAGGCGCCGGGCCTCCTTCCACGCGAACGCAGCCGCCGCCAGCGACCAGGCCGCGAGCCACGCCACTTCCCCCGCAAGTCCGGGGTTGCGGATGACGTTCCATGCGCAAGCGGCAAGCGCCAGGAGGACGGCAAGGATTTGGATCATCGGGCGGCGTCTTTAAGGAGTTGGGCCCACGCGTTGAGGGGCAAACGGGTGCCTTCGGGTTCATTGAAAAATGGGCGGGCATCGGCGAGGGCGTCGACCGGGGCACCGGCTGCGAAAGCCGCCTTGATCGCGTTTGAACGCAGTTTCCACCCCATGGCGACAGCCCGCACCCACCGGCCTTGTTCGTCGAATCCGAGGCGAAGGCTCCGGGCCGTGCGAGCGTCCACGGTGCTCACCTCCCATGTGGGCGTTCGGGCCGTCAGCGTGGTGACCGTGCGGTCGAAACATCGGGTGCGGTCGTCTGAAAACGGTGGGGAGGCGCTGAACGGCATCCCCGCCAAGCGCATGCCGAGTTCGCGGCCAGCGCGCGTCGCGGCCTCCCATGAACGCGGTCCATCGGGGGCCACGTCGCCGATGGCATGCGCGTGCGGAACGTGCGCGATGGCGTCCAACGAGCACGCATCGCCGGGAATGGCATTCGGAACAACGCCGATGGCCACCCCTGCCGCCTCCACCTGGAACTCGCCCTTTGCCGTGACCACCGGGTGGCCCAACCGATGTACGGGGGTCGCCAAGTGCAGGTGCACACCAAATCCCCGCACCCGCCGGGCCAAAGCGGACGACTCCTCCTCCGTCAGGCGCTCGCTCCACAGGTGCGGCTCGCGCACCCACCAATGCGTTTCCGCCCCGCGGCCCACGCCCCACTCCACGAGTTCGGCACCGACCAAACCGCCGCCCACAACGCCCCAGGAACGGGGGTGCTGGTGGGACAGGGTTTGGGCATCCCCCCATTCCTGCAATGAAAACACCGGAAAGCCGGGATCCACGGTCCCCGGAAACGGCCGCGCCTTCGCCCCCACCGCCCAAATCACCTGCGAAAACGGCTCCCTCCGCCCGCCTGCCAATTCCACCCACCGCTCCTCGGGCGACCACGCCACCACTTCACCGTGCACCGCTTGAACTTCCGCGGGAACCGGCAATTCCAAGTCCGCATCGCGCATCGCCCCCATCGCCCGGTAAATCAAGCCCGGGCGACTGAACGGCACGGGGTGCTCCCGGCCGATGAGCACCACCTCACCCGACCGTGACGCAGCCAGCGCAGCCGCAGCCGCGCGTCCTGCGGGCCCGTTGCCGATGATGACGAAGCGTTCCACCCCGCCAAGTTCGGGCAAAATGCCGGGGGAAGCGTAACTTCGCCCCCGATGAATCACACCGGCAAAGCTGCTTTTCACACGTTGGGGTGCAAGCTGAATTTCAGCGAAACTTCCACCATCGCCCGCCAGCTCAATGAGGCGGGTTATGCCCGTGTGGGCATCGACGATGCACCGGATGTGGTGGTCATCAACACGTGCAGCGTGACCGACCAGGCCGATGCGAAATGCCGGAATGCGGTGCGCCGCGCGCTGAGCAGCAATCCCGACGCCTTTGTGGCCGTCATCGGGTGTTATGCGCAGTTGAAACCCGCGGAAATTGCGGGCATTGAGGGCGTGGATTTGGTCCTAGGCGCGGAGGAAAAGTTCAACCTGACGGACCACTTGGGCGATTTGGGCAAGCGGGAACGCGGGGAGGCGTTGGTGGGCGAGATCAAGGAGGTGAAGGCCTTCGTTCCCGGATTCTCGAGTGGCGACCGCACGCGCACGTTTCTGAAGGTGCAGGACGGGTGCGATTACTTTTGTGCGTTTTGCACCATTCCGTTGGCGCGCGGGCGATCGCGGAGCGCGGACGTGGCCACGACTGTGGCGCAGGCGGAAGCGGCCGTGGCGGCTGGGGCGAAGGAAATCGTGCTGACGGGGGTGAACATCGGGGACTTCGGGAAGGGGTCGGATGAGCGGCTGATTGATTTGGTCCGAGAGCTCGACCGGGTGGAAGGCGTGGGGCGGTACCGCATCAGTTCGATTGAGCCGAATTTGTTGACGGATGAGCTCATCGATTTCGTGGGGCAATCGGCCAAATTCCAACCGCACTTCCACATCCCCCTGCAGAGCGGTTCGGACGACATCCTTTCGGCCATGCGCCGCCGATACCGAACGGCGCTGTACCGGGAACGCATCGACCACATCCGCCGCGTCATGCCCGAGGCCGGGATCGGCGTGGACGTCATCGTGGGCTTTCCAGGCGAATCCGATGCCCACTTTGCGACCACACGCGACTTCCTCCTCGACCTCGACGTGAGCTACCTCCACGTGTTTACCTACAGCGAGCGCCCGCGAACCACCGCCCTGCGGATCCCGGATGTGGTTCCGGTTCCGGAGCGGCAGGCCCGGAACAAGGTCCTGCGCCAAATCAGCCTGAAGAAGCAGCGAGCGCACTGGGAACGGTTTTTAGGCAGCGCGCGCGACGTGCTGTTTGAACACGCTGAAGAAGATGGCCTGCGGTTTGGCTTCACGCCAGAATACGTGCGCGTGGCGGCCCCTGCCGATTCCACGCCTGCCAATGCCATTGCCCGCGTCCGCTTAGAACACATCGCCGAAGGCACCGTCCGAGGCACCCTCATCCCCTCCTGATGTATCCGAACCTTTATTTCGCCTTCCTCGACCTCCTCGGACTGGATTTGCCCGGGCTTAAATTGATCAACAGCTTCGGATTCTTTGTGGCCTTGGCGTTCGTGGTGGGGGCGCGCATCATGCGGTCCGAAATCGCCCGGAAGGAGGGCGAAGGGCTGTTCACGCCAGGGCAGGAAACGGTGACCATCGGGGCGCCGGTTTCCTGGCTGGACGTGGGGCTCCAGGCGCTGACGGGGTTCGTCTTCGGATGGAAGTTCCTCTATTTGTTGCTGAATGCGGAACGGTTGTTCGCTGGGGGTGGTTTGCCCCAGGCGCACCTGTTCAGCGGGGAAGGCAGCATCGGTTGGGGGCTGGCGCTGGCGGTGGTGTTCGGGGGATGGCGTTACTGGGCGGCTGCGAAGGAGGCGTTGCCGGAGCCGAAACGCGTCACCCGTGCCGTTCCTTCGACGGCGCACGTTTCGGCCATCGTGACGGCGGCGGCGGTGGGCGGCATCGCGGGGGCCAAGCTGTTCCACTTGCTGGAATACCCGGACCAACTGGTGGCGTTCTTTACCGAGCCGTCGCTTTCGGGATTCCTCGGCGGGTTGACCATTTATGGAGGGCTCATCGTGGGGGCGCTGGCGGTGGCGTGGGTGGCGCGGAGGAAGGGCATGAAATTCTTGCCGCTGGCGGATGCTGCAGCACCGGCATTGATTTTGGCCTATGGGGTCGGGCGCATTGGGTGCCAAGTGAGCGGGGACGGTGACTGGGGAATTGCGAATTCCGCGCCGAAGCCGGGGTGGATGGGCTGGCTGCCGGATTGGTTGTGGGCGTATCATTATCCCAACAACGTGAACGGCATGGGCGTTTTGATCGGGGAGAACGATCCGTGGCCGGTTTTCGAGGGCTTTGGGACGTATTTGCAGCCGGCGGTGTTTCCGACGCCGTTGTATGAAACGCTGATGGCGACGGCGATTTTCGGGGTGCTGTGGGCGCTGAGAAAGCGGATTCGCATTCCGGGCCAACTGTTTTCCATCTACCTCGTTTTCAATGGATTGGAGCGGTTTTTGATTGAGCAAATTCGGGTGAATGTTGAGATGGAGGCGCTCGGGTTGACCTTCACGCAAGCGGAACTGATTGCGGTGCTGACGTTCGTGGGCGGGGGAATGTTGTGGTGGATTTTGGGAAGAACTCAGGCCAAACCCCATTAAACCCCATCCCCATTCACCCGTCACAGGAGCGATGGCGGTGAACCAGGCAACCCCGATTTGGCTGCACGACCTGCAGCATGGACGGCGCAAAGCGAAAGAGCGGGCCTTCGAGGCCTTCCTCGACGCGTGGCACGCCCGGCTGTACAGCTACATCCGCCGCATGATGGGCAACCACGAAGACGCCGCTGATGTCACCCAAGAAACCCTGATCCAAATCTACCGATCCGCTGAGCGCTTCGAAGGGCGCAGTGCCTTCAGCACGTGGGTCTTCACCATCGCCTCCCGCAAAGCCCTCGACGCCCTCGAAAAGCGCAACCGCCAACGGACCCTCGATTTCGACGAGGCCTACCCCCTCGCCCACGCTGCGCTCGCCGCCGACGCCCTGTTCACGGGCGACGAAATCGAGCGCCGACTGCACGCCGCCGTGATCGCCCTGCCCCCGCGGCAACGCCAAGTCTTCACCCTCCGGTACTTCGAAAACCTGCCGTTCGCCGCGATCGCCGAATTGACGAACCTCACCGAAGGCAGCCTGAAAGCTTCGTACCACCACGCTGTGAAAAAAATCACGCAACACGTTACCGTTCCCGCATGAAACACGTCCCGTTCCATCCCCCTGAAGGCTTTTACGCCCGCCAACGAGCGGAAGTGCTTGCCGCCGTCCGGTCGCCCCGCAGGGCCTGGCTTGCCGTCGCCGCATCCGTGGCGGCACTCGTTGTTGCGGGGATTTGGTGGGGCCAAGAAATGCCGTGCGCGACCTACGCGTGCCTGCTCGAATCCACACCGGCCGAGGAACTCCCTGTGGATTGGGCGCTGGACGAACTCTCCGAGGAGGACCTTTGGTTGGACCTCGCATCCGAAATCCCCCATGAACTTTAATTCCATGAAACAACTCACCCTGACCTTCGGGGGCCTGCTGTTCGCCGCGGCGATGGCCTGGGCCCAACCCGGTCCGCCCATGGGCGAAGGCCGCATGACACCGGAACAACAAGAGCGGCTCCAGCAATTGCGCGTGGCGTTTTTTTCCGAACAGCTCGAACTCACCCGCGCTGAAGCGGAGGCGTTTTGGCCCATCGTAAACGAGCACGAAACCGCGATCGAGCAGAACCGAGAAGCGATTCGAGAACGGGCCGAAGCCCCTGGAACGACCGAGCGCGAGGTGCGAACGGCCATCGAAGCTGTGGCGGAACTGCGAAAAGCCGAAGTGGACCTCGACACGTCGATGTTGCTCGAATTGCTGCCTGTCCTCGGACCGGAACGCACGGCCTCCTTTCCACGCCTGGAGCGCGAATTCAGGAAGAGCATTCTGGAAGCTGCGCGCAAACGCCAAGGTGGCGGACCTCCTGGCGGAAATGCCCCTCCTCGACGTCATCGATGAAAAAAGGGACCCTCGGGTCCCTTTTTCATTCCTGTTCTTCGCGAGTCAGGCAAATGCCGTTGATGCAGTAGCGGTTCCCTGTCGTCGGTGGGCCATCCGGAAAGACGTGTCCGAGGTGGCTGTCGCACACGCCGCACCGCACCTCCGTTCGCACCATTCCATGGGACCGATCGAGTCGTTCAACGATGGGCGCACCCGGCACGGGACGATCAAAAGACGGCCAGCCGCATCCCGCATCGAACTGGTGGTCCGTAAGGAACAACGGCGTGTTGCACCCTTTGCAATGGTACACCCCGCCTTCTTCCCATTGGACAAAGGGCGAAGTGAACGGTCGTTCTGTTCCGTTCTCGCGCATGACCCGGTACGCATCGGGACCGAGTTGGTCGAGCCAATCGCTTTCGTTCATGATGGCAGGATCGAATAGGATTTCAAAGCGGTCAGTCGTGTCGGCGGCGCATCCGGCGACGGTCGGTGTTGCTGGACTTGTTGGATGTTCCGCCTTCCTTGGGAGCAGCGGGCGTCGAGGTCCGCTTTTCGCCTCCACCGGAATGCGGTGCGCTGGAGCGCTTGCCACCTCGGCGGTCACCGCCGCCGCCCTTGCGTTCGTTGCCGCCACCCCGGCGCTCCCCACCGCCACGGCGATCGCCACCGCGACCCCCGCTGCCCGTTGAGCGACCCGTGTATTCTGGCCCTTCACCCAACCCGTCGGGAATGGGAAGCTTGGGGACTTCGCGTTCGATGAGTTTTTCGATCTTCTTGAACCGGTGCTGGTCCTCTGGCGAAACCAACGTGATGCCTTCTCCATCGCGGTCCGCCCGCGCGGTTCGGCCGATTCGGTGCACGTAATCTTCTTCATTCGGAGGCACGTCGTAGTTGATGACCAATTCGATGTTGTCGATGTCGATTCCGCGGCTCACCACGTCGGTGGCGACCAGAATCGGAATCTTGCGCTGCCGGAAAGCGAGCATGACCTGCTCGCGCTCGTTTTGTTCCAAATCCGAGGAAATCCGATCGCACTCGATGCCTGCCTTGCGCAGCACGCGCGTGATCTGCGCCACGGTCCGCTTCCGCGAGGTGAACACGATGCCGCTCTTGACGTTGCGCTCCTTCAAGATCTCCACCAGCACGGGGTCCTTTTGGTGATCGAAGACGACGTATGCGCCTTGCTTGATTTTCTCAGCGGGCTTCGAAAGGGCGAGTTGGACGTGGACCGGATCCTTCAGCAAGGTGCCGGAGAGCTCCTTGATGCGCTCCGGCATGGTCGCGCTGAAGAGCAGCGTCTGCCGGTCTTTGCGGCAATGCTCCGCGATGCGCATGATGTCCCCGTAGAATCCCATGTCGAGCATGCGATCGGCCTCGTCGAGGATGAGCGTCTGCAATTCCGAGAGGTCCACATACCCGAGGTTGAGGTGGCTGAGGAGCCGGCCGGGCGTGGCGATGATGATGTCCGCACCCTTCGTTAGCGCCTTCTTCTCGCGGGTGAATTCGGTTCCGCTTCCGCCGCCGTAGATGGCCAAACTCGTGATCTTCGCATAATACGCGAAGCCCTCCACGGCTTGGTCGATTTGGGTGGCGAGCTCGCGCGTCGGAACCACGATGAGCGCCTTGACCTTGCCGTTCTCGGGCAGGTCCATGATGCGGTCCATGACCGGCAGCAGGAACGCAGCCGTTTTGCCGGTGCCGGTTTGGGCGATGCCCATGAGGTCCTTCCCTTGAATGGCTGGGGGGATGGCCAGGGTCTGGATGGGGGTTGCTTCGTCAAACCCCATGTCCAACAGGGCGTCTTCGATGTCCGGATGGAGTTCCATCTCCACGAACCGCATGCACTTCACTTGTTCTTCCACGCCTCGAAGTTAAGTCATCTTGCAACCTTCCTCGACGCCAAGGTGTTTTGAATGTGGTCGCCAAGTTTGGAGGCAGGCCGTGCGTACATTTGATGAACGAATGGGAATGGGCAAATTGATTGGTATGTTGCGGATGGGGTTCAGTGGGCTTTGGGTTTTGGCCTTAGCCGTGCTGTTTCCGCTCAAGGCGCAAGCCGGGCATGCGCTCGGCGGGGAAATTTTCTACACGCACCTCGGGAACAACCAATTTGAAATCACCGTCGTTTTCTATCGGGACTGCAACCCTCCGAACAACCTCAACGGCAACAACCTCGACCAGAGCATCATGCTGGGCATCTTCGAAGGATCCAGCACGTACACGCTCATCGACATTCCCTTGACCCAGTCGTCCACCACGCCCGTTCCGACGGTGCTGGAGAACCCGTGCGGGGTGCTGCCGGAAGAACTGTGCATGCAGCGATTGGAGTACACCACGGTGCAAACGTTGCCGCCGAGTCCGGTAGGATACGATTTGGTCTTCCAACGCTGCTGCCGGAACGCGGGCATCGTGAACATCGCGCAATCCGACGACATCGGCATCACCTTGACCACGCAGATTCCGCCGAACACCACGAACGCGAACCCGAATTCCAGCCCGCAATTCGTGAACTACCCGCCTGCAGCCGTCTGCCGGAATTTCGCGTTCATCATGGACCACAGCGCCACGGATTCGGACGCCGACAGCTTGGCGTATTCCTTCTGCACCCCCATCAACGGAGGGACGGCGTTTGACCCCGCCCCCACCCCGCAGCCCGCCTTCACCTTCACGGACGTGCCCTACACGCCAGGCTTCACCGCACTCGACCCCATCACGGACAACCCGAACTTCGAAATCGACCCCATCACGGGCCAAATCACCGGAACCCCCACGCAGATCGGCCTGTTCGTCATCGGCGTGTGCGTCAGCGAATACCGAGACGGCGAATTGCTCAGCACGGTCATGCGGGACTTCCAGTTCAACGTGGTGAACTGCGACCCGAACATCATTTCCTCCGTACAGCCCCAAACCGCCGACCAGTTGTGCGTCGGCGAGACGATGACGTTTCAAAACAACAGCGTGAACGGGCAGTTCTTCGAGTGGAATTTTGGGGTACCCGGAACCATCACCGACGTGAGCACGGACTATGAACCGACGTATACGTTCCCGGACACCGGCGTATACGAAATCACCTTGATCGCCAACCCGGGCTGGCCGTGTGCGGACTCTTCGACGCAGACCTTTTATGTGTACGAACCCATCGAGCCGACCATCGTCCTCGACGATTACATGTGTTCGGAGGGGCTTTCGTATTACGCATTCGATGCGCAAGGAGCGTTCAATGCCGCGACGGAATTGAATTGGTCCTTTGCGGGGGGATCGCCGAGCAATGCGAACGTGGAATCGCCGTCGTGGATCCATTTCAACAACGCCGAGTCGTTTGAGGTGCTGTTGACGGCGTCGCATTTCGGGTGCACGGCAAGCACGGAGTTCACGTGGGATTCTCCTGTTTGGCCTACTGCATCCATTGAAGACCAAACCTCGTTCTGCCAAGGATTCACGTTCAGCTTTGCGAACAATTCCACGAACGCCACGAGCTATGCATGGGACTTCGGGACAGGCAATCCGCTCGACGTGAGCAACGGAACGGCCCCCACGTTCACCTACCCGGCCGACGGCCTCTACGAAGTGGAGCTCATCGCCTCGGCGGAATACACCTGCCCGGACACGGCTTGGGCCACGGTGGAGATTTTCCCCCTCATCGACCCGACGTTCCCACCGCTCACGCCGGAGTGCTTTTCGACGAACAACTTCTCGATGCAGGTCATCGCGTCGAACATTCCGGAAACCACTTACGAATGGGATTTCGGAGGGGCGACGGTTTCGGCGAACGTTTCCGGGGGGACCGTCAACAACCTCGTTTATGCCGAGCCGGGTACGTATGACATCACGGTCACCGCTTCGGCGAATGGGTGCGATGTGGAGCATACGGAGTCGGTTTGGGTCATCGAAGACCCGACGATCAACTTCCAGGGCGGGCCGTTGGCGGGATGCCCTCCGCATTTGGTGAACTTCACGAACCTGTCCACCACGGAAACCGCGACGACGTACCTGTGGCACTTCGGAGACGGCAGCACTTCTCCCGCACCGAACCCGTCGCACGTGTATGAAGTGGCCGGGAACTTTCCGGTAACGCTCGAAATGACCACGGGCGGGTTTTGTGCCCAGGAGCTCATCTTCCAAATCCCGGCTTACGTCAACGTCTACGATCCCCCGAACGCGGGCTTCGACATCGAACCGAATCAAGTGGACATCTTGACGCCCAACGTGACGGTGACGAGCTTCGCGGACGCGGATTCGGAGTGCTTCTACTTCTTCGGGGATGGGGGCAGCATGGCGGGCTGTGAAGGCGAATACACCTACACCGAAGGCGGGTTGTTTACCGTGACCCAAACCGTGGTCAATCCCCAAGGCTGCACCTCCACGGCCACGGGACAAGTCGCGGTCAACGGCACGGTGTTTTACGCCCCGACGGCCTTCTCCCCGAACAACGACGGCATGAACGATGTCTGGTTGCCGTCGGCGTTGGGCGTGACGGCCTACCGGTGTGAGGTCTACAACCGCTGGGGAGAATTGATCTGGAACACGGAAGACGCGAATGAACCGTGGTTGGGGCAAGTGCACGGAGGAGCCCATTACGCGCCGGATGGATTGTACCATTTTCGGATTTGGTTTGAAGACCAATTGCGCATGCCCACCGAGCGCACCGGACTGATTCACCTGATTCGTTGAAGATTGCTTGCGAGTCCCGTCGGAAGTTATATCTTCGCAAGGAAGCGATAGACAGATGAGCGATTACAACAACAACGACGAGGTCTACTCCGTGCGGGTTCCTGCAGGCAAGCGGACGTATTTTTTTGATGTGAAAGAGACGCGGGGCAAAGACCTCTACCTCACCATCACCGAGAGCAAGCGCCGGGGCGAAGGAGAAGGCTTTTCCAAGCACAAGATTTTCCTCTACCGCGAGGATTTCGAAAAGTTCGAGGAAGGCTTCGTGGAAGCCGTGGACAAAATTGCGGAACTGATGGACAGCGGCAATTACCGCGACCCCATCGCCGAGCGCGAAGCGACTGTCGGCAGCCAAGAAGAACCGGCACCTGAAGGAGAAGCCCCGGCAAACGGGGACGTTTCCTTCGACGACCTCTGACGCGCAGCGCGTTCCATGGTTGAAAACTCGGCTTCGTTTCGGAGTTCGAGGAACCTATCTTTGAGGGGAAACGCACACCATGGAAATCACCTTTCTGGGACATGCCGGAGTGGCCTTGAAAACCGCAGGGCAGCACCTCCTCATCGATCCGTTCATCACCCATCACCCGGGGGCTCAGGCCGCCGGAATTTCGGTGGAATCGTTGGAGTTGGATGAGTTGTTGTTGACCCACGGCCACGAAGACCACGTCGCGGACGCGCCAGCGTTTGCCGGCCGACCCGGTGTAGTCAGCATCGCGAATTACGAGGTGGCGATGTGGCTCAAGTCCCAAGGGGCCCACGAGGTCATCCCGATGAACCACGGGGGCGTGCTGCAACGACCTTATGGCTCCGTGCGCATGGTGAATGCGGTGCATTCTTCCACCTTACCGGATGGAACGCCGGGTGGGAATCCTGCTGGATTCATCATTGAATCGGAAGGGAAGCGGATTTACCATGCGGGAGACACCGCGTTGCACCTGGACATGGAACTGATCGGGAGGCATTGGAAACCCGATTTGGCCTTGCTTCCCATCGGGGATTGCTTCACCATGGGTCCGGAAGATGCGCTCATCGCCGCGGCCATGATCCAATGCAATCGCATCGTGGGCATCCACGTCGACACCTTCCCTCCCATCGCGTTGAGCGATGACCGCAAGGCCCGCGCGGTGGCAGCTTTTGCCGAAGCGGGTAAAACCCTGATTCTGCCGAGCATCGGCGAAACCTTTACCGTTTGATCCTTCGGCAACCGAATTGACATGGGAAAAATCATCGCCATAGCGAACCAAAAA
Organism: Bacteroidia bacterium; assembly: GCA_030427925.1. Classification (GTDB taxonomy): domain Bacteria; phylum Bacteroidota; class Bacteroidia; order Flavobacteriales_D; family Sanyastnellaceae; genus JALQTD01. Next base: position 2,752 of record JAUICJ010000037.1, on the reverse strand, counting down.
GGCGGCGTCGGCAAGACCACCACCGCCATCAACCTCAGCGCGAGCTTGGGCGTCTTGGAATACAAGACCCTCCTTGTTGACGCAGACCCGCAGGCGAACGCAACGAGCGGCGTTGGCGTGGATCCCGCGTCGGTCGAAGTGGGCACCTACGAGGCGCTCATCGGGGAACAGGACGTGCGCAGCCTGATCTTGGAAACGGAGACGCCGAATTTGCACCTGTTGCCTGCTCACATTGATTTGGTGGGGGCTGAGATTGAGTTGATTTCGGCGGAAGATCGGGAGCACCAATTGGCGCGGGCATTGAGCCCCGTGGCCGACGATTACGACTTCATCATCATCGACTGTTCGCCGAGTTTGGGCCTCATCACCGTGAATTCGCTCGCAGCGGCGGATTCGGTCTTGATTCCGGTGCAATGCGAGTACTTCGCGTTGGAAGGTTTGGGCAAGCTGCTGAATACCGTGAAGATCGTCCAAACCCAAATCAACGAGCGGCTCTCCATTGAAGGCATCCTCCTGACCATGTACGACACGCGCCTGCGGCTCGCGAACCAAGTGGTGGACGAAGTGCGCACCCATTTCCAGGAGCTGGTGCTCAACACCATCATCCACCGGAACACGCGTTTGGGCGAAGCGCCGAGCTTCGGTGAAAGCATCATCATGCACGATGCCACGAGCAAGGGCTCGGTGAACTACCTCAACCTTGCGCGTGAATTGCTGCAGCGCAACAAGTTGACCCAAATCGATTCCTCCCAAAAGCACTTTGAAGCGCCGAATTCCTAACAATGGCAAAAAAGGAAGCACTTGGACGGGGCCTCGGTGCCTTGTTGAGCAACTCGGGCGAAGCGCCGCGGAAACGGCCTGCCTTCCCTCCCAAATCGGAAGCCGGTGAGCCGGAAGTCGTGGGCAACATGGCGGGCAGCATCGCCCTGATTCCAATCGCGGACATCGAAGCCAATCCCGACCAACCCCGGCGCGAGTTCGATCCGGATCGCCTCAACGAATTGGCCGATAGCATCCGGGAGTTGGGCATCATCCAGCCCCTCACGGTGCACAAGGTGCGCGCCAACAAGTACCAAATCATCTCCGGTGAGCGGCGCTTTCGGGCTTCACAACTCGCGGGATTGAATGCCGTGCCCGCGTACATCCGAGAAGCGGACGACCAAACGCTGCTCGAAATGGCGCTCGTGGAGAACATCCAGCGCGAAGACCTGCACGCCATCGAAGTGGCCATGTCGTTGCAACGGTTGATTCAAGAATGCCAGTTGACCCATGAAAAACTGGGGGAGCGCATCGGCAAGCCCCGGGCGACCATCACCCACTACATCGGGCTGCTCAACCTGCCCGAAGTCATCCAGCTCGCGGTGGCCAGCAAGGAAATTTCGTTCGGTCACGCGAAGGCCCTCAACATTCCCGATAAAGCGTGGCAGCTGGAAGTGTTCCGGCGCATCCTTGCCGATAAGTTGAGCGTGCGCCAAACCGAAGCCCTGGCCAAAGAAGGGCCCGCCCAACCCGGAACCCGCCCGTCGAAGAAAGCGCTGCTGAGCTTCGACGAGCAGAAAGTCGATGCCGACTTGCAGAAGCGGTTTGGGAAGTTGGCGACGTTGAAATCCAAAGGAAACGGAGCGGGGAAGATCGAGATTTCGTACCGGAACGCGGACGACTTGGACCGCATTTTGCAATTGATGGACTTGTGAGGCATGCGGTCGCTTGCGGCCTGATGCTCGGGGCTGCGCTGATGGGGCATGCCCAAACCGACTCGATTGCCGACGTGCGCGCCGAGCGCGACCAGCGCATCCACCGGACGACGTTGGTCGCAGCGGTGGTGCCCGGGGCGGGTCAGTTGCTGAACGGCAAGTACTGGAAGGCGCCGATCGTTTGGGGCGGGGTGTGGTGGACCGTTTCGAGCATCCAGTTCAATGCGCGTCAATTTGCGACGTTTCGGGATGCGCTGGTATGGGAAACGGACGACGATCCCACGACCGTCAACGCAACCGGGTTCACTCCGGTGGAACTGAACGATCGGGCGCTGTTTTACCGCAGGCAGCGGGATGTCAGCGCGTTGGCCTTGCTCGCCGTGCACGCGCTGTCCATCTTGGATGCGAACGTGGATGCGCATTTGATGGAATTTGACGTCAGCGATAACCTGAAGGCGGCTTGGGACGTAGACGTGGTGCCGACGGGAGAAGCGGTTTGGGGGGTTGCGTTGCGTTGGGATTTGGCCAAAAATCCTCATTCTGCTTCCGAAGTCAGTGCTACTTGGTGAAAATGCCGCATTTTTGACCCTCATCGAACGAATACCCATGCTCGCTTTGCTTCCTTGGTTGCTCCTGGCCTTGCTGCTGCTTGAACAACTCATCGTCCTGCCCTCCCTGTTGAAACGCGCCGGTCTGGCGAGCTGGAAGGGCGCCGTTCCCGGATTGCACCTCCTGGCCTTCTTGCAACTCATCGGCCGGCCGTGGTACTGGATCTTCCCCCTGCTCGTGCCCGGAGTCAATGTGCTCATGCTGGCCATCATGCAGGTGGAACTGGGCATCGTGTTCGGCCGGAGGTCATCGGCAGAGCAATGGGTGATGGGGGCCTTGCCGTGGTATGGCATGGTCGACTTGATGCGCAAGGATGAGGCGTACGTGGGGCCGCGAAACTGGTCGCGCACCCGCAAGTCGGCCGGGCGGGAATGGAGCGAGAGCATCCTGTGGGCGGTCGTGGTGGCAACGATCGTGCGGACCTTCGTGTTCGAAGCGTTTAAAATCCC
>JAUICJ010000036.1 GCA_030427925.1 Bacteroidia bacterium | reverse complement strand
CGCCAGTTCGCTGTACAGGAAGACGATGCGGCCGCCGTTCATGCCCCACCGAGTTCGAGGACGTCATCGCACTTGCTCGCGATTTCTCGGTCGTGCGTCACGAGGATGACGTTGCAGCCTTCTGCTGCCCGTTCGCGAAGCAAGGAGAAGACCCGGTCGCGGGTCTCGGTGTCGAGCGCACTCGTCGCCTCGTCCAGGATGAGCACCGCCCGCTGAACTTGGAGCGCCCGCAACAGGGCCACCCGCTGCTGCTGCCCGCCGCTCAGGTTCGACCCCCCTTCGTTCATCACGAACTCCAGCGGCTGCGCACCGAGGACGTCCGACAGCCCCAGCCGCTCGATGAGTTCCAGGGTGCGTGCTTCATCCACCCGCATGCCCGGAATGCGCAAAGTGAGGTTGTCGCGCAACGTTCCGGAGAACAGGAACGGCGCTTGGCTCAAGTACCCTACGTGCGCCAGCCACTCCCGGTGGTGGAGCTGCGCGCCCAGCAGCCAACGCTCCGATGGCGAAATGACCGCAATGGACCCGGAAGTGGGCTTGTGCAGCCCGAGCAAAGCGCTGATGAGCGTGCTCTTGCCCGAGCCCGATGCGCCGACGATGGCGTGCACCTTTCCGGGTTCAAAGCGCGCCTCCAAGTTCGCGAACACCGGCTCAGCGAGGGTTTCGTATCCGAGCGTCAGCCCGTTGCAGGCAATGGTGAACCGTTTCGAATCCACCGCCAATGCGTTCTCGGTTCCTGCTTTCGCCGCCCGCGCACCCGCAGCGCCTTCTTCCATGGCGTCGAGGAGGTACGCGTTGCTGCGCATGTTCATGAGGAAGCCGTTCATGCGGCTCATCGAGGGCATCACGCGGTACGCGCTCAGGACGAGCAAGGTCAGCAATTCGAAGAACGCCACGTTTTCGGTTCCCCAAATCAACGAGGTGAAAATGGCCGTGGCAATGACCAACACCGCCAGCACTTCGTACAATTTCGCCGGAAACTGCAGCATCACGTTGCGGTGGGCGTTGATGCGGAAGATGTCGCGGCGTGCGTTCAAATACGCATCGCGCACCGCATCCGAAGCCCGGAAGGTGATGACTTCAAGGAACCCGCGAAGGGCGTTCGTGATGAGCGAAATGCTGTGCGGCTCCAACCGCTTGAGGGCGTTGCTGTAGAGGGAAAGTTTGTGCCGGGTGGTCCGCCGGATGATGACCACCCCGACGCCGAGCAGGACCCCGATGCTCATGAGGATAACGGGCTGGTACGCGAGCAACCCGCAGGCAATGAGCGAAATCACGATGACCTCGTTCAGAAGGGCGAGGCCGCCGGTGATGAACGCGTTCGCGAAGACGATGGGCCACCCGTTGATGTGGGCCTGGATGCGACCGGAATCTTCTGCGCGGAGCCGCTCGAGGCTGTTGGCGAAGTGGTTGGTCCACATCTCGCCCGAAAGCCGATGCCCCACTCCGAGGGAAAAGCGGTTCTGCATCAAGGTCACGAAGAGTCCAAATCCTCCTTTGAAGAGGAAGCCCGCGAGCATGACCCCCGTCAGCAACCCGGTGAATTGGGTATGGGAGTGGATGCCCAAGCCGTTTGCCGCTTCGTAGGCTGCGCGCAGCAACGAATTTTCTTCTATCAGCTCCGGGCGAACCACCACGCTGATGACCGGAAGTACGGCGGCCAACCCCAAGATTTCCGCGAAGCTGTTGAAGAAGGAAAGCACCAACATCCACCCGGCTCCTTTGCGCTCTGAAGGGGAGAGCAGGGGCCAAATTCGCTGAAAAATGGTGAGGACGTTGAAGCGGGTAGCGGACATAGAAGGAACAAAGTTCGGAAAGAAAGGGAGTCGTTCGAAGGCGGTAGGTTGCGGCTCCGTGGATGAACCGCAGCCGGCTCTCCGAACAGGGCAAGCGAGCGGTTACTTGCTGCCGAGCCACCGGGTCAGCCGTTCGCGCCAAGTCAGCCGGTAGCCCGGCCCCATCTTTCGAGGATAGTCCGCGTAGAAAGCCGCGGCAATGCGCCACCGCTCCAGTCCTTGGTTGTTTCCGTGCCGAATGCCAGCCGCCCGCCACGCGGTGCGGATGCGTTGGATGGCCGGCAACCTCAAGAGGCCTTTGACGTGGGGTTCCCAATCGTGGGCGTACAGGAGCCGTCGAAAGGTCGAAAGCGGGGCGTCGGGGACGGCGGCGATCACGGCGGAGGGCAGCGGAAAGTCCACGCCCTGGAGCGCATTGATGGCCCATTCGAAAACGAATCGGCTGCCATCCCGCTCGAACGATTCCAGCAACTCCAGCCACTCGCGATCCGTCCACTCCGCCGTCAATTCGTGCAGGTCCACAATCCACGTCGCGGAAGACCAGTCGTCCACGTACCCGTTCGCCACGAGGGTGCGCACTAGCGGCAGGCCGTCCATGGCCCGCAAGCCATCGGGCCAGCCGCTCACTTGGGGGCCGTGCGCAGCGGCATCCGCGATCCATTTTCCGCCCGTCGATGCGGGAATCAAGCCCCACAACCGCCAATGCAGGTCAATCTCTGCCCCCCATTGCGGGTGCGTGAAGGCCACCGCGTGTTCCGTGTAAAAAATCCGCTTCGGGTGGCGCAGCCAATGCGCTTCCAAATCGGTTTCGGGCACGAAGCCCAGCGCGCGCAGCCGCCGCATCGCCTCCGCGATTTCGGCCGGGGGCAGGGCGATGTCGATGTCGGCCATGGTTCGGATTTCGGGCTGTTGAAGGACCGAGCGCACGGCGAGTCCTTTCAAGGCCACCGGGTGCAAGCCCGCCGCGATCAGTTCTTCCACCACGGGCTGCATCGCCCGTTCGATCCAGCGGTGCTTCAACCACCAGTAGCGCACCATCCGTTCCACTGCGGCCGGGAAGGGCACCGCGATTCCCCAACGCTGCCCGCACGATTTCAGGGCCGGGATGAGCCGCAAGCACCGCGGGTCCAAGTCGGCGATGTCCGTTCGCGCTTCCCATTCGGCCAAGTGGTGCACCACCGTTTCGCGGTCGCGCGCGATCAGCGCCGTCACGAGGTGCTGCAAAGCGAGGTCTTCGGTGCTCATTGTTCGCGTTTCGCTTGGATGTTCCTGCGCAGCATCGCCAGCATCGCGCCGTGGTCGGCCTGCGCCGTCATGTTGCGGCCGTGCACGCGCCGTTCGAGCAGCGGCTCGTCCGCGTAGTGCAGGGTCAGGCCCGCATTGAGCGCGGGCGCCATCCATTCGATGAAGTCGCTCATGCGCGCGTCCTCGTTGAACGCCCCGAGTTCCAAGGCCAAATCCCGGGCCACCACCGCATTCGATTTCAGGAATGCCTGGTGCGCGCCGGGCCGCGCCGCGTGGGTGACGGCCTCGCCGGGAGCGAAGTCGTCGAACTCGGTGACGAGCGTGCCCACCGCGCGGGCGCCGGAGCGCAGCAACGGGATTTGGCGTTCCAGCTTCGTGGGCGCCCAGCGGTCGTCATGATCGCAGAAGGCCACCGCGCGGGCGTCGTCTGGCAGGAGGGCCATGCCGGCGTTGACCGCGGCCGACACGCCCCGGTTCGGTTGGCTGATGACGCGCCACCTCGGATCGGCCGCCGCGAACTCCTGCGCGATGGCTTCCGAACCGTCGGTGCTCCCGTCGTTCACCACCACCGCCGTCCAGTGCGGGTAGGTGGAGGCGGCGATGGCGTCCAGGGCTTCCCGGAGGTGCCGTTCGCCGTTGTAGACCGTCACGATGATGAACACCGGAAGCACCCGCTCCCGCGCTTGCCGAATGCGCTCGTGCAGGGTTAAGAGGGTTTCGCGCTTCATTTCCGTCAGCCGGTGGCTGTTGTTGTGGGGGCCAAACCGCCGGCGCACCCGAACGTCCTCGCACACCACTTCTTCGCCGAAGCGGTCCCGCATTTGGCCTGCAAATTTCAAGTCATCGCTGATTCGGTACGCCTCATCGAAGCCCCCCACATCGTACAGCGCGACGCGGGAAACCATCCAGCCCGACGGCACGGTGCACTTGTGCGGCAACTTCAACTCCGGCTTCCAATGCGCGGGCCAGTCGAAGCCGTCCGCCAATTCCGGCTCCACGAACGTCGTCGCCCATTGGTGCTTCCCGCCGCCGGCTCGCAGCGCTTCGAGTTGCCGCTGGCACTTGTCCGCCGGCCACAGGTCGTCCTGGTCGAGGAAGGCGCACCACGCGGAACGCCCGGCCTTCCAGCCGACGTTGCGGGCGTGGGCGACGCCGCGGTTTCCGTCCAGTCGAATGAGCTGGGCCCGGCCCGCCCATTCCGGAGCCGCAAGGGCTTCGGCGAGCCAATCGCCCGAGCCGTCAGTGGACGCGTCGTCCACGAAGATGACGGCTTGCGGGGCGACCGTCGACGCGGCGAGCATGGCCAGGAGGTCCGGGAGGAAGGGGCGTCCGTTGTACACCGGGACGACCACGTCGTAGTGCCAGGCCGTGCCTTCGTCCCGCATCGTGCGGATGGGCCGGGTGGTTCCCGCCTGCGCGCGCCGGCGCTGGATGGACTTCGCGAGCACGTCCAGCACACCGAGTTCGCGGGCGGACTTCCCTCGGACGGAATTTCGGCCGTGCACGTAGTAATGCAACGTCGGCACGTCGAGGATGGTCAGCGGAATGTTCGCCTCGCGCACCCGGTTCCACCAATCGAAGTCCTCGCTGAAGCGCATGGACTCGTCGAGCAGCCCGACCGTTTCGAATACCGATCGCCGGACGATCAAGGCGCCGAGGTGCACGTGGCTGATTTCGCGCTCGTCGTTGAGGTAGTGGTCGATGGGGTCTTCCACGCCTGCAGCCACGTGGTAGCGGATGCGGCCGCCGACCAGGTGGATGTCGGGGGGGGCGGCTGCGCGTTGCGTTCGCCATTTGGTCTCAGGCCAAACATCGTCGTCGTCACAAAACGCGACCCACTCCGCGTCCCAATCCCACGCCGCCCGCAGCCCGGCGTTCCGAGCGACGGCCGGTCCCCCATTCTTCGCGAGCCGGATCACTTCGACGTGGGGGCCTGCCACCCGCTCAAGCCGGTCCAACGCATCCGCGTCGGTGCTGGCGTCGTCCACGACGAACACGCGGTACTCCGCAGCGACCCAGTCCTGCGCTGCGATGCCCTGAAGCGCGCGTTCGAGCCCCTCGCCCGGGTTGAATGCCGGCACGATGACGGCCACCTTTTCCGGGGCCTCCAAGTGCTCGAACTGTTTGAACCGCATGGCATTCAAGGCCAAATCCCGTTCCAGCCTCCACCGCCACACCGGCAATTGCCCGAGCAGCTGCGTCATCTTCGTCCAGCTCTCATCGCGCCGTTCGGGGAGGTGGTGCAGGGTGGTGGGGGCGATGGCGAGCGCGGCGGCGGCCGGGTTGATGCGGCTGATGGCGGGTCCGTCGCCCTTGCGGATTTCCGGGACGAGCACGCCGGCCAGCGGCATGGCGCCCCCGAGTGCACCCCAGTCGCTCAACCGGCCCACCCATTTCGCCTCGGGCACGGGGCGGTGCAACCGGTCTTTCCGGTGGGACAGCCACGTGTCCACGGCCTCATCGGTCAATTTCAGGGTGTTGTAGAGCGGGAAGACCTGGGGGTCGTCTGTTTTCACGAGGACGTAGTCGTCGCCTTGGGACGGGCATCCGTGCTCGAGCAAGGTGACGACGGTGGTGGATTTCCCGCTTCCGCTGGGTCCGGGGATGAGGAAGGCTTCGCGCCCATTGGGCGAAACCGCAGCGGCGTGCATCAGCTGCAGCGGGCGCCCCGCGGTCCACCAGTGGAGCACCGAGCGGAACGGAAACGTGGCTTCCCACCACGGCAAGTCGTCCGAATCGGCGACCCAATAAATCGCCTCGCCTCCGCGGTGGGCCTGGATCATCTTGTGCCAAGGCTGGAACTTCAAATCGAACGAAACGGGCGTTCCAGCCTCGGTCAAGGCCATGCCGTGCTCGGTGAACGCGGTGGTCTGCCAATCCGGCGCGGGCAAGGGGCGGGGAAGCGACCGGTTCGTGCCGGCGTGGATGACGAACGGTTCGCCCCACTCCGCTTTCCAAGCCTCCACACGAGGCCAGTGCGCAATCGCCCCGCTCATCAACGCCCACAATTCCGGGCACGAGCAACGAATTTCCAAGGGCAAGCCCGCGAGGAGCACGCGGTGAACGGGTCCTGATGCTTCCGCTTCTTGCATCAAGGCCAGGGCCTCGTCGATGAATCGGTCAAAGGCGGCTTCCGTCATGGGTTCGCCTCCGTCGCTTCCGAGGCGCCCTCTTCAGCTGGTCGCACGGCATCCTGCTCCGGCCAGCCCATGTCGTCCACTTCGTGGATGATGTCCAAGGCCAGCAAATCCTGCATGTCCCCAAACCGCGCAAACTCCGAAGGAATGCGTACGGCCAAGGTGTGCAATTCGGTCGCTGCGGTTGCTGTCGGGCGTTGGTCCACCAATTCGTCCGCGAGCACGGCGGCCCACACCTTCCGCAAGGCTTCTTCCTCCCCCTCAGCGGGCGCACACCGCTCCTTCCATGCGCTCACGGCTTCCTCGAAATCGGAAAAGGGCATGGCACTGAGGACCTCCACAATGCCTCCGCGCAAGCTGAAATACAACCCGGTGGTCAATTGAGCGACCACGTATTCGTCTTCGAAGCGGTCCGCAACCACTCCTTGTTTCCATTGAAATTGCATTGCGGGAAGATACAATTTTGTCCGGCTTGGTGGGCATGCCCGATGAACATTCGGTTTCGGTTCCTTGGTCGCGAACCCGTAGAGCGTTCGTTCACTTTTTTACCGACAACACTGCAGGTGTAAAAACATTGAGCGTATTATATATTGACCCGGTCTAAATGTTCGTGGTTCTTAGTGGGCGAGAGAATGGTTCGTTTTAGTTTGACAGCGTTATTTCATTTAGTCTTGGTTCGGGTTCTGGGCGCGTTCCCGTTCTCTCCTTTGGGCATGAATGAGGTAGCCTAACCAAAGAAACACGATCGACTGATGTCTAAAGAAGTAACACTTTACCTGGACGTAAACCGGGTGAACCGACCATTTGTGCAACAGCTGGATGAAGAGGAACTTTTTGGGGGCCAATTGGCCCGTGTGAAGGAAATCTTCGAACTATTGGAAGCCGACCAAAGCGACGCATTGAAAGTCGCTCGCGGCGAATCTCAAGGTTGTTTAAATGGGGAGACAACTAGGGTCAAAGCAATTGAAGGCTGGAGCAGCGGGTCGAACATCATCGGAATTTTCGGAAAGCGCGGAAGCGGCAAGTCTTCTGTCATGCTCAGTGTGAAGGAGAAGCTAGAAAGCGACCCAATGCGCGATGAAAAGTATCGGTTTATCAAAGAGAAGTCTCTCTCGATTTGGTTAGATCCTGCACTCTTCATGGACAACAGACTTGCAAGGGTATTCCTCGCCAAGCTTTACGGGATGTTCAAGGTTTGGTCTGAAGAACAGGCTCGATGTAACACGAAGCGGAATGAATCACTTCAAAAGCGGTTACACGAAGCTTTTCAACGGGTTCAGCAAGCCCTAGGTGGCATTGGCAATGGAGAAGGCATGGAGAGTTCTCTGCGAAACTTGCTCCTTACTGCTGAGACAGGAACCATCCAGCATAATGTGTTTGAATTGGTTGAGTTGATGCTCGAGGCGAAAGGTTGCGCGGGAGGTAAAATGGTTCTGTTCTTGGATGATTTTGATGTTCAGGTACGGGATGTAATTGGCTATTTGGAAGATTGGAAGCATTTCTTAAATCTGCCCAATGTGGTGGTTGTCCTTTCAGCAGCTCAGGTGGAACTTGAGGAACTGGTGGTGGTCGGGTTGATGAGGAATCGAAGGGAGTTGTTTTGTGCTGTAGATTGCACCGACACTAAGAGTATGTTCCCGAGCAGGCCTTGGCTGGAGAAGGGTGAATTGTATGAGCGGTCGCACGCATACTTACTTAAGGTAGTGGGGTCTAATCGAAGGGTGTATTTGTCACCAAATACTGCAGTTCGAGCGACTAAATTGAAAATCCGCGAGAATGAGTCAAAATGGGGTGAAGAAAAAAGAATCGAACATTACCTGTCGCAAAGCACTGCTCTCGCGCTAAATATCCATTTCTACCAGGTATCGAAAGATCAAGAAAAAGAAGGGAAATTCGACTTCATTCTGAACGCATGGCGTGATTCTTCGTTGCGTGAGCAGGTCATCGCTCTAACTCAATTGCGTGGAACGACCAAACTTGCGGTCGAGTCAATCATCGACGCCAATTTTTCACAGTCTGAAATTCGGCAGCTTGAAACTGCTTTGCCCAACACGGCCAATCGCCTGAAGTTTTCCTCTGATGTGGTACGCTGGATCACATCTGACCGCAACGCGAAAAGTGGAAAGTCATTGAGGGATTTTTGTGAGTCAACTTTGCGAACTGAATTTCGATCGAGTTGGCAAGCCTACTTGTTTGTTAACTATATGTGGCGGATTCTGGGTGAAGATGAGTCTGAACCAAATCCGGTAGTGAACTTTTTAAATATTGACCGAGAATCGGATGCATTGTTTTGGGGCGGTGGGGCGCTATCAAAATTGAGCAAGTTGCGGGGAGATGCTCTGTCTAACAAGAACACTCCTAAAGCAGCCAAAGTATCATCCTTTACCGCCGACTTAATCGCCTCAGATTATTGGAGAACAGATGAAAAAGCCAATTGGAAGCCTCAGTTACTTCGGCCAAAACTTGAGGTGAATCCCCTTAATGCAATTCCGAGGCTACTTCTAGGAATTGACTTCAATTCATGGTTTGCGTCGGAATATCGTGATGACGAAATCATGAATATTCAGCAGCGTTTCATTGACTGGTCATTATACCTGCGATTTGAAAACTCCCACCTCTGCGATTACCTCAAGAATTCACTGGCGAATCCGATTTTCTTCTCCAGCCTGCTTGCGCAATTTTCCAAGGGGTCAAATCGGCGTGCCGATGGCATTCCTGGATTCTTCGAACAATTGGAAAAGAATCTGGTAGCCAACACGCTGAAGGTGATTGAGCTGCGTTGGGGGGAAGAAAGTGGTTTGTATCAAGAAATGAAGGAATTGTTCAAATTTCATCCGTTGAATCCTGGAGCACCAGAGTGCCGGTTGGATTTGATGTTTAAGGTAGCCTTGGATTTCAATGATGAAGAAAAGAAGATAGTTTTAGAGCTTCGTGAAGAGTTGAGTAACTGGAAGCGTTTTGTTAGGTATTTCTATACCCGGCGCGATGAATTTCTGCCAGATGCTTGGCGCGACAATCAGGATCCGCTTGGGTCTGGAGCCGATTTAAAAAAGAAGGCGAGATCGCTTCAGGTCTACCTCAGCCGGGATGTTCATAAACAAAAGGAGGGAAAGCCGTTGCCAATTTACAGCGAATTGAACCGTGCAATGAGAAAGGCCGAAGAAGGGGAACTCGCGGAAGGAGCCCAAAGGGTTTACGCGGTGATTCAAGAGTACATCAAGTATTCGGAAAAGATGGTGAGGGAGCTGGAGTTGCAGATTCAGGACGCAGAGTCGAAGTAAGATGGATCGGCTTCGTGATGCGTGCATCTTGATGTTCGCGCGGGAGAATCCGGCGCGCTTGTTCGATGTGCTAGGAGGCAATGAATTTCCGAACGGCCAAGGTTTCAAGCAAGCTGTGGACTCGTTCGTTAAGTTGGGGATGGGCGAGCCGGCGATGCGCTGGTATTCGCAGGGAGGGATGGAGGCACTGGGGGCGAAGGTGGAACAGGATTGGGGGTGGCCGAAGCGGGATGGGGTGGTGGAGCTGGAGTCGGGGAGGAGGAGTCCGTTTCATTTGCTGGCGCGGGCGGCGGAGCCGCTCATCCTGAACTATGATTTTGAGCCCCGGGTGAAGCACCGGCATATGCTGAGGTGGCGCGCGTTGTCGTTCGAGGTGACGGGGGATTTGTTGCTGTGTGCGCATTTGGCCTGGAGCGATCGGTTCCAAACCAAACAGCGGCGATTTCGATGGCCCCATCAGCCGAAGACGGATAACCGCAGGCTGGAAGGCATGCTGTCGCGTGGCATGTCCGAGAATCACGCGCACCTGTATGCGACGGCGCCTGTCTTTGAAGCGAATTGGCTGGCCCTCATGACGGCTCCGCTGAGGCATCAAGAGGCCTTGGGGAAATGGGATGACCGGCCGCTGCACGCTCCGGCCCAACACGATGCATCACCGGTGTATTCAATTCGAGTCACTGCTGCATTGGCTGCAGCGTTGCGGTTTGAAATTTGGCAGGAGTTGTGCGGAATGGACGAGCAAATCAGCATCGCTGTGCGGATTGACAAGGAGTGGAGGCAGGGAATTCGCGAGGTGCCCAGTTTGAGCCGCGCGAATGAGAAAATCGAGGTGGCGGTTTTAGGGCGCATTGATTATGTCGCAACGAACCTTTCGAACGAAGCGCCGAAGCTGGTTCGAGGGGAACGTGCGCTGCTTTATCAGGCTCTCCATCGTGTGTATTCGGAGAAGAGCAGCTCCGCGTTTGAAGCCAAGCTGCAAGCGTATTTGCTCTTGAAGCATCGGTTAAGGAGGGAGGTGGTTCAATTGAACAATCGGCTGGGGTTTGGCAATTTCAAATTCTACCAAGACCGGAAGATGCAATTCCTTGAAGGACATCCTGAGCTGTACAAATTGGCGATTGCGGAGGCGTTGGCCACGGCTTGCGTGCCTGAACGCGGAGGGAGTTTGGAGTTCCGCATCGGGCCGGGTAAAAGTCGGGTCGACTTGAAACGGACCATCGAGGACATCGCGAATGCTTTTTACGATCGGGATTTGACGCCGCAGGATGAGGTGATGAGGGATTTAACCCCTGGACATGACGCCGCGCTGAATCGACTGCGCGAGCGGAACATTTTCTTTACCCTGCACTTTTTTAAGGAAACAGAGAAGCTTCATCCGGGCCAGGATGATGCGGGAAGGTTCCAGGCCTTGTACCCCATGCGACATGAGGAGTTGCGGAACGAGGTGGCGAAGCAGGCGAGGGGTGTCGTGGAGTTGCGCGCCGAGGATGAGGTTTGGGCGAAGTTGATTCGGGGCATTGATGCCGCGTCGAGTGAATTCTTTTCGCGTCCCGAGGTGTTTGCGCCAGCGTTCCGATTGCTTCGGCGGTATCCGTACTCGATTCCTTCGATCCCCGTTGCGGGGGGCAAGGACGTGGACCGGCTTCGCGTCACGTTCCATGCTGGGGAGGACTTTTATTGCCTCACGGATGGGATGCGGTACGTGGAAGAGGCTGTTCGGTTGTTGGAGTTCCAGGATGGGGATCGAATTGGCCACGGTTTGGCCTTGGGTCTCGATGCGCGGAAATTCTTCGAGATGAAGCGGTGGGAGATTTTGCTACCGAAGCAGGAATTGCTGGATAACATGACCTGGATCTTGTGGGTGGCTCGTATGAACGACATTGATTTTCCGACTTCGTTGGAAAGCCAAATCACGGAGCTCAAAACCCGCCTTTTCCGAGAGTTGGGATACGGCAAGGACGGTACGACCGTTGATTCGCTTCAGCAATATGAATGGTCGTACTTGCTGCGTGGAGATGATCCCACCGTTTACCTGCGGGAGCGGAGCGCGGTGTTTCCGGAACGCGTGTTTTTTCCGGAAGCGGATTACCCCGAGGTGTGGAAAGGGGACGATCCGAAGTGGAGCGTGAAGTTGGACCGGTTGCGCAATCAAAAGGAGGTTCAGGATTTGGTTCGTGAGTACCACCAAAATCCCAAGGTGAGGACGGAGGGTAAGAAGATGACCCGGTTCGAAGTGCCCTTGCAATTGGCGGATGTGTTGACTCAGATTCAGGAGAAGATCATGTCGCTGCTGCAGAAGCATCACATTGCCATCGAGTGCAATCCGAGTTCGAACGTGCTCATCAGTTCCTTTGACCGGTACATTGAGCACCCGATCCTGCGGTTCTACAACCGGGAGTTGCTAGCGCCCAACGAAGGCATCGAACACGGGCTGCCGCCGTCGCCTCAGCTGCTCGTTTCCATCAACACGGACGATGCCGGCATTTTCGGCACGTCGCTGGAAACCGAGTATGCCTTGATGGCCCGAGCGTTGGAGAAGCAAAAGGATGCGCAAGGGCGCCCTGTCTTCAAACCGAATGACGTTTATGCTTGGCTCGATAAGGTGCGCCTGATGGGCATGGACTTGAGTTTTTGTGACCGATCAACGGATGAAAAGGGGAACCGATGAATTGGATGAAATTTGAATGGAAGTATGTGCGCGAGGTTTACGGGCCTCAGGTTGCGGACAAACAAGAGTATGAGGAGTATGAGGTCCCTCAGCCTGCAAACGACGGCGCGCAAGATGATCAGCATTGTCGTGAACGCGCGCATGAACTAGCGTGGGAGGCCATGTGGCGCGAGGTGGATGCCTTTTGGGTGCGCTCGGGTGCTGCACTCGTCATTTTAGGTGGTGCGACGAGCCTGTTGTTTCAATCGGGATGGAATCCTGTGGAGTCGGCGTTCCTTGGGGTGGGCTTGCTGCTCATGACCATTGTTTGGCGACAAATCAACCTGGGTTCCCTCAGTTGGATGGGCAGTTGGATGACCCACGTGGATACGCTGGAAGATGACATCACCGGCCCGCTGTACAAGACGGTGTTTCATGAGCACACGCATTCCACAACCAAGTCCATCGCGAATTTGAGTCTGATGGGCGTTTGGGCAGGTACGATGAATGCGGTCATTCAAGTGATTCGGGCCGCAAATGAAGCAATTGATTTGGTAGAAAAGGACTGTCCAGGTCTCGTCGGTACAGAAGGCAGACTCGCTTTAATTGGAGGCGTGTTGATTCTGTTTACGCTGTTCATCGGGATGTTCATTCATTGGAACATTTCGTTTACCAAGGATGAAAATGAAAAGAAGCGTTACTTGCGTAGGGTAAAGGTGGGCCCCGACTCAGAACCGGGTGAGCCGCTCAGGGTTATGCAGGTCAGAGAGTGAAACACTTGCCCAAGTGGGCTCAGAAGCCGGTTTTTATGACGGGCGCGGCAGGTGGCACGGGGCGATGGGATAACTTTGGGCCTGCATGCGCGTCCTTGCCCTCCTTACCCGGTTCCGACACCACCGCCCCGACGGCGGATACAAGCGGCTGCTCAAGGAGTTGGAGGAGCGGCATGGGGTGGAAATTGCCGAGTGGGGAAACGACGAGACGGATCCTGGGTTTCCGCGTGGGGCGGGGGATCGGGTGCAAATGAGTTACAAGTGGGTGGCCGAGTGGAGGGCGGCGATGGGGGGGAGGAGGTGGAGACCGGATTTGGTCCATGTGATGTACGGCGAGGAATACTACCGGTTCAGCCACCGGCTTTTTCCGCGCATTCCCATCGTGGCCACGTTCCACCATCCGGCCGATGTGCTGGAGCGGGAACTGCGGCACGGGGATCATGGCGGGCGTGTGGCGAAGTGGACGCACGCCTTGAACCGCGGCCGGTTCGAAGCCCTTGCGGCGGCCATTGTCACCCATCCGGACCAAGCCTCGGTCCTGAGTGCGTTCATGCCGTCCGATCGGATCCACGTGATTCCGCTGGGCGTGGATTTGCCCGAACTGCCGGCTGCTCAAGGCCCGCGCAACGGGTGCCTCACGTTAGGGAACTGGTTCCGCGACTGGGCCATGTACGAAGAGGTCACGCGCGCGATGCCGGAGACGCCGTTCCACCTCATCAACCGCAACCTGCCCGAGGACGTGCGCGATCGGCTGAACGAGCGGTCGAACGTCACCTACCACCCCGACGTCTCCGATGCGGAATTGCAGCGCCTCATCGCCAGCAGCAGCGTCGCGTTCTTGCCCTTGCAAAAGCTCGCCGGATCGAATGCCCTATTGGAATGCCTCGCCGGCGGATTGCCCGTGGTGATGAGCGACGTGAACGCTGGGGAATGGGCGCACGTTGCGCCTGATGTGGTGCGCCGATTCCGGCCCGATGACGCCGATGAGGCGGTGCAAAGCATCCGTGAACAACTTGTGCGCACCGGCCTTGCGGAGCGTGCGCTTTGTGTCGAAATTGCAAAAACATACTCCTGGCCGCAGGTCGCGGCGAGGACCCATGAATTATTTGAGAGCTTGCTATGACGATTGCCGTATTTGGTTTGGGCTATGTGGGGCTGGTGAACATCGCTTGCCTTGCGGAGAAGGGGCACCGGTTGAAGGGGTGCGACATCAAAGGGGGCAAGGTGCGGCAGCTGCAGTCGGGCGAGTCGCCGATTTATGAGCCGGGGCTGGGCGATCTGATTGCCCAGCACGTAGCTTCAGGCCAAATCACCGCTCACCACACCGCCTCCGAAGCGGTCGAAGGCGCCGACGTGGCCATCGTTTGCGTCGGCACCCCGAGCCTGGCCGACGGCACCGTCGAGCTCGGCTACATCCGGAACACGCTCATCGAACTGTCCCAGCAAGCGAAGGCGCATGCGTCGCTCCGTCACATCATCATTCGGAGCACCATCCCCCCAGGCACCATCAACGACCTCGCCCGTCCTTTGTTCGCCGAACAGCCCGGGGTGCACGTCTACTTCGTTCCCGAATTCCTGCGCGAAGGCAGCGCCATCCCGGACTTCTTTCATTCCGCCCGAACGGTCATCGGAACCGAAGGCGGCTCAGAGGCCCCCGCAGAAATCCAAGCCCTCTTCGACGGTCCCGAAACCGGTCCGGTCTTCTGCGTCGACTACGTGACCGCCGAGTTCATCAAGTACGTAGACAACGCATGGCACGCCATCAAAGTGGCCTTCGCGAACGAGGCGTACAGCATCGGCCATGCCTTCGGAGTGGACGTCCCTGAGGCCAACCGCATCTTCCTCGAGGACAAGCACCTGAACATCTGCGAAAAGTACCTCAAGCCGGGCTTGCCCTTCGGCGGTTCCTGCCTCCCGAAGGACGTACGTGCCATCAACAGCTTGGCCGCTCGCTCGGGCGTTCAAGCGCCCCTCCTCGGCTCCATGCTTGCCTCGAATGCGTACCACAAGGAGCGGCTGGCCGAATTCGTCCTTTCCACCTGCGGCTCCGACGTGCTCCTCCTCGGCTTGACCTTCAAGGACAACACCGACGACCTGCGGGAATCTCCGCTCGTCGATCTTGCCCGTTCCATCGTGGCGGCGGGCCGGAACCTGACCATCGTCGATCCGCACGTGAATCTGGAATCCCTGCGCACTCAGTTCCCGGACCTCGCGCCGCATTTGGCTCCGTCGATGCGTGCTTTGCCCCCTGCGGGCACCCCGCTTTCCGTGGTGGTGTCAAAATCGCTTGAGCTCCCAGAGGGACTTGTTGCGAGAGAGGCGGTGGACTTGTCGTTTGCGGGGAGCGACATCGTCGGGGAGGAGCAGCATCGGTGGGTGATGGGGTGATGGACGACCGCACCGAATTGTAATCATGAGGGACGCAATCGACTCAGGCCTTCGAGGCGAAGTGGATGTCATCATCCCGGCTTTCCAAGCTTCTGCTACCATCGAGCGGGCAATGGATTCTGTTCGCATTCAAGGAGATGTTGTAAACCAAGTGTTCATTGTGGACAACGCTTCGACCGATGAGACATCGGAGGTAGTGCGTGCATACATCGAAAAGAATGGCCTTGCCAACTGGCAGTTGATGCATGAAAACCGAACGGGAGCTCCTGCAGCTCGAAATCATCCGCTTCCACACGTTTCAGCGAACTGGATTCAGTTTCTGGATGCAGATGATGAATTGTTGAAAGGTAAGATTTCCAAGCAGCTAGCCCAATTGGAGCATGCGAATGGCGACGTTATTGCTGGGGCCTCCATACATGAACACGCATCCCACCAGTTGACGGAGAAAGTGCCGCTCGAGGAGGTCAGAAGTGCTTTGATTTCCGGGCGATGTGGAATCACGAGTTCAAATCTGTTTCGTTCGAAATACGTGAAATTGGTAAACGGCTGGGACGAGAAATTGTCCAGTAGTCAAGAGTACGATTTGATGCTGCGCATTTGGAAAATTGGAGGTGATTTCCTGTTTGATTCCACTTTACTGACGGTTATCTATGAGGCGGGTTCAGGACGAATTACCACTTCGAATCTGCCACAGAAATGGCTGAACCACTGCGCCGTTCAGCACAGGATGCTGATTGCATTCAGGGAAACGAGTCATTCGACTTGTGACTTCAACGAATGGCTCCAAGCCCACTTCAGTTGCATTCGAATCTTGTATCAGCACGATCCGGAAAAGGCATTGGAATTTTGGCGCGCCAGGGAATTTGAAGGGTTCATCCCTGAAGTGAATGCAGCGAACACAAGTGCTTATGTGAAGCTCTTTCGATTGCTGGGTTTTGAAGGCGTTGAGCGCGTCCGAAAGGTGTTGCGAAAACTGTAGAATTGAACAATTTAGTATGTGCGGAATAGCCGGTAGTTTGGAGTGGCGAACAAGCCAGGGCGTTGCGGGTTTCGATCTTGCCGCACTTCGCAATCGTGGACCGGATGCGCAGGTCGAGGTGGACTCGCATTCAGAGGGCATTCGCTGTGCGGCGGATTTCAGGTTTCGGCTTGGCCATGCCCGGTTATCTATAGTGGATTTGTCCACCACGGCAAATCAGCCAATGTCAACAGAGGACGGTCGCTACTGGGTGGTTTTTAACGGGGAGATATATAACCACGCTGAATTGCGGCTGCAACTCGAAGCATTGGGGCACTGCTTTCGCACGAGAAACAGCGATACGGAGGTGCTCCTTTTGGGATTTGTTCAATGGGGAAAGGGGTTGTTGGAGCGGTTGAATGGCATGTTCGCCTTCGTGATAGTGGACGCCAAATCGGGAACCGCCTTCGGGGCGCGGGATCGAATGGGCATCAAGCCGTTCTTTTTTCGCCGTGGCAAAGGAAGCTTCGAGTTTTCCAGTGAAATCCGGGCGTTGAAGGGACCAAAGGAACTTCGTTTGCAAGCTGTACGGGAATACTTCCATTTCCTGCAGGCCGCTGGGCCAGGGACGTTTTTCACCGGAATTGAAAAGCTGGAAGCTTCCGAGTGCTTCACTTTGGATGAAGACGGCAACATGTCAAAGGAAGTCTGGTGGCATCCCTTGCAGTCAGGAACCGCGCGCGTTTCCGATCCGGAGGCGATTCATGAGCTGCTGCGCGATTCGGTTCGTTTGCGGCTGCAGGCGGACGTCCCTGTGGGGGCCTACCTCTCTGGAGGATTGGATTCGTCCCTTATTTCGGCGATTGCGGCTGAGATGGGGAGTTTGAAGACCTTTAGTTTTGGCTTTGATACCGATGCCACGGGATACAAGAGTGAGCTGCCTTTTGCACGTGCGGTGTCTGCTCATATCGGTTCAGAGCACCATGAGGTGTTTTCAGACAAGGCCACGTTCATTGATGCGGTTCATCGGAGTTTTGGCATCCTCGATGAACCGATTGCGGATACGGCGTGCGCGCCGCTGTTGCTTTTGAGTGAGTTGGCACGGGCGAATGGTGTCAAAGTCATGCTCGGGGGTGAGGGCGCCGATGAGTTGTTCTTGGGCTATCGCGTGTGGTGGGATGCTCATCGCGTTTATCAATTCTGGAATCGGTTGCCCAAGCCGCTTCGTCCGCTGGCCGCTGCGTCGTTTGGGGTGATGTATGGCAAACAGAAGCCCGATTGGAACAGTTGGTTCCAACGCCTTAACAAGGGCCAAATGCCGATGTGGGGAGGCATCGATGCCTCCGTTCGTCAAAAGGAGTCGCGGTTCCTTCATCCTGATCTTCTTTCGTCTACGCGTGATCCCTATGAAGTGGTGCATCGGTATATGTTGGAGGAGGTTCCTGCGGAAGCGGACTATTTCCAACGGATGGCGTCCTTCGATTTGCGGCTGCGACTACCTGAGCAGCTGCTTGCACGAATTGATCGGATGAGCATGGGAGCGTCTGTTGAAGCGCGTGTTCCTTTCCTTGATCATCGTTTGGTTGAAATAGCAATGAGACTTCCTTTGGGGGTTCAAGGAAATTTAACAAGTCAGAAGAAGCTATTGAAAGATATGGCTCTGAATTATTTACCGTCGAGAATCATCGAGCGACCAAAAGATGGCTTTTCAATCCCACTGGGCGAGGTCATTCCTAGGGATATTTCCGATTTAAAGGCTGCATTAGCTGGATTGTCTTTTCTAAGAGAAGATCTGGAGTATTCTCGTTTCAACGAAAGAGAATTATGGAGTACTTATGCTTTGGCTATTTGGTTAGTTTAGGGTTGTTTTATTAGCCTTTTATGATTATCCGCTTGGGTATAGACGACATGTTGCTACAGTGGTAAACAGCTGAAGAACAGAATTCTCGCGATCTGCCCTCCCATTAAATTTAACGGATTAACGGGCTAAGCCGCCATGAGTTGTCAATACGAGGACTTCGGCGATAGTGCCATGGTGGCAAGCACCTGTATGGCTTGCTGTCCCATTTTCAATCGATTGTTGAACCTGAAGTTGAACTCATGGAGGTACGATTGGAGGTGATTGCGGCTGACATGGTGATGGATTCCACGCACCCAGTTCTTCAGGTTGAAGATGTGCCAATGCAGTGCTTCGAAGTTCGCTCCCTGGGCACTGTTTTCAACGTTGTGCCATTTGCCCGTCAGGGCGCTCAAGTAACCTTTCCATCCGTCCGTGGTTACAACGGCCGAAGCCTCAACGGACGCTTCAAGAACTCGCTTGAGCGACTCTCCAGAAGCATTTTCAATCACGGATGCACGGC
>JAUICJ010000005.1 GCA_030427925.1 Bacteroidia bacterium | reverse complement strand
CAGCGATGTCCCCATCGCTTTCCTCAAAGGTGAAGGCGGTGTAGGTGCGGAAAGAATTGAGTAAATCGTCCCAAATCTCCCCCGAAAATGCATCGACGGTCGTAAAGTTGCGCCAACGAACTTCAGAACCCGATGAAGGAGGCAAGGGGAGCATTATGCTTCCCGATTCCGCAGCGCTGACGAGCGCGGCTGCGTCATAGGTCAACGCTGCCAGGTTTTGAACGCTCCGTGACACGCTCCGCCCTTGTTCAATTTCACTGAGGCTGGATTCGTAGTTGCTGAAATAAGCGGGCAATTCGGGGTTAATGATATAATTCGATTGACCTGAACTGAACTGCGGAAACAGCATGGAGATGAAAAGGAGCGCTGCGCAATACTGCAGGTTCCACAATCGTTGGATGGTGATGAAGTGTGTCATGATTTCGACGAAAGGTGAAATTCTTCATCCAAAATTCGGTTCTGAGATCCCGAGCCCAAGGTTTCATCGTTTTATTAAGATGAAAACAACTTCATCGGTTGTTCTAGAGTGTTGATTTAAAGTTCTTTGTTGGTTGTTCAGGGGGGTGTTGGTTTGTGGTTGAAATGAACCGATATTGGGCAGGTATCATCGAAATGTGAAGTCATGTGGACTCGTATGTGTATGGCGTGCTTGCTCATTTGGGCGGGTAATTATCCTGTTTCATGGGGGCAGCTCGCGTGGGAGGCCGCCTACTGGGACCAAATCGAGCAGCTGCGCGAGACCCCGATGGCGGTGCAGATTTGGGCGGAGGAATTGCAGGAGCGTGCGTTGGACGCGGGGGCCTGCGATTCGTTGAATTTGGCCCATGCGGTCCTCATCACGATGAGCAATGTGAACCGCGATGGCGCTTCCTTGGATGAGCTCATGCGCATGCCGCCCGGTTGCGATACCCTCGGCTACGTGACCTGGTACAGCATCGGCGTCCACCATTACTTGCAGCAGCGGTTGCTCCTTGCCCGCGAATCGTTCGAGCGCGCCCTCACGTTTTCGCCGGAAGAAAAGCGGCAGGTATCCACCCTGCACGCCATTGGAACGCTGGCGAGTCAGCTCGGCGATTTGGAAGGGGCGTACGCCGCGTACAAACGGGCCTACGAGCTGGACCCCGAATCCGACAACCCGCTGCGAATCAGCAACCTCGCGACCATCAACATGTCGCTCAAGGATTACGCCACGGCCCTCGATTGGCTCAAGCTCGCGGAGGAAGCCTGGGAGCAACGCACCGAAGAAATGGCGCAGCGATTGCCCATCGATTTCGGAGAGGTGATCTTGCGGAACCGGCTGTTGTGCACCTACGAACTCGGCTTGTGGGACGAGGCGGAGCGCACCTTCAATCGGCTCAAGCCCGGCAAGTTCGACGGCCAAGACCCCATTTCCGGCGCGGCCATCGTGTTGAACTACCTGCTTCGCACGGACCGATTTGACGTGTTCAATCGCCGGTATGGAGCGTTCGAGGCGGCGTTCGTGGTGGATTCCTTTCGCACCGTGCAGGCGTTGGCCGCCGGAGCGCGCTTGTTCCCACCTTGGAGGCCAAATGAGGTGCCGCTGGAAGTGGTTTGGAACGATGTGCGCGCCCTCCCGAGTTGGGCTTGGCACCACCCATGGAGCGGCCTGGAATCCCACAGCTCGGCTGGAGGGGCAAACGTAACGGGTGAGCTCGAAGCGCCCAACGATTTGAATCCGTTTGCCCGAATTTCGTGGGCGACCTTGGTCCTTGTTGCTGGAATCGCTGGGGGGTTGGGTTGGCAGGGGAGGACGCGCAGGAGGTTGCGGCGATCGGCTTTGGCGTTGCAATCGGATTTGGTAAGCCAAATCCAAGCGCACGCCCACCTGCAATCCCGAATCAAATCCGGCAGTTCAGCATGCAGCCTCGAAGAAGTGCCCTGGGCGCCGTTGCGGAATGAGGGCGAGCACGCAGGCCCCAGCTATGCGGCATTGGCCGAGCGGTTGCCCGAATGGGATGCGTTGACCGAGCGCGAAAAAGAGGCGCTGTTTTGGATTTTGCGGGGCGAGGAGCCGGACGCGTTGGCCGAACGCATGCAGTGCAAGCGCAGCCACATCTACAACTTGCGCACCCGGTTGCGCAACAAGCTCGGCGTCGATGCGAAAGACGATTGGGTCGGGTGGTGGAAGCGCCAGGCCCACCTGCTGCTGCTCGGGCTTGCAATGGGCACCGCACACGCCCAACCGGACTGGGAGTCCGCCATGGCCGCGGCGTTGCACGTGACCGATCGAACCGATACGCTGTCCTGGTTGCTGGTCGAGGACACGGAGGGCATGGCGGCGTTGAATCGTTGGGTGTACCACGGATGGCAGGCGCTCGCGACGGGCGACGACTCGGCGTTGCAGCAGCTCGAACCGCTCGATGCGGCGACCATTCCGCCTGCGCACGCGTGGCTGGTGCCGTTGATGCAGCAACCGACGGAGGCGCTGGAGCGGATGAAGTTGACGCAGCTGCGGGTGCACGATGTGTTGGGCCAAATCATCGAACAGCAATCCTCTCAGGTTCTAAAGAGCCTCGAAACCGAACCCTGGGTGAGCGAAGGCACGCCGATCGAACGCCGCGCTGAGCAATGGCGCCGCGCGCAATGGGGCCTGTTCGTGCTCGCCTTAGCAGCTGCCGGGGTCCTGCTGGTTCAGTCGAGGCGCACGCGGAAGGCACCCGAGCCCGCGCCCGTTGCCGGTTTCGCGCCGCTGCTTGAAGAATCGGAGGTGGCGCTCCACCGAACGGAGGTGGAGGAGGTGGTGTCCGGGGAAACAGCGAATGCGGCAGCATTGCGTGCAGCGCGGCATGCGTTGGAATTGCTGGCGTTGCCGATGAGGGAAGAACTGGCGGCCGCCCGGCATCGCCTCCCTGAGGTGTGGGCGGAGTTCAGTCCGAAGGAGCGGCAAGTGGCGTTGCTTTTGGCCCAGCGCATTCCGCCCCAAGAAATTGCGGAAATGCTGCGTTACAGCCCTGCTTACGTGTACAACATCAAGTCGGAGCTGCGGAAAAAATGGGGCGTGAACAGCAGCACCGAGCTCGACCGCGCGCTGTTGCAGCTCGCTTGACCGCACATTGGCCACCGCTCCTTTGGCTCCGGAATGGAATCAATTGCAGCGTTTGGACCCGCCCGATTCGAGAGCGATCACAGGCCGATGGCGACTGTTGTCGGCGCCTGAAAAGGAGGTGGACCAGCTGTTGGTCCAGCACCTTCCGGTTCGCAAGATCGCGAAGCAGATGGCGTGCAGCCCCAGTCACATTTACAGCGTGCGTTCGTCGATTCGCAGGAAATGGAACTTGGATGCCTCGGAAGACCTGATTGAGGTCATTGCCCGCGAGCGTGAAGTGAGCTGAGTTCGAGGAGGCCGATCAAGCAACGAGTGAGGCGATGGCCAGCATGCCTATGAGGAGCCAGCCCCAGGTGGTCCAGTGGAGGTTTTTCATCGTCGAAGGGTTTTCCCCCGTTACGAGTGGAACGCCTTCGAGGTTCCGCGGAGCGTTAGGATTTCCGGGAAAAGATTTGGCCTGAGAACACTTTCCAGGCGGCCCAAACCGCAGCCACCACGGAAAACGCCGGCCAAATCACGATGAAAATCAGCGCGTTCACGTCGAAATACGACCACCCGGTCCAATGCGCCAACGTCAGCACGCCATCCGTCAAATACGTGTACGGGTCCGCCCACTTCACGACGCCCGCAACCGCGGCACCCGCCGCCACCCACGTCGCCGCCACTCCCCACCACGGCACGCCCCGCCCGACGCCCATGCCGACCAACGCCGCCGACAACGCCAGCGGCCACAGGAACGCGATGAACACCAGGTTCGCAAGCTGGTAAGCCCCCGTGGCCTGGAGCGCAGCGATCACCCCGTCGTGCGCGGGCTGCACCACGCGCCGAAAGGCCATCGGAAGGCCCGGGTGGTTCTGCAAGCATCCTCCTTCTTCGTGGCACACCCAGCCACACCCCTCCGCGCTTCGATAAGGATGCATCCGCTCCTTCGCAGGAGGCGCCTTCTCCAAGACGAAATGCCGCTCGATTTCGTTCGCAGCCACCAAGGCGAGCCACGCCCAGAACAACGGCAGGAAGAGCCGAGCGAGCCGCATCATTCCTCGATTTGGGCCAAGGTGAACGAAACCCCGACCCCGACCTGCACGTCCCCGTTCTCCGCGTTGCGGCCATAAACGAAGTCCAGCATCCACGAATCGTTCACCGTCCGCTGCACCCCGAGGTTCACCCGCAGCGGTTGCGCCGTGTACACGAACGGCTCCACGAAGCCCGACCACCCTTGGTTGCCGAGCGTTCGCGAAAACGCCGCCGAGGCCATCCACGTGCTCACGCCGGATGCGAGGCCCCATCCCGCGTTCGCCGTCACGCTCCCGAGCTGCCCGAGCGCCCGCCCCAAGCACAAGCGATGCGCCATGGGCAAGTCCCCGCTCAGCGAGATGCCTTGGGCCGGATTGATGGGCAATTCCACCAGCCAGCACGCGTCCACGTCGCCCCAAAACTCCCCGGGCAGCCGATATTTCGCCCCCACCATCGCGCCCTGCAATTCGCCCAGCTGTTGCGCGAACTGCGCACCCACGCGGAGCTCCCAGTTCTCCGAGAGCCCGTAGCGCACAATGCCCAAGGGGACCGAATAGCTGAACCCGGGCTCGCCCGTCGCCTCCGTGAACCAATTCGCTTGCCCGCCCAACTCGGCCCGCGCAAACCCTCCTGGAACCAGCGTAGCCGCTGCCGATTCGCTGGGCCGGTCCGTGGCGAGGTCGCCTTGCGCAGCCAACGCCCCGGCCACCGCCAAGCCCCCGATTCCCATCCAAAATTTTCGCATGCATCGAAAGTACAAAACGACGTGCGCTGCGTGTAACTTGTTGGCATGAAGAACGTTGTTGCTTTGTTGTTGGCATTGCTGTCCGGAGCAGCAGGGATGGCCGCGGTGGGGACGTGGGATTGGACATTGGTGGATGCCGAACGCGGGGGGCGTGAAATTGCGGTGACGGCGCACTATCCAGCGGCGACGGCTGGGGCGGAAGTGACCCCGCTGGCTGGACCGTTTCCCACCATCGTGTTCGGTCACGGGTTCGTGATGGCGGGGTCGGATTACGTTTCCATCTTCGACGCGTGGGTGGACCAAGGCTTTGTGGTCATCGCGGTCAACACGGAGGGCGGGATTGCGCCGGATCACGACGCGTTTGGGCTGGATTTGGCTTACGTGGCGGCGGCGGCTGCGACCGAATTGACGCCGCTCATCGGCGCGTTGGACGATCGGGTGGCGGTTGGAGGGCACAGCATGGGTGGGGGAGCGGCGTGGTTGGCGGCGGCTGGCGGGCAGGCGGATGCGGTGTTTGGCCTGGCGCCTGCGGAGACGAATCCGTCGGCGATTGCGGCGGCGGCTTCGGTCCAAATCCCAGCCCTCGTCCTCTCCGGCTCCGAGGACACCGTGACCCCCGCGGCCGACCACCACACGCCGATCTACGCCGGCACGGCCGCTTCCTGCAAGGCCTTCGTGACCCTCGACGCGGGCTCCCATTGCGGGTATGCCGACAGCGGCAGCCTCTGCGACCTCGGCGAGTTGTTCTTCAACGGCATGTCGCGCGCGCGCCAGCAGGAAATCACGGCGCAACTGGTGGGCGCTTGGCTCGCGCATTGGCTGAACGGTGCCCCGTGGTCGGACTTCGAACAAGCGACCGCATCCGATTTCAGCATCGCCACGGAATGCTCGGTGGACGTGGGGGCCGTGGCACCCCTCCGTCCGTCCGTTGTGCCCAATCCGTTCGTTGCCCGCATGGAAATCGACGGCCTGAAGCCCGGCGTTGAGGCCACGGTCGTGGATGCAACAGGGCGGGTGCACTGGACCGGCCTGACCGCTTCGCCGCTCACCTTGGAAACGGGCTCTTGGCCGGCAGGCGTGCTCGTCTTGCGCATGGCCGACGGCACGTCCATCCAATTGCTCAAGTCGCGTTGAACGTCACTCGCAGGAATTGCCGAACGCGCTGAGCAGCTGGAGCATGTCGGAGATGCCGACCAATCCGTCGCCGTTCAGGTCTTCGACGCACAACGGCGCGGCGCCCTCGGGGATGCACGCTTCGAGATCGGCGTCCCAGACCGTGCCCGGGCCGCAGTAGGCGCTTCCCGGGTGGGTGCACGGCCCGCACGCGCCGAAGCACGGCACGGCCGGGCTGCCCCCGCCGGAAAGCGGCACCGTCCACGTGCGGTTGAGGGCGTCCACCCCCGTGCCGCATTCGGCGGGAACGGCTTCGTCGAGGCCCCACGTGTTGCCGTTGAGGAATTTGTAGGCCAGGGTTTGGCCTGCGAGGGCAATCACTTCCACCGACCAAATCCCCGCCTCGCCCTCCACCAGCGGCGTCCCCGCCGCATCCCAGCCCTGGAAATTCCCGGCCACGTGAAGGCCCGTCGAATCCACCGCCAGCTCCGACGCGTCCACCGCGAGCACCACGGCGAACGCACACGTCCCATCGTCCACCTGCGCGCTCGGCTCAAAGTTCACCGCCGCCACGTCCGTGCATCCCCCGACGGCGCACGCCACGCACCCCCCGAAACACACCGGCGCCGGCCCGGCCAAATCAGCCCCCAACTCGAACGTCCGGTTCAAAATCTCCCCGCCCACCCCACACGCGGCCGGGACCGCTTCGTCGGTTCCCCACTCGGCCCCCGCGAGGAACTTGTATTCAATCGCCTCCCCGACGGCCAGCTCCACGGTCGCGCTCCACACGTCGGCGGCCGCATCGTACACCAGCGGCGTCGCCCCTGCATCCCAGCCGTTGAACGTCCCCGCCACGTGCGGGTCAACCGGCGCTTCCGCAAACCCGACCGTCAACGCCACGGCGTACACGCACGACCCGTCGTCCGCGTCCGCATCCGGGTTGTAATTCGTCGCCCCTTCGTCCGTGCAACCTGGCGCAAAAGCAATCGGCGTGTTCCCATCCGTGTCCGGAACCGGCAACGGCGTGTCAACCAGCACCCGCAATTCCCCGGGCGCGAGGTACCACGCGTTGTCGAGGTTGTTCTCCACGATCGACTCCCCCGTAAAGTAGTCGTACCAGGTGCCCGCGTAGGGGAAGCCGGGCACGATGGTCCCGCCGGTGGTGCCGAAGTTGCCGAGGACGATGGCGTTTTGGTTCGGGTTGTACAACCGAATGCGCTTCAGCGCCCCACCGAGGTCCGCGTTGAAATCCCACCCGTTGAACGCGGGCTGGTCGCGCTTCAAGCGCCCGAGCGCCGCCACTTTTTTCGCCAACCCCCGCCGTTCCGCCACGTCCAAATACCCCCACAGCTCCGGCTTTTCGTCCAGTTTGCACATTTCTTCGAACGTCCCGTTCCCGCAATCGAAGATGCTGATGTCGTAGCCCATCTCGCCCCATTGCCACATCATTTTCGGCCCCGGTAGCGCGAACAAGAACGCGTGCGCCAAAGCCAGCCGCTCCATCGCGTTCCCGAACTCCGCGGCACTGTAGCCGCCCGAAGAAGCCCCGAAAGACAGCAGTTCGTGGGCCAGCCGCTCCTCGTCGTGGCTTTCGAAATACGTCACGAGGTTGGGGTACGTCCACCCGCGCGCCGTGTGCAAGCCCCAGCTGAGGTCCGCGCCGTAACCGAGGGTGGCTTGCTTGTATTCGTTCGTCATTTTGCCCCAGAGCATGAAGCCGCCGTTCGCCAGCACCGTTTCTTCCGCATTGCTGCCGAGGTGCTCGAGGATGAGGAAGGCGCCCGGGTGCCCGGACCAAATGTGATTCGCATACTCGAACAGCACATCCACCCGCCATTGGTCGTACTGGTTCCAAGCCCCCACGTCGCTCCCGCTGAACTGCTGGGTCAGCCCCTTCGACAGGTCGATCCGGTACCCGTCGATGTGGTACTCGTCGAGCCAGTAATCGAACACGCGCTTCCAAAACTCCCGCGTCCACGGGTCCCCGTGGTTGTAGTCGTACCCGGGCGAGAACGGATGCATCGCCACCTCGTTGAACCACGGGTTGTTCTCGGCGATTGACCCGTCGCCATCGAGGTACAGCCGCGCCAGCGGGTCGGTTCCGAAGCCGTGGTTGGGCACGATGTCCAGGATGACCGCCATGCCGCGAGCGTGACACGCGTTCACGAGTTCCTTCAAGTGCTCCGCGGTGCCGTAGAATTTGTCGGGCGCGAAGCGGAAATTCGGGTTGTAACCCCAGCTGAGGTTCCCTTCGAATTCGCTGACCGGCATGAGCTCGATGGCCGTGATGCCGAGCCACTGGAGGTAGTCCAAACGGTCGATGACGTCCTGGTACGTTTGGCCTCCATCAAAATCCCGAATCAGCACCTCATAAATGGTCAACCGGTCCTGCGCCGGCCGCACATACGCCCCATCCGTCCACGTGAACGGCACCTCGTCCGTCCGGAACACCGCATTCTGCCAATTCGCTTGCCCCGTCGGATAGCTCGGCATCCCCGGCCAATGATCCGCCGGCACGTACGGGTCATTCCACGGGTCCACCACCAGTTCGGCAAAGGGATCGCCGATTTCCAGCACTTCCTCCACGAGGTAATGGTACCGGTACCACGTCCCCGGCTCCAACCCCGTCACGGCCAGCCAATGCGTGTTCCCGTCCACCGACCGCTTCATCAGGTTGTCCTCGCCGATGACCCAGTCGTTGAAGTCGCCCCGCAGGTGGACGTGGTCCTTGCCCGGCGCGCGGAGCCTGAACACGGCGCTGGTCGGGGAGAGGATGTTCACGCCGTCGACGGTACCGGCGGGTGGGTCTTGGATGATTTGGCCTGAAGCGACCCAGGCACAGGTCGAAAAGAGCAGGGAAAGCAAGGCGCGCATCGGGATGGGATTTGGCTTAGTGTGAAAGTTACACCAAATCCAGCGGGGCACAAAAAAACCGGGGAGCCGCAGCCCCCCGGTTCGCACGTTACAGCGACTTTTTTGCGAGGTAGAAGTCGACCATGTCGTAGTCGGATGCCTCCCGCTCGAGCATTCCCTCCACAGTCTTGGGCGGCGGAACGATGACTTGCTCACCCGGCGTCCAGTTCAGCGGCATCGCCACTTTGTGGGTGTCCGAGGTTTGCAGCGCTTCCAACACGCGCTTGATTTCCGGCATGCTCCGGCCCACATTGAGCGGGTAGTACATGATGAGGCGGATCTTCTTCGACGGGTCGATGAAGAAGACGGCGCGCACGGCAGCGGTTTCGCTTTCACCGGGCTGCAACATGCCGTACAACTTCGACACGCTCATGTCGATGTCCGCAATGATGGGGAAGTCGAAGAGCACGCCCGTGTTCTTCTTCACGTTGTTCACCCAAGCGATGTGCGCGTGGATGGAGTCGATGGAGAGGCCCATGAGCTTCGTGTTGCGCTCGGTGAACCAATCCTTGTCCAAAGCAAAGCCGCTCATTTCCGTCGTGCAAACGGGCGTGAAATCGGCGGGGTGCGAGAAGAGCACGGTCCAGCTGTCGCCAATGTACTCGTGAAAGTTCAGCTCGCCGAAGGTGGTCATCGACGTGAAGTCGGGCGCCACGTCCCCGATGCGGGGCATGCTCGGCGCGGGGGTGAGGTTGTTGTTTTCCATGCCCCAAATCTCCGACCGCAATCCGCCGCCATTCGTGACCCCTCTCACATACGCTATCCCGCGTCAATCAATGGTTTCGATGCATCATCGACGGCGTCTATGCGGGCGAAAAAAAAAGCGCCGCACCCCGGAAAGGGATGCGGCGCCGGTTTCAATTTCTCGCAACCGCTCAGAGCAAGTCGAAGCGGTCGAGTTCCATGACTTTCGCCCAGGCTTCAACGAAGTCGGCGACGAACTTCTCTTTGGCATCTTGTTGCGCGTAGACTTCAGCAATCGCGCGCAATTCGGAATTCGATCCGAAGATGAGGTCGGCGCGGGTTGCTCTCCAACGCAGGTCACCCGACTTGCGGTCGCGGCCTTCAAAAACCTTTTCCGCTCCGTCAACTGGTGCCCATTGGGTGTCCATGCTCAGCAAGTTCACGAAGAAGTCGTTCGTAAGCGCACCCGGACGGTCGGTCAGCACCCCGAGGTCGGAGCCGTCCCAGTTCGCGTTCAACGCCCGCATGCCACCAACCAACACCGTCATTTCCGGTGCGGTCAGCGTCAACAACTGCGCTTTGTCCACCAACAGCTCTTCAACGGTCAGCGTGTAGTCCACTTCCTGGTAATTCCGGAATCCATCGGCCATCGGCTTCAACAAATCGATCGAAGCCTCATCCGTCATTTCAGCGGAGGCGTCCATGCGTCCCGGGGTGAACGGCACCTCCATCGGGTATCCCGCAGCTTTGGCGGCTTGTTCGACGGCAGCGTTGCCTCCGAGGACGATGAGGTCCGCGAGCGAAACGCGCTTGCCCGAACGTTGGAAGTTCGCTTGGATGGCTTCGTATTTCGCCAGCACCTTGTTCAGTTGGTCGGGGTTGTTCACTTCCCAATTGCGCATCGGCTCGAGGCGAATCCGCGCGCCGTTCGCGCCGCCGCGGTTGTCCGAGTAGCGGAACGTGGAGGCAGAAGCCCAGGCCGTGCTCACGAGTTCTTCGCTCGTCAGGCCGCTGTTGAGGATGGTTTGCTTCAGCTGTGCGATGTCCGCGGCGCCGATGACCGGGTGGTCGCAAACCGGGATGGGATCTTGCCAAATGAATTCCTCAGCCGGCACTTCCGGCCCGACGTAGTTCGTCCGTGGTCCCATGTCGCGGTGGGTCAACTTGAACCAAGCGCGCGCAAAGGCGGCCTCGAATTCGCCCCGGTTCTCGAGGAAGCGACGGGAAATCTTCTCGTACTCCGGATCGAACCGCAACGAGAGGTCCGTGGTGAGCATCGTGGGACGGTGCATCTTTTCCGGATCGAAAGGGTCCGGCACCATCGCTTCGGCGTCTGAGGCGACCCATTGGTGGGCACCGGCCGGGCTCTTCGTGAGTTCCCACTCGTGCGCGAAGAGGGCCTTGAAGAAACCGTGGCTCCATTCGGTCGGGGTCTTCGTCCAAATCACTTCCAACCCGCTCGTGATGGCATCCGCCCCCACGCCGCTGCCGTAGCTGCTCTTCCAGCCGAAGCCCTGCTCTTCAATCGGAGCGGCTTCCGGCTCTGGGCCCACGTGCGAGGCGGGGCCTGCGCCGTGCGTCTTTCCGAGGGTGTGGCCGCCCGCGATGAGCGCAACGGTTTCCTCGTCGTTCATGCCCATGCGGCCAAACGTCTCGCGGATATCGTGCGCAGCGAGGACCGGATCGGGGTTCCCATCGGGACCTTCTGGGTTCACGTAGATGAGTCCCATTTGGACTGCAGCCAACGGGTTTTCCAACTTGCGGTCTCCCTCGTAGCGCTCATTCGCGAGCCACTCCGATTCCTTGCCCCAGTAAACGTTGCTCGCCGGCTCCCACACGTCCGAGCGACCGCCGCTGAACCCGATGGTCTCGAAGCCCATCGTCTCCAACGCCACATTGCCCGAGAGGACCATCAAATCCGCCCACGAAATCGCCTGTCCGTACTTCTGCTTGATGGGCCACAACAACCGGCGCGCCTTGTCCAAATTCGCGTTGTCTGGCCAGCTGTTGATGGGCGCAAACCGCTGCTGCCCTTCCCGCGATCCTCCGCGGCCATCGCCCGTCCGGTACGTGCCCGCGCTGTGCCACGCCATCCGGATGAACAGGCCGCCGTAGTTGCCCCAGTCAGCGGGCCACCAATCTTGCGAGTCGGTCAGCGTTTTTGCGATATCGGCCTTCAACGCCTCGTAATCCAACGATTCGAACGCCTCGCGGTAATCGAAGTCCTCACCAAGCGGGTTCGACTTTTCGCTGTGTTGGCGCAATACGGAAAGGTCAAGTTGATTCGGCCACCAATCGCGGTTGGTGGTGGCCTTCATGTTGCCTTGGCTGTCGCCGTGGAAGGGGCAGCCCCCGCTTTGCTCGGTGCCGTGTTCGCATTCGGCTTGTTCGGAAGAGCCGCAGCTGGCGAAGGATCCGAGGGCCAACGCCGCCACAGCGATGGGGAGGAGGTGTTTCATGTGCATGGTTTACAGTTTGCTGACAAAGAGAAGGCGCAAAGGGCTCATCAGTCAAATAAATAATCCTTATCAAACGATAGTCTTGGTTTATGGGGAGCGGTGATGGAGTCGTTCTGGTAGAATGCGCGGCCCTTCGCGATCGGATCGCACCTTTCAGCCGAGGAACGCGTCGTCTCAAGCAGGAATCAGCTGCCCTGCTGATCGGTATGGGCAGAAGGCGTAACGCGAGCAGCGCAAGAAGTTTTGAATGCACGGGCTATGTGACGACGGGGGCTTCCCCACCGAACGCGCTTGGCTTCAGGTGAACCGCCGCAGCGGCGTGCCCAGCATTCCGTTCAGCCGGGCGTTCGGCGCAGTGGGGTGAACGGGAACAGATTGCCTGGCTCTGCTGTATATTCGCCTCAATGGATGAGCGAATTGAAGCGTTTTACGCGAACGCGAAGTTGTGGCGCCCGGAGTTGGCGCGGTTGAGGTCGTTGGCCTTGGAGGCCGGGCTGGACGAGGCGTTCAAGTGGCGCGGGCCGTGTTACCTGTGGGAGGGGCGGAATGTGGCGATGATCGGCGGGTTCAAGGCGCATTGTGTTTTGGGCTTTTTCAAAGGCGCACTGCTGGTGGATCCGCATCGTTTGCTGGCCAAACAAGGC
Source organism: Bacteroidia bacterium (assembly GCA_030427925.1). Lineage (GTDB taxonomy): Bacteria > Bacteroidota > Bacteroidia > Flavobacteriales_D > Sanyastnellaceae > JALQTD01. The sequence continues at coordinate 120,730 of JAUICJ010000005.1, read as the reverse complement.
CCCAACACCGAATCCTCCCGCTCCTTTCAATTCACGAGCCTCGACCAAATCAATCGGCATGCCCCCGACGTCCTCGACTTCATTCGCCAAGCCATCCAAATCGAGCGCGACGGCCTGACCGTCCCCACGACCCCGCCCGAAGCAACGTCCGTTCCCGAGGCCTTCGAACGGCGGTTTGCCAACGATCCGGACCTGAAGGCGGCCTTCTATGCCCTCACTCCCGGCCGGCGAAAGGCCTACTTCCAACACGTCGCCGCCGCCAAGCAGCCCGCCACCCAAGATCGCCGCATCGATCAAGCCCTGCCCCGCATCTTCGATGGGAAGGGGCTCCACGATTGCATTTGCGGGCTGTCCAAGCGGATGCCGGCGTGCGACGGCTCGCACCGAGCCCTCAAAGGAACCTGACCCGCGATTTCGGCAGGTCCCCGCTCCACTGCCAAGCCCATCCGATTTCCAACGTTCCGCCCAATGAGGGCGCATCGCTCGCCACGTCTTGCGCAAGCGGCCATTCCGCGGCGACGTGAATCAGTTGGCTTGCGCGTTGCAGCGTCACGCCAGCACGTCCCACGAATCGGCTGCCGGCGGTGGCCAACAGAAGGCTGCCCCGCTCGCGGTCGGCTTGCCAGCTTTCCCAGTGGAATCCCGCCTGAGGGAGCCAGGTGCGTTGCTTCCCGGCCATGCGCCGAAAGGCCTGCGCGCCCAGCCGATTCAGCAGGCCCGCGCGGTATCCTTGTTCGTTGCTTCCCCAAACCGACGTTTCCCCGGTCGCGATGAACGTCCACGCGTCGGGGGCCACGGCCACCGCAATCCGCGCGCTGCCTCCCCAGGCTCCACGGCCGAGCTGAAAGGAGGGAGGGAGCTGCTTGAACGACGCGTCGCGCGCCATGTACGTGCCCGTGGGAGCGCTCACGCCGCCCCCGAGGCGAACCCAGAAACCGGCCCCGGATTCCCATGCGTTCCAGTCCGCGTCCAAGCGCAAGTCCCCCACGCCCGAAAGGACCGTGCTTTGCAACGACTCCGTTCGGGTGTGGTGGCGAAACGGCACCGAACCGACCATCCGCAACCGCGGAATCGGCATCCAAAGCACGGTGGCCGTGCCGCTCAAAAACCGGTCCGTGAGCACGGCGCTCTCGCCGTTCCAGTTGCCCGCGGGGTGGGTGAACGTCAATTGGCGGTAGTTCAGGCCCACGATGGGACGGTCAGCCAACGGCATGAAGCCGAATCCGTTGTACACCCCACCCCCACCGCAGGCGTCGCAGGCCGCCGCGTGTTGCACAAGGAACAGCAACCCGAAGGCGATTCCGCTAGCGCGGTTCTGAAATCTGCGAATTGGCCAAATATTCATAGTCCGTCAAGGTTTCAAGGAAGGCCACGAGGTCCTCCCGTTGTTGTTCATCCAAGCCCAAAGGGCCCGGCAAGCGCTCGTCCAATCCCGGGTGCACGATGACCCCGTCCGCGTAATGGTCCACCACCGAACGCAAGGTGAAGAGCCGCCCATCGTGCATGTAGGGGCGCGTCAGCGCAACGTTGCGCAGGTTGGGCACCTTGAAGGCGCCGTGATCGAGCGGGTCCAGGGTGACGCGGTAGCGCCCCGCATCCGCGGATACGGAGTCGAGGCCGGTGTTCGCGTAACTGAAGTCCGTGAACAGCGGCTCGGTATGGCACGTGGAGCAGTGTGCGACGAACAGGTCGTAGCCGCGCTGTTCGGTGTCGGTGAAGTCGATTTGGCCCAAGGCCCACTGGTCGTAGCGGGCATTCGCGCTCACGAGCATCGCCTGAAACTGGGCAAGGGCTTTCAACAACCGCTGGCCCGTCGGCTCCCCGCCGAAGGCGTTCTGAAACAGCCGGGGATAGACCGGATGGGACTTCAAGTAGCTCATGAGGTGCTCGCTGTCAGCCGCCATTTCAACGGGACTCATCAACGGGGCCAACGGCATGACCTCCAAGTGCGTGATGCCCCCATCCGCCATGAAGGTGGGATACCAGGCCAAATTGCTCAACGCCGGAGAATTGCGCGTGCCCAACGCCCCGCCAACCCCTGTGCTCAGCGCGACGTTGTGGTCCGCAAAGGCATGGACTTGGGCGTGGCAGGAGCCGCAAGAAATGGTTCCGTCAACCGACAAGCCCGGGTCGTAGAACAGCCGCCGTCCGAGCTCGAACCCCGCGGCGGTCGGTGCGGTTTCGCCGGTGCCGAAAATCGGGTCCGGGAAATGGTCCGGAACCGCCAATTTCAGCGGTTCCGGCTCCAATTCCTGAACTTTTTGGCAACCAGCGAATCCGATGGCAGCGCTCAACCCGAGCGCCACCACCGAAATTCGCGGGTTCACGGGTGGATGTGGTCGAGGTAGATCCAGCTGTGGAAATCCTGCCCCATCGTGCCAGCGGCCGGTCCCGGCATGTGCACGTTGGGCCCATTTGCCACGCTTCCATACGTGTGGAAGAGCCGCGCCGGATTCGCCATGAAATGAACGGTGGGCACAGCATCCGTCCGGACAGTCAGCAATCCCTTGCTGGCCAAATCGAACGTTCGCTCAGCCTGCACAGCGTTCTCCCCACTGAATCCGCCGAGGTGGTACGCGAACGACCCGGTGGAACTTTGCGGTGAAGTGCCTTCCGCCTTGATCATGATGTACCCGGTGTTCCAGCTCCAGAACATGCCCAACGTCGGGTCGAGCGCTCCGGACTGGGCGCCCGAAACATTGCGCGCGCTGTCGACGCCCAGGGTCAAGGTCATCGAGGCGTAGTCGCCTTCGGGAACGTCCGACACGCGCAACACCAGCGAGCTCGGCTCCGACGCATCGAACAGGGCGTACGCATCCGCGTTCGCAAAGGTCTCCCCGTCCACGCTTTCAAGCGCCACATTGCCAACGTAGTGCTTGAACGTCTCGAACGTCAGGGTGTCCCCACTCATCGGGTGGTGCAACGGCGCACTCAGGACAAACGGACTCCCGTCCATTCCCCACGTGTATTCCATTTCAATTTCGAACGATCCCAACGCCGCTGTCGGGGTGGGTTCGTCTTCGGGTTTGTTGCATGCAGCAACGGTAGCGGCCACAGCCAACACGGCCATGACCGAATAAAATGAGCGATTCATTCGGAATGTTTTTTTATTGAGTTAACGACTTCAGCAGAGGTGAAGTCCCATTCCGGGCGGGTGCTCAATCCGACGCAACCACCCCGCGCACACCGCACCGGCCGAAGTCATCGGGCGGGTGCTGCGAACTCCATCGTGTGCCCCCAACAGCTGGAATTCAACCGCGGGCGCCATCAGCATCCACAGGGCAGTCGATTCGATTTCGGGCAGGGAAGGGGCGGCGGGTTCCGGCGACTCCGCGAGCTCCTTTTTCAGGTGGCAAGCGCCATTGCAGTGGAGTTCCGGGCGGTCGCGATTTTCGCACAGCACGTTCACGTAGTGGTCGTATTCCGCGGCGTAATGGAGGACGCGGGCCAAATTGTATCCGCTTTGGCCCAGCAACACCCCCACCATGAATACCGTCACGAAAGCGCGCATGGTGCGAAATTATCACCTTTGCCACAAATCAGGGTGACCCGGCGCACAATAGCGGCGGCCCCTCATCGTTTGCAAGACCATGATGTGGAATCGCACCCCCGAAGACCTGGAAAGCTGGTACCGCAAAGACGCTTCTGGCTTCCGTACGGCCTTTGAATCCGCCCCGAAGGAGGCACCTGTGGCCCGCACGTGGGCCGCTCGACTTGCGGCCGATGCGCTGCCCGATCGTTCCAACGGCTTTCCCTTTGCCATCGCGGTTTCATTGGGCATCGCGGCGGTTTTCTTGGCGCCGTATTGGGGCAGTGGCGACCTTGACCCGGAATGGGCGGTGCCGTTGATGGCCACCTTGGCGTTCGGTCCGCTCTTAGCGTATCATGGCCGAAGGGACGTGCGGCTCCTGATCGGAGCTGGGGTGGCAGCGGTGGCCGTGGCGCTGGCGTGGTGGGGTTGGGAGGCGTGGCCTTCGCAATGGCGCGTGCAGCATGCCGTGGAGGTGGACAGTGGATTGGAGGCAGCGGGCGAGCGGGTGAACTTGGCGGTGCAAGCGCGCGATTTGATGATGATCCATTGGCCGTTGTTGCTGGCGGGCTTGACCGGATGGGCGTTCGTTCGGGCGCGTCGCGATGAGCAGCGGGTGGATTTCGTGCGGCATGCCGTTCAAGTGGCCATCCTCACCGGGTTGGTCTTGGCGGCTGGCGGGGTGCTGCTGGGGTTGACCAACCTCTTGATGGAGAGCGCAAACGTCGGGTCGTGGTTGGTGGAACAAATCAACATTCACCTCGCTGTTTGGGGCCTGAGCGGTGCGCTGGTGTTCGGTCACGCCGTTTGGCTGCGGCACCCCCAGGCCTTGGAGCGCATCCTGCCCACGTTGGCGCGCATTTTCATCCCGCTCTTCGTGTTGGTCGAGGCGGGATTTTTGGTGGCGCACCTCACTGACGGCTTCGCGGCATTGAGTTCGGATCGCGAGCAGTTGTTCGTGTTCAATGTCTTGCTCGCGGCGGTCATTGGATTGGTGCTCCTGCATTCGGCGTTCGACGAAGGGGCTCCGCGCTGGTTGCATGGCCTGATGGTCGCGCTGGTGGTGTTGGGGGTCCTCGCGGATTTGGTCGGCATTGCGGCCATTGCCAGCCGATTGGGGGAGTGGGGCGTTACGCCAAATCGACTCACCGTGCTCATCGGCAACCTGATCTTCCTCGGGACCTTGGTGGCCCTGCTTCGCCAGTGGTTCAGGCCCAGCGCCGCGTCGCCATTCGAGCGAACGCGCAACGTGCTGAACCGGGCGTTGGCGGTGTTCGTGGTGTGGTCGGCAGTGGTGACCGTGGTGTTTCCGCTGGTTTACGGCTTGCGGGTGCGTGCGGCAGACCTCGAAGCCTTCGCCTTGGACGAGGTCCCCGCGTTCGAAGCAGAGGAATCCGTCATTGTTGATGAAGGTTCGAGATGAGGTTGGCCGCAAACCAGCCATCAATTCCTTTGAAAATCTGCGGCTTCGTGGTGGTGCCATCCCGTTGAATGCGGATGCCGTCCTCGAACGTTTCCATCGAGATGAGTTTCGCAAAAGGCACCTTGAACGCCTTGTTGGGGGACCAAAAGTACAGGTGCTTCGTGGTGATGGCGAGCATCCCCGTGCCTTGGTGCTTCAGCTCGTCCACTTTCACGGGCCGGCCGCGGAAGGAACCGGTTCGGTAGTACACGCCTTTCGTCAGGCGTACGCTCACGCCCTGGCTGCCGCCGACGTATTCGGTACGGGTGGTGTTTTGGTAAAAGTCAACGTGGTTGAAAGCCCAAATCAGGTCCTCGGACTTTTGAAATAAGAAGGGCAGGCCTTCCGAACTCATTCGCCCGGTGACGGGTTTTCCTTCGCGCAAATTGCGCACGATCGCCGCTCGAACCAGCCGCACCACGGCCTCAGAGGATTTCAATGCGGGGTGATTCGCTGCGAGTTCATTGACCCATGTGGAGATGCGGTTCTCCTCCTCCTCCGTAAGTTCTTCGTCGTCCAGCGCTTGGTCCACGGCCAATGCGATGCCCGATTGGATGAGCTGCTCACGCACTGCAGGCTTCAGGAATCCCAATTCGCTCATGCGCTGCAGTTCCGGTTCCACCACATCGATTTCTCGCCCGTCCGCGATGGAACGTGCAATGAATTGGGGGAGTTCCTGAACGGTGTTTCGGTGCTCTGTTTCGCACGCAGCGTGGCGGGAACGGAACCAGCCAGCGGGTTGTCCGCAGTGAATGCATTTGCCCATGGAGGAAGGGTGCTTGTGGATTGTTGAGTCAATTAGCAGTACAAATCAACAACACAAGATGCTTTTTTTGTTTCTTGCGTACACACAACGTTTTATATAAACTTATATGGCACAAGGTGGTCGTCCGACAGGTGGTGACTTCAATCAGAATCGATTGCATCGGTTGCTGTTGTTGATTCGCGTATTGCGTTCTGGTCAGCGTCACAGCATTGGGTCCCTTGCTAAGCGGTTGGAGACGGGGCAGCGGTCGGTGTACCGTTACCTCCGACTCATTGAGGATGTGGGGTTTGGCGTGGAGAAGGACGCGGACGGTGGCTTTTACATCAAGTCCGAGGACTTGGATCATGTGTTCACGTCGCAAGAAGCGGAGCTCATTTTGCAGGCGCTGCGCATTGCGTTTCCAACTCGGGATGAGGTGGCTTCGATTGCTGCGAAGTTGAACGTGTTTGAGCCGAGCAATGAGTTGGCGCGATGGATTGCGGACGCGGGGGTGGCGCGGATTTTGGGCCAAATCAGCGAAGGAATCGGATCCCAGCACCGCGTCCTGCTCAAGGGCTATCAATCGGCGAACAGCGGCACGGTCTCCAACCGCATCGTCGAGCCGATGGAATTCGTCGGCGGCCATCGGTTCCTCGCGGCGTTCGAGGTGGCCACCCGAACGAACAAGTACTACCGACTCGATCGCATTGCCGAGGTGGAGGTGCTTCCCGTTCCCATTTCGCTGACTGCCCAGCACCGGGTCCACGCGCCGGACATTTTCGGGTTTGCGCTCGACCTGGCGACCGCCCACAAGCGCATCGAGTTGTCGATGTCGATGCAGGTGGCGCTGTTTCTCAAGTCGGAGGCGCCCCTCGCCACTCCGCACCTCAAGCAGGACGAGGCGACCGGGCGCGTGGCGTTGAAGGTTGTGGTGGCCGATTACCGCCCGGCTGTGCGGTTCGTGTTGCCGTTTCTGAACGGTGGCGGCATGGACGTGTTGGGCGACGCGCAGTTCAAGGCGGAAGTGGAGCGCGCAAAACAGGGATTCATTCAGTAGTTGTTGATACAAGTATTTGGCTTGAAACCCATTGCTGTCGTACCTTCCAAGCATGAAACGCAAGGACTTCATTCGGAAGGGACTGCTCGGAACGGGCGCCTTCGTGGTCGGCACTTCTGGAGCGGCGGAAAACCGCATCGATGAATTGCATGCGCTCGAACCCATGGGGTTCAATCACCTCCCCATTGCACACGATTCCTGGAACATGGACAACGCCGTCATCCACCGAGCCGCAACGCGGGGTCGGGCAAACCACGGTTGGCTGGACAGCCGCCACACCTTCAGCTTTGCGAATTACTACCACCCGGAGCGCATGCATTTCGGGGCGTTGCGGGTCTTGAATGACGACCACGTGGAGCCGGGGCGAGGATTTGGCACCCACCCCCACGACAACATGGAGATCGTGAGCATTCCGTTGGAAGGGGACCTGGAACACCGCGACAGCATGGGCAATGTGGCGGTCATCCGGCACGGCGAAGTGCAGGTCATGAGCGCGGGCCGTGGCATCACGCACAGCGAGTTCAACAAGAACGCGGACGCGCCCGTGAAGTTCCTCCAAATCTGGATGTTCCCCAACGCGAAAGATGTCGAGCCGCGCTACGATCAACAAGCATTGGACCCGGCGGCCCGGCACAACCGGCTGCAACAGATTTTATCGCCCAGTCCCGACGATGAGGGCGTTTGGGTGCACCAGGACGCTTGGTGGCACCTCGGTCGCTTCGATGCCGGGGTGGAAGTCCAGCATCCGTTGCACCGTCCAGCGACGCACGGCGTTTATGCCTTCGTCATTTCCGGGGAGTGGACGATGAACGGGGCGGAACTTGGGCCGCGCGATGGCATGGGGGTGTGGTCGGTGAATGCGCTCGACCTCAAGGCGCGATCGGAAGGAGCGGAAATTTTGTTGATGGAGGTGCCGATGGCCATCGGTTGAGGGTCATTTGGATAGCCAATTCCGAAGCAGTTTTTGGAGCAACGGAATGAGGCCGAACACCATCAACGGCACCAGCACGAGGGTGATGACGAGGGTGCGCAAGGGGAGCGGATGGATGGCCATGATTTGGCCGCCAAACACGCCGAAGAACAGCGTGACCAACGGGTAGATGGCCAGCCAAACAACGACGGCGAATTTCCAACGGGGAGGGCGAGGAGTCATGCGGCAAAGTTCGCCCGTACTTTCGCAGGAATGAATCTTTTGCGGAACGAATCGAGTCCTTACTTGCTGCAGCACGCGGAGAACCCCGTGCACTGGCGGCCTTGGGGAGAAACGGCATGGCAGGCGGCCCGGGAACAGCAGCGGTTGGTGGTGGTGAGCGTGGGGTACAGCGCGTGCCATTGGTGCCACGTGATGGAGCGTGAGGTGTTCGAGGATGAAGGGGCGGCGGACGTGATGAACGCGCATTTCGTGAGCGTGAAGGTGGATCGGGAGGAGCATCCGGAGGTGGACGGCATTTACATGACCGCGGTGCAGCTGATGACGCGGAGTGGGGGGTGGCCGTTGAATGTGGTGTGCTTGCCGGATGGGCGGCCGGTTTGGGGGGCGACGTATGTGCCGCGGGAGCAGTGGGAGGCGAGTTTGATGGAGCTGGTTCGGTTGTGGCGGACGGATCGAGCGGCGGTGGTGGCTTATGCGGAGCGTTTGGCTGCGGGGGTGCGCGCGGTGGAGTCGCCTGCTGAGGCCGGGGAGGGGCGGGCCAACTGGTCATCGGCCATCGCCGCGGGCCTCGCCGCTTGGAAACCTCATTGGGACCTCCGACACGGCGGGAACGCGGGTGCGCCGAAATTCCCGATGCCGGTTCAAGGGCACTGGCTCGCTGCACAAGGGCGGCACGACGCGGCCTGCGCAGCGCATGCCCGCCGTTCGGTGCTGGCTGTCGTCCGTGGCGGCCTGCACGACCACGCAGGCGGTGGCTTCGAGCGGTACGCGGTCGACGAGGCCTGGCGCATTCCGCACTTCGAGAAGATGCTGAGCGACCAAGGGCCGATGCTGGCCTGGCTGGCTGCGTCCTTGGGTGTTCCGGGCCTGACGTCCAGCGAGCGCGACGAGATCACGCTGGCGGCTTCGCGGCTCGTTGGAGGGGTGTGCCGCGATTTCGACGCGCCCGGGGGCGGATTCTATTCGGCTTGGGACGCCGACAGCGAAGGGCTTGAGGGACGGTATTATTGGTGGACAGCCGCGGAGTGTGCGGCCGCGCTCTCAGGTGCGGAATTCGATGCCGCGATGCAGCACTTCGATTGGACGGAGCGGGCACGCGTCGATGAGTTCGGTGCGGGCGCGTTCATCCCGATGCGGCCCGTCGGCGCGTCGGGCGTGGCAGCGGGCACACCGGCCATGCTCGACGCGGTGCACGCCGCGCGCGTTGCAACCCGCCGCCCTCCAGCCCGTGACGAAAAGGTCGTGGCCGCCCACACCGCGTGGATGGCATGGGGCCTCCTCAAAGCTGGGGCGGCTTGGGACCGCGCGGACTGGACGGCTCGCGGCCTCGAAGCCTGCGCGTTCCTCACCGACCAAATGGCCCGCGGCGAAGGCCTGTTCCGGATTTGGCAAGCGGGCCAATGCCGCATCGACGGCACCCTGGAAGACCTCGCGGCCGCCATCGCCGCGTCCCTCGAGGCTTACGCCGCCACGGGCGACCCCACTTGGGCGCACCTCGCCGCGCGGTGGACCCGGTACGTCCTGGCCGAATTCAGCGCCCCACGAACCCCCCTGTTCCGGTTCGCCCTGCCGTCCGACACGGCCTTTGCCGAGCGATTCGACCGGCTGGACGACGTGTTGCCCAGTGCGAATGCGGTGATGGCGGGCAACTTGCACACGTTGGGCGCGATCTTCGGCGAGCCGTCTTGGATGGAGCGTGCGGAAGCGCTCGTGGCCTCGGCGGCCGCGGGCTTTGACGAGCTGCCGTCCGCGTGCAAATGGGCGGAGGTAGCGGGCCAAATCCAACACCCGTTCATCGAATTGGTCGTCACCGGCCCGGATGCCGAAATCACCGCCGCACTCCCCGCGTTGCGCCGTGCCGTTGGGACCTCCGGCATCGTCGTTCCGCTCCCTCGCCCCGCGGACGACGTGCCCCTTACGGCCCACCGGTACCACGCGAACCTGCGCATCTACCCCTGCGTTGCCGGTGCCTGCGCCCTGCCCATCGACTCCGTTGAAGCCGCTCAACGGCACATCGCTTCGTTGTTGACGGAGCGTTCATAACCGCCGACAGAGGTTTAACCTGTGAAAGTTTGTAGAAACGATTGCCCGTCCTACATTTGCACCCGTTGAATCGGATTTGGACTGAATCCGCTCAGCGCACATTACAAGGAACGAAACACACCATCAACCTGATTCTCATGAAGAAGTTGTTCGCCCTCTTTGCCATTGCAGGGCTGATTTGGACCGGAACTCCGGCCGCCGCATTTGCACAAGATGCCACGACCGAAACGACGGAACAAGCTGCCGTTGACACCACCACCGCTGCTGCAGAGGACACGACGGCCATGGCCGCTCCTGCTGCTCCTGCACCCGAAGCCGCTGCGCCTGCAGAGGAAACGAAGGAGGTGTTGAGTTTCCACCAAACGGTGAAGCGTTACTTCATTGAAGGTGGTGCGACGTTCATGGCATTCGTGTTGATCTGCTTGATCTTGGGCCTTGCCTTGAGCATCGAGCGCATCATCTACTTGAACATGGCTACGACGAACAACTCGAAGCTCTTGAAGAAGATCGAGGATGCGTTGGGCAAGGGCGGCGAGAACGCTGCAAAGGAGGTGTGCCGCAACACGAGCGGTCCGGTCGCTTCCATCTTCTACCAAGGCCTCGACCGCAGCAGCGGCAGCTACGAGGAAGTGGCGAAGGCCATCGAGGATTACGGTTCTGTGGAAATGTCGAAGTTGGAGCGTGGCTTGAGCTGGATCTCCCTCTTCATCGCCCTGGCCCCGATGTTGGGTTTCATGGGTACGGTCATCGGGATGATCTCGGCCTTCGATAAGATTGCGGAGGCGAACACCATCAACGCATCCATCGTTGCAGGCGGCATTAAGGTGGCGTTGATCACGACGGTCTCGGGTTTGATCGTGGCCATCATCCTCCAAATCTTCTACAACTACATCCTGTCGAAGATCGACAGCATCGTGTTGGACATGGAGGAAGCCTCCATGGACTTCGTCGATTTGTTGTACAAGCGTAACCTCAAAGGATAATCATCGCAATCATGGGAGATAAAGGACTTCGCATCGGCCTGTCCATCCTCCGGATTGCGATCATCGTCGCAGGCGCTGCCTTGACATGGATCATCCTGTCGAACAGCGTTTCGGAAGAGACTTGGCAAGAAGGCAATGAGAGCTACGGACAGTACCTCGACCAGCTCTTCTACATCATTTACGCAGTGGGCATTGTCGCGGGAGCGGCTGCCGTGCTCTTCGGCTTGGCGTTTTTCCTCATGCGCTTCCGCGAGAAAATCGGCACCCTCATCGGGGTCATCGTTTTCGCGCTCGTGGGAATCGTGAGCTTTTACCAGCTTTCTGATTCGACCGTACTCCGGGCTTATGAAGCCAGCGGAATCACGGTGACGGAAGGCGAGAGTTGGTTTGCCGGAGGCGGTCTGTGGTACGTTTACTTGTTGGGGCTGATCTCCATCGCGTCCATTGTTTGGGCCGAGGTGAGCCGCATCTTCAAATAATCCAGGAGCATGGCGCGTCGAGAATTAGCTGAAATCAACGCGGGTTCCATGGCGGACATTGCGTTCCTGCTCCTCATCTTTTGGCTGGTGACCACCACCATCGATTCGGATGAAGGGATCAAGCGCCAGTTGCCGCCCCCTGTTCCAGAGGATTTGGTGGACGTTCCGCCGGTGAAGGAACAAAACGTGTTCAACGTCAAGGTCAACTTCCTCGATCAATTGCTAGTCGAAGGGGAGATGCTCGACATCGGGCAACTCAAGGACCAAGCGAAGAACTTCCTGGTCGCCACGGGTGACGGCGTCATGGCGCATCCCGTTGGTCGGAATACCGTGGGCAAAAGCCGCGAGGTTGAGTTCATTACGGGAGCCAACGGCAAGACGAATGCAGCTTTCCCGGAGCGGGTTTGGGTGCGTCGAGCGGAGTTGACCGCACAGATTGCCCAATACGAGGGCATGATGGCGGGCGCATCGGAGGTGCAAAAGCGGAACTACCAGAAACTCATTGAGCACCTCAACGAAAAATTGACGGCCATTGAGTTGTTCGGTGGAGACTATAAGGAGTTGCCGGGTTCCGCTCTCATTTCCATGCAGAACGACAACAACACGTCGTACGACATTTACCTCCAAGTGCAGAACGAACTGCAATCGGCGGTGAACGAATTGCGGGATGAGTTGTCGCTTGCGAAGTTTGGCAAAACCTACCGCGAACTCGAGGATGCGTACGACCGCGACTCGGAGAACATGGAGTTGTTGAGTAAAATCGCTGCCGTGCGTTTGGTCTATCCCCAGCGGATTTCCGAAGCTGAGCCGCGCGAAGGATCCGCATACTACTGAGCCATGGGGAAGTTTAAGAAAGGTACCAAACGGGGAATGGGGGCGATTTCAACGGCCTCATTGCCGGACATCGTCTTCATGTTGCTCTTCTTCTTCATGGTTGCAACGGTGTTGCGGACCGAGGAGGAGAAAGTCCGGGTCATTCGCCCCGAGGCATCGGAGCTGTATAAAATCGAGAAGAAGCACCTCATTCGTTACGTGAACATCGGTCCGCCGATGGACAACCGATATGGAACCGAGCCGGTGATTCAGTTGAACGATGCGTTCAGCGGCGTCGCCGCCATCCAAGATTGGGTTGCGAAGGAGCGCTTGACGCTTGCAGAGGCGGAACAATCGAAGATGTGGGTTTCGCTGAAGGTCGATAAGGATACGAAGATGGGCATCGTCACCGGCGTCAAACAGGAGCTTCGAAAGGCTTCGGCGTTGAAGGTGCTCTACTCGGCTTCGAGCCGCGAGCGCACGGGTTCAGAGAACTGATTCCGAACGAACACATTGAAAAAAGGCATCCGGGAAACCGGATGCCTTTTTTCATTCAGTGGGGTTGTGGAAAGGCCCTCAGGACCTTGTCGGCGAGCACGTCACTGAGTTTGAAGTAGCTCTCTTGCGTCCAGCCGGCGACGTGCGGGCTGAAGATGACGCGCGGGTCCGCAGCCAAGGCTTCGAGGGCTTCGGAACGGGTGGTCAAGTTGAGGAGGTCACGGCCTTCTTCTTCGAGCACGTCGAGGGCGGCGCCTGAAATCCAACCCCGTTGCAGGCCTTCGGCCAGGGCACCGGTGGAAGCGATGGGACCTCGGGAGGTGTTGATGAGAATGGGGGATTTGCCCAAGCGCTGCAGCCAGTGGGAGGAGACGAGGTGGTGGGTTTCGTCGGTCAAGGGAAGGTGGAGGCTGATGACATCGGATTCAGCGAGCAGGGTGGCTTCGTCCACGGCTTGCAGTCCGGGCTGTGCCGGCCAATCGGTGCGGTACTTGTCGTATGCGAGGATTCGGCATTCGAAACCTTGGAGGCGTTGAGCGAAGGCGGAGCCCATTTGGCCGAAGCCGATGATGCCCACGGTGCGTCCGCTCAGCTCCAGGCCGCGATGGGCCTCGCGCAGCCACGCTCCCGCGCGGACGCTGCGGTCTGCGACGTGCAGTTTGTGCAGCAACGCGAGGAGCATGCCGAGGGCGTGTTCGCCAACGGCGACCCGGTTGCCTTCGGGCGAATTGAATACCGCCACGTTGCGGGAAGCCGCGGTGGGCAGATCGATGTTTTCGAGGCCGGAGCCGCTGCGGGCGATGAAGCGCAGTTCGGGAAGGGCCGCGAGCAGGGGCGCATCGACGAGGAAGCGGGAGCGGACGACGAGGCCGTGCGCGTCGGAGATTTGGCCTGCGAGCACGTCCGCACGCTGCACGCTGAATGCCTCAATGCACGTGTGCCCCGCCGCAGTCAAGCGCTCTGCAAGCCGCTCGTGAACCGTTTCGAGGAAGTAAATCGTCATTCAGAACAAATCCGCAATCGCCGAACCCACAGCGAAATAAATCATCAGTCCGATGATGTCGTTGGCGGTGGTGATGAACGGCCCCGTCGCCAAGGCGGGGTCGATTTTATACCGGTCCAGCATCAGCGGTACGAAGGTGCCAAAGAGCGCGGCAAAGATGATGACGCACAACAAGGCAAGGCTGACGGTGATGCTGAGCGACGTGCCGAAGCCCAAGGCCGCGCTGGCGCCGAGGATGAGGACCGCGCAGATGAGGCCGTTGATGAGGCCGACCCCGAGTTCTTTCGACAGCCTGCTGAAGATGTCTCCGGTGTCGATGCTGCTCGACGCCAAGCCTTGAACCACAATGGCAGCGGACTGCACCCCCACGTTGCCGCCCATGGCCGCAATCAACGGAATGAACAACGCCATTCCGGGGTTCTTTTCAATTTCAAATGCCCCAATGACATAGGCTCCCCCAATCCCGCCTGCCAGCCCGATGAGGAGCCAAGGCAGCCGCGCCCTCGTGAGGGTCCACACGTCGTCCCGCGACTCCACGTCTTCCGAAATCCCACTCGCCAACTGGTAATCCCGTTCGGCGTCTTCGATGATGACGTCCACCGCATCGTCGATGGTGATGCGGCCGACAAGCCGTCCTTCGTCATCGAGCACGGGCAAGGCCACGAGGTCATACCGCTCCATCAACTTGGTCACCCGCTCAGCGGGTTCGTTCGCTCCGATGCTGATGAGTTCCTTGTCCTGCTGCAATTCGCTGACAAGCGTTCGGGTGGTGGCCGCGCTGAGCAGCAAGTGCTTCAGGCTGAGGCGACCGGTAAGGCGGTTTTCGCCATCGGTCACGTATATCGTGTACACGTGTTCGAGCTCATCGGCTTGGCGCCGGATCTCCCGAATGGCTCGTGCCACGGTCCACGTGGATTGGACTTGAACGAGCTCCTTCGCCATGAGCGCACCAGCGGTGCCTTCCGGGTAAGAAAGCAGGTCGCGGATGTCGCTGGCTTGTTCATCGCTTTCGAGCAATTCGATGACCTCTTCCACCTTCGCCTCGGGCAAATCGGCCATCACATCGGCCGCGTCGTCCGAGTCCAACCCTTCGAGCACGTCGCCCGCAATTTCCGCGGAGGTCATGCTGGTCAGCAATTCCAACCGAACGTCCTCCTCCAACTCAATGAGCACGTCGCTCTTCAGCTCCTTCGGAATCAGTCGGAACAAATAATGCGCCTCTTCCCGCTTCACGTGGTCGAGCACTTCAGCGAGGTCGGCCGCATGCAATTCGGACAACAGCACCAGCAACTCGCGGTCCGCGCCGGATTCAATCTGGTCGCGGATGGCTTTGAGCAGGGCTTTGTCGATGTTGAGCATGGCGCGTGTTCCGGGCCAAAGGTAGTCAGCCGAACCGACGCGTCAGCCCTTCCGACGCCGCTTCTGGGCGAAAAATTCTTTCACGAGGGCGCTGCATTCGGCTTCAAGGACGCCGGAAACGATTTCAGTCTTGGGGTGCAGGATGGGGGAAGCGGCGTTCCAGCGCGAGAAGCCGCGCTTCGCGTCGGACGCGCCGTAGACGATGCGGCCGATGCGGGTCCAAAAAGCGGCCCCCGCACACATCGGGCAGGGCTCCAGCGTCACGTACAAGGTGCACTGGTCGAGGTGCTTTCCGCCGAGCGTTTCCGACGCGGCCGTGAAGGCCTGCATTTCCGCGTGGGCCGTGAAGTCGTGCAGCTGCTCGCAGAGGTTGTGGCCGCGGCCGACGATGCGGTCGCGGGCGACGATGAGGGCGCCGACCGGGACTTCGTCGCGGGCAGCGGCCTGTTCGGCTTCTTGAAGGGCGAGCCGCATGTACCGCTCGTCGGAGGAGGTGTCCATGGTGCGAAGGTCGTTCATTCTTTGGCGAGCCAAGCGCGCAGGGCGGCGAGGGCTTCGGTGTTGGCGGGCAGGTGCAGCGGTTGGCCGGTGGTCGGGAAGGGCGCGCCGGCGGCGAAGGCGCGTTGGGAAGAGGTGGACCAGCCGAAGGCGCGGGCGAAATGGGCCGCGAGGAGTTCCTGTTCGGGCTGGCCAGGGGTGGGGATGAGGTGGGCGCGCACGCGGATTTGGGCCAAATCCAACAACGTCGAATACCCGCTCCGGCACACCACCCGACCGGCCCCCTTCAACGCGCCCGCCAACGCCGCCGAATCCGGCGAATACCACGTCGTCACGGCCCCATCCTCCCGCACCCCGCCGCCTGGCCGCCCCGCCACAATCAGCGCCCGCTCACCCGCCCGCAACGCCCCCGCAAACCGCTCCCGGTACGCCGCCTCCAACGCCGACCGCAGCGGCTCCGGCCCGCTCACCACCCCCACGATCGCCCACTCCGAACGCGTCCCCCCGTCCGCGGGCAAATGACTCAGCCCCCCGATGAACCGCGTCCGCGGATGCAACGCCGGCCCGCCCAACCGGCCACTCAACCGCCCCTCGCCGCGCTCCCCCTCCCCATCCGGCACCCACACCTCCCCAAACCGCGCCGCCTGCCCCCGCACAAACGCCCGCGCCCCCGCCCGCAGCACCCCCGGCACCGGCAAATGCACCTGGTGCGTCATCAACACACTCGGCACCCCCTCCGCCGCCACCCCATAGCAGTTGTCGCTGAACACCCGGTCCACCCCATGGCGGCGCACACAGCCCTCGGTCCACCGCCGTTCCTCCCCGATGCTCCTCAAAAATCCCGGCATTTGCAGCGCAATCCGAACCCCCGTGCCCACCCGCGCATACCGGATGGCCCGCCCGGGCTTCTCATGAAACGTCACCCCATCGTCGGCAAACCGCGCCCGCAGCCACGCCAGCGCCGGCCCGCTCGACGCCACGTGCACCCGATGCCCGTCCTCTATCGCCGCGCGGATCAACGACGCCGACCGCGTCGCGTGCCCGAGCCCCCAATCCAGCGCCGCAAAGAGCACCGTGCGCTTCGTCGTTTCCATGCCCTGAAGTTCCGTAATTTTGCCGACAAATGGGAAAGGGAAAATTGGTCAAGTGGCTTGAGAACCGCACGTTTGAGCGGGTCTTTGAGCCCCCGTTGCAAGCGGCGGTGGAGGGGGTGGAGTTTGTTCACAAGGGCAAATGGCGCGAGGACGTGTTCGGCAACGACCACCCCATTGTGCTCGAGCTCGGCTGCGGAAAAGGGGAGTACACGGTCGGTCAGGCGCGGAAGTACCCCGATAAGAACTTCGTGGGCGTGGACATCAAGGGACACCGGTTTTGGCGTGGAGCGAAAACTGCGAACCAGGAGGAACTCAAGAACGTGGCTTTCTTGCGGACGCGGATCGAATTCATCGATCGGTTCTTTGCGCCCGGGGAGGTGGACGAGGTTTGGATCACCTTCAGCGATCCCCAACCGAAGGACGAGAAAGGAACGAAGCGCATCACCTCCAGCATTTTCATCGAGCGGTACAAGAAATTCCTGAAGCCGGGCAGCCTCGTCCACATCAAAAGCGACAGCCCGCTGCTCTACGAACTGTCGAAGGAGAGCTACCTCGAAGCGGGCTACGACATCCTCGTCGACAGCCAAGACGTCTACGGTGAACTCGTGCACCGCGTGGATCCCGAGCTGCGGGAGTTGCTCGAAATCCGGACGTTTTACGAGCAAATGTGGCTGGAGGAAGGCCGGAAAATCCACTACATGCAACTCCGGGTCTGATGGCGGATGGGTTCGAGCGGGACGTGTACGCGTTGGTGCGCCAAGTGCCGGCTGGTCGCGTGACGACGTACGGAGCGGTGGCGAAGGCGTTGGGCAAGCCGATGGGCGCGCGCCAAGTGGGCTGGGTGTTGAACAACAGCTTCAAGTGCGTGCCGAGCGTGCCCGCCCACCGGGTGGTGAACCGGCAGGGGCTGCTCACGGGAGCGGTGCACTTTCCGGCAGACCGGCCCATGGACGAACAATTGAAGGCGGAAGGCGTGAACATCGCGGCAGGGGCCGTGGTTGAATTCGAACGGGTGTTTTGGGACCCCAATCAAGAACTGTAATCGACATGGCAACAATCAGCAGGGAGCAAGTGCTCGAGGCGCTTTCGAAGGTGATGGAACCGGATTTGGGCAAGGACGTGGTGGCCCTCAACTTCGTGGAGGAAATCGCGCTCGGCGGGGAACAGGACATCCACGTGGTGGTCAAGTCGTCGAACCCGGCGATGCACGCGCGGAGCCGCATGAAGGAGGCGGTTTTGTTCGCGTTCGAGCGCGCCTTCGGCAAAGGCATCAAGGCGGAGGTGGTGGTGGTGGCGCTGAAGCAGGAAGAGCGGACGACGGAAACGCGCAAGGTGTTGCCGGGCGTGGAGCACGTCATCGCGGTGGCTTCCGGCAAGGGAGGCGTGGGCAAGAGCACCGTGGCTGCGAACCTTGCCGTGGGGCTGGCGCAACTCGGTTACAAAGTGGGGCTGTGCGATGCCGACATCCACGGACCCAGCGTGCCGACGATGTTCGATGTGGTGCACGAAAAGCCGCGGGCCATCGAGCTCAATGGCAAGCAAGTCATCGAGCCCATCGAGCAGTACGGCGTCAAGGTGTTGAGCATTGGGTTCTTTGCCGACCCGGACCAAGCCATTGCCTGGCGGGGTGCGATGGCAAGCCGTGCGTTGACGCAGTTGTTCACCGACGCGCACTGGGGCGAATTGGACTTCATGATCGTGGACTTGCCTCCGGGAACCGGGGACATCCACCTTTCGCTGGTCCAAGAGGTGCCGCTCACGGGGGCCGTGGTGGTGAGCACGCCCCAAGAGGTGGCGCTAGCGGATGCTCGGAAAGGGGTGGGGCTGTTCCGCCTCGATTCCATCAACGTGAAGGTTTTGGGCATCGTGGAGAACATGGCCTATTTCACGCCGCCGGATGCGCCAGAAAAGCAGTACTACATTTTCGGGCAAGACGGCGCGAAGCGGCTTGCCGACAGCTTGCAGGTGCCGTTCCTTGGGGAATTGCCCCTCATTCAAAGCGTTCGGGAGGCAGGGGATGCGGGCCGTCCAGCAGCCCTCCAAACGAATTCACCGGCCGCCTCCGCGATTCGTCCCATCTTGGCTAACTTGCTGAAGGAATTGGGGAAATCCATCGATTGAGTACCAGAGGACCGAAGACATGACACCTGCAGCGGACATGAAGGAATTGACGGGTCGGGTGGAGCGCGCCTTGGCCAGTTTGCGTCCCTACCTCGAAGCGGATGGGGGCAACATCGAATTGGTGGAGGTGACGGACGAGTTGACGGTGAAGGTCAAGTTGCACGGGTCGTGCGTGGACTGTTCGATGATCCACATGACCATGAAAGGTGGGGTGGAGCAAGCGGTGCGTGCCGCTGCACCCGAAGTCAAAGGCGTAGAGGCCGTGAATTGGCACGGATAGGGCGGAATGAACCCGTGAGCGCCTTCAACTGTTCAAAGTTGACCGCGCGCAAGGGACCTGCTCGAGCGCGTTGTACTTTTGTCCCTGCAAATCGACACCGCTCAACGGGGCCGATCACCGACCGCACATGATTCAAACCGACATCCTCATCATCGGAGCAGGCCCCACCGGGCTCTTTGCCGTCTTCGAAGCCGGCCTCCTCAAGTTGCGTTGCCACCTCATTGACGCGCTGCCACAAGCGGGCGGGCAATGTGCGGAAATTTATCCGAAGAAGCCGATTTACGACATCCCCGCCTATCCGAGCATCCTCGCTGGCGAACTCGTCGACCGGTTGATGGAGCAAGCTGCGCCCTTCGATCCCGGGTTCACCTTGGGCGAACGCGCTGATGCGGTTGAGAAGGATGATGAGGGCCAGTTCATCGTCACGACGAACAAGGGCACGAGACACCGCGCTCCCATCATTGCCATCGCAGGCGGACTCGGAAGCTTTGAGCCCCGCAAGCCCCCGGTTCCGAACCTTGCGCACTTCGAGGATCGCGGAGTGGAATACATCATCAAGGACCCCCAGTTTTACGCGGGCAAGAAGGTCGTCATCAGCGGCGGCGGGGATTCGGCCTTGGATTGGGCGATTTTCTTGTCCGATGGCGTGGCGAAGGAGGTGACCTTGATCCACAGGCGAACGGAGTTCCGCGGGCACCTTGACAGCGTACAGAAGGTCATGGACCTCGCGGCGAAAGGCAAATTGCGGTTGATGACGAACGCCGAAGTCGTGGAGGTGCGCGGGGAGGACCACCTCACCGGACTGGTGTGCAAGTCGAAGGACGAGGGGATGGTGGAGTTGGCGACGGATCACTGGGTTCCGTTGTTTGGCTTGAGCCCGAAGCTGGGGCCCATCGCCGACTGGAACCTGAACATCGAGAAGAACGCCATCGAAGTCGACACCTTCGACTACAGCACGAATGTGCCCGGCATATACGCCATCGGCGACATCAACACATATCCGGGCAAGTTGAAGCTCATCTTGTGCGGCTTCCACGAGGCGACGCTGATGGTGCAGAGCGCGTTCAAGCGGATTTACCCGGAGAAGAATTTGGTCCTCAAATACACCACCGTCAACGGTGTCAACGGTTTCTGATATGGACGGAATGATCAAAGTGACGGTCATCGACCGCGAAGGAGTGGCGCACGAGCTCGATGGTCCGACGGACATGGGCATGAACATGATGGAGCTGTGCAAAAGCGCGGAGTTGCCGGTGGAAGGCACGTGCGGCGGCATGGCCATGTGCGCGAGCTGCCACATGTACGTGGAGAGCGAAACGGATTTGCCGGAGAAGTCGGGCGATGAGGAGGACATGCTCGACGAAGCGTTTTTCGTGGAGGACAACAGCCGCTTGGGCTGCCAGCTGCATTTGAGCGAAGCCTTGGATGGCTTGGTGGTGCGGCTCGCGCCGGTCGGTTGAGGTCAGGGGATTTGGCGTTGCAAGTCCAAATGACCGGCTTCCAGCGCCCGATGGACGGCCGCATCGGTCTGCAACGCCTCCAAGGCCTGAAGGTGCCGGTCTCCATGGGCGTCGCTGCACAGCATCCGCGCCCGGCCTGACGCCAACAATTCCGCAGCAAACGTCCGGATTTCCGGGCCGTAAGCGCCTGCGAGGGAAGCGGCATTGACGGTCAGCCACACCCCGCGGTCTTCAAGTCGGCCCAAAGCACGCGCATCCGCCACCAAGTAAGGGTAACGCTCCACGTGCGCCAACACGGGTTGGTAACCGTTCAGTTGCAGCTCGAAAACGGCTTCGTCCAGGTTCGGAGCGGCTTCTTGAAACCCCATTTCGAACAGCACCGCTCGCGCGTCGCCGACGGGAAAGGAGAGCAGGTCGTCGCGTTGGATGCACTGCATGAAGTGTTCGTCGGTGAAATACTCGGCAGCCAGGTGCAGGGTGAACATCGGGTGCCGCTCCTTCACGGCCGCTTGCAGTGCGGCAAACGGTGCGCTCAACGTGGATTTCGAATTGGGGTACAATCCCGTGTAAATGTGAGGGGTCAGGACGGCACCCCGGTATCCGAGCGCAACGAGCTGGTCCACCAAGGCCAACGACTCCGAAAGGTTCGACGCCCCATCGTCCACGCCCGGAACCAAATGGCTGTGCACGTCGAACTCCAGCCGCTTCCCGATGGAAAACGGTTCCACGCGTTGGGGCTGGTTCTTGCGCCGCCCCCACCACATCAGCGCGCCCCGTATTGTTGTTCGTAGTACGACCGGTACGACCCCGAGGTCACTGAATCCAGCCACTCCGAATTGGCCAAGTACCAATCCACCGTAGCCCCCAGCCCCTCCTCGAACGTGATGGAAGGCGTCCACCCCAATTCCGTGGCCAGTCGCGTGGCGTCAATGGCGTACCGCAAATCGTGGCCCGCCCGGTCCTTCACGTACGTGATGAGCCGCTCCGAATGCCCCGCTAGCCGTCCCAGCCGTTCGTCCACCAGCCGAATGAGCAAGTGCACCAAGTCGATGTTGCGCCACTCGTTCAGCCCACCGATGTTGTAGGTTCGCCCATTTTCCCCCGCCGTCAAAATGCGATCAATGGCCGCCGCATGGTCCACGACCCACAGCCAGTCCCGCACGTTCAGCCCTTCGCCATACACCGGCAAGGGTCGCTCGTCGCGCACATTGCGGATCATCAGCGGAATGAGCTTTTCGGGAAATTGATGCGAACCGTAGTTGTTGGAACAATTCGAAATCACCACAGGCAGCCCGTACGTGTGATGCCAAGCCCGCACGAGGTGGTCGCTCGAAGCCTTCGATGCGCTGTACGGGCTCCGCGGATCGTACGCCGTCTCTTCGGTGAACAACCCGTCTTCCCCCAACGATCCGTAGACCTCGTCGGTGCTGACGTGGTAAAACCGCACGTCCTTCCGATCCCCCCAAACCTCCCGCGCCGCATGCAGCATCGAAGCCGTCCCCATGATGTTCGTCTCCAAGAACTCCATCGGATTTGCGATGCTCCGGTCCACGTGACTCTCGGCCGCCAAATGCACCACCGCATCCACCCCGTGTTCCCGCAACGTCCGTTCCACCAAAGCGCGGTCGCGGATGTCGCCTTTCACAAACGTATAGCGCGCATCGCCTTCCACATCGCGCAGGTTTTCCAAATTGCCAGCATACGTCAACGCATCGAAGTTCACGATGCGAACTTCGGGATGCGCCTGAAGGAGGTGGCGAATGACGTGGGAACCGATGAAGCCGGCTCCCCCGGTGATGAGGAGGGAAT
The DNA here is from genome assembly GCA_030427925.1 of Bacteroidia bacterium. GTDB lineage: Bacteria > Bacteroidota > Bacteroidia > Flavobacteriales_D > Sanyastnellaceae > JALQTD01. The sequence continues at coordinate 98,344 of JAUICJ010000005.1, read as the reverse complement.
GGTATTGCATGTTCACAAACTCCAATACGTCATGGACTGGATTTGGTTCGCAAAAATGCCTTTCAAATCCACGAGCACCCCCTGTTCGTCCCGCATCAGCGCGCGGAAATCCGCCTCCTTCATCGCTCGGTACGGCGCGTGGTTCACCGCCACGATGACCGCGTCGTACGCGCCGACCGCGGGCTCCGGCGTCAGGTCGATCCCGTATTCGTGGTGCACCTCCTCCGGCACTGCGTGCGGGTCGATCACGTCCACGGTCACGTTGAAGGACTCCAACTCGCGGATGACGTCGACGACCTTCGTATTCCGGATGTCGGAAACGTCCTCTTTGAAGGTCAGTCCCATCACGAGCACGCGGCTTTCCAGCGGGTTCTTCCCGTGTTCGAGCATCCGCTTGACGGTTTGCTTGCCAACGTAAAGGCCCATGCTGTCGTTCACATAGCGCCCCGAGTTGATGACTTTCGCGTGGTACCCGAGTTTGTTCGCCTTCCAGGTCAAATAATACGGGTCAATGCCGATGCAGTGCCCACCGACCAGCCCGGGCTTGAAGGGCAGGAAGTTCCACTTCGTCCCTGCCGCCTCGAGCACCTCGTACGTGTTGATGCCCACGCGGTTGAAGATGATGCTGAGCTCGTTGATGAGCGCGATGTTCACGTCGCGCTGCGTGTTCTCGATGATCTTCGACGCTTCCGCCACTTTGATGCTCGAAGCGCGGTGGGTTCCGGCTTTGACCACCAGTTCGTAGGTGCGCGCAATGACATCGAGGCTTTCTGCATCGCAGCCGCTGACCACCTTGACGATGGTTTCGACGGTGTTCACTTTGTCACCGGGGTTGATGCGCTCCGGGCTGTAACCGACCTTGAAGTCGTCGCCCATTTTCAGGCCGCTTTCGCGCTCCAAAACGGGCACGCAATCTTCCTCCGTACACCCCGGGTACACCGTGCTTTCGTACACCACGTAGTCGCCGGGTTTCAGGATGCGCCCGACCGTGGTCGATGCCGACACCAACGGCCCGAGGTCGGGTTGGTTCGTCGGGTTGATGGGCGTGGGAACGGCTACGATGTGAAAGTGCGCCGCCCGTAAATCCTCCGGGTCGGAGGTGAAGGTGATGTCGCACCCTTCGAACGCCTCGGCCTCCAATTCATTTGACGGGTCGATGCCTTGTTGCATCAGCGCGACTCGCTCTGGATTGATGTCGAAACCGATGACTTTGATGTGCTTGGCGAAGGCCAAAGCGATGGGCAGTCCAACATAGCCCAACCCCACGAGCGACAGGGTTGCTTCTTTCTTCAGCAGTTGGTCGTGAAGGTCCATGGTTCAATCGTTGTTTGGGGCAAGGGTGCAGCGCACTTCGTTGCCGATGAGTTCATAGGTGCTCCCGGATTCGGGGCATTGGGCGCGGCCCTGTGCATCGAATTCGAGGCGGTGTCCGTGGGTGGACATCCAGCCGATTTGCCGAGCCGGGTTGCCCACGACCAACGCGTAGGGTTTCACGGCATGGGTCACGACGGCACCCGCTCCGATGAAACAGAATTCGCCCAGGTCGTGACCGCAGACGATGGTGGCGTTCGCTCCGATGGTGGCGCCACGACCGACGTGCGTGCGCGCGTACTGTCCGCGGCGGTTTACGGCGCTCCGCGGATTCGTCACGTTCGTGAAGACGCAGCTGGGACCGAGGAACACGTCGTCGTCACACGTCACGCCTTCGTAGATGCTCACGTTGTTTTGGACCTTGACGTTGCGCCCGAGGGTCACGCCAGGGGAGACCACCACGTTTTGGCCCAAATTGCAGCCCGCTCCCAACGTCGCTCCCGCCATCACGTGCGTGAAATGCCAAATCTTCGTGCCTGCTCCGATGGTGCAACCCGCATCGATGACCGCCGTTTCGTGGGCAAAGTATGCAGGCTCGCTCATCGCTTGTAGGCTTCGAATGCTTTGTGCTCGGATTTGTTCAGCTCTTCCGGCGTGAGGCTTTTGAAGTAGGCGTACGTGCGGCGCAACCCTTCCGCCCGATCCACGCGGGGTTCCCATCCGAGCACTTCGCGCGCTCGGGCGATGTCCGGTTGCCGCTGCTTCGGGTCGTTTTCGGGCAGTTCGCGGTAGACGACTTTTTGGTCCGTGCCGGTCAGCGCGATGATTTCATCGGCGAACTCGCGAATGGTGATTTCATCGGGATTGCCGATGTTCACCGGACGCGTTTCATTCGAGAAATGCAGGCGGAAAATGCCTTCGACCAAATCGTCCACGTAACAAAAACTCCGCGTCTGCGAGCCGTCCCCGAACACCGTCAAATCCTCCCCGCGCAGCGCCTGTCCGATGAAGGCCGGCAACACCCGCCCATCGTTCAGCCGCATTCGCGGTCCGTACGTGTTGAAAATGCGGACGATGCGCGTTTCCAATCCGTGGTACCGGTGGTAGGCCATCGTCATCGATTCTTGAAAGCGTTTCGCCTCGTCGTACACCCCGCGCGGACCGATTGTGTTCACGTTGCCGAAGTACTCCTCGTGCTGCGGGTGCACCTCGGGATCACCGTACACCTCGCTCGTGGAGGCAATCGTCATGCGCGCCCCCTTCGCCCGGGCCAATCCCAAGCAATTGTGCACGCCCAACGACCCCACCTTCAACGTTTGGATTGGAATCTTCAGGTAATCGATCGGGCTCGCGGGCGATGCAAAGTGCAGGATGTGGTGCAGTTCGCCCGAAACGTGAACGTAATTGCTCACGTCGTGCTTCATGAAGGTGAACCGATCTTGCCCGATGAGGTGCTCGAGGTTCTTCATGTCCCCCGTGATGAGGTTGTCCAAACCGATGACGTCAAACCCCTCGGCGTGGAACCGATCGCACAAATGCGAACCCAAGAATCCCGCGGCCCCCGTAATCAGAACCCGCTCCATCAGTTCCCTCCTTCAATGGTGGTCCGACCGATGCTCTTGTAGTACCAGCCGCCTTCCTTCATCGCGTCCAAATCGTAAATGTTCCGCCCGTCGAAGATGACGGAGTTGTTCATGCGTTCGGCCATGTCCTTGAAGTTCGGATTGCGGAACACTTGCCACTCGGTACAAATGAGCAGCGCATCCGCACCGTCCAAAGCCTCCATGTGGCCCTCAGCATACGCGATGCGGTCCCCCAATCGGCTCCGCACGTTGTCCATCGCTTCGGGGTCAAAAGCCACAACGGTGGCGCCCGCCTCGAGCAGTTTTTCGATCATGTAGAGCGCAGGGGCTTCCCGGATGTCATCGGTTTCCGGTTTGAAGGCCAACCCCCACAACGCCACCTTCACCCCATCCAAGTTTTGATTGAAGTAGTCGAGCATGGCCGGGAACAGGACCGTCTTTTGCGCTTCGTTCACGTCCATCACGCTTTCGAGCACGCGGAATGAGAACCCGCTCTCGCGGCCCGACCGGTGCAACGCTTGCACGTCTTTCGGGAAGCAGCTCCCCCCGTACCCGATGCCCGGGAACAGGAAGCGGCTTCCGATGCGCGTGTCGGTGCCCATACCCCGGCGAACCAAATCCACGTCCGCCCCCACGAGCTCGCAGAAGTTCGCGATTTCGTTCATGAAGGTGATCTTCGTGGCAAGGAAGGAATTCGCCGCGTATTTGGTCAATTCAGCGCTCCGCTCGTCCATGAACAAAATCGGGTTCCCCTGCCGCACAAACGGCTTGTACAAGTCGCCCATGACCTTCTCAGCCCGCGAGCTGCTGCAGCCGATGACCACCCGGTCCGGCTTCATGAAGTCATCCACCGCAAATCCTTCGCGCAGGAATTCGGGATTCGAAACGATGTCGAAATCCACGCTGGCGTGCGCCGCCACGGCCTCGCGCACCCGGTCCGCCGTGCCCACCGGCACGGTGCTCTTGTCCACGATGACCTTGTAGTCCCGGATGATGCGTCCCAGCTGATCGGCCACCCCGAGCACGTAGCTCAAATCGGCCGATCCGTCTTCACCGGGGGGCGTGGGCAGGGCGAGGAAAATGATCTGGGCGGATTCAACGGCTTCGGCGAGCTCGGTCGTGAAGGTCAACCGACCTGCTTTCACGTTGCGCTCGAACAGGACGTCCAAGTGCGGTTCGTAAATCGGTACGGTTCCTGCGCGCAGGGCGTCGACTTTCCGTCGGTCGATGTCGACGCAGATGACGTCGTTGCCGGTTTCGGCGAAACACGTACCCGTGACCAGGCCTACGTATCCGGTTCCGATGACTGCTATGTTCATGCGAATGAGGTGGTTTGGGCAGCGACGCAGGCGACTTTAAGGCGCTCGACGATGTGCTGCTGTTCAAGTTCTGTAAGTTCGGTGTGCATCGGCAGGGAGAGCACGTTTTGGGCCAAAAAATCGCTAACAGGAAACGCGGTGGCGTCATAATTGAACCCCGTGAACGCCGCCTGTGCATGTCCGGGCACCGGGTAATACACCCCGGTGGGAATGCCGTCCGCTGCCAACAACTTCACCACCGCATCGCGGTCGGTGCCTTCGAGGACGAGGGTGTACTGGTGAAACACGTGCGTGGCGCGTTCATCCCGGAAGGGGACGGTGATGCCAGGAGCGTCAGCGAGCAGCGCGTCGTATCGCTTCGCCGCAGCCTGTCGCGCAGCGATGTACGCGTTCAGGTGGCGCAACTTGACCCGGAGCACCGCCGCTTGCAGCGTGTCCAACCGCGAATTGATGCCCACCCGATCGTGGTGGTAGCGCTGCTCCATGCCGTGGTTCGCGATGCTCCGCGCGAGGGCAGCCAGCGCATCGTCGTTGGTGAACACCGCTCCGCCGTCGCCCATGCAGCCCAGGTTTTTCGAAGGGAAAAAGCTCGTGGTGCCGAGGTGTCCGAGGGATCCGGTTTGGCCCGAGGCCCGCTCGCCACACCAATGCGCTCCGATGGCTTGGGCATTGTCCTCCACGACCACCAAATCGTGGGCGTCCGCGATGCGCAAGACCGCGTCCATGTCCGCGGGCTGACCGAACAAATGCACGGGCACGATGGCCTTCGTGCGCGGCGTGATGGCCCGTTCGATGGCGGCGGCGTCGATGTTGAACGTGTCCGCGTGGACATCGACCAGCACCGGCGCGGCCCCCAAGAGCGCGACCACTTCCACGGTGGCGATGAAGGTGAAGCCCGTGGTGATGACTTCGTCCCCGGGTCCAACGCCCGCTGCCATCAAGGCGATCTGCAGGGCATCCGTGCCGTTGCCGCAGGGAATGACGTGCTTCACACCGCAGTACGCGCCCAATTCTTCAGCGAACGCGTCCACGTCCGGCCCCTTGATGTAGGCGCCCGATTCGACGACTTGTTGGAGGGCAGCATCGAGTTCAGAACGAATGTGGGCGTGCTGGCCGATCAAATCGACCATGTGGATGCGAGGTGGCTGATTCATGCGGATGTTGTTTGCAAAGATAGGTGCGCAAATGTTGGGCGTGCGTGCCGATGGAACGGCTTTTCCACCCCCCGATGTAACTTGCGCCGCAGATGAAAGGGAACGATGGATTCAAGTGGTGGCGTGCGGTTGGAGCCGCGTTGTGGACGTTGTCGGCGTTGCACGTGTCAGGCCAAAGCGCACGCAACGTGGCCGACAGCGCCTTGACCGCCCCCCACATCGCCGTCTCATTCGGCGGTTACTCCCCCGAGGGCGACTTGGCCCAGCGGTTCGGTGCTGGGGGGGAAGTCGGCGTTTCCTTTCACGTCAAGGCCCGTTCGGGATTTTACTGGGGCACTTCTGCCCGCTTTGGATTTGGGGCCTCCGTAACCGAGCCGACTTTGCTTGCCAATTTGCTCTCTCCCGCGGGGGAACTCATCGACAACGAAGGCCAAGTCGCGCTGGTGACCATCACGGGGCGCAGCGGCCGATTTACGGGCGATGTGGGGTACTTGTTTCCCGCTCGGGGACGCCATGCGAATGCGAACTCGGGGTGGTTGGTGAAGGTGGGTTTGGGCAGTTACCACCACCGGATTCATTTTGAAAACACGGAAAATACCATCGCGCAATTGGAGTCGCCTTACCTCGCGGGGTATGATCGGCTCGCTTGGGGCTGGTGCGTGGAGCCCTTTTTCGGCTACTGGCACATGTCGACGCTGAAGCGGGTGAATTGGTTTGCGGGGGTCTCTGCTTGGGGCGCGCGAACGTGGCCGCAGCGGCCGATGAATTTCGATGACGGCAGCGTGGAGGTGGGGCCGCGGTTCGATGCGAGCGTGGGGCTGACGGCGGGCTGGGTGTTGCACATGTACGAGCGGGAACCGGTGACGTTTTGGAATTGACGAAACGAGGCTTTCGGCCGGGATGGGGCTATCGGGTGTTGGCAGCGTGCGCCTTTGCCGGTTTTCGAGCGGCTGCGCGGTGGGGACACGAACGCGCTCAGCGCTGGTGGACCATGCGCCGACCGGAGGACCTGAAGGAGCTTGCCCAAACCACGGAGCACCTGGAGTTAGGGGCGGCTTGGCGTTGGGTGCACTGCGCTTCGGTGGGCGAGTACGAGCAAGCCCGACCGGTCATTGACGCCCTCAAGGCCGCCGATGCGCGCGTGCCGATTTTGTTGACGTTTTTCAGTCCGTCATTGGGGGAGTCGCTGTTGAAGCAGCGGCCGGATTGGTGCGGTCCGATGGATCGGGTGGTGGCGCTTCCGCCGGATCGCCCGCGGGACGTTCGGCGCTTCCTGGCGGCGTTGTCGGATGCGCAGGGTCGGCCCCGTGTGGCGTGGTGCGCCTTGGTGAAGTATGAGGTGTGGCCGGAACTGTTGTCGCAGTTGTCCCAGGCCCAGGTGCCCGCGCACCTCTTCGCAGCGCATGTGGTGGAAGGCGCCTTGCCGTTGAAGTGGTGGGCGCGAACGCCCCGTGCTGCTTGGAAGTCGCTTACAAGCATCCGCGTCCAGGACGAGGCGTCGGTCGAGCGCTTGGGCCAAATCGGTCTTCGCGCCGAAGTCCTCGGCGACCCCCGCTTCGACCGCGTCCTCGCCATCGCCGATTTGGTCCCGGACCTCGCGGCCATCCGGAGCTGGATTGCCGGCCGCCCATGCGTGGTGGCTGGCAGCACCTGGCCCAGCGAGGAAGCCGCCCTTTCCGATTGGTTGCCCGGCCCGGAAGTGGCGCTCATCGTCGCACCGCACGAAGTGCATCCCGAACACCTCGACGCGGTCTCCCGCTCCTTCACGGCCCGGGTTCACCGCTTCTCCGAGCCCGGTCCCATTGCGGGCGAGGTGCTCCTCGTCGACGGCATCGGTTGGCTCAGTCGGCTGTACGCCGTGGCGGACATTGCCGTGGTCGGAGGCGGGTTTGGCAAGGGCATCCACAACGTCCTCGAACCCGCGGCCCACGGTGTCCCCATCCTCGTCGGCCCCCAAACCCATCGCTTCCGCGAAGCCCAGGCCCTCGAAGCCGCCGGCGCCCTGCAACGCCTGGAAACTCCCCGCGAGCTCGGTCCGGCCCTCAACGCGTGGCTGGCTGACGCACCGGCTCGGCGCAGGGCCGCTGCCGCAGCGCGCGCTTACGCCGAATCCGGCCGCGGCGCCGCCCGTCGAATCGCGGCCGCCTTGGAGGGCGGGGGTTCAACCGAAAAGTTCTAAATTGCCGGCCGGTTTCGACCTGCCTGGATGGTGGAATTGGTAGACACGACAGACTTAAAATCTGTTGGCCCGAAGGGCCGTGCGGGTTCAAGTCCCGCTCCGGGTACTGGAAGGGAGGGTTCTGTAAAGGACTCTCCTTTTTTTATTCGGGATGGATGTATCCGCTGATTACCCTGGTATTCTTGCTCCTTCCTTTTTGGATTATTCGAAGGGCACTGAAGAAAAAATGACCCGTTTGCTCGTCCGGCGTTGGCCGTGGGTTCGGCAAAGGTGTTTTCGTGTTCGCTCAGTGTTCGCGGCGAGTGGCGACTGCATGAGCGACAACAACGCAGAGGGATTCCCGTCGCTGGTTGCATGGGGCCACGACGTGAAACGAGCATGCATTCGGGAATGCAGCCTGGGTCATGCCGGACGATTGGACACGTCCAACATCAAGCGAAGAACCTCAGACAAAAGGAATCACCACAGGTCCGCGGAGTCCAGTTCGGGCACGCAAGTTGATGGGCCGGGCACGTGAAGTGGCGTGGTGCCGTCGAGGGATTGGGCGATCCAGCCTTGGGGCATGGAAAGGGGATGCGGGGCCGCGAGGTCCGAAACGGTGATGGCGCGGTAGCCGGTCTTGGAGTAGAATGCCGGGTCGCCGTAGGTGACGGCGAGCTGAGCGCCGCGTTGGCGGAGGTCGTGGTGGGCGAAGTGAATCAGGTTTTGGCCGATTCCTTTCCCTTGAAAATCAGGGTGAACCGCCATCGGGGACAGCAGGAAAACCTGCGCTTCCGACTCCGTGAAATGCAGCCGGGAGAAGAACAGGCAGCCGATGAACGCGTCCCCATCGAACGCGCCAAACCCCCGCAAATCCGTCCGCGGGAAGCGCTCGAAATAGCGCGCAACGAGCCCACTTACCGCGCGCGCCTCTGCTTCGCCTTCGGACTGATGGAAGGTGGTTCGAACGAGCTCGATGGCGGCTTCGCCATCTGCGGCGGTGAGGGGTCGGTGGTGCATGTCAAGATGGAAGGCCCCCGACGCCAGCCGCCGGGGGCGCATTGGGGTCAGTCGACGATTTCCACCCGGAAGGTGTCGCCTTGCTTGATTTGATCGATTTGGTCCAAACCGTCCACGACCTTGCCGAAGCACGTGTGGTTGCCGTCCAAATGCGCGGTGGATTCCCGGCTGTGAACAATGAAGAACTGGCTGCCACCGGTGTTGCGACCAGCATGAGCCATGCTCAACACGCCTTTGTCGTGGTACTGGTTGCCGCCGGTCAATTCGCAGTCGATTTGGTAACCGGGACCGCCGTTTCCGATGCCGTTGGGGCAGCCGCCTTGGGCCACAAATCCCGGAATGACGCGGTGAAACTTCAGCCCCTCGTAAAATCCGTCTTTCGCGAGCTTCACGAAGTTCGCGACGGTGTTGGGAGCATCTTGCTCGAAGAATTCCACGGTCATGGTGCCGTGGTCGGTGATGATTTTGCCTTGCATGCCGCGAAATTACATCCACAGACGGCGTACAACGAAAAAGCCCTCCGGAATTCCGGAGGGCTTTTCAAAGAGCGAGAAACGAGACTCGAACTCGCGACCCCAACCTTGGCAAGGTTGTGCTCTACCAACTGAGCTATTCTCGCATGGCGTTCAGCGCGTTTGCTGAGCGGGAGCAAATTTACGGCGAAGATTCTGTTGCGCAAGGCCTCGGGGTGAAAATTTTTCTAGCGCTGAACCAAGCGGCTGATTTTCATGAAATTTGCGCCATGAATTATTTGGCGCATGCGGTGTTGGGTGGGGTGGAGCCGGAAGTGGCCTTGGGGAATTTCATTGCGGATGCGGTGAAGGGGAGGGATTTGGGTGCGTGGAGTCCGGAGGTGGCGGCGGGCATTCGGTTGCACCGCGCCATCGATTCGTTTGCGGACGACCACGCGGCTTCGGTGGCTTCGCGGGCGCTGCTCCGGCCGAAGTTGGGCAAGATGGCGGGGGTGGGATTGGATTTGCTGCACGACCATTTTTTGGCCCGCGCGTTCGATGAGTTTGCGGCGTTTCCGGGGGGATTGGAGGCGTTTGCAGGGAGGGTGGAGGAGGTTTTGGCGGACCAAATCGCCGCCATGCCTGTACGGAGTGCCCGGTTTTTTGAAGCGCTCCGGACGAATCGTTGGCTCACGGGCTACGCGGACCCGGTGGTCATGCGGGGCGTGTGCCATGCGATGGATCGGAGGATTCCGTGGGCTTCGGATTTGGGGGCGACCTTGGACGTTTTGGACGATCCGGGACTTGAGCGCGAGTTGCTGGCGCAGTTCGCGTCCATGTGGCACGACGTGCACGGGCACGTCGAGCCGTTAGCAGGACGTTCGTGGGCTCGCGTGCCCCGCTTGTGAATTTGTGGCCTCGGGTTCCCGGTGCGTGCGTACCTTTGGCCCATGTCGGAATTGACCTACAACAGCGTGCGGGAAGACTTGGTCATCCCAGAATACGGCCGGGCCATCCACCAAATGGTAGCTCACGCCCAGTCGATTGCAGACCGGGATGAACGCACCCAATGCGCCAAGGCCATTGTCAGCGTGATGGCGTCCGTGGTGCCGCCCGAAACGGCCGGTGGCGAAGACAAGGAGAAGAAACTGTGGGCTCAATTGATGGTCATGGCGAACCATCAGCTCGACGTGGATGTGCCATTCGAACTGCCCGATCCGGCTGACCGGAGTGCAGCCCCAGGCCGGCTGAATTACCCCAGCGCGACCTCGCGCCTCGGACATTATGGTGGGTTGGTGCGCCAGCTCATCGATCGGGCAAAGGGCTATGAAGAAGGGGAGGAAAAGCAGGCGCTCATCGTGACCATAGCGAACACCATGAAGCGGCATTTCCTGACGTGGAACCGCAGCACCGTGGAGAACGCGTTCATTGCCGCTCAATTGAAGGAACTGTCGGAAGGCGCGCTCATTTTGCCCGAGGACACGCAATTGGTCAGTTCGGCCGAGGTCCTTAAAAACAAGCGCAAAACCAGCGATGCCGTTGACCGGTACCGCGGGAAGAAAAAGCGTTGACCTTCCGCACCACAATGTGCATAAGTTTCAGAAAAGCAGCCCACCGAGCTGCTTTTCTGCGTTTTCTTGGCGATGATTTGCGGGGGCGTTCAATGGCCTCGCCTCTGTGAATCACCCTTCCTAAACCCCCATTCATGTCGAGTTTCATCATTCAAGGAGGCCATGCGCTGCGTGGCGAGATCACCCCACAAGGCGCGAAGAACGAGGCGCTCCAAATCCTTTGCGCCGTGTTGCTGACCGATGAACCGGTGACCATCAGCAACTTGCCCGACATCGTGGACGTGAACAAACTCATCGACCTGCTGGCTTCGATGGGGGTCAAGACGCAGCGCAAGGGGGCCGGCACTTGGGTGTTCCAAGCGGACGATGTGAACTTGGAGTACTTCAATACCGAAGATTTTCGGGCCAAAGGCGGATCCCTCCGCGGTTCCATCATGATCCTCGGGCCCATGCTCGGCCGATTTGGGGTCGGTGCCATCCCCCGTCCGGGTGGAGATAAAATCGGTCGGCGCCGCCTCGATACGCATTTCATCGGGTTCGAGGCCCTCGGGGCCACCTTCACGTACGAGGCGAAGAGCGGGTTCTTTGCGGCTTCTGCGGCCGATGGGTTGAAAGGAACGACCATGCTCTTGGACGAGGCGTCGGTGACGGGAACGGCGAATTTGGTCATGGCCGCTGCCTTGGCCGAAGGCACCACCACCATTTACAATGCGGCGTGCGAGCCCTACCTCCAACAGCTCTGCTCCATGATCAACCGCATGGGCGGGAACATCGAAGGCGTGGGGTCCAACTTGCTCACCATCCACGGCGTAGAGCGCCTCGGAGGCACCGACCACCGGTGCTTGCCGGACATGATCGAAATCGGTTCGTTCATCGGCATGGCGGCGATGACCCAAGGCGAGGTGACCATCAAGGACGTGGGGTACGAGCACCTCGGTGTGATTCCCCGCGTTTTTGAGCGCATGGGCATTGCCTTGGAGCGACGGGGCGACGACCTCTTCGTTCCGGCTCAGGAGATTTATGAAATCGACACGTTCATCGACGGGTCGATTTTGACGGTGAGTGACGCGCCTTGGCCGGGCTTTACGCCGGATTTGTTGTCCATTATTTTGGTGACGGCGACGCAGGCGCGGGGCAGTGTTTTGGTGCACCAAAAAATGTTCGAAAGCCGACTCTTTTTCGTGGACAAGCTCATCGACATGGGCGCCCAAATCATCCTGTGCGATCCGCACCGCGCCACCGTCATCGGCCTTGATCGCAAGAGCCCACTCCGCGGTGTGACCATGACGAGTCCCGACATCCGTGCGGGCGTTTCCTTGCTCATCGCTGCCCTATCGGCAGAAGGCCAAAGCGTCATCCACAACATCGGCCAAATCGACCGCGGCTACCAGCACATCGAACAGCGATTGAAGGCCTTGGGGGCGCACATCGAGCGTGTGGATTGAGGCGCATTTCGCCTTAAATTAGGAGCATGATGAATTGGAAAATTTGGGCCGTTGGGGCGGCCGTTGCGGGCGCCGCTTGGTGGGGCTTGGAGGTCGAATCGGAGGCAGGCGGTCCGCTGAATTCCCGCACGGTGGTGGCCGAAGCCCAAAAAGTCACCCGGTCAGGACGAGTCGGCACGAACATCGGGGACTTGGCTCCGGAGATTGCCATGCCCAATCCGAAGGGCAAGGAAATGAAGCTCAGTGACTTGAAGGGCAAGTTGGTGCTGGTCGACTTTTGGGCTTCCTGGTGCGGACCCTGCCGGCGCGAAAACCCGAACGTGGTGGCGGCCTACGAAAAGTACGACAAGGCGAAGTTCCGCACCGCGAAGGGATTCGAGGTGTTCAGCGTCAGCTTGGACAGCGATCCCGCGCGATGGGAGGCGGCCATCGATCAAGACGGGCTGGATTGGGAGTACCACGTGTCTGACTTGAACCGTTGGAACAGCGAGGCCGCTGCACTGTACGGCGTTTCATCCATTCCGATGAGTTTCTTGATCGATGAAGAAGGCGTCATCATCGCAAAGAACTTGAGGGGAATGGAGCTGCATCGCCAGATCGATCTCCACGTCAAGAGCTTCTGACGCCTTGACGCATTCAGTTGCAGAACGGGACTGACACCTGACAGGATGTCGGTCTCTTTCGTTTTCAATCGCATGTGGCAAGCCTTTTGCCATTTCGCGCACAAACCATTTGACATGAACGAGACGAACACGAACCCCGAGGTTGAGCTTCCAGAAACGGAGCCCCAAGCGCAGCAAGCAGCCGAATCAGAAGCGACAGCGGAATCCGCGGCGGAAGATCACGGGGTGAACGAAGGGGATTCCAGCGAGTCGGAACCTCAGGAGGTTCCTGCAACCGATTGGGAAGACCGGTACTTGCGGTTGTATGCCGAGTTTGACAACTACCGCAAGCGCACGAACCGCGAGCGCTTGGCAATGATTGAGAGTGCAGGCCAAAACGTGCTCGAGAGCCTGTTGCCGGTGGTTGACGATTTCGAGCGGGGATTGAACGTGGAAACGGACGACATCGAGGTGATCCGCGAGGGCCAACAATTGGTCTACACGAAGCTGACCCAAATCCTGCAGCACCAGGGCCTCAAAGCCCTTGAAGTCCAAGTCGGCGACGATTTCGACACCGATCGGTGCGAGGCCGTGACCAACATCCCCCACCCGGAACTGAAGGGCAAGGTGGTCGACGTGATTGAAAAAGGTTACGAACTCAAGGGGCGCGTTGTGCGTTTCGCAAAAGTCGTCGTCGGCGCGTAAGGCATGGCGAAGCGCGATTTTTACGAAGTACTCGGTGTCGATCGCAAAGCGAGCGACGCGGAAATCAAGAAGGCGTATCGGAAGTTGGCCCTCAAGTACCACCCCGATAAGAACCCCGACGACAAGGATGCCGAGGAGCGGTTCAAGGAGGCGGCTGAGGCCTACGAGGTGCTGAGCAATTCCCAGAAGCGTGCCCAGTACGACCGGTTTGGTCACGAAGGAATGCGTGGCGGCCCCGGCGGCCCCGGCGGATTCGGCGGCATGAACATGGACGACATCTTCAGCCAGTTCGGCGACATTTTCGGCGGCGGATTTGGTGGAGGTGGCGGTGGAGGTGGCGGCGGTCGCCGTCGGCGAATGAAAGGCTCGAACTTGCGCATCAAGGTCAAGTTGACCCTCGAAGAAATCGCGAATGGCGCGAAGAAGAAGGTCAAGGTCTTCAAGCAGGTCGAAGCGAAGGGGGCAGAATATGCGGAGTGTTCCACTTGCCACGGCACCGGCCAGGTGCGCCGGGTGACCAACACGATTTTGGGCCAAATGCAAACCGCCACCACCTGCAACGCCTGCCAAGGCAGCGGTCAGCGCATCACGAAGCGGCCCTCGGGTTCCGACGAATGGGGCATGGTTCGCGAAGAGTCCGTGGTGGAAATCAACATCCCAGGAGGCGTCGAGGACGGCATGCAGCTTTCCGTTCGAGGTGAAGGCAACGGCGCACCAATGGGCGGCGTTCCGGGCGATTTGCTCGTGGTCATCGAAGAAATTCCGCACGAACACCTCAAGCGCAACGGAAAGAATTTGCATTACGACCTGTACGTGAATTTCGCTGACGTGGCCCTCGGGGCGGATGCCGAAGTTCCGCTCATCTCCGGCCGTGCAAAAATCAAGATCGAGCCTGGAACCCAGAGCGGAAAGCTTGTTCGCTTGCGTGGCAAAGGACTGCCGGCAGTGGACAGCTACGGCAAGGGCGATTTGCTGGTGAACATCAACGTTTGGACCCCCCAAAAACTCTCCGACGAAGAACGCAAAGCGCTTGAAACCCTGCGCAAGTCCGCCAATTTCGAGCCTGCAGCTGAGCACAACGAGCGCGGCTTCTTCGATAAAGTCCGCGATTTGTTTCAATGAGCTCGGTCATCCAAGTTGAGGGCGTTTCCAAGACCTATCGAGGTCACCGAGCGTTGAAGGGCGTGTCGCTGGAGATTCCGCAAGGCGGGGTTTTCGGCCTCTTGGGCCCCAACGGTGCTGGCAAGACCACCCTCATTCGGATGCTGGCGGGCATCACCGCCCCGGACGAGGGCCGCATCGCCTTTTTCGGGGAGCCCCTCGAACGCCATCACCAGATGCGCGTCGGTTATTTGCCGGAAGAGCGGGGCTTGTACAAAACCATGAAGGTGGGCGAGCAAGGCATTTACCTGGGCCAATTGCGAGGCCTGAGCCGAGCCGAGGCGATTCGCCGCCTCAAGGTGTGGTTCGAACGGCTTGAGGTGGACGGCTGGTGGAATCGCCCGGTTTCGGATTTGAGCAAGGGCATGGCCCAAAAAATCCAGTTCATCACTACGGTGCTTCACGAGCCGGATTTGTTGATTTTGGACGAACCCCTCAGCGGCTTTGACCCCATCAATGCGCAGCGCATTCGTGAAGTCGTTCGAGCATTGAGCGAGCAGGGCACGACGATTCTGCTTTCTACGCATGACATGCCGAGCGTGGAGGAAATGTGCAGCACCGTCACGCTCGTTCACCAAGGCGAGGTGCTGCTCGCAGGGGGCGTTTCGAAATTGCGCGAACAAGCGCGGCAAGGTCGGGTGCGCGTCGTGTTTGAAGGCGAGGCCATCGGCTTCACCGCCGCCCTCGGGGCCGCGGCTGAATTGATCAGCTTGCGTTCGATGGAGCATCCGAGGCATCACGAGGCCATTTTGCGATTGCCTGAATCCGCCGATTGGCCGGAATGGGTGAAGTGGTTGGCGAGCGAGGTTAGGCTCATCGCATGCGAGCCGTATGCCACTTCGATGCGTGAGATTTTCATTCAAGCGGTTGAAGCCAAGTCCGCAGAACCCCTTCCTGCGACATGAGCAGCATCCTTGGACTCATCATTGCCCGGGAATACCTCACTCGGGTTCGGCGCAGGGCGTTCCTCATCGGGACGTTGCTGATGCCCGTCTTGAGCGCACTGGTCATCGGATTCGTGGGCTTCATGGCGAGCCAAACGGAAGGCGAAACGAAAGTGCTCGTCATCGACCGTTCCGGCCTCATCACCCGATGGGATGACGGCTACAACGCGTGGGTGCCTACCCATCCCGATTGTTTTCCGGAGCGAGCGGATTTGACCTACCGCTTCGCCGAAGAGCCGCTTGCGGACAGCACCTTCATGAACAGCGACTTCGATGCCATGGTGGACTTCGATGATGCCATTGTTCAACATGGAAAGGCCATGCTGTATTACGAGCGCAGTCCCGGGGTGGTCGTGCAAGGAAAGATCCAATCGGACTTGAGCCAGGCCATTGAACGCTTTCGGGTGAAATCGGAGTTGGCCTTGGATTACGAGACGTATAAACGGCTCAAAATGAAGGTGTCCCTCGTAGGGCAAGACATCGTCACCAAGGACCGAGGCGCCACGGGTCGAGCCGTCATCGGCTTTGTATTCTCCCTGACGTTGTTCATGCTCATCAGCATCTACGGCGCTCAGATCATGCGCGGCGTCATCGAGGAAAAGGCAAACCGCATCGTGGAAGTCATCATCAGTGCCGTGAAGCCGCGGGTGTTGATGGCGGGTAAGATCATCGGAGTGGGGCTCGTGGGGCTGACGCAGTTCGTGGCGTTCATCGTCATCGGATGGGCGATGACCGCCCTGGGGGGCTTCTTGTTCGAACAGTCCGGCCTGATCGGAGGAGACACGGCGTTGCAGGGAGCGGGACTGGACTGGAAGTCGTGGCTTGCGAGTCAGGATGAATTGAGCTTTTTATTGGATGTCAATTGGGGGGTGATGGCGTTGGCAACGGCTGCGTTTTTTGTCACGGGCTACACGTTGTATGCGAGCTTGTTCGCGGCGGTTGGGGCGGCGGTGAGCGAGGAATCGGATGCGCAGTATTTGATGTTGCCCGTGATGTTGCCCTTGATTGCTTCCTACGTCATGGCTTCCACGGCGATGCAGGATCCGGAAGGCACGATGGCGGTCGTGGGGTCCTTCGTTCCGTTTTCGGCGCCCGTCATGATGCTCATCCGCATTCCACTGGGGGTGCCGCTTTGGGAGGTTTTGCTGAGCTTGTTGGGCGTGTCGCTGACGGCGGTCCTCGTGGTGATCTTCGCGGGCCGCGTGTACCGCGTGGGGTTGTTGATGCACGGTAAGCGACCGACGTTCATGGAATTGTTTCGCTGGATGCGCCACCGCTCATGAACCAAATAGGCGTCATCGATTGCGGTTCGAACTCCTTCACCCTTGTCATTGCGCGGGTGGAAGCGGGGCGTTGGGTGCGTGAATTTGCGAACACCTTGCCCGTGGGGTTGGGCGCAGGGGGGTTTCGGAATGCCACGATTCGCGCGGAGCGATTTGCCCGAGGGATGGATGCGCTGGGTGTGTTTCGCGAGACGCTGCGAAATTATGGAGTGGATGCGGTTTACGTGACGGGCACGAGCGCGCTCCGGGACGCGCGCAATGCCGGTGAGTTTGTGCAGGCGGTGGCGGATCGAATGGGCATGCACGTGGAGGTGATCTCGGGGGCGCAGGAGGCGTTTGCGATTTGGAAGGGCGTGGCGATGACTGCGCCGTTGGAAGGGCAGGAAGTGGGCTTGATGATGGACATTGGTGGCGGAAGCGTGGAGTTTGGGATTTGGTCCAATGGAGGGGATTGGAACTGGCTGAAAAGCGTGGATGCGGGCGTGGTGCGCATGAAGGATTATGCCAAACCCAGCGACCCCCTTCAAGAACGAGGCGCCGACCGGTTGAAGCCGTTCATTGACGAGGTGCTTGAGCCCGTTCACGCCGCCATCGCTCAGTGGCAACCCAACGTCTTGGTCGGTTCAAGTGGTTCCTTCGATGCCTTGGCGTCGCTGCTGCGTCGTGGCCAGCCCCTGCCGGATCAGGGCGGGCCGCACGCCGAGGCGGAGCGGCTGGATCGCAGGGCCTTGGACGCCCTGCACCGCGAGGCATTGGCGTCTTCGTTGACGGAGCGGTTGGCGTGGAAGGGGATGCCGTCTTCGCGGGCGCCGTATTTGCCCTTGGCATCCGTTCTTGTCCAAAACGTGTTGCAGCACCTCGACGCGGCCTCGCCCGTTCCAGTGCGGGTTGCGCGGTCACCCTATGCCCTTCGGGAAGGGCTGGTGGAGTTGGCGGTGGAGGCTGATTTGGCACCATCTTTGGAATCTGTTTGGCCAAACCTCAACCCATGACGAAAGTCCTCATCATCGACGACGAAGCGCCCATCCGCAACAGCTTGCGGGAACTCCTCGAAGAAGAGGGCTGCCGTGTGGAAGTCGCGGAAGACGGCGCCAAGGGCCTTTCCCAAGCCGTGAAATTCGCTTTCGACCTCATTTTTTGCGACATCAAAATGCCCCGGATGGACGGCATGGAAGTGCTCGCGATGCTCAAGGAAAAGGGAGTCGCTACGCCCGTGGTCATGATCAGCGGTCATGGAACCGTCGACGTGGCGGTGCGGGCCATCAAGGAAGGCGCCTTTGATTTCATCGAGAAGCCGTTGGATTTGAACCGGCTCATTGTGACGTTGCGCCACGCGACCGAACGCAAGGCGTTGCGAGAAAAAGCCATGGAGCTGGAACGGGCCTTGAACGAGGAGAAGGCGAGCACGATCGTGGGCGCATCCCAAGCCATTCGGAACATCTCGGATCGCATTGCCACGGTGGCTCCGACGGAGGCACGGGTTTTGGTGACGGGGCCCAACGGGTCGGGGAAGGAATTGGTGGCGCGTCAATTGCATGCGCTCAGTGCCCGGGCGGATGCGCCGTTCATTGAAGTCAATTGCGCCGCCATTCCGTCGGAACTGATCGAAAGCGAATTGTTTGGTCACGAGAAGGGCGCGTTCACGAGCGCAGTGAAACAGCGAAAGGGCAAGTTCGAGTTGGCTCATGGGGGCACCCTGTTTTTGGATGAAATCGGCGACATGAGCCCGTCGGCACAAGCGAAGGTGCTTCGGGCGTTGCAAGAGAACCGGATCACGCGGGTAGGGGGGGATGAGGACATCGCGGTTGATGTGCGGATTGTGGCGGCGACGAACCGGAATTTGTTGGCGGAAATCGACGCGGGGCATTTTCGGGAAGATTTGTACCATCGGCTGGCGGTGATTTTGGTGGAAGTGCCGCCGCTGAATGATCGCCGCGAGGACGTGCCGCTCTTGGTGAACCACTTCTTGGGTCGGATCTGCGGCAATTACAACCTGCCGGTGCCCATGGTCGAGTCGGAGGCCATGCGCTTGTTGCAGGATGCGAATTGGCGGGGCAACATCCGCGAATTGCGCAACGTGGTGGAGCGGCTGGTGATTTTGACTCCGAGGGGAGCGGACATCACGGCGGATGCGATTCGCCAAAACGCGGGACTTTCTGAACGTTAACACATTGGGATAGGCAACCCCGTGCGCAGGGCTTCGTCAATTGATTGAACGCAAAGCTCAAATCCCATGAATGACCTCGTAATCTTCGGTCGGGAAATTCCCGGTAACCTCGTGTTCACGTTGTGCTTTCTGTTGCCCATCATTGCGGCGGGCAACCTCAAGTTGTTCCTCAAGGCGGGCCAGCCTGCGTGGAAGGTGTTCGTTCCAGGGGTGAATGTCGCCACCGCGATGACCATCATTGGACGTCCTGCTTGGCATGCTGCCCTGTTCCTCGTTCCGGGGTTCAACGTGTACTTGTTCTTCCGCACCCTCATTGAGTTGGCGCAATCGTTCGGAAAGCGTTCGTGGGTGGACTACCTGCTCATTTCGGTGTTCAACGTGTTTTACGTGTTGAACTTGGGGTTGGCGTATGAGGAGGAGTACAAAGGTCCCGTTTATGGTACCCAAAAGGAGCCGGCCAACGGGTGGGCAGCCGCCTGAGCAATGGCCCGTTTCACGAAAAAAGCCCGGAAGTCCGGGCTTTTTTAATTGGGAACGTTCAGGAAATGAGCTCCCGAGCGGCTTGCAAGGCTTCGGGCAGGCCATCGGGGTGTTTGCCACCCGCTGTGGCAAAAAACGGTTGGCCGCCCCCGCCTCCTTGGATGGCGGTGGCAAGCTGCTTTACGATTTGGCCTGCATGCAGAGCGCGCTCCTTTACGAGGTCATCGCTGATGGCGACCGAAAGGGTCGCCTTCCCATCGGCCTGAGCGCCAAAAACGCCGAAGAAGGGCGCGTGCTCGGCTTTGAGTTGGAACGCCAGGTCCTTGATGTCCCCTGCGGGCAAGTCGATTGCGGCGATGAGCACGTTCACGCCGTTGACGGATTCCATGTTCGCCACCAAATCCGATTTCGCCCCCGCAGCGGCTTGCTTTTGGAAGCTTTCGACCTCCTTCGTGAGTGCGTTGACCTTTTCGAGCAGGTCTTCCACCGCCTTCACAGGGGTCTTCGATTTGAGCAGTTGGTTCAGGGCATGGAGGGTGGACCGTTCTTCGACGCTGCGTTCCAGTGCGTGTGCGCCGGTGGTGGCTTCGATGCGCCGGATGCCGGCTGCCACCGCCGATTCCGAAAGGATGCGGAAGGTGCCCAAACTGCCGGTGGCCGGGGCGTGCGTGCCCCCGCACAGTTCTTTCGAGTTCCCAAATTCAATCATCCGGACCTCGTCGCCATACTTTTCGCCGAACAGCATCAGCGCCCCAGCAGCTTGCGCTTCAGCGATGGGAATGGAGCGGTGCTCTTGCAGGGTGAAATTCGCGAGGATGCGCTCGTTGACGCGCTGTTCGATGGCTGCGATTTCGTCTTCGGTCAAGCGAGCGAAGTGCGAAAAGTCGAAGCGCAGGGCGTCGGGCTTGACGAGTGAGCCCTTTTGTTCCACGTGGTCACCGAGCAACTCGCGCAGGGCTTCGTGCAGCAGGTGCGTGGCGGTGTGGTTGCGCGCAGCGTCCTCACGGCGGGCAACGTCCACTTCGATCGTGACCGGCGCAGAAGGGTCTTTCGGCAGGGCGGACGTGGAGTGGACGATGAGGTTGTTTTCGCGTTTCGTGTCGAAAATGGAGATGCAGTCGCCGCCTGAGGTCAGGTGCGCTTGGTCGCCGATTTGGCCACCGCCTTCGGGGTAGCAGGGGGTGGTTTCGAGCACGATTTGGTAGAAGCGGCGTTTCTTCGCTTCCACTTCGCGGTACTTCAGGATGCGCGTGTCGGCGGTGAGGTGATCGTAGCCGATGAAGGTGCTGCTGCCTGGAGCGAGTTCCACCCAGTCATCGGCGGTGATTTTGCCAGCAGCGCGGCTGCGCTCTTTGGCCTGGGCCAAGGCCGCCTCGAACCCCGCCTCATCCAATTTGAACCCCGATTCGCCAGCCATCAGCGCAGTCAAATCGACCGGGAAACCGAAGGTGTCGTACAATTCGAACACGTCCGATCCGCCGAGCGTGCCCCCCTTCGGCAGCGCATCGAGTCGCACTTGCAGCAATTCGATGCCCTTCGACAGCGTGCGCAAGAACGCCTCCTCCTCCTCCAAAATGACCCGTTCGATGAGCTCGCCCTGGGCAAGGAGCTCTGGAAAGGCCTCGCCCATGTGGTCGGCGAGCACCGGCACGAGTTGGTGCATGAACGGATCCTGCAGGTTGAGGAAGGAATACCCGTAACGGATGGCGCGGCGCAGGATCCGGCGAATGACGTAGCCGGCCCCCGTGTTCGAGGGCAGCTGTCCGTCGGCGATGCTGAAGGACACCGCGCGGATGTGGTCGGCAATCACCCGGAAGGCCACGTCGGCTTTGCTGTCGGTGGCGTCGTATCGGGCACCGCATAGCGATTCCGTTTTCGCAATCATCGGGCGGAACACGTCCGTGTCGTAATTCGATTGCTTCCCTTGCAGAGCCATCGCGAGGCGTTCCAGGCCCATGCCGGTGTCGATGTGCTGCGCAGGCAGGGGCTGCAGCGAACCGTTCGCCATGCGATTGAATTGCATGAACACAAGGTTCCAAATTTCCACCACTTGGGGGTGGTCTGCGTTCACCAAATCCGCTCCCGGCGTCGCCGCCCGCTCCGCCTCACCCCGCAAGTCCACGTGGATCTCCGAACACGGCCCACATGGCCCCGTTTCGCCCATCTCCCAGAAGTTGTCCTTCTTCCCCGCAGGCAAAATCCGTTCCTCGGCAATCCACTGCTTCCAAAATTCCTTCGCCTCGGTATCCTCCGGCAACCCATCCCCGTCGTCTCCGGCAAACACCGTCACATAAAGCCGATCCGGGTCCAACCCATACCGATCGACGAGCAACTCCCACGCCCACGCAATCGCATCCTTTTTGAAGTAGTCCCCGAAGCTCCAATTCCCCAACATCTCAAACATCGTGTGGTGGTACGTGTCCACCCCCACTTCCTCAAGGTCGTTGTGCTTGCCGCTCACGCGCAGGCACTTCTGGGTATCTGCAATGCGCGGGTGCACCACCGGGCTGTTGCCCAAGAACAAATCTTTGAACGGATTCATCCCTGCGTTGTTGAACATCAGCGTGGGGTCATCCTTGATGACCATCGGCGCCGAAGGCACGATTTCATGGCCTTTCGAGGCGAAAAAATCCAAGAAGGTTTGGCGGATTGCGCGGGATTCCATGTGGGATGAGCGTTAAAGTGTGAAAAACCGACCCGAGGTAGGCTTTGAGGGCGTGAAAATACATCGCACCTTTGCGAAATGCAGAAGCGATTCCATAAGATTCAGTTCAATGAACGGACGCTCGAGTTGGAGCAGGTGCCGTTCGAACTGAAGGATTACGTCTTTCTGTTCCTCAAGCGCGCGGTGCTGATGGCTGCCATGGTGGGCGGGTCGATTTATGTGTTCGATACGTGGTTCGAGAGTCCTGCGGATCTGGCCCGGGATCGGGAGTTGGCGTTTTTGCAGGAGCAACTCGCTTCATTGAACGAGGATTTGGGCCAAATGGATGCAGTTTTGGCAGACATTTCGCAACGTGACGATGCCATTTACCGCTCCATCTTCGGAACGGACCCGTACCCCATGCACTTGCGCAACCCAGGAGTTGGCGGGGTGGATCGCACGAAACACCTTCAAGGGCACGCGTGGTCCGGGGAGTTGATCGAGGTCACGGAGAGCGTGGCGGAGCTGCAGCGGAAGTTGGTTGCTCAGAGCAGGAGCTTTGATGAAGTGCTGGATTTGGCCCGCAACAACACGGAATTGCTGAAGAGCATTCCGGCCATTCAGCCGGTTCGAAACGAGGACCTCAAGCGCATGGCGAGCGGCTACGGATACCGCATCCATCCCATCTACAAAGTGCGCAAGTTCCACTACGGAATGGACTTTGCGGCGCCCACGGGAACGGAAATTTTCGCCACCGGGGACGGTGAGGTCGTCCTGGCGAAGCGCAGCTACAACGGTTTCGGTCGACACGTCATCATCCGCCACGGCTTCGGCTACGAAACCCTGTACGCGCACATGAGCGAAATTCTGGTGAAGGCAGGCGATCGCGTTCGACGAGGCGATCTCATCGGTCTGGTGGGCAGCACCGGGACTTCCGTCGCGCCGCACCTGCACTACGAAGTGCACAAGGACGGCGATCGCTTGAATCCCGCTCATTTCTACTTCAACGACCTCACGCCGGAGCAGTACGAGGAGCTGTTGATGCAATCGGAGCAGGAGAACCAAAGCTTCGACTGACCGAAGTCCGGGAGCTTTCGCTATCTTCATCCCTGATTTTGAATCCGTTTGCGAATGCCGCCTTTGAATAAACCCGTGGAAAAGCGATTCTTCACCATCACTGAGGTGGCTGCTGAGGTGGGGGAGAACGCGAGCACGCTGCGGTATTGGGAGAAGGAATTTCGGCAGCTCACGCCGCGTACGAATGCCCGAGGAAAGCGGTTTTACTCGCGGAAAGACATTGAATTGATCGCGCGCATTCACGCGTTGGTGCGCCAGCAAGGGTTCACCATCGAGGGGGCGCGCAAGGTGTTGCAAGGAGCGGTCGAGCCCGTGCCGACCGTTCATGGAGGTGAACGGGAGGCGGTTCTAGAGCGGCTTAAAGCGCTCCGAGCGCGACTTGTGGGTGCCTTGGAATCGGTTCAGTTGGAGGACTGACCCCAGCGTTTGCCGGACTGCAAGTAGTGTTGGACGTAGTCGGTGACCGCGTCCTCGAGGGAGTGGAACGGCGCGTCATAGCCGATGCCCCTCAGCTTCGATAAGTCCGCTTCCGTGAAGTACTGGTACGTGTCGCGGATGTCCGCTGGCGTGTCGACGAATCCGATGTTTTCGGGGACGCCCATGGCAGCGAAGGTGGCGCGCGCCAAATCCAGAAACGTTCGGGCTCGGCCGGATCCCAGGTTGTAGAGTCCGTTTGAGGCGGGTTGGCGGTGGTGCATGAGCCAGGTGCACACGCGGGCCACGTCTTTGACGTAAACGAAATCGCGGGCTTGGTGCCCATCGGCTACGTCCGGTCGGTGCGAACGGAAGAGCTTCATCTCTCCCGTGGCGTTGACTTTGTTGAAGGTGTGAAACACCACGGAAGCCATCCGGCCTTTGTGGTATTCGTTGGGGCCGAATACGTTGAAGAATTTCAGGCCCGCCCAAAAATAGGGAGCGCGCGGTTGCGCAAGGGCCCACCGATCGAAGTCATTTTTGCTGTCGCCGTAAGGGTTCAGCGGCCGCAGCCGTTCGACCAAATCGTGGTCGTCGCGGTACCCGTGTTCTCCACCGCCATACGTTGCGGCGGACGAGGCGTAGACGAGCGGGAGTCCGTACGCCACGCAACGCTCCCACATGGTCTTGCTGTAGGACAGGTTCAATTCGTCGAACAGGGCGCGGTTTTGTTCGGTGGTGTCGGTCCGTGCGCCCAAGTGAAAGATGAACTGGACTTGGCGTTCGTGCTCTTCGAGCCAATCGAAGAACTCCGACCGTTCCACCTTGGCGGTGAAGCGCAAGTCTGACGTGTTCGCTGCTTTGTCCTCCCTCGAAAAGTCGTCGACCAAAACGAGGTCGTTGAAGCGCAGTGCGTTCAGGTGCGCGGCCAAGGCACTGCCGATGAATCCCGCGGCTCCGGTAATCACAATCATGGCGCGAAGGTACGGCAGGCTGTATCTTTGGCCCATCCGATGAAACAAGTCCACATCACCCGACGCGCGCGCTTCAATGCGGCCCACAAGCTTTGGCACAACGAATGGAGCGAGGAAAAGAACCTCGAAGTGTTCGGCAAGTGCGCCAACCCGAACTGGCACGGCCACAACTTCGAGTTGCACGTGACCGTGAAAGGCGTGCCGGATCCGGTGACAGGCTACTGCATCAACCTCAAGGAACTCAAGGACATCATCAAGGAGTACGTGGAAGAGCCCATCGACCACAAGAACTTGAACCTGGACGTCCCGTTCATGAAAGGCATCCAGCCGTCGACGGAGAATCTGATCATCGCGATTTGGGAACAAATTGAACCCCACATCCAATCCCGTGGTTGTACCCTGACGCACTTGCGTCTTTACGAAACGGAAAACAACTACGCGGACTACTATGGCGGAGAATAAACGGGCGTTGTATGAACGAATTGAGCGCTACGACGAAGACGCCGTAGGAGAATTGGCGGACAATTACCGCAACGTCCTGGAGCGAATCGGCGAGGACGTTGAACGGGAAGGATTGGTAAAAACTCCGCAGCGTGCGGCGAAGGCCATGGCCGTTTTGACCGCGGGCATGTACGCGGATCCAGAGGCCATTTTACGCAGTGCGTTGTTCGAAGAAGCCAGCGATGAAATGGTGTGCGTTCGGGACATCGAGCTGTATTCGTTGTGCGAACACCACATGTTGCCTTTTTTCGGAAAGGCACACGTGGCCTACATCCCGAGCAAGCACATCGTGGGGTTGAGCAAAATTCCGCGGGTGGTCGATGCGTTTGCGCGCCGGCTGCAGGTGCAAGAGCGGTTGACGGAACAAATCCGAGACTGCATTCAAGACACGCTTCAAGCGCGCGGAGTGGCCGTGATCATCGAAGCCCAGCACCTCTGCATGCAAATGCGCGGTGTCGAGAAACAAAACTCCGTCACCACGACGAGTGCATTCACCGGGGTCTTCCTCGACGATCCGAAGACGCGAAAAGAGTTCATGAAGCTCGCGTTGAGCAAGCGCTGATTTGTTTGAAATCGTTGGCGAAAGGAGGGAGGCAACGGCTGAGATTCTGTTGTTAATTTGCCGGCATGAACGATTTTGAATCCCCCCAGATTTTCGACGGCGCCATCATCCAGGACGAGGCTGCGGTCAGCCGGTTTGTTTCGAACGTGTTCTCTTGGATGGTTGCGGGCCTGCTGCTGACGGGCGTGGTGGCTTACTACGTTGCGGCCAGCGGTGCTTGGAGCTTGTTGGTCAGTGGAAGTGGCGGCATGTCGCTTCTCGGTTGGGTGGCGATGCTCTCGCCCCTTGCGTTCATTCTTGCGATGAACATGGGATTTGAGCGCTGGTCAGCGGGGGCATTGGTGGCGTTGTTTTTGGCCTTTTCAGCGGTCATGGGCGTTTCGCTGAGTTCGATTTTCATCTTGTACGCAGGGACGACGATTTTCCAAGTTTTCGGAATCACGTCGTTGACCTTTTTGGTCATGGCCATTGTGGGGTACACCACGAAGCAGGACCTGACCTCGTTCGGGCAATTGCTGTTCATGGCGCTCATCGGCATCATCATTGCCAGCGTGGTGAACTGGTTCTTGGGATCCGCCGGGCTGGACTACATCATCAGCATTGTGGGCGTGCTCGTGTTCGTGGGCTTGATCGCTTATGATACCCAAAAAGTGAAGCGCATCGGCGCAGGCGTGGAATACGGCACGGCATCTGCGACGAAGCTCGCCATCCTCGGCGCGACCTCGCTTTACTTGGATTTCGTCAACTTGTTCCTGTTCCTCCTCCGCTTGTTCGGAGGCCGCCGGGATTGAGTCAGTTCACCATCAGGCGCTGCGTTCCTGTCCGTCCATCGTCGAGGCGAAGTCGGATGAGGTACGCGCCGCGCGGCCAGGCGGCTGCTTGGATGAAGTGCTTGCTCGTGCCAGCCGGTAGGGTGCCTTCGTAGACCGTTTCAATGCAACGCCCCGTCGCGTCGATGACGTCGAGGGTTGCTCGGGTTGAACGCGGCAGCGAAACCGGGATGCAGGTAATGGCCGAAGCGGGATTCGGAAACGCGGGTTGGGAAAACGCGCCTTCAATGACGGCCATTCCTTGCGGCAAACTTCCCACACGGAACGACCAAAATCCTTCCGGTGCAGGCATCGGTCGGTTGCCCACCTTTCCGCTCGTCGCCTCTCCATGCAGGTAGTATTCCACGACGGTCCCTTCGGGCTGTGCAGGCAATGCCCCCGTGAATTCATCGTTCCCCGCATCCGATAGCGTCACCACGTTCCAAGCGGTTTCGCCTTGGACGCGCCAATGCATTTCCGCCACCGCCATCCCGGAACGGTGCGAACAGGTCGCACTCACCGGATAATCGTTCACCGTATCCTCGGTGTCCGGGAGGGGCAAGTGGCTCAAAATCAACGGATCCTCAACGCCCACGCTGTGGGTGATGCAGTGAATGGCACCGCTCAATTGGATGATGTCTTCCCCCGCATTGTCGCAATCGATTCCCACTACGTTGTAGCCGGGCAGCTGCTCTTCGTAAATCCGAATCGCCGTGGTATCGTATTGCTGGTAGTATGTGGGGACCAGGATCGTGTTGTTGATGAACACGCTGTTCGTGTAGGTCAAATAATCCCCACCTTGATTCGGATATCCTCCCCCAAATCCCCCTTCCGGCGGGCTCGGAATGCGCACCACTTCGAACGGAGTGCCCCATCGCGTGGTGTAATTGGCCAACACGTATTCCAAGTTCGCCTCGATCTGCGGTCCATCCGCCGTGCCTTCGGGGTATTCCGCGACGAGCAGTCGGTGCTCGTCGAGCAGCTTCATGTGCATGTCGATGTGGTGGATGCCGTCGTATGGAAGCGTCGGCATGAGAACGTATTCATCCACCCCGTGAAACGCCTCGACGATGCCGCGAATCTCGGTTTCGGTGTGGTCTGGGAAGCTCGTCCACCACGTGCTACCGCCCATGTTCTCCTCCAAAACGAGCTCCGAGGCAAACGCCGTCCCAAACCCGTCGCTCATCCAGTTGCCGCCCGTACCCATCAAATCGGTGGGTGAGGCGGTCGTGCTGTAGACCGGAACGTTCAAGGTGCTTCCCAGCACATCCGGAATGGCATCATCGAGCGGCCGGGGGCGGTTGTAAATCCAATCGACCAACAAGCGGTCGTCGTTGAAGGAACCGTAAACGGTGGTGGCGCCGTAGTCCCGAATCCAAATGCTGTTGTATTCGGCGTTTACGATTTGGACAGATGCCAAATCAAGCGCCCCTCCGCACGAGGACCCCGTCAAATAATTCTCGCACGCCGCAGGATCCTCCGCGAAGACGATGACCGTGCATTCCTGCGATGCCGCCGCAACAATCTGCTTCTGGATGCACGGAAAGGACGTCCACGCAATGGTCAAGGCCTCGATCTCTTCCCACTCGGCAGCCGTCCGCAACTCGGTAAATGGCGGCGGGTCGGTGATGCCACGGGCAGCAATCGGCTCAAATCCGATGCGCTCAACATGATTCCGTTCGAGTTCGGAAAGTTCATGCGGCCAAGCCGCCGATTGAGCTTGCGCTGTAGCTGTGCAGACAACGAGCAAGGCGAAGGTCGATCCCCATTTCATGTGGTCAATTTACGAACGATTCGAGCAGGTCCTTGGTCGTTCTATATGAACACGTTTGGATTAGGACTGCATTTGGGTTCAGTGTACATTGTCATGGAAATGTTGAATTTCAGTTTCTTGCACATTTTTTTGGATGAGCGCTAAACAATTTTGGATGGGCGTGGTCGGAGCGTTGTGGGCGCTCGGGAGCTGGGCTCAGATCGAGGGGGGAATCCAACGTTCTGATTGGAGATCGCGGTTTGTCGAACCCGTCACGCAGTCGCTGCAGATTTCGTGGGATGGATTGTTGGATTTTCGAACGGATGATTTTGATGGAGACGGTGCTGTGGACCTGATTTTCGTCGATCGGAGGGGGCTGTGGGTTTGTTGGGGCTCCGCCGGGCAAGGCTTGGAGGAGGCGTACAACCTTTTGGGCGAGCGCGCGGCCATCCACCAAATCGCCTTCGAGCACAAGCGCAGTCAAGAAGCCTATCCGCCGCTTTTGTGGGTCAAAAGGGCCGTGGGGTCGAAGCGTTTCGAGGTCAGTGCATACAAGTTCGATGGGCGGGAATTGGTTCCATTCAGAAACTTGTCGATGGCCATTGCAGGACATTTCAGGTGCACCGGGAACGGCTTGATTGTCGGCGAGGGCGAGGATGGGCAGTTGATGCTCGAACGCAATGGGGCCATGCTGCATTTGGGCCGTGTTTCGGGGCATGTGGAGGATTTGGACTTCGTTGACCTCAATGGCGACGGTTTCGAAGATGCCATCGTTCAGCAGTCGCAGCGGTTGAAAGTGGCTCTCGGGATGCCATCAGGAGGGCTGGGTGCTTGGAAGGACATTGAAACGGCCGCAGTTGAATCTTGGGATGTGGCGGTGGATGTGAACGGCGTGGTCGGCATCGCGGTCCAAACGGGTGAGGTTCCGCGTCTTACGTTTTGGACCGTGGGTGCCCAAGGCATCGTTTCATCGCCCTTGGATCACCGGCTTTTTGGGGCCATCATCAACCACCACAGCACCCAGATGGACGGGACGGTGCTCATGCACAATCGCATTACGTCGTCGCTGATTGTCCTCCCTTTTCGAAGCGACGGCGTTGATTTTGGTACTGAACCCCTTGCGGAGTTGGAGCCCAATTCCCTCATCC
The DNA here is from genome assembly GCA_030427925.1 of Bacteroidia bacterium. GTDB lineage: Bacteria > Bacteroidota > Bacteroidia > Flavobacteriales_D > Sanyastnellaceae > JALQTD01. The sequence continues at coordinate 69,107 of JAUICJ010000005.1, read as the reverse complement.
GGTTGAGCGATTGGGACGGCGATGGCGACGACGATGTGGTTGCGCTGCACGAGGGGAACCGAACGCTCACGTGGGTGCCATACGTCGGGCCATCGGAGGCGGCCCAGCCGCGTTGGTCCCGCAACGTGCTGCAAACCTTGGTGGATACCTTGGGTTCGGAATTCACCTGTCAGTTGAACACCTCGAACCAGTGGCGGCGCGAGGTGGATTGGTCTCCTGCAATTGATCAATGGGCGGTTGCCTCGTCTGGAATTTGGGGGGTAGGGGAGACGGTATCCATGCGCAACGTTTGGCGCCATCAGCAACACGCTGAAGCGGAATCCCGAGCGGTGAGCGAGTTGGAAACGTGTGTAGAGGTGGGTTATTTGGTGTTCGAGGAACGGGTCGATCGGTGCCTGAAAATGGACTTGAGCCGCGAATGGCACCGGCTGACTTATTCGCGCGATGAGTTGGGAAGAACGTTCGTGGTCATTGACGATGAGTTGCGGTTCGTTGGCAGTTCAGAAGGCAGGCGATTTGACCACCGCATGCTGCATTTGGGGGCTTTTTTCGGAACGACTTGGCGCTCGTATTCAGCCATTGAGGTGGATGATGTTTCGATCCATCGGGGAGCTGCAAGTCCCGAGGCCCTGCTGGATTGGCAGCGGAGCGGGAAGGTGCCCGAAGGATTGGAGCGCGCGGTGGGGTTCGATTTTGAGGGCGAGCATCCGGAGTTGCCCTTGGATGGGGGGCAAGTATTGAACATTGATGCCGGAGCGGAAGTGGTCCGGAAGGGGCGAGGAAATGTGCTGCGCATGGACGGAGCCACGGGAAGAGCCCACGGGTTTGTGGACATTCCAGAGAGGACGGTGGTGTTTGATGTGACCTTTAAGCTGAACCGCGAATCGGACGAGCCTCAGGCTTTGGCGTCGTTCTATGGCATGCACAACCTGAACTTCACGTTGAGGCCAGGTCGTCCGCTGTTGGGTTTGGTCAAGTCGCCCGCTGAGTTTGAATTGCTGGAGGCGGAAGATTCCCGGGGCGGGTACTTGATGACCTACCGCGGGGGCGTTCTGCGCATGCTGCCTTCCGGGGAGTGGCTGGTTCCGACCGACACCGGGTGGGAATTGATGGAGTCGAAGGCGCTGCCGTTTGGGTGGGCCCATGCCGCACCGTGGGTGCAGGACGGTGTGGCTTATGCGGTGTTCGGCAACCGAGGGAAGGTTTGGCGGTGCTTATCGCCGGAGCTCGGTTGGACGGAATTCGCCCAGCTCAATCGGTCGCGGGCGGGTTTCAATCGCGTGGTTTCGACGGGACAATGGGCCTTGGTTTGGAACGACGACCGTTCGCTGATGGGCTGGTTGGATGTGGAAGCAGGGGCTTTTTACCGCCAAACGGCAGCCGCAGTTCCCGAAGAGCCGCACGCGGTGCGGCCCGGACGGGGAGGCGTGGAGTTCATGGATGCACGGGGCAAGTGGTGGCTGGTCGAGCCGCCGAGCCGCGAATCGGCCTACGAAGCGGCCTTTCGTTCCGGTCAACCTTGGTTGTGGGGCATGACGGCCTTTGCATGCGCTTCGGCTTTTGGGTTCTTCACCATTCGGATGAGGAAGCGGAACGTTCCGGTGATTTCGGAGGAGGAGCCGCAAATTGAAGCTTCGGTAGCGCATACGTTGAACCAGTTGAGGCCGCGAGCGGGGGATGCAATCGATGCGGATGAATTGGATGCTTTGCTCGGAATTGGGGCCATTGATACACCCGAAACCCGGCGGTCGCGAAGGAATCGGGCCATCAATGACTTGAATGCGTGGTCGAGGGAATCGCGCGGCCATGCTTGGGTCAACCGCACGCGGGATGCCTCGGATCGTCGCCGTGCGATGTATGAGCTCAGCGGCGACATGAAAAACTGCTGCCTCGAGTCAGATGAAGGCGTCCAGCACGAGGCGTAACGCCTCTGCATCCACGACGTGTCCACCGGAAAACCGGATGATTTCGTGGTCGATGCCGTGGGATTCGAAGGTTGAGCGGGTGCGCTGAAGCAGCGTTTCATCGAAGAAGGCGTCGTCATCGCCGAGGGCCACGTAGGTGCGAACGCCGGGCTTCCTTGGCCATTCGGATTCGAGTTTCAAATCCGGCGGGAAAACACCGGACCAAAAGACGAAGGCATCGAAGTGCACTTGCCCGCGGCATGCCCACCGCGCCGCCGTGGCCACGCCTTGGGAGAAGCCGAGGAGCAATTCAGGGCCGGAGTGGGGGGTGAGGCGGGAATGGATTTGGTCCAAATACCGCACGTAATCCGCCATGTCCGTCTCCCGCTCCTCCCGCGTCATCCACGAAGCCCCCACGCGGCCCGAAGTGCCTTGCACATAGAAGCGATGCAGCCCCTCCGGCGCGACCACCTGCCAACCCGCCGCCGCCGCCGCTTCAAACCGCCGCAAGAAGTACTGGGGGAGCTGGCCATAGCCGTGCAGCGCCCACAACCTCCCGACCGGACGATCGGGGCCGAGCACGAAGTACCTCGCTGTTTTTTCGACCCGCAAGTCGTGCTGTTCCAATCGCGTTTCCATCACCAAACCAAATGCAACGTGGTCTCCTCAAACCGCTCCGCCACCAGCGAATCCAAGTACCAATTCGTTTCCCCATCCCGCGTGATCATCCACGTGTAGGCGACCGTTGCCCCTCCTTCCATGTCGCACACCCACGCCGTGTCGGCTGCGGTGCTGCCATTGAAGGTACGCCACTCATTGCTGCACGTGGGGTACTCGCCCGGAACGTGCAGGGTGCGAAACTGCAGCACGTCGTCGTTTCCGGTCAGCAACCCCGCTTCGAGGTGAACCCGCAGCGTCGCGCGGGGCATCATGTCGGTGGAGAACCGAACGGTGTCGCCCGGTAGGAAGTCGTCGGGGTTCCATTCGATTTGGCGTGTAAACCAATTTTCGGCCTTCAAATCCAACCGATAAACCAGCGCATTCTCCTTGGCGAAGACCAAATCGCACGCGCCCGCGGCATCCGTCGTCTGCTCATCCACCGGGACAAACGCACTCGTCAACACGCCGCCCGACACAATCTGCTGCTTGAACTCCGCGTCGATTCCGGGCACCGGGGGGTGTTCCACGTCTTCGCCGGCATCCCGAACGGAAAGGGCCAGCACGCAATCCGTGCTCGGTTTCCGGCAACCTAGAACTGCCAGCAAGGCGAGGCTGATCAAGGCGAGTCGGTTCATTCGTCGATGCGGGTGAGTTTCGCGAACTTCAGGAGGAGCTGCTTGGTCCCTGCTTCGGGGAAGAACACCGTGGCTTTCGTGTTCGGTGCGGTGCCTTCGAGCTTCACGATCTTGCCTTTGCCGAAGCGCTCATGGGTAACCACGTGGCCCTCGGCCAATTCCGTGACCGCTCCGTCGCCTGAAGTGGGTTCGACGCGCTTGAGTTTGCCTCCTGTCGAAGAGCGGCGGAAGGGTTTCGGGTCGGCCTTGGGAGCGGCTTTCTCGGCGAGTCGTCCGAAAGCGGAGGCGTTGTTTCCGTCGGCGCTGGGCATTTGTTTCCATTGCTTCCGCGCCTGATCGAAGGAGGGGCCGCCTGCAAATGGGGTCGGTCGAGCGGCCTTGGCATTGCTGTATTCCACGTAGCGCTCGTCGATTTCGTCGATGAAGCGGCTGGGCTCGGCGGTGATGACTTGGCCAAACCGATAGCGGGTTTGGGCAAAGCTCAGCGCGCACGTTTCTTCTGCGCGGGTCAGCGCGACGTAGAAGAGCCGCCGCTCCTCTTCGAGATCAGCCCGGGACTGCATGGCCATCTGGCTGGGAAAGAGGTTTTCTTCCAAGCCGACAATGTTCACGTGCTTGAATTCCAATCCTTTCGCGGCATGGATGGTCATCATGGCGATCTTGTTCAGGTCGTCGTCGTCTTGGTCCGCGTCGGTGAGCAGCGCCACGTCGAGGAGGAAATCCGATAGCGTTGGCCGCGCTTCGGGATCGGTTTCCCGCGCCTGCTCGCTGAAGGCTTGCACCCCGTTGAGCAATTCCTGGATGTTGTCGTAGCGCGCCACCCCTTCCGGCGTTTTATCCCGGTACAGCTCGCTGACCAAGCCCGAATGCTTGGCAATCTCCAAAGCCAGTTCGTCCGCAGCCTTGCGGTCGAGTTCCGCCATGAACCGCCGGATCATCCCCGCAAAGTCGCGCAGCTTGCGCAATGGCGCCCCACCGAGCGTCGTCGGTGGCATCGCCTCGTCCATCACCACGTCCCAAAGCGCGATGTTGCGCTCCGCCGCCTCCACGATGAGCTTGTCCAGGGTGGACTTCCCGATGCCACGCGCCGGGTAATTCACCACGCGCTTGAACGCCTCGTCGTCTCGGGGATTCGCCACCAATCGGAAGTACGCAATGAGGTCCTTGATTTCCTTGCGCTGATAGAAGGACGTGCCGCCGTAAATGCGGTAGGGGAGGTTCAACTTGCGCAGGCTCTCTTCAAAGGCCCGCGATTGCGCATTTGTTCGGTACAGAATGGCGAAATCACTGAACGGAACTTGGTGCTGGTGGTGCATGTCGAAGATGCGGGTGGCCACGTGGCGTCCCTCCTCGTTGTCCGTGTAGTGCCGGTTGATTTGGATGCGCTTCCCTTCGCCGTTGGAGGTCCAAACCGCTTTCGGGATTTGGTTCGTGTTGTGGGCGATGACCGAGTTCGCCGCCTCCACGATGGCCTGGGTCGAGCGGTAATTCTGCTCGAGCTTGTACAGCGTGAAGTCGGGGTAGTCGTGCTTGAAGTTGAGGATGTTTTCAATGTTCGCGCCGCGGAAGCCGTAGATGGATTGGGCGTCGTCGCCGACCACGCAGATGTTTTCCCTTTGGGCTGCCAACTGCTTGATGATCAAATACTGGGCAAAATTCGTGTCCTGGTACTCGTCCACCATCAGGTACTGGAACTTCGTCTGGTACTTATATAATAGGTCAGGGAAGTCGCGCAGCAGGATGTTCATCTTGAACAGCAGGTCATCGAAGTCCATCGCTTGCGCGCGGAAGCAACGCGATTCGTAATGCTTGTAAACCGTGGCGATGTGGGGGCGGCCGGCCTGCGCGTCTTCCGATTGGATTTCCGGATGTTCGGCATACCCTGCGGCGTCGATGAGGTTGTTCTTCGCCCCAGAAATCCGCGATTGAACGCTGGCCGGCTTGTAGACCTTATCGTCGAGGTTGAGGCCCTTGATGATGTCCTTGATGAGCGAACGGCTGTCGGCGGTGTCGTAAATGGTGAAGTTCCGGGTGTAATTGATGCGCTCGGCCTCCGTTCGGAGGATGCGGGCAAACACGCTGTGAAACGTGCCCATCCAGATGTTCTTCGCTTCGCCGTCGCCGATGACTTTCCCGATCCGCTCCTTCATTTCGCGCGCGGCTTTGTTCGTGAACGTCAAGGCCAAAATCGAAAACGGATCCACTCCGCGCCCAATCAAATAGGCAATCCGGTACGTCAACACCCGCGTTTTCCCAGATCCCGCACCGGCGATGACCATCATCGGACCGTCCACGTGGGTGGCGGCTGCGCGCTGCGCCTCGTTCAGTTCGTTCAAGAATTCCACGACACGAAGTTAACGCTTGGCTTCGGAGGATTCTCCATCATCTTGGTGCCAACTTTTTGGTCGTGAGAAAGAAAGTGGGGAAAAAGGAGCGGTAGGCTATTGTTTTTCACACGTTCTCTGTTACTTTTGCAGCCCCTTATTGTGGGGGAGAACAATTTATGCACAACCGAAACTTGATTCAATAGGACGATGCCTACCATCCAGCAGCTCATCCGTAAGGGTCGCATTACAAAGCCGCAGACGAGCAAGTCAGCCGCTTTGGACTCTTGTCCGCAGCGTCGCGGAGTGTGCGTCCGTGTTTACACGACGACGCCGAAGAAACCGAACTCCGCCATGCGGAAAGTCGCTCGTGTGCGACTCACCAACGGAAACGAAGTCAACGCCTACATCGGCGGTGAAGGTCACAACTTGCAAGAGCACAGCATCGTCTTGGTGCGCGGTGGTCGTGTAAAGGACCTCCCAGGTGTGCGTTACCACATCGTTCGGGGTGCATTGGACACCGCGGGTGTGGAAGGCCGCACGCAGCGTCGTTCGAAGTATGGAACCAAGCGTCCAAAAGTAAAGAAGTAATCCGCTATGAGAAGGAGAACACCCAAGAAGCACCTGATCCTGCCTGACCCACGTTTTGGCAGCACCTTGGTAACGAGCTTCGTGAACAACCTGATGTTGGACGGCAAGAAAAGCGTCGCATTCGACATCTTCTACAAGGCGATGGACCGTGTCCAAGAGCGCACCGGGGAGGATGGCCTCGAGGTGTTCAAGAAGGCATTGGAAAACGTCACTCCGGGTGTGGAGGTGCGCAGCCGCCGTGTCGGTGGTGCGACCTTCCAAATCCCGCAACCCATTCGTGACGCGCGTCGCCAAAGCTTGGCGATGAAGTGGATGATTGGGTACTCGCGCAAGCGGAACGAGAAGACGATGGCCGATCGTTTGGCCTTCGAAATCATCGCGGCTTCAAAAGAAGAGGGTGCCACCTACAAGAAGAAGGAGGACACGCACCGCATGGCCGAGGCGAACAAAGCATTCTCTCACTTCCGTTTCTGATTCATTGAACTGATACATCGCCTCGATCATGGCAAAGAGAGACCTCAATTTTACCCGCAACATCGGCATCATGGCCCACGTGGATGCGGGAAAGACGACCACCACAGAACGCATCCTGTACTACACGGGCATCTCCCACAAGATTGGTGAGGTGCACGATGGTGCAGCGACGATGGACTGGATGGAGCAAGAGCAGGAGCGTGGCATCACGATCACGTCCGCTGCTACGACGTGCTTCTGGAACTTCCGCGACAACCAATACCGCATCAACATCATCGACACCCCCGGTCACGTGGACTTCACGGTGGAGGTGGAGCGTTCGCTGCGCGTTCTCGACGGCGCGGTGGCGTTGTTTTGTGCCGTGTCGGGCGTTGAGCCGCAATCGGAAACGAACTGGGGCTTGGCGGACAAGTACAAGGTCCCGCGCATCGGTTTCGTGAACAAAATGGACCGTTCAGGTGCCGACTTCTTCAACGTCCTCAAGATGATTCGGGAGATGTTGGGAGCGAATCCTGTGCCTTTGCAGATTCCAATTGGTGCGGAGGACGACTTCCGTGGTGTGGTGGATTTGATTCAAAACAAAGCCTTCATTTGGAACGAGGAGGACAAGGGCATGACTTGGGAGGAGGTGGAAATCCCGTCGGATCTCTTGGAGACCGTTGAGGAATACCGTGCCAACCTCATTGAGTCGGTTGCAGAGCAGGACGACACCTTGATGGAGAAGTTCTTCGAGGACCCGGATAGCTTGACGCAGGACGAAATTGAGAACGCCATTCGCATGGCAACGATCAACATGAAAATCACCCCGATTCTTTGCGGTTCAGCATTCAAGAACAAAGGGGTGCAGACCATGTTGGATGCGGTGATGATGTACCTGCCCTCTCCTTACGATGTCGACGCGATTGTCGGCCACGCGGTGGGCGATGAGGATGCAGAAATCATCCGCAAACCTGACCCGGACCAGCCGTTTGCAGGTTTGGCCTTTAAAATCGCTACCGACCCGTTCGTGGGTCGCCTCTGCTTTGTGCGAGCCTACTCGGGCACCCTCCCCGCAGGGTCGTATGTGATGAACACGCGTTCAGGCAAGAAAGAGCGGATTTCGCGCATCTTCCAAATGCACTCGAACAAGCAGAACCCCATCGAATTGCTCGAGGCAGGGGACATCGGTGCTGTGGTCGGTTTCAAGGACATCAAGACGGGCGATACCCTTTGTGCTGAGGGACACGAGGTGGTCTTGGAAAGCATGAGCTTCCCTGAGCCAGTAATTGGTATTGCTGTCGAGCCGAAGTCTCAGGCGGATTTGGACAAATTGGCCAACGGCTTGTACAAACTGGCAGAGGAAGATCCAACGTTCCGCGTCCGCACCGACGAAGAGACCGGTCAAACCGTCATCTCCGGTATGGGCGAATTGCACCTCGAAGTCCTCGTCGACCGCTTGCGTCGTGAGTTCAAGGTTGAGTGCAACCAGGGTGCTCCCCAGGTGAATTACAAGGAAGCCATCACGGGCTCTACGGAGCACCGTGAAGTGTATAAGAAGCAATCCGGTGGTCGCGGTAAGTTCGCGGACATCATCGTGAAAATCGGTCCTTCACCGGATCCGGAGAAGCCCGGTTTGGTCTTCACCAACTCGGTGAAAGGGGGCAATGTCCCGAAGGAATTCGTTCCTTCTGTTCAGAAGGGCTTTGAAGAGGCCATGAAGAACGGCGTCTTGGCCGGATACCAAATGGACAGCATGGCAGTCGAACTCATCGACGGCAGCTTCCACGCGGTTGACTCGGACCAGCTCTCATTCGAACTGGCAGCAAAAATGGCTTACCGCAACGCGGTGAAGCATTGCCAACCGAAGATCCTCGAGCCGATGATGCAGTTGGAGGTCGTGACCCCCGATGAAAACATGGGTGATGTCATCGGTGACTTGAACAAGCGCCGTGCCCTCATCGAAGGAACGGGCGAGCGCGCAGGCAAGACGATCGTGAACGCAAAGGTTCCGTTGTCAGAGATGTTCGGTTACGTTACGGATCTCCGCACGTTGACCTCGGGACGCGCGACGTCTTCGATGTCGTTCAGCCACTTCGCTGAGGCACCGAACAACGTTGCAGAGAAAGTCATCGCTGACGCGAAGGGATAAGCCAAGAAGAAGAAATCATGACGCAGAAAATTCGCATCAAGCTCAAGTCGTACGACCACAACCTCGTCGATAAGTCGGCAAAGAAGATTGTGAGCACCGTTACGGCCACTGGAGCAGTCATTAGCGGACCAGTTCCGTTGCCGACACACCAGCGCATTTACACGGTCCTCCGTTCACCGCACGTGAACAAGAAGGCCCGGGAACAATTTGAACTCAACTCGTACAAGCGGTTGATCGACATCTACAGCTCGTCTTCGAAGACGGTGGATGCGTTGATGCGCTTGGAATTGCCGAGTGGAGTGGAAGTCGAAATCAAGGTCTGACAGCGCGTCAGTCCATCATCATCATAATCAACGATCATGCCCGGACTCATAGGGAAGAAGATTGGTATGACCAGCATCTACAGTGCCGCTGGGAAGAACATCCCATGCACCATTCTGGAGGTTGGTCCTTGCGTAGTAACGCAAGTTCGTACCCTTGAGAAGGACGGCTACGAAGCCATCCAACTCGGTTTCGGAGAGCGCTCTGAAAAGCGCACTTCGAAGGCCATGCAAGGCCATTTTAAGCGCGCCGGTGTGGCGCCCAAGCGCAAGCTTGTGGAGTTCAAGAACTTCGAAGGTGAACTTCAGCCAGGTGCTGAATTGAAAGTCGATGACGTGTTTGCGGAGGGCGAATTCGTTTCGATTTCAGGCACTTCGAAGGGTAAGGGCTTCCAAGGTGTAGTGAAGCGCCACGGCTTCGGCGGTGTCGGACAAGCTACCCACGGTCAGCACAACCGCCTGCGTGCACCGGGTTCTGTCGGTGCTGCCTCGACGCCGGCTCGTGTCTTCAAAGGCATGCGCATGGCAGGCCAAACCGGTAACGGCCGCGTCACCATCGAGAACCTCGAAGTGGTGAAGGTTTTGGCGGATGAGGGGGTCCTCATCGTCAAAGGTGCCGTCCCCGGACACAAGGGTTCCATGATCATCATCCGTAAGCCAGAAGCGTAATGAAACTCAGCGTATACAGCACCGACGGCTCGAAAACGGCAAAGTCCGTTACGTTGAGCGACGCGGTTTTCGCCATTGAGCCCAACGATCACGCCATTTACTTGGACGTCAAGCGTTTTATGGCAGCTCAGCGCCAAGGCACGCACGACACGTTGCACCGTGGCGTGGTTTCTGGTTCCACGCGCAAGCTGAAGAAGCAGAAAGGTACCGGTACCGCACGTGCGGGTTCCATCAAGAACCCGTTGTACCGCGGAGGAGGTAACATCTTCGGCCCTGAGCCGAGGGATTACACCCACCGTTTGAACGGGAAGGTCAAGCAATTGGCTCGCCGCAGCGCCCTCAGCTACAAGGCGAAGGACGAGGCCATCAAAGTGGTTGAAGGCATTTCCATGGACAAGCCGAGCACGAAGTCGTTCGCTCAGGTTTTGAAGAACTTGGAATTGGCTGACACGAAGACGCTCTTTGTGTTGCCTGCTGCGAACGATGCGGTTTACCGCAGCTGCCGCAACTTGCCCAAGCACCGCGTCATGGTCGCGACCGATTTGAGCACTTACGACATCATGAACTGCAAATCCCTCGTCCTTGTGGACAACGCCCACGAGGTCATCGAAGGCTTGCTCAAATAAGGAAGGCCATGCAGCAGATCCTGATTAAACCCCTGATTACCGAGAAGATGACCACGGACCAAGAGCGCAACAATGCGTATGGTTTTGTTGTGGCCCTCGGTGCGAACAAAATCGAAATCAAGAAGGCCATCGAGGCGGAATACGGTGTGACCGTGACGTCCGTTCGTACGGTTCGGGTTGACGGCAAGGCCCGTCAGCGTTTCACGAAGACCGGAATGGTCAAGGGACGCACGAACCAGTACAAGAAAGCCATCGTCAGCATTGGCGAAGGTGAGATGATTGACTTCTACGAGAACATCTGAGGAAATGGCACTTCGTAAATTCAACCCCATTACGCCGGGTACCCGTCACAAAGTGTTGTCGAAATTTGACGACATCACGACCGATACCCCGCACAAGCCGTTGCTCCGCAGCCTCAAGAAGACGGGTGGCCGGAACGACAGCGGAAAGATGACGATGCGCTACCGCGGTGGCGGGCACAAGCGTCGCTATCGTTTGATCGACTTCAAGCGCGACAAGCACATGGAAGCTACGGTGTTGACGGTCGAGTACGATCCCAACCGCAGCGCGCGCATCTGCCTCGTCGAGTACACGGATGGAGAGAAGCGGTACATCGTTGCTCCCAACGGCTTGAAGCCGGGAATGACCATCAACAGCGGCAAGGAGGCGACTCCGAATGTTGGCCACTGCATGTACTTGAGCGACATTCCGCTTGGTACCGTCATCCACAACATCGAGTTGTACCCAGGCAAAGGAGCGTGCATCGCTCGCAGCGCAGGTTCTTACGCTCAGTTGAACGCTCGGGATGGCAAGTACGCCATCATCAAGTTGCCCAGCGGTGAGGTTCGCCAAATCCTGGTGACTTGCATGGCCGTCATCGGTACCGTCAGCAACTCGGAGCACAACCAGCAAGTTTCCGGTAAAGCCGGTCGTTCCCGCTGGTTGGGTCGCCGCCCACGTGTCCGTGGCGTGGTGATGAACCCGGTCGATCACCCGATGGGTGGTGGTGAGGGTCGTTCTTCAGGTGGTCACCCGCGTTCGCGCAAGGGCTTGCCGTCGAAGGGCTACAAGACGCGTAACAAGCGCAAGAATAGCAGCAAGTTTATCATTGAACGTCGGAAGAAGTAAGCACCATGGCTCGTTCACTCAAGAAACCCCCGTTTATCCACTATAAGTTGGTACAACGTGTGGAAGCCATGCAGGCTTCCGGAAAGAAGGCGGTGATCAAAACTTGGTCTCGCTCAAGCACCATCACGCCAGACTTCGTCGGCTTGACCATCGCCGTTCACAACGGCCGCCAGTTCATCCCCGTTTTTGTTACGGAGAACATGGTGGGACACAAGCTCGGAGAATTTTCACCCACCCGCACCTTCCGTGGCCACGCGGACAAGAAGGACAAGAAGCGCTAATTTGTCATGGGAAAACGTAAGAGAATTGCCGCTGACGCGCGCAAAGAAGAAATGAAGAGCGTGGCAATCGCGAAATTGAACGATTGCCCGACGTCCCCCCGCAAGATGCGCCTCGTTGCCGATACGGTGCGTGGCATGGGAGCATTCCAAGCATTGAACGTGCTGAAGTTCAGCTCACGTGAGGCCTCGGTTCGTTTGGAGAAGTTGCTCCGTTCGGCCATTGCCAACTGGGAGGCCAAGAACGAAGGGCAGCGTCCTGAAGAGAGCGATTTGATCGTCCGTGACATCTTCGTTGATGGCGGCCGAATGCTCAAGCGCCTTCAAACCGCTCCTCAAGGCCGCGCACACCGCATTCGGAAGCGCAGCAACCACGTGACCATCATCGTAGATTCCGCCAAGCAATAATTCATGGGACAGAAGACAAATCCAATCGGCAATCGCCTCGGTTTCATCCGGGGATGGGATTCCAACTGGTACGGCGGAAAGGACTACACTGAGAAGTTGGTGGAGGACGAAAAAATCCGCGAGTACTTGATGGCGCGTTTGCGCAAAGCGAACGTTTCCAGCATCATCATCGAGCGCACGCTCAAGTTGGTGACGGTGACCATCAAGACGGCTCGTCCCGGCGTGATCATCGGCAAGGGTGGAACGGAGGTGGACAAGCTCCGTGAAGAGTTGAAGAAGTTGACGGGCAAGGAAGTCCAAATCAACATCTTCGAAATCAAGCGTCCTGAGTTGGATGCACGCCTCGTTGCGGAAAGCATTGCTCGCCAAATCGAAGCGCGTATTTCTCACCGCCGCGCCATTAAAATGGCCATTGCAGGCACGATGCGCATGGGCGCAGAGGGCATCAAGGTGAACATCGCTGGCCGGGTGAACGGTGCTGAAATTGCACGTTCGGAGTCATACAAGGAGGGACGCATTCCATTGCACACCTTCCGTGCGGACATCGACTATGCTTTGGTTGAGGCACACACGACTTACGGTCGGATTGGTGTGAAGTGCTGGATTTGCCGTGGTGAGGTTTACGGTAAGCGTGACCTGTCTCCGGTGCCGGCACAGAAGAAAACGAACGAACGCCGCGGCACCGATCGCCGCCCCGGAGGAGGACGTCGTCCCCGCCGCTAATAAGTAAAAGACAGCAAGGTTATGTTACAGCCAAAAAGAACCAAGTTCCGGAAGATGCAGAAGGGCCGTGTGCGTGGCAACGCGCAACGCGGTGCGAACATCGCGTACGGTTCGTTTGGAATCAAGACCCTGGAGGTCGGCTTCATTACGTCGCGGCAAATCGAGGCGTCTCGTATCGCCATCAACCGTTACATGAAGCGTGAGGGAAAGGTGTGGATCCGAATCTTCCCAGACAAGCCCATCACATCGAAGCCTGCAGAGGTTCGTATGGGTAAGGGTAAGGGAGCTCCGAGCCACTGGGTTGCTCCTGTTCGTCCGGGTCGCGTCCTCTTTGAAGTGGACGGCGTTCCGATGGACACCGCGATGGAGGCCCTCCGTTTGGGAGCTCAGAAGCTTCCTGTGAAATGCAAGTTTGTTGTACGCCCTGATTACGCGCACTCATGATTGAAAATGCAGAAATCCGGAAGCTCTCGGATGCGGATTTGAATGAGCGCATCGAATTGGAGCAAACTGCCTTGGCCAAATTGCGGTTCAACCACACGGTGGCCGGTTTGGAAAGCCCAAAGGCAATCGTAAACAAGAAGCGTGACATCGCTCGCCTCTTGACTGAGTTGAACTCGCGTAAGAAAGCCAACGCATGAGCACTGAGATGACCCCAGCGGCTCCCGCCCGCAACCTCCGGAAGGAGCGGATCGGCGTTGTTTCTTCAACATCCATGGACAAATCCATCACGGTGGTAGTCGAACGGAAGGAGAAGCACGCCAAGTACGGGAAGTTCGTCAAGAAGACGAGCAAATTCATGGCACACGACGAAGCCAATGATTGCAACGTGGGTGACACGGTGCGGATCATGGAAACACGTCCGCTGAGCAAGCGGAAGTGCTGGCGCGTGGCCGAAATCATCGAGCGCGCGAAGTAAGCCGCTCTAGGAAACGAAACAGTTAAGGCTAATCAATTATGATACAGCAAGAAAGCCGCATGAAAGTGGCCGACAACACCGGAGCGAAGGAAGCCTTGTGCATCCGTGTGTTGGGCGGTACACGCCGCCGCTACGCCAGCATTGGCGATAAAGTGGTGGTTGCGATCAAGGATGCAACGCCCAACGGAAACGTGAAGAAGGGAACGGTATCCACTGGTGTTGTTGTGCGGACGCGCAAGGAAGTGCGTCGCCCGGACGGATCGTACATCCGTTTCGACGACAACGCCATCGTGCTGCTCAATGCAGCCGGCGAAATGCGCGGTACGCGCATCTTCGGCCCGGTCGCACGGGAGCTTCGCGAGAAGGATTTCATGAAAATTGTCTCACTTGCGCCTGAGGTGCTTTAATCCGATCGACATGTTCAAGCGATTTAAAGTAAAGAAAGGAGATACCGTAAAGGTGTTGTCGGGCGGAAGCAAAGGCAAGCAAGGCACCGTGTTGAGTGTCGATCGCAAGACCGATCGGGTCTTTGTTGAAGGCGTCAACATTGTGAAGCGGCACCAGAAGCCAGGTGCTGCGAACCCGCAAGGCGGCATTGTCGAAAAGGAGGCCGGGATTCACATCTCGAATGTGATGGTCGTCGACGGCAAGGGCAATGCAACGCGGGTGGGCCGTCGTCGCAACGACGAAGGCAAGCTGGTTCGTTATTCCAAGAAAACCAACGAGGAAATCAAGTGATGAGTTACCAACCACGCCTCCAAGCTCAATACAACGAGCAACTGGTACCGGCGCTCAAAGAGCGTTTCGAGTACTCCTCGGTGATGCAGGTACCTCGCATCACGAAGATTTGCCTGAACCAGGGTTTGGGTAAGGCCATTGCCGATAAGAAAATCATCGAATCGGCGATGGATGAAATGACCCGAATCTCCGGTCAAAAAGCCGTTCAGACCATTTCCACTAAGGACGTTTCGAACTTTAAGCTTCGGAAAGGCATGCCCATCGGCGCACGGGTGACCCTGCGTCGTGAGCGCATGTACGAGTTCTTGGACCGACTCATCGCCATTTCGCTTCCGCGGACGCGTGACTTCCAGGGCATCAAGCCGAAAGGTTTCGATGGTCGCGGAAACTTCACCTTCGGCGTGAAAGAACAAATCATCTTCCCCGAGATCAACTTGGACGAAGTGAAGTACTTCAACGGAATGGACATCACGATTGTGACATCCGCTCGGACCGACGAGGAAGCGAAGGCGCTGCTCGAAGGTTTTGGATTCCCCTTCAAAAAGAACTGAGTCATGGCTAAAGAATCAATGAAAGCCCGTGAGCGCAAGCGCGCTCGTATGGTCGCTCGATACGCTGCAAAGCGCGCGGCCCTCAAAGCTGCAGGGGATTGGGATGCTCTGCAAAAATTGCCGCCGAACAGCGCGGCCGTTCGCATGCACAACCGTTGCCAAATCACGGGTCGTCCCCGTGGCTACATGCGCCAGTTCGGCATTTCGCGCGTGCTTTTCCGCAAAATGGCTCTCGCAGGGAAGATTCCTGGCGTGAAGAAGGCCAGCTGGTAACCCTAAAGACGAACAGAGATGTTTACAGATCCCATTGCAGATTACTTGACGCGCATTCGGAATGCGCAGTCAGCGGGTCACAAGGTCGTCGAAATCCCCGCTTCAAACATGAAGAAGGAGATGACGAAAATCTTGTTCGATAAAGGGTACATCCTCAACTACAAGTTTGTAGAGGAGGGTCACCAAGGAACCATCAAGATTGCATTGCGTTATGACTCGAAGTCAAAGCGTCCTGCGATTACCAAGATTCAGCGTGTGAGCACCCCCGGTTTGCGGAAGTATGCTGGTGCGGATGAATTGCCGCGCGTGTTGAATGGTTTGGGCGTTTGCATCGTCAGCACCTCGAAGGGGTTGATGACCGACAAAGAAGCCCGCAAAATGAACATCGGTGGCGAACTTGTTTGCACCGTTTACTGATCACCCAGAACGATACCAGTCATGTCTCGAATTGGAAAATCCCCGATCAACATCCCCAGCGGCGTCACCGTCAGCATCGTGGATCAGTTGGTCACTGTGAAGGGGCCGAAAGGAGAACTTCAGCAGGAAATCGATCCGGTGATCGACATTCAGGTTGAGGACAACACAGTGACGTTCGCACGTCCGTCCGACCACAAAGACCACCGCTCCAAGCACGGTTTGTACCGTTCCTTGGTGAACAACATGGTCGTGGGCGTGACCGAAGGCTACACCATCGAGTTGGAACTCGTCGGTGTGGGTTACCGTGCGTCGAGCGCAGGCCAGGAATTGACCTTGGCCTTGGGCTACAGCCACCCCATTGTTTTCATGCTTCCAAGCGAAATCACGGTGGAGGCAGATACCAAGAAAGGAGCGAATCCTTTTGTAAAACTGACGTCTCACGACAAGCAGCTCGTAGGTGCGGTCGCATCGAAGATTCGTTCGTTGCGCAAGCCAGAGCCTTACAAAGGCAAAGGTGTCCGCTACAAGAATGAGTTGATCCGTCGCAAGGCAGGTAAGACCGCTTCCAAATAACCGAACATCATGGGAACGAAGAAAACATTTGCGCGGGAGCGCATCAAGCGCCGCGTTCGCGGCAAGGTTCTCGGCACGAGCGAGCGTCCTCGGTTGTCGGTGTTCCGCAGCAACAAGCAGATTTACGCCCAAATCATCGACGACTCCACTGGCCGCACGTTGGCCTCAGCTGGTTCGTTGGGATTGGATGCCGCTAAGGGCATCGCGAAAGTCGAGCAGGCCGCTGTGGTTGGAAAGGCCATCGCAGAGAAGGCGAAGGGTGCGGGCATCGAGTCGGTCATTTTTGACCGGAACGGCTACCTCTACCACGGTCGTGTGAAACAATTGGCAGAAGCTGCTCGCGAGGGCGGATTGAAATTCTAAGCAGAAGATGGAACAACGTCAACAACGCAAAGGACGCGGCGACCAGCAACAACAGTCGCGTACGGGCGATCCGGATTTGAAGGAACGCTTGGTCGGCATCAACCGGGTGGCGAAGACCACCAAAGGGGGCCGGACCTTCAGCTTCAGCGCCATCATGGTGGTGGGAGATGAGAAGGGAAAAGTGGGGCATGGTTTGGGCAAGAGCCGCGAAGTCGCCACCTCAATTCAGAAAGGCATCGATGATGCCAAGAAGAACATGATTGCGGTGCCTTTGATCAAAGGAACCATTCCGCACGCACAGGAAATGCGCTACGCAGGTGCTCACGTCATGATCCGCCCGGCATCACCGGGTACGGGTGTGATTGCTGGAGGTGCCATGCGTGCCGTTTTGGAGAGCGCGGGCATCACGGATGTCTTGGCCAAGTCATTGGGCTCTTCCAACCCGCACAACGTCGTAAAGGCGACCTTCAATGCTTTGAAGGCTCTCCGCAGCGCCGAAGATGTGGCCCAGTTGCGAGGCATCTCCGTTTCTAAAGTATTCAACGGATAAGCTCAGCATCATGGCAAAAATCGTCATCACCCAAGTACGCAGTGCCATCAACCGCCCCGCTCGCCAGAAGGCGACCATCGCGGCGCTCGGCATCAAGAAACTCCACAATCCGGTAGAACACGAAGCGACTCCCCAGATTTTGGGCATGGTGCGCAAAGTGAGCCACCTGATCCGAGTGGAAGAAAAATAACATCGTAACCAGCATAGACCATGAATCTCAGTAACCTCAAGTACGCTCAAGGTTCTCGGAAGCAGCGCAAGCGAGTTGGACGCGGTGAAGGCTCCGGACACGGAGGCACTTCGACGCGCGGCCACAAAGGTGCCAAATCGCGTTCCGGCTACAAGAGCAAAATCGGTTTTGAAGGCGGACAAATGCCCCTCCAGCGCCGCGTTCCGAAGTTTGGATTCCGCAACCCCAACCGGGTTGAATACAAAGGAATCAACTTGGATACCTTGCAAGAATTGATCACGCGCAAGTCCCTCTCTGAGGTGACCATCCAGACGTTGCAAGACAACGGTTTGGCGGGTAAGCGTGATTTGGTCAAAATCCTCGGCCGAGGTGAATTGACTGCAGGCGTGAAAATCGAAGCCCACAAATTCTCAGCCACTGCTCAGGCGGCGATTGAGGGTGCCGGCGGGCAAGCCATTGCGCTGTAAATTCCGCGCCATGAAGAACTTTTTCCAAAACATCCAGAACATCTGGCACCACGAGCAGCTTCGCAAGAAGATTGGCGTGACCTTGGGGTTGATTTTGATCTACCGCTTGGGCTCGTTCATTGTGTTGCCGGGTGTGAACAGCGACGTCCTCAAGGAAAGCCTGAATTCGGCTGGAGGTGAAGAAGGCCTTGGCGCCCTGTTGTCGTTGTTCACCGGCGGCGCGTTCAGCCGGGCCTCCATCTTCGCGTTGGGCATCATGCCGTACATCTCGGCGTCCATCATCATTCAGTTGCTTGGAATCGCCGTTCCTGCAGTCCAAAAGATGCAGACCGATGGCGAAAGTGGCCGGAACAAACTGAACCAGTGGACGCGGTTTTTGACCATTGCCATTACCCTTGTGCAAGCACCGGGGTATTTGGCGTCATCGGTTGTGTCCGTTCGCGGTGCAGTGGTGGATCCCTCGGCCTTTTGGTGGTTCAGTGCTGTGCTCATCCTCGTGGCGTCCACCTTGGTCATCATGTGGTTGGGCGAGCGCATCACCGAGCGTGGCATTGGAAACGGCATTTCCTTGCTCATCATGATCGGGATCATCGCGACGTTCCCGCAGTCCATCATTCAGGAATTGAACCACCCGAACACTTCGCTGTACTTCTTCCTTGTTGAGTTGGCAATTTTGCTCGTGGTCATCGGTGCCTCGGTTGCATTGGTGCAGGCGTTGCGCAAGGTTCCTGTTCAAATGGCGAAGGCTCAAGCGAGCACGGGATCGCACTTGCCACAAGGATCGGGTGCTCGTGAGTTCATTCCGATGAAGGTCAACGCTTCCGGCGTCATGCCGATCATTTTCGCTCAAGCCATCATGTTCGTTCCGCTCTACTTGAGCCAAAGCGAATTCTTTGAGGGCAGCGCGGTGATGTCGAGCTTGTCCGATTTCAACGGTTTGGCCTACAACATCCTGTTCTTCTTGATGATCGTCATTTTCACCTACTTCTACACGGCAATCACCGTGAATCCAGGTCAAATGGCGGACGACTTGAAGCGCCAAAGTGCGTTCATTCCAGGCATCAAGCCCGGACACCCGACAAAGCAGTACTTGGAAACGGTGTTGAGCAACATCACGTTGCCTGGCGCGGTTTTCTTGGGCCTCTTGGCCATTTTGCCAGCGGTGGTGTATGGCTTGGGCTTGACGAACGCTCAAGGATTTGCGATTTACTTCGGGGGGACATCGTTGCTCATCATGGTGGGGGTCATCCTCGACACGTTGCAGCAAATTGAGGTTCACCTGTTGGAGCGGAAGTACCAAAGTTTCTTGTCTTCGGGCAAGATGCGCGGTCGCACGAATTCTCCAGTGGGAGGAATCAACGGGATTTAAGGAATGGGGTTCGGTCGACGCGTTCGGATTAAAACGATCGAAGAGGTCGAGCTCATTCGGGAGAGTTCTTTGCTTGTCGGAAGTACGTTGGCGGCAGTGGCTGAGCACATTCGTCCGGGGGTAACCACCTTGGAGTTGGATGCGGTTGCTGAAGCCTTCATCCGCGATCACGGTGCCGAGCCGGGATTCAAGGGGTATGGGGGATTCCCCAATACCCTGTGCACTTCAGTCAATGAGGCGGTGGTGCATGGAATTCCGAATCATCGTCCCTTGGAAGAGGGCGATGTGGTTTCCGTGGATTGTGGCGTGTTGAAAAACGGTTTTTACGGCGACAGCGCTTACACGTTTGCTGTCGGGGAAATCGCACCGGAAGTGCAGAAACTCTTAGATGTCACCAAAGAGTGTTTGGCTCTGGCCATCGAACAAGCGGTGGTAGGCAAACGCATCGGTGACATCGGTTGGGCGTGTCAGCATCACGCTGAAAGCCACGGCTACGGGGTGGTTCGTGAATTGGTTGGACATGGTTTGGGAAAAGAGCTGCATGAAGCCCCAGAAGTCCCTAATTTTGGCCGCCGCGGAAACGGACCCCGATTGATGGATGGGATGGTGCTCGCCATCGAACCCATGATCAACCTGGGGCGTCGCGAAGTGCATCAGGAGGAAGACGGTTGGACAATTGTCACAGCTGACCGACTCGTGAGTGCGCATTTCGAGCACGACGTTGTAGTGCGTTCCGGCAAAGCAGAAGTGCTTTCGAGTTTTGAGGCCATAGAAGAAGTGTTAAACAAACGATCAGTCAAGAGTTAAGCCATATGGCGAAACAAACGTCCATCACCCAAGACGGGACCATCCTCGAAGCGTTATCCAACGCCATGTTCCGTGTGGAACTGGAGAATGGTCACATCATCACGGCCCACATTTCCGGCAAGATGCGGATGTATTACATCAAAATCCTGCCGGGAGACCGCGTCAAGGTGGAGATGTCTCCTTACGACCTAACCAAAGGACGGATCAGTTTCCGATACAAGAAATAATAGCACCATGAAAGTTCGTGCATCACTTAAGAAGCGCACCGACGATTGCAAAATCGTCCGTCGCAAAGGACGTCTCTACGTCATCAACAAGAAGAATCCTAAAATGAAGCAACGTCAAGGCTGAGCCTTGATGTCGTGTTAAACCCATCAATTATGGCACGTATTGCAGGTATTGATATCCCCAGCAACAAGCGCGGGGTCATTGCACTGACCTACATCTACGGAATTGGTCGCAGCCGCGCTGCCCAAATCCTCAGTGAGGCTGGTGTGTCCGAGGACAAGAAAGTCCAGGACTGGTCGGATGACGAAATCAGCGGCATCCGTAACGCCATTGCTACCGGTTTCAAGGTAGAAGGCGAATTGCGTTCTGAAGTACAATCGCACATCAAGCGTTTGATGGACATCGGTTGTTACCGCGGAATCCGTCACCGGAACGGTTTGCCGCTCCGTGGACAACGCACGAAGAACAACTCCCGCACCCGGAAGGGCCGTCGGAAGACTGTGGCGAACAAGAAGAAATAATCCGATAGCATCGGGAAGATAACGAGCCGAAAGGCTGATCACCTCTAAACATTACGACGATGGCGAAGAACGTCAAAAAGAAGAAGAAGGTCGTTGTGGAAGCCCTTGGGCAGGTCCACATCCACTCTTCTTTCAACAACATCATCATTTCCCTTACGAACAACCAAGGCCAAGTGATTTCTTGGTCGAGCGCCGGCAAGATGGGTTTCCGGGGTTCGAAGAAGAACACGCCTTACGCTGCACAGGTGGCGGCTGAGGATTGTGGTAAGGAAGCTCATGAATTGGGCTTGCGCAAAATCCGCGCATACGTGAAAGGGCCGGGTGCTGGCCGTGAAAGCGCGATGCGTGCGCTCCACAACATGGGCATCGAAATCATCGAAATCATTGATGCCACGGGTCTCCCTCACAATGGATGCCGTCCGCCTAAGCGCCGTCGCGTCTAATTTCTCATCGTCGAATTAAAGCATTGAAGAACTGATATGGCACGTTATCGCGGACCCAAATCGAAGATCAGCCGTCGTTTCAAAGACCCCATTTTTGGCCCAGATAAGGCGCTTGAGCGCCGTCCCTACGGCCCGGGTCAACACGGCAACAACCGCCGTCGCAAGAAGGAATCCGAGTATTCCAACCAATTGGCGGAGAAGCAAAAGGCGAAGTACACTTACGGCATTTTGGAGAAGCAATTCTCTAACATGTTTAAGGCGGCGAACGCACGCCCGGGCATTACCGGTGAGATTCTGCTCCAATTCTGTGAAAGCCGTTTGGACAATGTCGTTTACCGGTTGGGCGTCGCCCCGACGCGTCGGGGAGCACGTCAGCTCGTTTCGCACCGTCACATTACCGTGAACGGGCATGTTGTGAACATTCCGAGCTACCGTTTGCGTCCTGGCGATGTAGTCGGTGTGCGGGAGAAGAGCAAGTCGCTCATGGCGATTTCCAGCTCGCTCGCAGGTTCCACCCAACGTCATGACTGGTTGTCTTGGGACAACAAGGAGATGACGGGAAGCTTCATCAGCGTTCCGACTCGGGATCAGATTCCGGAGTCCATCAAGGAGCAGCTGATCGTGGAATTGTACTCTAAGTAATCCTGAAACCCACATCGAACATGGCAATTCTTGATTTCCAAAAACCCGATAAGGTGGTGATGTTGGACTCTTCGGAGTTCTCGGGCCGTTTCGAATTCCGACCGTTGGAGCCAGGCTTTGGCATCACGGTGGGCAATGCACTGCGGCGCATCCTGCTCTCCAGCTTGGAGGGGTTCGCCATTACGAACGTTCGCATTGATGGCGTTGAGCACGAGTTCAGCACCATCAAGGGCGTTTCCAACGATGTGACGGACATGATCCTCAACTTGAAGCAAGTGCGCTTCAAGCGTCAAATCGAAACCGCGGACTCGGAAACGGTCGTGGTGACGGTCTCGGGCCAAGACCAAATGACGGCTGGTGACATCGGTAAATTCACGAGCGCGTTCCAGGTGATGAATTCCGATTTGGTCATCTGCACCATGGACCCGAGTGTGACCCTCACGTTGGAGTTGACCATCGGCAAGGGCCGAGGTTACGTTCAAGCAGAGGAGAATAAGTTGGAAGATGCCCCCCTCGGTACCATTGCAATCGACGCGATTTTCACGCCGATTCGCAATGTGAAGTATGCCGTTGAGAACTACCGCGTTGAGCAACGCACCGACTACGAGAAGTTGGTGCTTGAAATCGACTGCGACGGGAGCATCAGCCCAAAGGACGCGCTGCAGGAGTCGGCGAAGATCCTCATTCAACACTTCATGTTGTTCTCTGACGAGCGCATTTCCTTGGAATTGGAGGAGCGCGTAGAGGCCGAGGAGTTTGACGAAAGCAGCTTGCACATGCGCCAGTTGCTGAAAACGAAACTCAGCGACATGGACCTCAGTGTGCGCGCCCTCAATTGCTTGAAAGCTGCGGACATTGAATCATTGGGAGACTTGGTTTCCTACAACAAGAATGACCTGCTCAAATTCCGCAACTTCGGTAAGAAGTCGTTGACGGAGCTTGAGGATTTGGTCGAAAGCAAGAGCCTGACTTTCGGAATGGACGTCAGCAAGTACAAATTGGACAAAGAGTGAAGCCATGCGTCACAACAAGAAATTCAATCACCTCTCCCGCCAAAAGGGACACCGGAAAGCGATGCTCTCCAACATGGCCTGCTCGCTCATCGAACACAAGCGGATCATGACCACCGTGGCGAAGGCCAAGGCGTTGCGTTCCTTCGTCGAGCCGTTGGTAACGCGTTCGAAAGAAGACACGACCCACAGCCGTCGCGTGGTGTTTTCGCAATTGGGCAACAAATTTGCGGTGACGGAGTTGTTCCGTTCCGTAGGACCGAAAGTTGCGACCCGCGATGGAGGATACACCCGCATCATCCGCACGGGCAACCGGTTGGGTGACAACGCGGAAATGTGCATGATCGAGCTCGTCGATTTCAACGACATCTACGGCACGGAGGGCAAGAAGAAGCGCTCACGTCGTTCACGTCGGGGCGGAGCTGCTAAAGCTGCTGAAACAGCACCGGTGGCTGAAGCACCAGCAGTGGAAGAAGCTCCAGCCGCTGAGGAATCAGCACCGGAGTCGCCCGCAGCTGACGCAACGGAATCAGAAGAGCCGAAGGCCTGATTTCCATGATGAACTGAATTGAAAGGGGAGCCCAGTGCTCCCCTTTTTCGTGAATAACGTCTTAGCATTCCGTTGCGGATTCCCCCAACTGCACGAAGTATCTTTGCGCCATGCCAAATCCCGCCCCCCCTAAAATTCCCGCCGTGCTCCTGTTGCAAGACGGAACGCGGTTTGAGGGAGAAGCCATTGGATCCACCGGCACCACCCTCGGTGAAATCGCCTTCAACACCGGCATGTACGGTTACCAAGAGATCTTCACGGATCCCAGCTACCACGGCCAAATCCTGGTCATGGCCACCGCCCACATCGGCAATTACGGCACGCTGCCGACCGAGTCGGAATCATCTCGAGTTCAGCTATCAGGCCTCGTGGTGAAGAACTTCAGCCCCTTCGGAAGCCGAGCGGGCAATGTAACGGAGCTGCAGCAGTTCCTTGAAGCCGATGGTTTGGTGGGCATCGCTGGAGTGGACACGCGCGCGTTGGTTCGTCACATCAGAGAGCACGGCGCCATGAACGCCATCATTTCCTCGGAGGGCTTGGCGGATGATGAATTGACAGCCCGGCTCGCTTCAGCCCCGAGCATGCAGGGCCTGGAGCTCAGCAGCCGGGTCACGACGGCGGAGGCGTACGACTTGGGGCCGGTGGATGGTTTGAAGGTGGCGCTTTTGGACCTCGGGCTGAAGCGAAGCATTGCCCAGTGCCTCGCGGACCGTGGGTGCCGGGTGCGTGTTTTCCCGAAGTCCACGTCGTTTGCCGAGATGCAAGCGTGGGGGCCTTCCGGATACATGCTCTCGAACGGCCCGGGAGATCCTGCCGCCATGCCCGATGTCATCGAGGTGGTAGGCCAAATCGTCGCTTCGGGCACCCCGGTGTTTGGCATTTGCCTTGGACACCAAGTCCTCGCCCTCAGCCAAGGCCTCCAAACCGTGAAGATGTTCAACGGTCACCGCGGAGTGAACCATCCGGTGAAGAACCTTCGAACAGGAAAAAGCGAAATCACCTCCCAAAACCACGGCTTCGTCGTCGACCATGCAAGCCTCGACGCCCATCCGGAAATCGAGCTCACGCACATCCACCTCAACGACGACACGGTGGCTGGCATTGCCTTGAAAGACCGCCCGGTGTTTTCCGTGCAATACCACCCAGAAGCGTCGGCAGGGCCGCATGACAGCCGCTACTTGTTCGACGATTTCGTGGCGAACATGCGCGCTGCTGTCGAGGTTTGACGGTCCGCATTCGCGCCGTAACTTGCGGCGCCTTCGCGGGTTTGAATGAGAGACCCACGCCGGTTCCTGGCCCGGCATCCAACCTGAAATTCCGAAGCGATGAGCTACATTGATGAAATTTACGCGCGCCAAATTTTGGACTCGCGCGGCAACCCCACCATCGAGGTGGAAGTGACCACAACGGAGGGAGCGTTCGGCCGCGCCGCCGTTCCTTCCGGCGCCTCCACGGGCATTCACGAAGCCGTGGAATTGCGCGACGGCGGTGACGAGTGGATGGGCAAGGGCGTCCAAAAAGCCGTGGATCACGTGAACTCCGTTCTTGCCGATGAACTCAACGGCTTCGATGTCACCGATCAGCGCATGATCGATCAGGTCATGATCGACCTCGACGGAACCGCGAACAAAGGAAAGCTCGGCGCGAATGCCATCTTGGGCGTTTCGCTCGCAGTCGCAAAGGCCGCAGCTGAAACCGTAGGAGAGAGCCTCTACCGCTACATCGGCGGTGTCAACGCCCACACGTTGCCCGTTCCGATGATGAACATCCTCAACGGCGGTTCACATGCGGACAACAAGATCGACATCCAGGAATTCATGATCATGCCCGTCGGCGCCGAGACCTTCTCCGATGGCCTGCGCATGGGCACCGAAGTGTTCCACCACCTCAAGGCCGTCTTGAAGAGCAAGGGCCACTCCACCAACGTCGGCGACGAAGGCGGGTTCGCTCCCAACCTCGGCTCCAACGAAGAAGCCATCGAAGTTGTCCTCGAAGCCATCGAGAAGGCCGGTTACAAGCCGGGCGACGACATGCTCATCGCTTTGGATGCCGCTTCGTCCGAGTTCTACGACGCCAAGGAGGACCGCTACCGCTTCGAGTCAACGGGTGACATTTTGACCGGTTCGGACCTCGTTTCGTTCTGGAGCGATTGGGTCAAGAAATACCCGATTGCCAGCATCGAGGACGGTGTTGCGGAGGACGATTGGGCGACGTGGAAGGCGCTCACCACAGCGGTCGGCGACAAGGTGCAGCTCGTGGGCGACGATTTGTTCGTGACGAATGTGCACCGCTTGGCGCGTGGCATTGAGGAGGGCATTGCGAACTCCATTTTGGTCAAAGTCAACCAAATCGGAACCCTGACCGAAACCATCAACGCCGTGACGTTGGCCCACAACAACGGCTACACCAGCGTGATGAGCCACCGCTCCGGCGAAACGGAGGACACCACGATTGCGGACCTCGCCGTAGCCCTCAACACGGGCCAAATCAAGACCGGATCGGCAAGCCGTTCCGATCGCGTCGCGAAATACAACCAGTTGCTCCGCATCGAAGACGAGCTCGGAGAAACCGGCCACTACCGCGGCGTCGCGTTCCGCGGCTGATCAGCTGTTGGACGCCAGGACGTGGTAAAGGGCAATGCCCGCGGCCACGGACACGTTGAGGCTGGCGGTTTGACCCGCCATCGGAACGAACAATCGGTGGCTGCACGCAGCCATCACCTGCGACGAAATTCCCCGTTCTTCATCCCCCAGCACCAAGCAGGCGGGCCGAGGAACGGGGATTTTGGTCATGGGCTCAGCAGCCTTCTCCGTCAGCGCGTACGTTGTGATGCCGTTGGCCTCCATCATTTCCGCCGCTGCAGCGACGCTTTCCACGCGGGAGACGGGCAGCCTCACGAGGGCACCGGATGACGACTTGATGGCGTCCTCTTGAATCGGGGCCACGCCCTGCGTGGGAATGACGAGTCCTGTCGCACCGAAGCATTCCGCGGACCGCGCGATGGCCCCGAGGTTGCGCACATCGGTTACGCCATCGAGCATCACGAACAACGGCGCTTCTCCCGCTTCGTAAGCCCGCGCAATCAGTTCTTCAAGGGGCTGAAAGGCAATGGGGGAGAGGAAGGCGATGACCCCTTGGTGGTTCTTCCTCGTGATGCGGTCGAGCTTTTCTCGAGGCACGCGCTGCACCGGAATGTGGTGCTGGCGAAGGGCTTGAAGCAGTTCGCCCGTGCGTTCGCCTTTTTCATCGCGTTGGATGAGCACGCGTTGGAATTCCTTCCCCGCTTCGAGGGCTTCCAAAACCGGGTGCATGCCGATGACGTAGGTCCCTTTTTCAGGGGCGGGCCGTCGGTTTTCAAACGTACGGCGGGGCGCATCGGAACGGCGACCACGCGGAGAGGGAGCGTCAAAGGACATGGGCAGAAATTTCGTGCCGAAAGTACGCCCCAAACCCCAAGTCAGTCCCCTTGGATTCGCCCATTTCGCCAACTCGTGACCATGCGGTCCCAAGCCGGTCGGAATTGGATGCTGCGGTCGAGAACATACCGGTTCGGGTCCAAGCTCGTCGGCGCATGCCGAAAACTGAACGTCAGCGTGTTCGCATTCCCTTCTTCCCCATAAATCCACCACTCCGAACGCCCCGATCGCCGGACTTTGTTGGGCACCCCGAACACGATGTGCACCATCCCCCGGTCCGTCCGCCAGCCTTCTTGCAATCCAGAAAAGTAGCGATTCGCCTCTTCCACGCGGCCGTAGTACGTTTCAATCAGGTTCTTGCCTCGATCTTGGTCGTTTCCACAATCGAGCCAAAACCCATCCAGCGCACCTTTCGGGTCGTCGCTCGCCGTCATGCGTTCATACTCGGTCCGGCTCGTGATGTACCGGGTTGTCTCAATCAAGTACGGCACTTTCCGGACAAAAGGGAAATCCTGCCGCCTCCCGTGCACCACGAACTCGAACCCCAACGCCGTACTCCTCAAAAGGGACGTCCCTTCCGGCACTACGAAGGCGAACCGCCCCGCCTCGTCCGCAAACAGCGTGTCCACCACCTGCGGCACCAAGTCCGCCAGCGGGTCGCTGAACGCCGTGAACGGAGGGCTCGGCAACTGCGCTTCCGGCCGAGCTTGCGCCCAAACCCATGCCAGTCCCCCCGGTCCCTGCAAATACAACGTGTCCCCAGCGGGCACATCCCGCCCAGCCAACGCCCAACCGTCCGCATCGAACCGGTTCAGGGTTTGGTGCCCGGGTGCCAACTCCCACCACCCCGTCACTTCGGCATTCCGCGCCACGTCGCGCACCGTAAACGGCACCTGCACCCCATCGCCTCTCGCCACCGTGCTATCGAGGTCCCCAACGGCCACGCGCCACACCGCATCGAGCTCCACCGGCATCGCGTCTTCGAGCGTATCGCGCAATTCCCAGCGCATCGGCCCGAGGTCCACTTGCACGACCGCAGTGAATGGCGCTTGAGGAGTTTCCCGCAAGTACAGCAGTTCCGACCGGTCCAATCGCACGAACACCGCAGCCGAATCCGGCGAAAGCCGAATCGTGGAAAGTTCCGGATGCAACAGCTTTGCCTCCCAATCGTATGGCTTCCGTGCTGCGGTTTGGGTCGAAGGCATTCCGGTAGAACAGCCCCACGCCACCACCACGCAGCACCCGATCCAATGTGCAATCCGCTTCATGTCGCTAAGTTCGGAACTTTAATTCACAGCCAACCTGTTCACAATGAAACCTTCTCGGTGGGAATGCGTTAATGGAGGATGGCGATTTTTGGCAAGCTCATGAAAAAGTTCCTCTCCTTCGCGTTGGCCGCCTTGGCCGTTTCCGTTTTGCTCGCTTCGTGCACGATGAGCCACTCCTGTTCTGCCTATGCGGATGCGGAGGTGGTTTGCGCGGAATAAGCAGGCCAAACCGGATTCATTCCTTCCACATCAAGCACACCGCTTGATCAATGTCCGGGTGCAGCGATTGCGCCACGGGGCATGCACGTGCCGTAGCTTCGAGCACCTTGCGCTCCCGCTCACCTGCTTCCGGAACGTCGAGGACGAGCTCCACGGCGATTCGCACAATGCGCCGGGGCCCGCTTCCCATCGTCTTTTCCACCCGAGCTTCCATCGAAGTCACGGACAGCCCCATGTCGTTCGCCTTGATGCCCACCATGGTCATCATGCAACTCGCGAGCGCCGCACTCGTCAGGTCCGTCGGCGAGAAGGCCGCACCTTTTCCGTGGTTGTCGACCGGGGCGTCCGTAATGACCCGGGAATTCGAGGCCACGTGCGTCATTTCGGTGCGAAGGTCGCCTTGGTACGTCAGCGTGTATTGGGGATTGAATGCGTCCATGAAGTAAGGGTTGACGTTTGCAAAGGTGAAGCAAGATTTCAAGATTCACCACGTAACTTTGTTTCATGTTGCGCCCCAATCCCATCCCCGTGCTGCGCGCTGTGCTGGCGTCCTTCGCCTTCGTTTGGGGCGTCGAGGCTTCGGGCCAAACAGCGACCAGCGCCGGCGGCGCCTACGAAGGCGCCGGGGAATTTACCCGCGTGACCGACGAGATGTCGTGGGGCCTCCTGCTGCATACCCAGGGGGCGGGACTCTCCTTCGCGCGCGGCGTCTACAAAGATGGAACGCACGTGCGGATGTGGGTTGCGGATTTGGCCTACCTCCGGAATCCTAAGGAGGAAAAGACGAGCAATCCAGTGTACGACGATGGCGCGGCCTACGTCTACGGAAAGGTGAATGCGTTTCATGCCTTGCGCCTGCTCACTGGCACGCAGCACTTGCATTCAGAGAAAATCCGAAAGGACGCGGTGCGCTTCAGCACGCTGTTCCTTTGGGGGCTCAGCCTCGGCATCGAAAAGCCGATTTACCTGGAAATCGGATACCCCGACATTCCGTACACGAGCATCCTCGTTGAGCGGTACGATCCCAATCGCCACTTTTCGGATGACATTTTCGGTCAGGCCTCTTGGGCGAACGGGCTCAATGAATTGGCCTTCATTCCGGGAGTGCACGCGGGCTACAGCTTTGAATTTGAATACGGCAATCAGCGCGAGATCATGCGCTCGTTGAACATCGGCGTTGATGCCGATGTTTTCTTGCGGAAGCCGGAAATTTTGGCCGAGAAGTTTGACCAAAACTCGCGCTTCTTCCTCACCCTTCACGCGAAGCTCCAAGTGGGGCGTCGCTGGACCCGATAACCGCATGCCATGAGTGCACCTTTGAATCATCAGCGCGTTCCGAAGCCCAAATGGCTGCGCGTGAAACTGCCCACGGGAGAGAGCTACCGCAATGTGCGCGAAATCGTGTCCGAGCACAAATTGCACACCATCTGCGAGAGCGGTCACTGCCCCAACATGGGCGAGTGCTGGGGCGAGGGCACTGCGACGTTCATGATCCTGGGCAACATTTGCACCCGCAGCTGCGGATTCTGCAACGTTGCAACGGGCCGGCCCTTGGAGGCGGATCCCTTTGAGCCCGGTCGCGTGGCGCGTTCGGTGAAGTTGATGGGGGTGAAGCATGCGGTCATTACGAGCGTAGACCGCGATGATTTGCCGGATGGCGGCAGCGAGATCTGGGCCCAAACCGTTCGCGCCATCCGCGCCCAAAGCCCGGGCACCACGATGGAAACCCTCATCCCCGACTTCGCCGGCAAATGGGAGAACCTCGCGCGCATCATCCAAGCAGCTCCCGAAGTGGTTTCCCACAACCTCGAGACCGTGAGGCGCTTGACGAAGGAGGTGCGCATTCAGGCCAAATACGACCGCAGCCTTGAAGTCCTGCGCCGGTTGGCTCAAGCAAATCTGCGCACCAAATCCGGCGTGATGCTCGGCTTGGGAGAAACCTTCGACGAAGTGGTCGAAGCGATGGAGGACCTGCGGTCTGTGAATTGCCAAGTGGTGACGCTCGGGCAATACCTTCAACCGACGCCGAAGCACCTTCCCGTGCACGAATTCATTCACCCGGATGTCTTTGCCGAATTGGGCGAATTGGGCAAGAAAATGGGCTTCCGCCACGTGGAAAGTGGACCATTGGTTCGGTCTTCTTACCACGCCGAAAAACACGTTCTCTAAACGTTCGCGTCAAGATTCGGTCATTTTTTGGCGAGCGCCTTGACGATTCTCGTGGAAAGAGGGCGATTGTCGTAACTTTCGCGTCACCTGATTAAGGAAATTCAATGACCATGCAATCCAAATACCTTGTGATTCCCGCGGCTTTGGCCTTTGGCGCCGTGTACGGATTGAGCGCGTTGCTCACCGATTCGGTTGCTGAAACGCCCGCCACGCGCGTTGCTGCGTATGTGCCAGCGGCGCAGTCGGCCCCGGCTTACAGCCCCGATGGCGCTTACGAAATCCGCAAAATGATGTTGGCGGACATCGAAACCGGCGAAATCAATGCTGCTGGGTTGCGGCAGTTGGAGGAGGCGGTCATCGAGCGCGCTGCAAAGGACGCTGCAGCGGCGACCAAGGCGACGGAGCACTTTTGGAATGAAATGGGCCCCGATAACATTGGAGGACGGGTTCGTGCGATCTGCGCCGTGTCCGAGCAAGTGCTCTTTTCTGGCGGAGTGAGCGGTGGACTTTGGAAGACCACGGACGCCGCGAATCATTGGGTTCAGGTGAAGTCGTTCCCCGTGCCGATGGTGGCTTCCATTGCGTATGCAGGTAACGGTGACCTCTACGTGGGTACGGGCTCGCAGTTCGACAACGGGGGAGGAGAAGGCGCCAGCGGATTCCGAGGCCGAGGCATTTGGCGTTCGACGGATTTGGGAGAAACATGGGAAATCGTTGAAGGAACGGACCCGGGCGTTTTGGGCTCGGGTGACTTCACGGCAACTGACGCGTTGGTCGCGGATCCCAATAACCCGAACCGGGTTTACTTCGCCGGTGATGCTGGCTTTGGCTACATCGAAAACGGCGAGCTGACGGAAAATGCGGGCGATGGATTGCCCTCGAATCCCGCTGGTGACATCGCTGTGGCGGCTGACGGCTCTTACATGTTGGTCGCATTGAGCAATGGACGCGTGTATCGCAGCAATGGAACGGACTTCGGAACGTTCTCTTCGGTGAGCGGATCCGGTGGGAATTTGTTGCCGCAAAGCGGTTTGAGCCGGGCTCGCGTCGATGTTTCTCCTGATGACCCGAACCACGCTTACGCGTTGTACGCCAATAGCCAGCGCTTGTTTGGTGGGTTGTATCACAGCGCAGACGGAGGGTTTACTTGGGAAGAGATTTGGCCCGATGGGCTGGATGAGTTGACTCCACTCCCGCGCGCTCAAGGTGTTTATGATTTGGCTTTGGGGGTCGTGAAAGGAAACCCTGAAATGGCTTACGTCGGCGGGATTGAGATTTGGCGTTCAGGCCCTGCGCAGCAAGCGGAATTGGCGGCTTTTTCGTTTGATCTTCCGGGCGCGAATTTCGACGTGCACGCAGACATCCACGAAATCATCTTCACCCCAGCGGGTGTGATGTACGTGGCCACGGACGGGGGATTGTACAAAAGCTTGGACGCAGGCGAGACCTACATCGAGTGCAACCGCGACTTTTCAATCACCCAATTCTATGGCATTGACCACAGCGCCCATTCGGCGGTTTTGGGCGGTACACAGGACAACGGTTCCCTCTTCATCCCAGCGAATGGAACCTTCTTGAGCGACCAAGAAGGCATCGAGGTGAACGGCGGAGACGGATTCGACTGCGCCATTTCCCAAATCACGGAAACCCCTGACGGAACTACGGCTTGGATGGCGACGTCACAATACGGAGGGTTGGTCCGAGGAAACATTGCACCGGGGAACTTCAACAACTACGGCAATTTCTGGGATGAGGACGTGTTGGAACTCCTCAATGAATCTGGCGAAGTGGGTCAATTCTACAGCGTAGTTCGCTTGTACGAGAACACGGACGACCAGGATTCGCAGCGTGAGGTCATTCTGGTGAACCCACATGGCGTAACCGTTACGGATAGCACGTTCACGCTGAATACGAGCAACTTGAACTTGCCGTTTGATTACACCCTGCCCGAGGGCGTAGAACTGCCCTACTACGATGAAATCGTCCGCCCTGAGCGGTTGTTGGAGGCGCCGTTGACTGAGGATCCGGATTATTTCTGGTTGGAACCCCAGACCGCCGAAGAGGTCATCGAGTGCATCACGGACAGTGTTTGGGTGGGCACGGAGGAAGTCATCGAGTCCATCACTCAGGTTTTCGATAGCGTCTACGTGGAACAAATCGACGAATACGTGGTGTACGTAGCGTCGACGGATACCACCTTCATAACGGTTGATGTATACGAGTATTCGGAGTCTTGCGACACCATGTATTTTCATGCCAGCGATGTGTTCACGGACATGCCGGGGCGCTTGAAAGTACGCGATCCGTACACCACCATCACGGCTACGGGTTTTGTGGGCTCTGAGGGCATTTGGATTACCCGTGATGGGTTGAATTTCAACACAACGCCTGACTGGATTCGCTTGGACAATGCGCCCGCGGGCGGTGGAACGAAGGCCATCGAATTCACGGTGAACGTGGAGCCGGAGGCTGGGAACTACATGTTCGTGAGCGGCTGGGACGGTAAACTGTATCGCTTCGACGATTTGGAGACCATTTGGTCGCAAGAGGACGTGCCAACGAACATGCGGAAGGAAATCGAATCTGCAGGTGCCGCCATCACGGGCATCGCGGTCGACCCGAACAATCCGAACCACGTGGTCATCACTGTCGGTGGCTATGGAACGTCGGCTCAAGGCAAGGTGCGGGAGTCGTTCAATGCATTGGACGACAACCCGACGTGGTCGAACATTTGGTACGCCTCGGGCGAGTTGTCGCGGATGCCGTGCTACGATGTGGTCATCGATGCGATGGATCCTTCGGGCCAAACCATCTTGGTCGGAACTGAATTCGGCACTTATGCAACCGACAATGGCGGGGATGATTGGACGTACACCACCGAAAACACCGGAGCGCCCAGCGGAGTCGGTGCTCCCGTCTTTGACCTGAAGCAGCAATGGCGCGGACCCTCTCGCTGGATCACGCCATCGAACCAAGGAGCGATTTATGCCGGAACGCATGGTCGTGGCATCTTCCGTTCTGATTTGTTCCTCGGCGTAGAGGAGGAAGAACAGGTGGAGCAGCAGTCGGTCAGCTCGTTGTTGGTCTTCCCGAACCCTTCGACTCAAGGGCTGTTGAATGTTCGGACGGAGCGCGTCCAAGGCCAAGTCCAAGTGGAACTTTTCGACTTGATGGGCCGAGTGGTATTCCAGGAACAAGAAAACGGTTACGCGGGGACGACGCTGACGTTGGATGTGGCGAGCTTGCCTTCCGGAACGTACATCTTGCGCATGACCAACGGCAACGTGCACGAAGTCGCGCAGGTTCAATTGCGCAACTGATCCTGAGATAAGATATTCGTAAAGGGCTCCGCATGCAGCGGAGCCCTTTTTGTTTCAGTGAAAATGCAGCAAATGGGCAGTGCCCTCTGTGAAACAACCGAAAGTGAAGTGGCCTATCCAGTCGCCAAGGTTGATGTAGGGGACGTTCGTTCCGTCGGGACGCGGCACGGCCAGTTCCATGGGGTGGTGTCGGTGGCCGAAGAAACACGCAGCACCCGACGGGTGTTCCGCTACCTGTTCCTTGCAGAAATGCCAAATCCATTCGCCTTCCGGACGGCTCAGGTCGGGGGGGAGATCGCTTTTTCCGCGACTCATTTGGGACCAGCGAAGGGCGAGACCAATTCCCCAGTCCGGGTGAATCCAACGAAAACACCGTTGCAACGAGGGCGATGAGAAAACGCGCTTCAGGCGTTTATAACCTTCGTCTCCCGGGCCGATGCCGTCTCCGTGCCCGATGAGGACGTCGTGCTCGCCCACGCGAAACCAACTCGGAGTTCGGTGCACAATTACCCCGAGTTCGTCGGCCAAATACCCGAACGTCCACAGGTCGTGGTTCCCGACATGAAAATGAACAGGCAGGCCCGAGTCGGTCAGCCGTGCAATCGTCCCCATCAGGCGAACCCCGCCTTTCGGCACCGCGTGCCGGTATTCAAACCAAAAGTCGAACAGGTCGCCCACCAAATGAATGGCCGTAGCTGGACGGCCCTGTGCACACCCCGTTCCCGCCGCCACTTCCTCCAGCCAACGAACCAATTTGCGCTCCCGATCACGGCTCGAAGCTGCATTGGGCGCACCGAGGTGCAAATCCGATGCGAGGTAAATGCAGGGCGTGGTCAACGTCCGGGCTGTCAGGGGAACAACTGGGCCAGCTGGGCCGTCAATGCCCTTCCGCGCAAGTTGCGCGCAATGATGTTGCCTTCGCGGTCAATCAAGACCGTGTGCGGGATGCTGCTCACCCCGTAAAGGCGTGCGGCCTCATTTTGCCAGCCCGCAAGGTCCGAGACGTGATTTGGCCAAATCAAGCCGTCTTGCTCGATGGCCTTCAACCAAGGGTCGCGGGTTTTATCCAACGAGACCGAGAAGACCTCAAAGCCCTTCGGGCCGTATTGGCGATAGGCGTTCACCACGTGTGGGTTTTCCCGTCGGCACGGACCGCACCACGAAGCCCAGAAATCGATCAACACCACCTTGCCCCGCAAGTCCGACAGCTTCAACAGCTCGCCATTCGTTCCGGCCATTTGGATGTCAGGCGCGGCATCTCCGGGGCCCAATCCCGCACCATTGGATTGCGCTGCGGGTGGCGGAGTGGCCACTTTGCGCGGCTTCGGCTTGTTGACCACGTTGTTTTCCAAGTACTGATAGTATTCGTTGGTGCCCATCCGCGATTGGTTCGCGTTCATGATGGACACCATGAGCGGACGATGCAGGTCCGCGTCCAAATGCTCCAATGCACCCATCGCACTCGGAAGGTGAGCGCGGGGCGTAGCCCAGTCCATCGCGTACTCTTGGAGTTGTCTCCGCAGCGAAGCAGCGAGCGCCTGGTCTTTGCGATTCATCGCATTTTGCAGTTGCAGCTGCAGCGGAATGGCCTTGTTGTAGTAGGTGGCCAACATTTCAGATTCGGGGGAGCCTTCGATTTGGGCGTCCGTGATGTAGCCGCTCGCAGGAATTTTCAGGTCGAGCTTCACGCCGTAGGTGGCGTCCATGATGAGCACCACAGGATGCGCGCCATTCACCACAAGCTGATGGAAGTCGTAGGCCAAATCCCGCTTCACCTCCAACCGAAACGCCCCTTCCGCATCCGCGGTGGTCTTCATCAATGGCGTCAACCGACCGTTCTTGTACGTCCGCAATTCGATGCGCGCATTCGGCTGATCGACGGTTCCCTCAATCACACCAGCGGGCACCGGCATGGTGCGCTCAGCCAATGCAATGGTTTGCGTGGATTCTGTCGATTCCTGGGTTCCACAGGCCGTAAAGGCGAGGGCGATCACGACCGCAATCCACCCCCACCCCGCAGTCCGTCGTTGTTGCGTTGCTTCCATAGGTCAAATATCTTCATTTTTTGGCGACGTTCCGCGCAACGGTTTCACGGATCCAGGATCGGGCACCCTCCGCATCGATCCATTCGGCAATCAGCGGAACGTAGTAAACGGGAATGCGGTTGAGCCGGTACCGAAACGGTTCCAAGCGCGTGGCATCTTTTTCGGTGGTGATGATGCCCACAATGCCGTCGGTGTCGTAAGCAGCGAGCCACTGTTTCACTTCGGTTTGTGAAAATGAATGGTGGTCGGGGTAGGCTTCGCGCCGCACGATTTGGTATCCATGGGCCAAAGCGTCCATGAAGCGCTCGGGCCGCGCAATGCCCGCCACGGCAACCACCCGTGCGCGCTCAGAAGCCGCCGCTCGCGGCGAAGGAACCGGCCGGTCGAGCGCCGCTTGCGACCACGGTTGCAGCCCACCTTCGCGCATCGTTGTGGCCCAAATCGGCCGGCCATCGGGCCATCCGCATTCCGCCCGGGCTTGTTCCTCGTTTCCTGAAACCCGCGTCAACAGTGCCGAATCCGCGCGTTTGATCGCGCTTCTGACGTCCCGAAGTCGCCCTGCGGGAATGAGCCGGTCCTTGGTGATGGGCTGCGTGGCGTCGAGCAAGACCGTAGAGGTGTCCGCCCGCAATCGTCGGTGCTGCAACGCATCGTCGAGCACCACCCACTCGAGCTCGGGCCGATCGGCCTTCATGTTCGAAACCCCGGCTACCCGATCGGCACAAACGGCAACGGGCGTGGCCGGCATTTGGCGTTTCAACATCAGCGGTTCATCGCCCACTGAAGCCGGCGAACTCGCCAAGCTCACCCACTCGAACCCCGCGCCTTCCCGACCGTAACCGCGGCTCAAGATGCCCACCTTTCCCACGCCCAACATCGACTCCAATTCCTTCACAATCAACCGGACATGAGGCGATTTGCCCGTGCCTCCGACCGTGATGTTGCCCACGACCCACGTCCGGATGGCCGCTCGCTGACTCCGCAACAGGCCCCAATCAAAGGCCGCGTGCCGCACGTGCAACACCAGCGCGTGAAGCGCGGCAAGCGGGGCGAGGGAGGGGCGTGGGCGGTAGGGTTTCACTGCGGAAGCAGGCGGTTATCTTTGCGCACATGCAAGATGCAAAATCCTTGACGATTCGCCACATTTTGGAGGCGTTGCATGCGTGGGCCCCGCCTTCGCTGCAAGAGTCTTACGACAATTCGGGCCTGTTGGTCGGCCAAATCAACGCCCAGGTCTCCACCGTGCTCATCTCCCTCGACTGCACCGAGGCGGTCGTTGAAGAGGCGGCCCGCGTCGGCGCGCAACTCATCGTGTCGCACCACCCGATCATCTTCAAGGGACTGAAGCGATTCACCGGCTCTGACCATGTGCAACGGACGGTCGAAGCGGCCATCCGCCACGGCATCGCGCTCATCGCGGTGCATACGAACCTCGACAACGTATCCGATGGGGTGAACCGAGGCCTGGCCGCTCGGTTGGGCCTCGATGCCCACACCTTGCGCATTCTGCGTCCCATGCGGTCCCGTTTGAAGCAGGTCGTGGTGTACACCCCGATGCCGGCGGTCGAACAGGTCGCTGATGCCATGTACGCTGCAGGAGCGGGAAAGGTGGGCCGGTACGATGAATGCGGATTCCACCTCAATGGGGAAGGCACCTTTCGTCCGCTCGACGGGGCGCAACCCGCCATCGGTGTGGTGGGACAGCGCGAGCGCGTGCAGGAGGTCCGCACCGAGGTGGTCGTGGAAGATTGGCAGGTGCCCGCGGTGCTGGCTGCGGCGCGCGCCGCTCATCCTTACGAGGAGGTGGCGCACGGTGTGTTTCCCATGGAGCAGGCCCATCAGGGCATCGGAGCGGGCATGGTGGGGGAGTTGCCCGAACCGTTGGAGGAGGTGGAGTTCTTGCGTCGCGTGAAGGAGGCGCTGGGTTGCGGCGTCATCAAGCACACGGATTGGACCGGTCGGCCGGTGCGGCGCGTCGCACTGTGCGGGGGCTCGGGAAGCTTCCTTTTGGGCGATGCGATTGCGGCGGGAGCGGATGCGTTCGTCACGGCAGATTTCAAGTACCACGAGTTTTTTGGGGCCGAGGGACGGCTCTTGATTGCCGATGTGGGGCACTATGAGAGCGAGTGGCACGTTACGGATTTGGTCTACACACATTTAAAGGAGCAATTCACGGGAAAATTCCCTAATTTTGCCCTCCTCATCTCGCAGGAGAACCCTAACCCTGTCCACACCTTCTGACCCGCCATGGCGAAAACAACGAAAGTCACCACCGCCGAAGACAAGCTGCGCGCCCTCTTCGATTTGCAGATCATCGACTCCCGCATTGACCGCATCCGCGTGCTGCGCGGGGAGCTGCCATTGGAGGTGCAAGATGCTGAAGACCAAATCGAAGGCCTGAACACCCGCCTCGAGAAGGCCCAAGGTGAGGTGGATTTTGTCCAGCAAAGCATCGCCGCTTACCAAAACGAAATCGTGGAAAGCAAGGCGCTCATCGCCAAGTACACCGAGCAGCAAAACAACGTTCGGAACAACCGCGAATTCGAATCGCTCAACAAAGAAATCGAGTACCAAACCCTCGAAATCGAGTTGTGCGAGAAGCGCATCCGCGAGAACAAGGCGAAGCTCGAAGACCTCGAGGCGAAGGTCACCGAGGTGAAGGACGTGCTCCAGTTGAAGCAAGAAGACCTCGAGAGCAAGCGCACCGAACTCCAAGCCATCGTTGAGGAAACGCAAGCTGAGGAGGATGCCCTTTCGAAGTTGAGTGAATCGTTGGCCGAAGGAATTGAGCCCCGGTTGCTCGCTTCATACCGTCGGATTCGTGGAGCGGCGAAAAACGGCTTGGCCATTGTGCCGATTGAGCGCGAGGCGAGTGCCGGTTCTTACATCAAGATCCCGCCACAGCGCATCATTGACATCGCACAGCGCAAGCGCATCATCGTTGACGAGCACAGCGGTCGGATTTTGGTCGATCACGAATTGGCTGAAGAAGAACGCGAACGGATGACGGCGATCATCAACAAGGAACTCGCGAAGGTCACAGCCTGATTCGCTCCGGTTCAACGAAAAAACCCCGGTCCGTCAACGACGAGCCGGGGTTTTTTCGTAGGCTCATCAGAGCCGCGCTCCAACGCCGATCGTGAACATGCCGTTCTGACGAGCTAGTCGCGCCGGGTCGCTGGGAATGCCCCACGGGTAGAGGTTCTCTTCCCATATCGACAGCACATAGCTGGCCCCCCCGTACCACGTTTCGCCGCGGTAGGCCCAGCCGAGCGATCCGTGGTACCGCGTGGCATTCGTGGTTTCCGTGTCGCTCCCGTACGGCGACGGGGACATGCCCGCCCCGAGGCGAACGCGGTGGTTGTTCGCGATTCGGAATTCTGCACCCACTCGGGCGGCGTGCGAAACGCTGTAGAGCCCTTGTGCCACTTCGTTCTCCGTTTCGTAGTCGTATGCGGAGGGGCCGGAAAATGCGGCAGGGCGCAGCTCCCCTTGACGGTAATCGGTGCGTTCGTATTCGGCAGCGATGACCCCGTACTTGCCCAGGATGATGGCAGCGTTCACGGCCAGCCGGGACGGAGTGTAAATGAGGTATTCATGCTGGTTCAGCGGGCTCGAGGATTCCAGCGTCGTTCCGTCGTTCCACTGGGTGGTCAGGTCGGTCGAATACGTGTCGCGCAAGCTCAAGCGCGACCGCGTTGCATAGTTCACCCCCACGCGCATCCAACTGGAGACCGACCAAATGGCCCCGATGCGC
The DNA here is from genome assembly GCA_030427925.1 of Bacteroidia bacterium. Lineage (GTDB taxonomy): Bacteria > Bacteroidota > Bacteroidia > Flavobacteriales_D > Sanyastnellaceae > JALQTD01. The sequence goes on along the minus strand of JAUICJ010000005.1, from coordinate 29,434 downwards.
AAGTTGACCCCAGACCCTTCGATGTCGAGGCGCTCATTGAAGTTCCATCGGTTCAATGCTAACGTGTCCGATAGGGGCTGCTCCTCGTGAAGCGTTTGTTCCGAGAACACGATGCGCGGCAGGCCGACGCTTCCGCCCAGGTACAGGCGGTGCCGGTAGTTCGCTGCGAAGGAAATGGCCGTTTCGCCCACCGACCCTTCCCGGTCAATGCGCTTGGAGGTCAGGGCCCCGCCAGCGCCTTCCATGGCGGAGACGTAACACGTTTCGCAAGCAGGGACGGACGGGTCGCCATCCAACAAAAAGCTGTTCCAAGCTGGGGCTGAGGTGAAGGCATTCAGTTGGCTCGGGAGCAGGCCATCCGCTTGATTCAGGAACAAATCCGCTAAGCTGCCGTCGATGACCGCGCCCTGGGCGAGGATTTGTTGATGGAGTTCTGCACGCTTTTGGTAAGCGATGGCGAGGGTCACGAACGGCCAATCCGGATCCACACTCGGATACGTGATGGCAATCCCCGCGTTCGTGACGGGAGCGTTGCTCGCGTTTCCGCGTTGGCTCAGGCTCTCGTATGTCAAGCGCGTGGAAGCCCCGGCAAATCCCCAATTGAATCCCACGTCCCCACGCCGATAGAGGCCCAACCCCGCTGGATTGCTGAACGCACAGGACAAATCCGCTCCCACCGCGCCCATCGTTCCACCCATCCCCAAATTCCGCAACGTCCCCGACACCTCCTGCTGGCTGTAGCGCAGGATGTCCATTTCGTTTTGGCTGTTCCCCGCCGAGGCGGACAACAGCGCAACCAGCATCAGTGCGTACCTCATCCCCCGCGGCCACTGCGTGATGGAGCACTGGGCGTGCGGCTGCCACCTGAGGGGCGGTTCGGGCTGGTGGAGGGCCTCGACGGGCTGGTGGAGGGCCTCGACGGCGTCCGCGGCGGAGTGACCTGGCGCCCGGGTGAACTCGGTTCTGGCGCTCGGTAACTCGGCTCCGTGCGCGGGCTCGTGGACGGAGTATACGGTTCACGGAATTCTTCCGGAATGCTGGGAGAAGACAACATGCGTTCCCACGGATTGCTGTCGTTCCGGGTTGCGGGCGGAGGGGGGGGCGCCACGACATCCAAGTCCACGTTTCTTCCGAGTGCTTGGTCCATCACCTCGTTCGTCACCAATTTCGGACGCTCTTCGAACGTTCTCGGCTCCACCAACAACCCCGTCGATCCCAAATTAGAATTGACCGAAGTCGAGGAAATGATGGGGATGCGCGGCCCGCTCGTCACATTGAACCCGCTGTTGTCGGTCCAGCCGCCGTTGTTGCCGACCCAACCGCCACCGCCCCACGAGGGACCGTAAGGGTTGAAACCGTAGGGGTTGTATCCGTACATGGAGTAGGGGTTGTACCCCCAAGTACCATAAGGGTTGTAGGCGCCCATGCCGTAGGGATTGCCCCAGCTTCCGTAAGGGTTGTAGCCCCAGGAGTTCATGCCAAAGGGAGAAGCGCCGAATCCACCGTACGGACTGCCCCAGCCCGTCCCGAACGTGCCGTACGGGGTGGACATGCCGAGCAGCGAATTCGAGAACGGGGTGAATTGACGGCCGGAACGCGCGCTCATTGCCGCTCGGTCCGCATCGTAGTAATCGTCGCCGGAATTGCTGACGCCGGCTTGTTCCATCGCGAACGCCAGGTACTCCGCATCCGTGACGAACGCTTCCCCGCGCTGCAGGTACACTTCATCGGTTTCCAGTCCGGACGTGACGCCGAATGATCCCGGCGCACAGCCAGAAAGGGTGAACAACAGCCCGCCCGCCACCGCGGCGAGAGCGGGCAAAACAGTGGGGAAGGAGGGCAATTGGTGCATCATGGTGGAATCGTTCGTGCTTGAGGCTTCCTGCAAGGTAGGAAATTCGGTACTTTCGCGGGGTGAAATCGCTCGCAACCCGTGAGTGGATTTGGCATAAAAAGAGCAAAAAGCATACCAAACCCCGAATCATGGCCTCCAAGCTCACCCCCCGCGGAACCGACTACAGCAAGTGGTACAACGAACTCGTCGCGCAAGCCGATTTGGCCCAACACAGCGATGTCAAGGGCTGCATGGTCATCAAGCCTTACGGCTTCGCCATCTGGGAGCGGATGCAAAGCGTGCTCGACGGCATGTTCAAGGAAACCGGCCACGTCAACGCCTACTTCCCGCTGTTCATCCCGAAAAGCTACCTGTCGAAGGAAGCGGCCCACGTCGAAGGCTTCGCGAAGGAATGCGCGGTGGTCACCCACTACCGGCTCATGAACGATCCGAATGGCAACGGCGTGGTGGTCGATCCGTCGGCGAAGTTGGAGGAGGAACTGGTCGTGCGGCCGACGTCGGAGACCATCATTTGGAACACGTATAAAGATTGGATCCAGTCGTACCGCGACTTGCCGCTGTTGATCAACCAATGGGCGAACGTGGTGCGTTGGGAGATGCGGACGCGGTTGTTCTTGCGGACGGCGGAATTCCTTTGGCAAGAGGGGCATACAGCCCACGAGACGAAGGAGGAGGCCGTGGAAGAGGCGCGCCGGATGCTCGACGTGTACGCGAATTTCGCGGAGGGCTGGATGGCCATGCCGGTGGTGAAGGGCGTGAAGTCGGTGAACGAGCGGTTTGCGGGGGCCGAGGACACGTATTGCATCGAGGCGATGATGCAGGATGGCAAGGCGTTGCAGGCGGGCACTTCGCACTTTTTGGGCCAAAACTTCGCCCGCGCTTTCGACGTCAAATTCGCCACGCGCGACGGCGGCCAGGAACTTGTTTGGGCCACCTCTTGGGGCGTGTCCACCCGCTTGATGGGCGCCCTCATCATGACCCACTCCGACGACGCCGGCCTCGTGCTGCCGCCCAAGCTCGCTCCCATTGAAGTGGTCCTCGTGCCCATTTACAAAGGGGAAGACCAAATGGCCGAAATCGTCGCCGCCCTCAAATCCATCGCGGACGACCTCAAGGCCGCGGGCATCCGCGTCAAGCTCGACGACGACGACACGAAGCGTTCGGGCTGGAAGTTCGCCGAATACGAACTCAAAGGCGTACCCGTGCGCCTCGCGATGGGACCGCGCGACCTCGCCGGCGGCACCATCGAAGTGGCCCGCCGCGACACGAAGGAAAAGTCTTACGTGCCGTCCGAAGGCATCGTCGCCCACGTCCAGTCCCTCCTCGCGGAAATCCAGGACAACCTGCTCGCCCGCGCCGCCGCGCGCACCACGGAAACCACCTCCGTGGTCGACACCTGGGACGACTTCATCGCCGCCCTCGATCGCGGCGGCTTCGTGAGCGCCCACTGGGACGGCACCTCCGAAACGGAAGACCTCATCAAGAAAGAAACGAAGGCGACCATCCGGTGCATCCCCCTCGACGGCGACACCACGCCCGGTCAGTGCATCCGCACCGGCGCACCGTCCGCCCAACGCGTTCTGTTCGCTCGCGCCTATTGATGGCGCATCGACGTTTTCGATGACGCCGGTCGCCCGCTTTCGCGGCGGGTTCCCGACCTTCGCGTCATGGATTCCAATTTGCCCATTGGCCTGAACGCTCAGGCCGCCAACCAACTCGCCACAGGGCTCAACCAGCTCTTGGCCGATTTGCACATTTTCTACCAAAACGCCCGCGGCTTCCATTGGAACATCCGCGGCCGGGACTTTTTCGAGCTGCACCTGAAGTTCGAGGAGCTCTACAACGACCTCATCCTGAAGATCGATGAGGTGGCTGAGCGAATTTTGACGCTGGATGCCCAACCGCTCCATGCATTCGAGGATTACGTGAAGCACAGCGACGTGCCGGTGGTCCGCAACGTGACGGACGGTACCGAGGCGATGAAGCACTGCGTGGCGGGGTTTTCGGTGTTGCTTGTTCGCGAACGGGCGCTGTTGGCCTTGGCCACGGAGGCCAGTGACGAGGGCACTTCCGCCTTGATGAGCGACTACATCCGTGAGCAGGAAAAGCTGGTGTGGATGTACCGCGCGTACCTCGGTTGAGGAAAGTGAAATTTTTTTTGGGGAGATGCTTGTCGAAAGCAATGAGCAACGTATATTTGCGCTCCCAAACGGCCCGTTCGTCTAGGGGTTAGGACGCCAGGTTTTCATCCTGGTAGCAGGGGTTCAAATCCCCTACGGGCTACATCAAAAAGGCACCATGAACGGGTGCCTTTTTTTATGCCTGGTGCCGAGGTCACGGTTGGAACCGCACTCAGGGCTGGACGGACTGCATGTGGGGGAGTAGCGCGTCCACGACGCGGGCAAACCGGACTTTGCTCCATTCGTTGATCGGGAAGCCTTCCACTCCGAAGCCCGCGCTGACCACTTGGCGGGACCAAAAGAACTGGTCGGCGATGTGCGGGATGATGGCCTGGGGGAGGCCGCAGCGGAGCGCGCTGTGCGTGGTTCCCGATCCGCCGTGGTGGATGGCTGCTTGGATGCGGGGGAACAACCCGTCAAAGGGCACGTCGTCCACGGCGAGCACATGGCTGGGGAGGGATGCAGGCGGCTCGATGCCGCCCCAGGACCGATTGAGGAGGACCGCAAGGCCGGCCGCTTGGGCCACTTCGATGATGTCGGTGGCGACGCGTTGGGGATGGGCATTCACCATGCTGCCAAAGCCCACATACAGGATTTGGTCATGTTGCTCCAAAAACGCCTCCACTTCCGGCTTGAGGCCTTTACCTTGCAACTTGTCCCGCTCGCGAAACCTCGTAATGGCCGCCTGCGCAGGCCAATCCGCGGGCCGGGGAAACAAGCGCTCATCGAACGCGTATTCCACCTCGACTTCATCCGCGAAGAACCGAGCGAGGCGGCGATGGCTCACGGACCAGCCTTGCTCGCAGATGAACGACCGACCATAGCCCAAGATGCTCTGCCGAATCAGCGCCCAATTCGCCAACGTGTAGGTGAATCGGTTCCACCAGGCTCCGCGCGGCTTCCCGAAGGCGATGTGCGGGTAAACGCCGGTCGGGTGGATGAGGCAGGGCATCGGGCTCAGGATCCGGGCTTTTCCTCCCGTTTGGATGGCCCAAAGCACCGGGTAGATGCACTTGATGTGGAAGACGATTTCGTCGGGACGGAATCGGGCGACGGCTTCGGCTTGATCGCGGATGACCTGCTGTTGCAGGGGTTTCGTTTTCGGGATCAACCGGAGCACCGTCAACAGGCGGGACCAAACGCTGCCCACTTGCCCGATGATTTGGCGCACCTCAGGCGCATCGAGCAGTTCGAGAAACGCCGCATCTTCCGGATGGAACTGGTCGGAAACTTCCCGCGCAAGGGTCTCGAACTGAGCGGGCATGCAACACCCCACCACGTGCCCTTCGGCCTTGAGTTCTGCTCCGAGCGCGAGGAACGGCTCCATGTCCCCCCGGCTCCCCAATGACATCAACAGGATCCGCATGTCGGCAAGGTAGGGTGCATCGGAAGTCCCGGCCATACCTTTGAACCCAAAACCCGTTCCATGATGCGAATCCTCTTGTGCCTGCTCGCATGGCCGGCGCTGGGATGCGAAAGCGCCCCTTCCTCTGCGGACTCAGTGGCCACTGATGGGGCTCCGACGCCGTTTGATGCCGCCGCCCAACTTCAGGTAGCCGAATACCCATTGGGGCCGATTGAAGATGCTGACGGCAACCTGTGGATCGGTTCCGTAGCGAGCGGTGCCATGCGGTGGGACGGGATGTCGTTGCGCTCCTTCCATGCAGCAGATGGCTTGGTGGGCGATCGCGTGACCGGCTTGACGCTCGATCCAGAGGGCGTGTTGTGGTTCGTGTCAGCAGAGGAGGACATGGGCGGGGCGTCTGCGCTGATGAAGTGGGACGGGACGGCATTGCGCAGGGCCGAGCATCCCGTCGGCTTCCCGCCCAATCCTGTCGGTCCGTTTTTCGACGCCAGTGGCGCCCTTTGGGTCCAATCGAACGGCCAGTTCCACCGCGACGTGAACGGGGAGTTCGAGCCGTTTCCATTGCCTGAAATCAGCCTGCCGCGTACGAACCGCACCGGCTACGAGCCCATGAACCTGTGCGAAACGCGGGGCGGCGACCTGTGGTTTGGCACGTCCGATCAAGGCGCTTACCGCTGGGACGGCGAGGCGTTCCATCAGCTTACCACGGCGGACGGGCTGCCCACGAACAACGTGTCGGTGCACCTCGAAGACCGTGAAGGCAACCTGTGGCTCAGCTGCTTCCATTGGCACCTTGATCCGCAGGAAAAGCGCGGCGCCCTGTGCCGTTGGGACGGCGAAACGGTCACCACGTTCCCCGACGTTCCCGGCTTAACGGGGAACGAAATCTATTCCGTGTACGAAGACCGCAACGGGAACGTGTGGATCGGGGCCACGTTCGAATGCATCTACCGGTACGACGGCGAAACGTTCCAAGCGTTCACGCGCACCGAACCCGAGCTTCCTGACTTTCACTTCGGCTGCAATTCCATTTACCAAGATCGTGCGGGGCGGATGTGGTTTGGGCTGACGGGCGGGCTGTATCGGCTGGACGGGGAGGTGCTGGTGAACGTGCGGCGCGGTGGGCCTTGGAATTGAAGTTATCTTGTCCGTATGAAACCATCGAAAACCGCCTTAATTCTCGGGCTGTTGGGATGCGCGTTGCTCCTGACCGGCCTCGCCTTCAAATTGAATCACCTCATGGGTGCTGAAACGGCATTCAATGCCGGGGTGGCCTTGGTCGTGATCGGACTGGTTGCCTGGGTGATCCAGCTCGTTCGCGGGAAATGACCTCAGCCTTTGATGAACTGCAGGGTCGCGTCGAGTGCGTTGGGCCGGCTGAGGCGTAGGGTGTAGAAACCGGCCTGTAAGTGGGCGAGGTGGAGGGCCGTGGGGCCGGTGCCGCGTTGGCGGTGGACCACTTTCCCGTCGATGCTGCGCACTTCGATTTCCCAGTTGTCTGTGGGGTGGAGCCCTGTGATTTGGGCCAAATCCCCCACCGGATTCGGAAACAAATTCAGGGAACCCCCTTCCGCATCGTCCACGGACGACGTCGCACAAATTTCAACCCCGTACGTGCTCGGCGGCGCTTCCGTCGTGCTCGTTTCGTCCACCACCACATTCCCCTCGGGGTCGCGCACCACGTACCCGCAAAGCTCCGCAAAGGCCCCGGGCGGGTTCACGACGAAATTCACTTCGCCTTCCTCCACCGCCACGAGCACCCGACGCTCCGAGAACGGTAGGTAGTCGGCGAACCCGTCGCCATCGAAGTCGGGGTTGAAGAAGACGTTGGCTTCCAATTCCGGCCCCGAGTAAACCGCTAGGTTGCCTCCGAACCAGCCGTCTTGTGACTGGTCCGTGAACGCGATTTCAACGAACCCGCAGCTCGGCGCCTCGCCACACGGCTTCAGGCCGTAGACGCTCCGAGGAGGCGTGGTCAGGCCGTTGAAGTTCACGGAACCCGCCGAGCTGAAGAGCAGGTCGCCGCTGCCATCGACCACGTCGTAACCGTAGGCGCCCGTCTCTCCCCCGAAAACGAACACGAAGTCGACCCGCGTGTTTTCATCGACGGGAATGGAGAAGGACTCCGGGCCGTTCGTGGTCTTCGTCTCGGAGGCGATGAGGTTGCCGTCCGCGAATACGCTGAGGATGGAGCCGCCCCAACCGGGCCCCCAATCGGCGTCCGAAAACAGGTTGACCGTCCAGCTGCCGCACGTGCCTTCGGCGGGTGGGAAGGCGAACGGCATGACTTCGCCGAGGGAGTGCACGACGCCGTTGTAGGCGAGGATGTCAGGGGTGCTGACCGCGGCCGTGTTCGCCGCGATGCCTTCCGCGTTGACCGCGATGTTGACGGGGGTGTTGTTGTAGGAAATGAGGGTTTGGCCATTGAACAAATCTCCGCTGGCATATTCGGCTTCCACCAAATGGGTAGATACGATGTCGTCCATGAACTGCGAACTCAGGAGCGCTTCCACGCTCGCGAAACCGTTTTCCTCTGCGAACGCGATGAAGGCGTCGTCCGTCGGGGCGAAGACCGTGAACGGTCCTTCGGCGGGCTCGTTGTCGTTCAGAATGGGCTGGCCGCGCAGGGCCTCGTCGAGCCCCTCGTTGAGGAGCGCCTGCTCGAAGATGGTGTGGTCGGGGCTCTGCACGATGGCGTCCCACGTCGTCGCGCTGGGGTAGCCGGGGGGCGCGAGGATTTTGTCGATCAGGTGCAGCACACCGTTGAACGCAGTGAGGTCCGTGGTGAGGATCTGCGCGTCGTTGACGAAGGCGCCGCCGTCGGTGAGGGTGATGGACAGGTTTTGGCCTTCCACCGTGGGCAGCACCATGCCATCTTCGAGGTCCGAGGCCAAAACCACCCCGGGCACGATGTGATAGCGCAACGCCGCTGGCATGTCGTAAAACGCGGCCAGGTCGAACTGGCCCAAGTTCATCAGCTCCATCAGCTCGCCCACCGCGTCATCCACCGGTACGAACACCGTAAACGGCTCATTGCCATCCAAATCGACGTCGCCCAGCCACCCCGGATTCTCCGACCCTTGCAAGAAGCTCGAACTGAAATACGCCGTGAACACGTAGCTCGAGAGGAACGCGTCCAACGCCTCCAGTTCGCCGCCGCCCCAGAATTCGAACAGCCGATCCGTCAACGTCACCGCATCCACCACGATGGTCCCGGTCATGCCCAACTCGGGCTGCACCCCGATGGACGACTCGTACGTGTACGTGCCGGGGGTGTCGAACACCACCGTGCCCATGCACACGCCCTCGATGTCGCCCTCCACTTCATCGAGGAAAAACGGCACCGGGTTCGTTGCCGCCGTGCCGTCCACGTTGTGGATCCCGTCCGCGTTGACGAACGCCACGGTGTCCCCCACGTTCACGGTGAGGAAATCCGGTGTGAAGAGGTAATCCGTGAGGTAAACGGTCGAAGTCGCTTCGCATTGAGCCGAGGTGGAAAGCGGGAGCAGAGCCGCAAGGGCCAAACAAAGAGCAGTACAGCGCAGCATCGGTTCGAGTGGATATGGGGTGTTTGTGTGACATTAAGAAAACACTTCACGATGAAATGAGTTCAATGGCTATCCTTGTGCATGAAGCGATCTCAATTCCTTTCGGCCGTGGGCGGTGCCACGATGCTTCCGCTGCAGGCGTTTGCCCGTTCAACAGCTGGCGGCAGAGCGAGCAATTGCGTGCTGATTCCGAGCGAAACCGCCGGTCCGTTTCCGCTCGACCTCACGGACAACACGTACTACTTTCGGCAGGACATTCGGGAGGATCGGACGGGCGTGCCGCTGCGCCAAAAGGTCCGGATCATGGGGGCGGACAACTGCGAGCCGATGGTGGGGGTGCGGGTGAATGTTTGGCATTGCGATGCGAATGGAAATTACTCGGGGTACGGCACGCAGGCGGGTTTGACCCATTGCCGAGGCTACCAAATCACGGACGAAAACGGCGAATGCGAGTTCCTCACCATCGTGCCCGGCTGGTACCCCGGGCGCGTGACCCACGTGCATTTCCAAGTCCATGTCAGCAGCGCGTACAGCGCAGTTTCCCAGTGGACCTGGCCGCATGACGCGATCGTCCAAGCCCATCTCGATCACGCCGCGTTGTATCCCTCGGGTCCGGACCCGATGACGGCCGACCAAGACGGGGTGTTTGCGGATGGCTATGCGTTGCAAGTGGCGAGCCTCGAATGGGACGGTGCCGCTGGGGAATACGTGAGCACCTTCGAAGCGACCGTGGAAGGGGAGGGGCTCGTGGGCGTCGGCTATGAGGAGGCCCAAACTGCCCAGCTCATGGTGCTCCACCCGAACGCCCCCAACCCGTGCACCGACCGCACCGCCTTCCCGCTGACGCTTTGGCATCCCGCGGAGGTGAGCTGGCGCGTATTCGATCTGCAAGGGCGGTGCGTTCATCAAGCACCATCGCACCCGTTTGCTGCGGGGAACCACCGCATTGAACTCGACTGTGTACGTTTGGGTTTGGGCAGAGGAGGGTACGTGCTGCAGGTGTCGGCGGCTTCGCCCGGTGGGGTCAGGAACGCCGTGCAGCGCTTTGCTGTGGCGTGATGTTGGCATGCAGCCGGCTGTTTTTCAGTGAGAAAGCCACTTGTTAACGTAGGCTTAACATACGGAGGGCCAAGGTCATTGTGCATGGGAACGTACCCCCTGAAGTTTGCAAACCAACCAAAACCAATTCCCATGAGTCCACACGCTCTGCAACTCCGGTTTGTCGGGACCTTCCTGGTCCTCGCATGCCTGTCTTTTTTCTCTCCGAACGCTTCGGGCCAAACTTCAGACGACCTGTCTAACCTGATTGCGTCCCTCCAAACGGAATGCGCGGACGACACCGTTGGTGTTGACGATTCGTGCATTTGGTTGGATGTGGCGCTGTCATGCCAAGCAGGAGATTCTGCATCCTGCGCCTCGCTCTGGGCGGTCGCTTGGGATGAATTGAACGATTCCACAGACGTGGATGCCAACGGCGGTGATGATGTTGCAGGCGATGATTCCCTTGATGGTGGTACGCCTGAAGACCTCCTCGCTTGGTTGGAAGTCGAATGTGCTGAAGATACCACGGGTGTGGAACCCTACTGCGATTGGATCGCCACGGCAATGTCCTGTGTGTCGGGAGATTCGGTCGCTTGTGCAGAGCTCGACGCGTTCGTTGCCTCGTACGAGGCGACCGATGGAGTCGACGACGTCAACGATGACACGACGGATGAAACGGACGACGCGGACGATGATTCGTCGGATGGAACCGACGACGCGGACGATGATTCGGACGACGCCTTCTCCGATGACGATTTGCAAAGCGACTGGACATTGGAAGAAGCGCTCGCTTGGCTTCAGTTGGAATGCGCTGAAGATTCCACGGGATTGGATGCAGCATGTGACCTTGCGATTCTGGCTGAATCCTGTTTGGCGGGCGACAGCACCGCGTGCGTTGACTATGACATTGCGTTTGCAGGCTACGCTTATGACGACGACGAATCGGACGATGACGACGAGTCGGATGACGATGACGAGTCGGACGATGACGACGAGTCGGATGATGACGATGAGTCGGACGATGACGACGAGTCAGACGATGACGACGAGTCGGATGATGATGACGAATCGGATGATGATGACGAATCGGACGATGACGACCTCCAAGATGACTGGACCCTTGAGGAAACCCTCGCGTGGCTTCAGTTGGAATGCGCGGAGGATTCAACCGGTCTGGATGCTGCTTGTGATTTGGCCACGCTGGCTGAGGCTTGTTTGGCAGGGGACAGCGCCGCGTGCGTCGATTACGAGGCTGGTTTCGCGGCTTATGCCAGTGACGACGATGGCGACGACGATGGCGACGACGATGGGGATGACGACGGCGATGACGACGGCGATGACGACGGCATGGAAGAGGACGATGACAACGATTTGGACGACGACGGTTTGTCCGATGATGACGAGGTGTTGTACGCTACCGATGCCAACAATTCCGATACCGACGGCGACGGGTTGAGCGATGGCGATGAAGTCAACAAGTTCAACTTGTCACCGATTTCGCCAGACACCGATGGCAACGGAATTTTGGATCCAGTTGATTTGGCCTACGCCTTGTTGGCCCAAGTGAATCCGTGCCCGAGTGACATCAACCGCGATGGCATGGTTTCCATTGCCGACATGTTGTTGTTCTTGGTGGATTTCGGAGTGGCTTGCCCAGCTCCCACCGGTCTCTGACCTTACGGTTTGAAATGAAAAAGGCACGCTGTGAGGCGTGCCTTTTTTGTTGTTTCGATGGGGGTCAGTTTGCCTTTTGAAGGTTGAAACCGACTGAGAGGTTCAGGCGGTAGCCCGTGTTGCGAAGGGCGATGGCTTGAAAGTCTTCGTGTGCACCCATCAAGTCGGACATTCCGGAGTTGCGCGGGCCTTGTTTGTCCGGAACCAATGCGATGTTGATGGGCAAATTCAAATCGCCCTTCGTGTAGTTGTATCCGAGCGCAAAGACGAAGCCCAAACCCGTTAAGGAAAGCGACGGCCCCGTGGCGAACTCGAAGCCACTTTGCGAACGGATTCCCACCAAGCTGGAAAAAGATGGCAGGAACATCCCTTTTTCCATGCCGCCGATGAGCGCAATCCATTCGACCAAGCCAACAACGGGGCCGCCCGTGTCCGCAAAGCGCGATTCCCATTGCCAACCGTACTGCGTGGTGTAAGTGAAAGGCAAGGCGCCGAATTCCGAATATTCGAGCGAGTCCATCTGATGCACGCGGTTGAGGTACTGCGCGGTGCTGCCCTCCGATAAATAGGTGAACCCAAAGCGCGGCCCGGACATTTGATTGACGGTGGAGTGATCGGGGACGTTGTTGAATCCCCAACGCTCGTTTTCTGCTTGGCTAAAAACCATGGAATAAGCCCCCAGCAAGACAAGAACTAGATGGAATTTTTTCATCTTAACTTATTTGATTTCATATGAATACACGTGCCGAAGGTAGGTTAAATACCCGACGGTCATCACCGAGCAGGTGCCCCGAAGCAGGATGCTCCATCGATCGGTGTTTCCTAAGGGGCCTGTTACGCAGACAGTAAAAAGTCAAAACGTACCTTCGTTTCCATGAATAAGATCCGAACCCAACGCGCGTGCCTCGCATTGATTTTGGTCGGTTTGGCGCTTGCGTTAGCGGGCGTTGCGTTCAAGTTGAATCGGTGGATGGCGGCGGAGCAGCTGTTCAATGTGGGAGTCGGCGTGCTGGGACTGCTTTTCGGGGCAGCATTCCTTCTCCTCGGTTCCTTTTCGCATGCCCAAAACCCAGGGCGATGAGGTCGATGCTGTGCGTTGTTTGGCTCCACATCACCGCCGGATGGGCAGCGGGACAGGGCTACGTTTCATACTTCACGGGCAACCCATCCGATGCCGTGACGACTCCCCTCGGCGGCGTGTGCTTGATGGGCGGAGCCAGTGAAGACGACCAGGCCATGACGTGGTTCCTCGAACGGGTCGACGGCGGCGACGTGTTGGTCCTTCGCGCTTCGGGCAGCGACGGCTACAACAACTACCTTTTCAATGAACTCGGGGTGGATCTTAATTCCGTCGAGACCTTGGTGTTTTCTGGCCAAGCAGCCGCCTACCTTCCAGAAGTGCACGAGCGCATTCAACGCGCGGAAGGCATTTGGTTCGCGGGCGGCGATCAATGGGATTACGTGCAGTTTTGGCGTGACACCCCGGTGGCCGATCTCATCAACGAGGGCATCGCGGAACGGAATGTGGTGGTCGGCGGCACCAGCGCGGGCATGGCCATCCTCGGCGGCCACTACTTCAGCGCAGCGAACGGTACGGTGACATCGGCCACCGCGCTGAACGCGCCCTACGACGGGAACGTCACGGTGGATTCAGCGGCGTTTTTGCACGTTCCGTATTTGGAGGAGGTGGTGACGGACACGCATTACGATTCCCCGGATCGGAAGGGAAGGCACGTGGTGTTTTTGGCGCGCACGCTCACGGATTACGGAGCCCTGGCTCGCGGGATTGCGTGCGATGAATACACGGCGGTTTGCGTCGATGAGACGGGATGGGCTCGGGTGTTTGGGGAGCATCCTGTTTACGATGACAACGCCTACTTTTTGGCGCCCAATTGCGAAGTGTCGCCCGCGGTGCCGGAAGCTTGCGCGCCGGGAGCACCGCTCGAGTGGAACCTTGCGGGACAAGCCGTCGCCGTGTATCACGTGAAGGGCACGCCGGACGGGGCGAATGGTTTCGACTTGAACGACTGGCATTCGGGAATCGGCGGAAACTGGATGCGCTGGTGGGTGGAAAGCGGAAGCTTGTTCGAAGCGGAAGCCGATGCCCCCAATTGCACCTCTGCCGTGCGCCCTTCCGCCCGAGGCGAATCGATGGCTTACCCGAATCCGGCTTCGGACCGATTCAAGGTGGTGTGTGAGGAGGGCGTTCAGGTGAGGGAAGTCGGGTTGGTGGATGTACGCGGGGCGGTGCATCGGTTGAAAGCGTCGGCGCTTGGGGAGGTGGACGCTGCCGGTTTGGCGAATGGCCTGTACCACTGGTTCCTGCCCGGATTTCCCGGGTTGGGCGGTCGCCTGGTCATTCGGCACTGAGATTTTTTGGTGAAAGGCCAAATCGCGGTCTACTTTGTCGGCATGAAGCATTGGATTTTTGCATTTGCGGCGCTTGGGATGACCTTTTCGTGCCTTTCGCAGGGTGATTTTGATTTGGAATCGGCGCTTGCCGAATGCGTGGATTGTGCGGATGCCGAAGGCGGGCCCGTTTGCGTCATGATCGTGGAGGGGGAAGGCGTTCAAGTGCCCAACCCCTGTTATGCGGCGTGTTTGGGGTTCCCAACGGTGGGACCGTGGTTCTGTGCGAGCGACGACGGCACCGGCAGCGGTGACGGCACGAGCGGTGGCGGCGAAGACGGCACGGGAGGCAGCGGCGACGATGGCACGGGCGGCGGCGGCGAAGAAGGCACGGGCGGCGGCGGTGAAGACGGCACGGGTGGCGGCGGCGAAGTCGGCACGGGCGGCAGCGGCGAAGACGGCACGGGCGGCGGCGGCGAAGACGGCACGGGCGGCAGCGGCGAAGACGGCACGGGCAGTGGTGGCGAAGACGGCACGAGCGGCGGCAGCGGTGACGGCACGGGCGGCGGCGGTGAAGACGGCACGGGCGGCAGCGGCGACGATGGCACGGGCAGCGAAGACGGCACGGGTGGCGATGGCGAAACCGGAACGGATTCCGACGAAGACGGACTCACCGACCAAGCCGAATACGAATGGGGAACCGATGCCAACGACCCCGACACCGATGGCGATGGACTCACCGATGGCGAGGAAGTCACCCTGTTTGGCACCGATCCGATGCAGATCGATACGGATGGCAACGGCCGGCCAGACGCGGTGGATTTGGCCCTCGACTTGATGAGCCAAACCCAATTGTGCCCTTCCGACATCAACCACGACGGGGTGGTCAGCGTGGGGGACATGCTCGTCCTGCTGAGCGATTTCTCGGAGCTCTGTCCCAATTGAGCGCACACGGGCGGGCTTGTTCCGTTGTCTGCCAATCGGATGCGCCCGGTTCAGAAACGTGATTGATGCAGTCAATGAGCAATCGACGTTTTGGATGAAATCAATCCCGCACGCCACATCGGTCCGCGGTAAATTTGCCGCTGGTCATTGGACCATGAACCGCGCCGAGCGGGAATTGTTTTACCCTTTAAATCCTTTGCCATGAAACTGCCCGATCTCATTCAAGAAATCAAGACCAAACCCCGGCTCTTCATTCGATTTCACGCCTCCTGGTGTGGGGTGTGCAAGCTGCTCGCTCCTCACGTAAACGGCTTGAAGGCGGACGAGGCGTACGGAGACGTGACCTTCATCGACGTGGATGTGGAAGAATTCATGGACGTCAAGGAGGCCTTCAAAATCAATGACCTCCCGTACTTCGCCGGATTCAAGGGCGGCCAACTCGTCGAGGAGTTTTCGACGGCCAAGAAGGACCGCGTGACGGAACTTGCAAACTCGGTGGCGTCATGAATGCAGGAGCCATCCGGAAGTTGATTGCGGAATACGATGTGGCGGGGTTGGATGCCTTGGAGCAGGAGGTTTACGCCTCGATGGACGATGAGGCCAATGACGTCGCGGAATTGGGTGATCGGTTGACGAACATTTTGGGGGCGAAGCGGATTTTGGCCCAAGCAGAACAGGAGGGCATCGAGCCGAAAGAGGCGCTGCGGAACTTTTTCAAAGACGTTCGCAACATCATCGGTTGAGTCGCTCACCCGCGGTCATCCGCAGGGTGCCGTGGGCGTCGAAAATGCCTGAACGAACAACGGGGTGGGCGCGGTTGATCGGTTGGTGAACAAGGCGGTGTAGACAATCCCTGCCGGGACGACAGCCGTTCCTTCAGAGCCATGCGAGCCCTGCGGGTCCAACGGTGCAATCCGCCGTACATTCACGGCAATGAAGAACTTGCTCCGGGTCCTCCTCGTGGCCGCAATGGCGGGGATTGCTTGGTTGGTGGTGCAGTACAGCAGCCTCCAGCCCGATTACGAATTTTCCGTGGAAGCGGCGTCGATCAGCGCCCCGGTGGAGGTTCTGTTTGATGACCACGGTGTTCCGCACATTTACGCGGATCGCGAAGCGGATGCGGTGTTTGCATTGGGGTACGTCCACGCGTCGGAACGGCTTTGGCAAATGGACTTGCTGCGCCGAGCCGGAGCGGGCGAGTTGTCGGCGTTGCTGGGAGCGGACTTGGTTGAAAATGACCGCTACCTGCGCACGCTGGGCATGCGCGAAGTCGCGGTGAAGGAGGCGGCTCGCTTCGATGCAGAGGCACCCGATTCATTGAAGGCGGTCCTGGAGGCCTACTTGGAAGGCGTGAATGCGTATGTGGAGTCGGGAGCGCGGCCGCTGGAATACCGCCTGTTGGGCGCGCAGCCCGAGCCGTTTTCGACCCGGGATGTTTACTGCGCGGCGGGATTCATGGCGTATTCGTTCGCGATTCATTTGAAGACGGAACCGGTGTTGGACTGGATGAAGCACCACCTCGATTCGGCTCGCTATTCCCTCTTGGCGGTGGACCAAACCGGATTCACGCGCATCCCCAACGCCACTCCCGCCGACCTCAGTCGCTTGGCCGGGCGCGTCAGCCGCTTGGACGCCCTTCGGCCGGTCCCGCAGTGGCTTGGTTCGAACGCTTGGGTGCTGAGCGGGGAGCGGACGGCGTCGGGGGAGGTGCTGTTTTGCAACGATGCGCACATGGCATTTGCCCAGCCTTCGGTTTGGTATGAAGCCCACCTCGTGACCCCCACACTCGAATACTACGGCAACCACCTCGCGGGCATTCCATTTCCGGTCATCGGCCACACTCGCGATCACGCGTGGGGCATCACCATGTTCGTCAACGACGACATCGACCTCTACCGCGAGCACATCGACGGCGACCGCTACCTGCACGGCGGCGAATGGCGCGACCTCGCGATTACCCAAGAAACCATCGACGTGGCCGGGGGCGAACCCGTGACCTTTGAAGTCCGGAAGACCCACCACGGCCCGCTCATCGAGGACAGCCTGTCCATGTGGTGGGCGTACACGCAATACCCCGAAAACCGCATTCCCGAAGCGTTTTACGGGTTTTCGCGCGGACACGGCATCGACGATTTTGCCCACCACGCCTCGCTCATCCACGCCCCAGGGGTGAACATGATGTACGGCGACGCAGAGGGCAACATCGGTTGGTGGGCCAGTGCGAAACTCCCCATCCGCCCCGATCACGTCGACACGAAAACGGCCATCGACGGCACAGATCCTGCGAACGATCCTACCGGTTGGTACGCGTTTGACCGCAATCCCCAAACCGTCAATCCGTCCCGCGGATTCGTCTACTCGGCAAACAACGCGCCCGAGCCCCGCGATTCCATGCGTTACCCGGGCCATTACTATTCCGGGAACACCCGGGCTGCGGGCATCTTCCAAGCGTTGTCCGCGCCGAAAAACGACTGGACCGTCGCCGACGCCCAGCGCATTCAACTCGATGACCGGTCGCCCGTGTATGCGGAGAACGCGCGTCGGATGGTGGCGATGGCGCAGGCAGCGGGCGAGGAGGTGGAGCCGTTTCTCATCGGATGGAACGGCGAGCATGGGGTTGAGGACGTGGCGCCCACGCTGTATTATCGGTGGATGTACCGCATCATCGAAGGCGCCATGGCCGATGAATTCGAGGATGCGGAGCGGTTTGAGGCGTGGCACCGGACCATCGTGAGTGAGAACACGTTCCCGCGGTTGCTTCGGGCTTCGGATTCTCCGTGGTGGGACGATGTGCGGACGCCCGAGAGGGAAGGCGCTTCCACGGTGGTGGCGGCAGCTTTGCGGGCTGCGCGAGCGGACCTGACGGCGGCATTGGGAGCGGATGCGGCCGCGTGGCATTATGGCAAGTTGCACACCGTCACGCACCGCCACGCCATGGCCGATGTGCCGGTGGTGGGGGAGTGGCTGAGTGTCGGTCCCTTCGCGTTGCCTGCTGCGAAGGATGCCCTGAACAAATACGAATTCAAGCTGAAGCGCGACGTGGATTACGGGGTGTTCTCGGGTCCTTCCATGCGCATCGGCATCGACTTTGCCGACGTGGCGGGAGCAGAGAGCGTCTTGCCGACCGGCCAATCCGGCAACGTGTTCAGTCCATTCTACGCCGATCAAGCGCCCCTTTACCACAATGGGCTGTTCCGCAAGCAGCGGATGGACCGGGCGGACATTGAAGCGCACACGACGGCTGCAGCGCGCATCGTACCCAACTGAGCTCGGTGTTCAGTCGAACCGGATGCTCGCGACTTCGAGTTGGAAGGGTTGCGCCGTTCCGTCGTATTTCATGAGGCCAACGCGCAGCACGTTGCTCAGCGATGGGGTGAATCCGGTGTCGCCGATGAAGGCTTGGCTCCAGCGAAAGTCCTTGAGGGGAAGGGTGATTTCCGACCATTCGCTTTCCGGTTCGAGGGCCGCAAACGCATAGGGCAAGTACCAAGTCCGGGAAGTCTCCAAGGTGAGTTTGAACGGACCTCCCGTTCCTCGACAGGTGATGGTGATGGACTTCAGGTCGCTGAAATCCGAGCTGCCCCAAGGCGACCGGACGGAACTGAATCCCCCGTTGTTTTCGAGTCGCGTGGCCCCGGACCAGCTCATCCCCGCATCGGACCACGTGATTGCCCCCGAGGATCGCCCGCCCATGACGTTGTCGTTGAGGGGGCGCCAGGTTTGGCCTTCCACCAACGTGAAGTCAATCGCCGCCGGTTTGGACCCCAAAGAAAAAGGCCAAAGGCACGCCCACAGCGCGAAGAAAGAAGTCGTCATCATGGTGCACAAACACCTCAAACACGTCCTGGGTTCAAGCGCATCACTGTGCCCCGTTGCCGAACCGTTCGCAGGTAAATTTCCCCTCAAGAATGGAAGCCAAGAACCTCCCAGGCTCATCGACCAAATCAAGGCGCAGCCGCACCGAACTCGGACGCCCGGAACACCTTCGGCTGAGGCTTCAAAGCCACGTCAAAAAAAGCAGGATGTCCTGAACGTTGACGACTCCGTCGTCATTGAAGTCGCCACCGGGGCAGTCGGTGCATCCGAATTGCTCAAGGAGATCCAAGAAATCGGACAACCCGATTTCCCCGTTCCCATCGAAGTCTCCTTCGATGAAGCAAGACCCCGAAGGAAACGTGGCTGCAGGATTGAAGTTTGCCGCTTCCGCATCCATGCATCCGAGCACCGCGAGGTTGTCCGTTCCGAAGGTCAACCCTTCGACGCGTTCAATCTCGTGCTCCCCATTCGCGTACGATTCGAGCAGCAGGTTCAACGTTCCCGTGAGGAACGTCCCGCCCACCGGTGTGAACTGCCCGATGAGGATGAGGCCCTCCTCGGCTTGGGGCGTGTCGATGCTGGCCGAGTTGAACCAAACGCCCCCGATCGCATCGGACCAGCCGATGGTGGACGCGTCAGCGGACAAAGGGGCGGTCATTGCCGCCATGGAAAGGACATCGGTGGTTCCCGGTTCTTCCCCCAGCGTCAACCACGTGTTGTATTCCATTGCCGGCGCGAACCCGTAGAACAGGGGATTCACATCGCTCGCCAACTGCGAATCATCTGGCCCTTCCGATCCGAACCCAAAGAACACCCCATCCGTCGACACGCTCATCGGAGCCGAATCCGTCCCGAAGCCGCCGAGGATGCGATCGGAAGGGTCCGCCACGTGCGCATAGAGCCGATACGTCGTCGTTCCAGCGGGCAGCACATCGCTCAACGACGCGAGGTCCTCAGAAGCGGTGGCCCACTCGACCAGCACCAAGCCCAACAGGTGAGGCGTGGCCGTCGTGTCGTGCCACGCCACCGGACAGCTGTGCCCGAAATACGGCATGAAGCTCAGGACATCGTCCGCATCGACCCACCCGTCCCCGTCCAAGTCGAGCTCCCCATCGGCACCGTATTGACCCAGGACGTAGAGCCAGGTGTTGGCGCCCAAGAAGCCATCGCCATTGTGGTCAAACCATTCGCACGGGGTTTGGGAAACGGCAGGGGTCGACCCCATCAGGTAAGCCGACAGCAGGATGGAAAGGCCTGTTCTGCAAAGCATGCCCGAGAAGGTAGGTCAAATCAGCGAGCCACGACCATGCGGCGGGCATGGAGCGGTTCTCCGGCGCGGTTCAGGATTTGGACCACGTACATCCCCGGCTGCAGCGCTGCGAGGTCCAGCACCACCTGCGGAGAAGTGACTTGCTGGAGGTGAACGGTTTGGCCGGCCAAATCCCGGATCACCAACTGCCCCGAAGCGGGCAACCCCGCCAAGGTCAAGCGATCGCTCGCCGGCTGCGGGTAGAGCTCAAGCGCCGCGGGAGCCAAGGCCGTCATCCCCGTAGTTTCGCTCACGTCCTGCCCCACGCTGCCCCCCAACGTCCAAGCGCCCACGAACGTCCCCGGAATCACTTCCGTTTCGACCCAAACCAAGTAATCCTCAATCCAGCACGCCACCGGGTTCCCATTCAGCACCGCAGAATCGTTCGTCAACAGCACCGAAACGAAAATCGTGTCCATCAACGGCACCGAGTGATTGAAGGAAACAAAGTTCTCGTTCACCAACGTTTCTTCGTAGATGACGTTGCCCTCGGAATCCGTGAACAGCCATTCCATGGTGTTCTCGCTCGGCGGCGAGGTCAAATAGCCTCCCGGGTGATAAAGGCTGATGTCGTTCTCCTGGGATCCCACGTTGACGACGAGTCCCATGAGGACGCAATCCACCGACGTGGTCACTTGGGCAGCGGCCCAATGAACCATTCCGAAAAAGGCAAAACTCATCACGAGCGACGCTCGTTGAGCAAGGGGGTGAAAGGTGATTTTCATGTCCGCAAGGTGGGGATGTAACGGGAGTTGAGCAACACGTCTAGGGGTGAATGGGGCGCACCCGTGCACGTGAACGTTGGGCGCGATTCGGCTCATGCACTTTGAAAACCAGCACCTTCCCCAGAATCTGAAGCGGACAACGTCATGGCGGCGCGCAACAAGGCGATTTTCTTGTACTTCGTCTCCGTCACTTCAAAGTACTGGTACATCCTCCGCAAGGACGAGCCGATGCCGTCGACGCTCATGAAGGCCCGCTCGGCGATGACTGCGTTCGTTACCGTCGGATCTTCGAGCAGGATGTTCAACACCTTCCAGTCCGTGGGGTTCAATGTGCGCCCCAACCGGTGTTCGATTTGTTCTCGGTCCAAACCGCCCGCCTCCGGATTCGCCAAGTCGGCCTGCTTCAACGCAGATTTCAGCGAATCAATTTCGTGCAGCAGCGCCTTCCGCCGCAACCGCTGGTCGGCCCGAAAACGAACGAAGTAGGCAATGAGCAACGAAATCGCCGCACCAAACCCGATCACCAAGCCCAAAACGAGGCGCAGTTGCTGAATGCGCAGTCGGTCCTGCTCCCGGCGCCCCTCCATCCGCACCACGTGCAGTTGGTGCTCCACGTCCTTTTCGTAGGCAACGCGTGCTACGATGTGGCTGTTCTTCAAGGCGAGGACGCTGTCCCGAAAAGCCTGGTGTTGCTCAAGCATGTACAGCGCAGAGGCATTTTGACCCAGAGCTTTGTGCGCATCGTAAAGCGCTTTGTACAGGGTTTGAAGGGGTGAAGGCTCAGTCAATTTGGGAAGCAGTGGTTTCCCCAAATCCAATGCGGATTGAGGACGCCCCGCGCGCAGCTCAACCTCCACCAACAGGACTTCGGTTTCGAACCCGGAGCGCTCCGCCCCAAGTTGCTGGTACAAAGCGATGCTTTCGAGGGCTCGGGATTCCGCCTGGCTCCATTCACCGGCGTCGAGGTGGACGCGCGCAAGGTTGGCAAGGCATTTGGCCTCGTGAAAGCCGGATTGGAATTTCCGATGCGACGCCAGCCCCAGCTCCAAGAAACGCTGGGCCAATTCGAGTTCCCCGAGTTCACGGTGGCACCAGCCCAGGTTCGTGTACAACAGGCCCAGCTGGTATTCCGATTCGGGGCGTTCCCGCAATTCCGGCTCCAACGCCTCGTAATAGGACAGGGCGCGTGTGTCATCGTTCAGCAGCATGAACATCGATCCCAGCGCCATCCGGGTCGTGTGCTGGCCGGGCACGTGCCCCACGGCTTCGTAGCATCGCAGCGCGTTGGAAAACTGCTCCAAGGCGAGGATGTAATCGCCCATGGCGGCGTGGACGTTGCCTCGGTTTGCCGCCAGCGTCCCGAGTCGGAGGCTGTCCCCGAGCTGGATGAGGGGGGCTTCGGCTTCAGCGTAGGCGAGGAGCGCGGCTTGGTTTTGGCCTTGGTAGTTGAGCAATCCCCCTTTCCGGAGAAGGCTTTCAGCCCAAATCAAGGGCCGATCGGCCTCCTCGGCCATCCGCTGCAACCGCTCCAGCTCCACGAAAAACGTGTCGGGATGCACGGCATGAAATGCGCGATACCCCTCGTTGAGCGCATTCAGCCGCTCTTCAAAGCCGCGCCCCTCATCCCGCCAAACCCGCAACAAACTGTCCATGCGGTCCGCTCCCATCGCCGATGCAGCGAACAGCACGAACCCACCCATCACGAACCGCGAAGCGTTGAACATGGCGGTAAAGCTAATGCATGACGCGGTGTCGCCACCGCAACTTCAGTTCGCCGCCACCCAATCCGCCACGCGCCCCATGAGGTAATGCATTTCGTGCCCGATTTGGCGGCACTGGTCGTCGCCAGCTGCGGCGTCCAACGAAGCCCCATCACAGGCATGCGGCAGGACAAACCGCGCAGCCGCCCCGACCACAACGGGACACCCTTCGTCGGCGTCGCTGCACGTCATCACGGCGGCGAAGCCCGTCGCGGGGTTGACCGGGTCGGTGTACCGCTTGCTGAATCCGGGTGCGCCCGCGCCCTCGTCGCTCCACCGCACCCGGTACACCGGGGTCGCTCCCGTCCCTTCTTCCGCGACGACGAACCCCGCCCTGCGAAGTGCCGCCACGGTTTCGGCATGGAAGACCGTGGCCTCCGTTCCGCCGCTGTATGCATGGATTCCCTCCAACCCGAAATGAGCCGTCGCCGCAGTCGCCCACCACTGCGCCAGTTGGCTGCTTCGGCTGTTGCGCGTGCCGATGAAGGTGAGGTCAACCGCTCCGTGGCGCAGCCATTCGTTCGCTGCCCATTCAGCCAGAGCGTCCAATTCGGCGCGCCGTTGGGGCTGTATGTTCAACGGGGTGGCGTCGAATGAAGCAAGCACCGCCGTCAACTGCGGATTGAGGGCGGGGACGGGAGCTTGGTGGGGCATGATTTGGTCCGTCCAAGCCGCCGCCAAGATCAGCGAAACCAACAAGAAGAATCGGATCTTGCCCATGCCCCCAAGGTGCGGCGGGCAGTTCAGCCGTTCATCACGAGGAAGTTAAGGAAAGGTGGTCAGTGAATTACGCGACGGGACATTTGATACCGCTTCGGTGTTACGCCCTCGCTTTGGCGGAAGGCCCGGATGAACGGGCTCGGGCCGCGAAAGCCCACTGCGTAGGCGACTTCGTTCACGGTGAGGGCTTCGTCGACGAGCAGCTTCCGGGCCGTTTCGAGGCGCGCGTGCTGCACGTATTCTGCCGGGGTCCAGCCGAACGCCTCCTTGAACTTCCGCTGGAAGTGCGGCCGGCTCATGCACGCGATGCCCGCGAGCGTCGTGCAGTCGAGCGGCTCGTGCAGGTGGTGATCGATGTAGTCCACGACGGCGCCGAGGGGATGGCGGCTGGCGAGCGAACCGTGCTCCTCCGCGAAGAGTTTGCGCGCGCCGGTTTGCATCAGCCGAACGAGCAGCTCCTGCAGCGTCAGGGAGGCGAGCGCGTCCTTTTGGCGCCCCTGCTCGTAAAGGCCCACGCGGATGATGCGCTGGATGACGTCGACCAGTTGCGCGTCCTGGTGGAGGTGGACCAAATCCCCACTCACTTGCCACGTCTCGTGCTCCCCCAACAAAGGAAACTGTTCGTTCAGCAAGTCCAGCGTCGAGTTGATGGCGTCCTTTGACATCGCTAGGGCGATGCACTGGGTCGGTTCTTCGGCCGTGGCGTCGGGAAAGTCGATGAGCATCGTCTCGTTCGGCCGCACCACCACCGATTCGCCGGGCAGGTAGTCGAATGCATCGCGCCCGGGCAGGTGCATCACCTTCTTTCCGCGCAGCATGCTCGTCAGCAAGAGGTCGCCAAATTCCAACTGCACCTGGCTCGCGCGTTCGTGTGTTTCGAACACGTTGAGCTGGCACGTCTCCATGTCGACTACGCGCCGGTGTTCGACGAGGGTTTGCATGTGTTCCGGGGAGGAGAGCCCGACGGGGGTCAATTTGTGCTTCACGAGTCGAAAGATGAACCAAAATGTGTGCATCGGACACGATTGAGCACAGGTTGCGCATTTTTTGAAACAAAATCGAAATTTTTTTCGGGGAAGGGGGGCGTGATTTGGCCTTGGCGATTGTGCCACAACCCATTACCAACTCACCTCCCCATGGAAGCTACCTTGGAACAACCCGCAACCATCGCGTTGCCAAAAGTGAAAGCCCGCTACGATCACTACATCGGCGGCGAATGGGTCGCCCCTTCGAGCGGCGCCTACTTTGAAAACATCAGCCCCATCACGGGCCAGGTTTGGTGCGAAGCGGCGCGCGGCAATGCGACCGACATCGAAAAGGCGCTCGACGCGGCGCACAAGGCGTTCCCGGCATGGAGCACGATGGCGGCGGCTTCCCGCTCGAACATCCTGCTGCGCATCGCGGACCGGATGGAGGAAAACCTGGACCTGCTCGCGGCCATTGAAGCCACCGACAACGGCAAGGGCATCCGCGAAACCACGGCGGCCGACCTTCCGCTCGCCATCGACCACTTCCGCTACTTCGCGGGCGTGTTGCGCTCGGAGGAGGGTTCGATTTCGGAGCACGACGCCACGACCGTGAGCATCAACCTGCACGAGCCGCTCGGCGTGGTGGCCCAAATCATTCCGTGGAACTTCCCGATCCTGATGGCCGCTTGGAAGATCGCTCCGGCGCTGGCCGCGGGCTGCTGCACCGTGGTGAAGCCGGCGGAACAAACGCCGACGAGCCTCATGGTCCTGATGGAGCTCATCGGCGATTTGCTGCCGGCGGGCGTGCTGAACGTGGTGACCGGCTTCGGCATTGAAGCGGGCAAGCCGTTGGCGACGAGCCCGCGCGTGGCGAAGGTGGCCTTCACGGGCGAAACCACGACCGGACGCCTCATCATGCAGTACGCCTCGGAAAACCTCGTGCCCGTCACGATGGAGCTCGGCGGCAAGAGCCCGAACATCTTCATGCCGAGCGTGATGGATGCGGACGATGCGTTTTTGGACAAATGCGTCGAAGGGGCGGTGATGTTCGCCTTGAATCAGGGGGAAGTGTGCACGTGCCCGTCGCGGATTTTGGTCCACGAGGACATTTACGAGCCCTTCATGGAACGGGTCATCGCGCGGACGAAAGCCATCAAAATGGGGCACCCGCTCGACGCCAGCACGATGATGGGGGCGCAGGCCTCGAACGACCAATACGAGAAGATCCTGAACTACATCGAGATCGGCAAGCAGGAAGGCGCGGAAGTCCTGACCGGCGGCGCTCCCGCCCAGCTCGAAGGGGAACTCGACGGCGGGTACTACATCCAGCCCACCATCCTCAAGGGCCACAACAAGATGCGCGTGTTCCAGGAGGAGATCTTCGGGCCGGTGACGTGCGTGACCACGTTCAAGACGCTCGAGGAAGCCATCGAGATTGCGAACGACACGATGTACGGCTTGGGTGCGGGCGTTTGGACGCGCGATGCGCATGAGCTGTACGTGTTGCCGCGGGCGATCGAGGCGGGGCGCGTGTGGGTGAACTGCTACCACGCTTATCCAGCGCATGCGCCGTTCGGGGGGTACAAGAAGAGTGGATTTGGCCGGGAGACGCACAAGATGATGCTCAACCACTACCGCCAAACCAAGAACATGCTCATCTCCTACAGCAAGGAGAAGCTCGGTTTCTTCTGATCAACGCGAACCTGCAAGAGGGGGGGGCGGCGCTTCGGCTCGTCCCCCTTTTTTTAACTTCAGCAACATGAATGCAACGGTGCAACGCCTGGCCTGGACGGAAGAGGCCGCAGTATGGATCGACCGGTTGGTCGCGGACCACGGTCCCCTCATGTTTCATCAGTCCGGTGGGTGCTGCGACGGGAGCCAGCCGATGTGCTTCCCGCGCGGCGAATTCAAGGTCGGCGATTCCGACGTGTTGCTGGGCGAAGTCCACGGTGGCCACCCGTTTTACATGGCAAAGGACCAGTTCGAATACTGGAAGCACACGCGCCTTACCTTGGGCGTAACCCCCGGCCGCGGGTCGAGTTTCAGCATCGAAATTCCCTACGGCGTTCGTTTCATCATCCAATCTGCCCTGATCCATGAAGCTTGAATCGTTGAACGCGTATGAAAACGCCTACCGCCGGAGCGTGGAAGATCCGGAGGGGTTTTGGGCGGAGGTGGCCCGCGGGTTTGCTTGGCAGAAGCCGTTTACGGAGGTGTGCTCGTGGGATTTTGAGGGGCCGTCGGTGCGGTGGTTCGCGGATGGCGTGGTGAACATCACGGAGAATGTGCTGGATCGGCATTTGGCTTCGCGTGCAGGCCAAACCGCCATTCACTGGGAACCCAACGACCCCGCTTCTCCCCGCCGGTCCTTCACCTACCAGCAACTGCACGACGAGGTGTGCCGCGTGGCGAACGGGCTCAAAGCGCAGGGCTTCGGGCGGGGCGACCGCATCGTGCTGTACATGCCGATGGTGCCCGAACTCCTGTTCGCGGTGCTGGCGTGCGCGCGGATCGGGGCGATTCACAGCGTGGTCTTCGCGGGCTTCAGCGCGCACGCGTTGGCGGACCGGATCAACGATGCCGGCGCCGTTGCCGTTCTGACGGCCGATGGGGTGCAGCGCGGGGCGAAGACGATTCCGTTGAAGCCGGTGGTGGACGAGGCGCTCGGCGGGTGCCCGTCGGTGCGGAAGGTTTGGGTCTTCCCGTGCACCGGGGAGCCGGTGGGCATGGAGGCTGGCCGGGATGTGGCGTGGGCGGATGCGGTGGATGGGCGGGGCGGGGTTTGTCCTGCGGAGCCCATGAACGCCGAGGATCCCTTGTTCATCCTTTACACCTCGGGCTCGACCGGCAAACCGAAAGGCGTGGTCCACACCCACGGGGGCTACATGGTCTACACGGCCTACTCCTTCGTGAACGTGTTCCAGTACAGCGAGGGCGACGTGTTCTGGTGCACGGCCGACATCGGGTGGATCACGGGGCACAGCTACCTGGCGTACGGGCCGTTGCTCGCTGGGGCGACGCAGGTGATGTTCGAGGGGGTGCCGACGTTCCCGGATGTGGACCGGTTTTGGGCGGCGTGCGCGCATTACGGGGTGACGCATTTCTACACCGCGCCCACGGCGATCCGGGCGTTGATGGTGCACGGGGACGAGCCGGTGAAGCGGCACGATTTGAGTGCGTTGAAGGTGCTCGGGACGGTGGGCGAACCCATCAACGACGAGGCGTGGCACTGGTACCACCGGGTCGTGGGGGAAGGGCGGTGTCCGATTGTGGACACGTTTTGGCAAACCGAAACCGGGGGCATCATGCTGTCCGGTCTCGGGGGCTTGAGTCCGATGAAGCCGGGGCACGCGGGCTACCCGCTGCCGGGCATCCAGCCGGTGCTGCTGCGCGCTGACGGTTCGGAAATCGAGGCCGCAGGGGAGGAGGGGCACTTGTGCTTCAAGCACCCGTGGCCGAGCATCCTCCGCACGACGTGGGGCGACCACGAGCGGTGCCGCTTAACGTACTTCAGCACCCACCCCGGGCATTACTTCACGGGCGACGGGGCGAAGCGCGATGCGGACGGGATGTTCCGCATCATCGGCCGCGTCGACGACGTCATCAACGTGTCCGGCCACCGCTTCGGAACGGCGGAGATCGAGGAGGCCATCAACCAAGCGCCCGGTGTAGTGGAAAGCGCGGTGGTCGGCTACCCGCACGACATCAAGGGGCAGGGCATTTGCGCTTTCGTGGTGGGCAGTGGAACGGCGGTGGCGCAGGAGGCGTGTGACTCGGTGGTGGAGGGCATCGGGCGGGTGGCGCGCCCGGATCGCGTGCTGGTTGTACCTGGATTGCCGAAGACGCGGTCCGGCAAAATCATGCGGCGCATCCTGCGGAAAATCGCCGAAGGACGGGCCGATGAACTCGGGGATACCTCCACGCTGTTGAACCCCGAAGTGGTGTCGGCATTGGTGCTGGTCTCGAAACAAACCGCCTAATGCCATATATTGCGGTATAAATACATTTATTACCGCCATGAAACGTGTTTTCTTGTTCGCCTCCTTGCTCGGGGCGCTGATGGTGAGCGCTCAGACGCCTGCTGTGGAATTGGAATTGCCGTACAACCCGGATGTGGATGCGAATGAGCTCATCGGGGTAACGGATTTGACATCGCTGCTTTCCGTGTTTGGCGGGGACTTTTCTGCGGATCCCGTCTTGGTGGATGGAGCGGAATTGGGGGCGGTGATCAGCGGGCTGGTGGCCACGATCGAAGCGCTGCAGGAGCAGGTGGACGCGTTGGAGGCGCAGGTGGTGCCCGGGTTGGCGGAGTACGTGGTGGTGGATGCGGAATCGGATTTGGTCCAAATCACAGGCGCCAACGTCCAAATTGACAACGCCTCCGGATCGACCTACGCCACCAATGGCCTCGGCAACCTCTGGCTCGGCTACAACGACGGCGGTCCGGACCTCGACCGCTCCGGCTCGCACAACTTCCTCCTCGGCGTGACGCATCAATACACGTCCACGAACAACATCCTCATCGGCCAAAGCAACCGCGCCTACGGCTTCGATGGCATCGTGACGGGGGTCAACAACATCACCAACGGGGCGCGCACGGCCATCATCGGTGGAAACAACAACACGACGCTCGGAGAACACGGCGTCGTCATCGGCGGTCAGCAGAACACGGCGTCGGGCAATGGAGCGGTGGCCATCGGCGGCAACGTGAACGTGGCTTCGGGAACGTTCTCGGTCGCTGCGGCCGGGGTGCACCACGAGGTGCTGGGCCTTGCGGCAGGCGCCTTTGGCGGTCGGTACCACGAGGTGAACGGGGAGCATGCGGCCTGTTTCGGTGGGCAGTACAACCAAATCCACCCCGATGCCTCGGGCGACGGCGCGGCCATTTTGGGCGGCTACTCAAATGTGGTCGTGGACGGAACGCTCGTAGGCGGCCGATTGAACACGTTGCGCGGAGAGCACTGCGTCATGGTGGGCGGACAAGGGCTGAGCTCGGAAACCGCCATCGATGAGAACGGTGAAGGGCTTTACAACCGATACTCCGTGGTGCTCGGTGGCATGTACAACACGTTGCCCGCCGATGCGCCCGATGGTCAAACCCTCCTCGGAGGGCATGGCACGGTCTTCCTCGGGAACCATGCGCCCGCACAGGCCGTTCCGGTGGTCGGCGAGTGAACC
>JAUICJ010000004.1 GCA_030427925.1 Bacteroidia bacterium | reverse complement strand
CCCTCGTAACCCCCGAGAGAATGGTCTCGCTGGTGTGTGGGCTCGTCAAGGTGCCGTCGATGACGAACATGGCGTTCATGGTACCGCTTTCTTCGATGTATTTGTGCTCAATCGCATCGGTCCACAGCAATTGATGATATCCCTGTTCTTGCGCCAACTTCGAAGGGTACAGGGAACCGGCATAATTTCCCGCGGCCTTTGCATAGCCCGTTCCACCGGGAGCCGCGCGCGTGTATTTGGTTTCCACCTTGACTTTGACCGGATCCTTGTAATACGCGTTCACGGGGCACGTGAAAATACTGAACGTGTACCGCTCACTCGGTCGCACGCCAACAAACGAATCGGTGGCAATCATGAACGGCCGGATGTACAACGACGCGCCTTGTCCACCCGGTACCCACGATTCATCCATCGAAACCAATTGCACCAGGGCATCCATGAACACCTGCGGGTCCAATTGCGGCATGCACATTCGCTCTGCCGATTTGTTGAAGCGCTCAATGTTTCGGCCCGGCCGGAACAACGAAACGCTTCCGTCGGCTTGTCGGTAGGCCTTCATGCCTTCAAAAATCGCTTGGCCATAATGAAACACCATGGAGGCGGGACTCACGGTCATGGGACCGTAGGGTTCGATTCGCCCTTGTTGCCACTTTCCGTCCTCAAAGTCCATGGTGAACATGTGATCCGAAAACGTTCGACCAAACGTCAAGTTCTCGAAATCCACTTGAGGCAAGCGGGAGGCACTGATGGGCGTAATTTTAAACGAGGAGGTGGTTTCAATCATGGCTATCTTTCATTGAGCGCGCTGCAAAGTTCGTGATTTGGTGGCCGTGTTGCAAATGACTTCTCACGCTGCAGGACAAGTTGGGATGTTTTGGCAACATCCCCGCCGGAGCACCCGATGCATTCAATTCTGATGAAACAGGAAACGGTTGGGACTCGTGAATCCGCTTTTCACTGCATACATCACCAAAGCAGCCGTATTGTTCACCCCCAGCTTCTGCATGATGTTCTTTCGGTGCGTGTTCACCGTATGGGCAGAAAGGAACAACCGCTCCGCGATTTGGCCATTCGTAAACCCTTCTGCAATGAGCGTAATGACTTCAGCTTCTCGGGCAGAAAGGCCCACCGGATCGCAACTGTAATCCACCGCAGCGAGGTCCTCGACATTGATGCTCTCTTTTCGAATGGCTTCCAGGATTTGGCCACAAAAAAAGCGCCCCCCAATCGCCGTTTCTTGGATGGCCTCCATCACTTCCCCGATGCTGCAATTCTTCTTCACGTAGCTGTCCACGCCGGCGCGAAGAGCATTCAGGAGCACGCTTCCCGATTGCTGAGGAGTGATGGCCAAAATCCGCGCTTCAGGAACTTCCCGGCGCACATCCACCAAATCGTCCACGGAAAATCCGTCCGACAAAAAGTCCATGATCACCACATCGGGTTTGAAGGAACTCAACAGTTCGAGCAGTTCACTGGGCGTTGATGCTTCTCCAACGAGTGCATAATCTCCCGCATTGTTCACCAAACTGGTCAACCCCATCCGAAAGACGGGGCTGCTGTCGGCGATGGCGATGGATACGGATTTGGGCATTATTTAGAACAATTCTACATAACAAAGATAGGCCCACAAGCCGCTCACTCCACAACCTGGCTACAACAGAATCTTCATCCCGTCAGAAGCCAAGGTAGTCGATGGAAAAATGGCTTGAGCCTCAGCCAACAACGGCGTCAAATCCCGGTAGCGTGACGAAAAATGTCCCAGAACCAATCGGCCAACGCGCGCATCCACGGCAACCCGTGCGGCCTGTTCCGCAGTCGAATGGCCCGTCTCCCGAGCGCGCGCAGCAAGGTCTGTTTTGAAAGTGGCCTCGTGGTAAAGGCAGGTGGCTCCTGTCACCGCTTCAACCACTTGGGTTGAAGGGCGCGTATCTGCGGCGAATGCGTAACTCCGGATAGGAGGCCCTGCATCGCAAACCTCTTCAGGCTGCACGCCGCCATTGCGGATTGCTCGCCCTGATTTCAAGAGGCGAATCTCCTCGAAAGACAGGCCCAAGTCAGCAATGGCCGCCCTGCGAATGCTTCCCATTCTGGGCAGTTCATCCACTCGGAACCCGTGGGTCGGAATCCGATGCTGAACAGGGAACGCCGTAATCCGAAACGTGGATTGTTCCCAAGCCCATCGAACTTCTCCTGGTGGATTCACTTCGAAATTCAACTGAAATTGAAGATGCGTTGCGGTCAGACGCAGGTTCTCCATCAACCAACCTTCCAATGCCTCAGGACCGTGCAGGGTCAACGCTTCCTTTCGCCCCAACAGGTTCATGCTCCCAATCAATCCGGGCAAACCCAGCACGTGATCTCCGTGCATGTGGCTCACAAAAACGTGGTGGATTTTCGAAAACGGAACCTTGTGCCGGCGCAAACTGACCTGCACGCCTTCACCTGCGTCAAACAGGAACCACCTCTCGTGCACATTCAATGCTTGAGCGGTGGTCATAAAACGCAAATTGGGTGCGGCAGCGCCGCACCCAAGTATGAGGACCTCAAATCGGTATTTCACTCGAAGGGGTTCAGTGGCGGACCACCAATCGCTCCGTCCATTGTTGCGTTTCGCCCTCCAAGGTCACGAAGTAAATGCCTTCGGCCCAAGCGGCCACATCCACCACCAATTGTCCGTTGGAGAAGACTTGCGTGCTGTGCATGACTCGACCTGTCAAATCGCGGATTGCGGCGGAGGTTACGCTTCCTGCAGCAGGCAAATTGATTTGAACGCGCTCGTTGGCAGGATTCGGAAAGAGGGTGAAATCGAGATCGGATGATTCTCCAATGTCGTTGGGTCCTACGATGGTCAAAATGTACCCATCGAAGACATACGGCTGGGGTACAGCAACACCAAACACCGTCACCCAAGCCTCCACCTCCAACGACATAGCAAAATACCCTGCCATCGTCGGAGTGCCCGTTAAATCTGCGCAGTATTGCGCACCTCCGTGGAAAGCACAGGGATTGGGAGAAACGCCTCCATTGTTGCATTGAATTTCCAATCCCACGTCAGAAAAATTCATGGTGGCTCCCGCACCAGAATCGGCAATCAACGTCGTGTTGACCAAAATGATGGAGTCGAGCGGCAACTGAAACGTCGGTTCAATCGCCGACGCATCAATGGGTACCAACACGTGAAAGACGTCGTTGTACGGTACGTTCACATAGGCCGTATCGAATTGTTCTCCGACGGAAGCATCGGGAGAGGCTCCCCACAACGAAGTACCGAAATCAAAATCGGTCGTGCACTGAGCAGAAGCAGCCCCAATCGAAGCCACTGCAAGCAATAAGGAAAATACGCGTTTCATGATTCAGAGGTATCAGCACCCAATGAACGTTCCGTTTCTTCCATCACAATCAAATCGAAGGCCTCAGAGGCCGTCGGGGTAATGGTCAAAACGCGATCGAGCTGGGAGATTTGGATGAGTTTTTCAACGGAGGGCTGCAGGCCACAAATGACGAACGAGCCGCCATTGTCCCTGCACAACCGATTTCCGACCAACACCGCGCTCAATCCGCTGCTGTCGCAGTAACGCGATTCGGTCAAATCCAGCACCATGTTGAATTTTCCATCGTTCGCCAACGTGACGAACTCGGCCTTCAATTCGGGGGCATGGCGCGCGTCGAGCTTTTCAACGTGCACCGTCAAGGTAGCGATGGGTTCGCGGTATTCTACTGAAAACTTCATTCAACTGGAACTTTAAGGGCTAAGATAGGAACTTGTATCGTTTAACGAACACCTGCAAGCAAGTAGATTACCGCCATCCGCACCGCGACGCCATTTTCCACCTGATCGAGGATGATGGCGTGCTCGCTGTCGGCTACAGCGCTCGTGATTTCCACCCCGCGATTGATGGGGCCCGGGTGCATGATCGTAATGGGGTGATCGATTTGGCTTAGACGCTCCTCCGTCAGGCCAAATCGCGCCTGGTACTCCCGCAAACTGGGGAAATAGGGCACCCGGTCCTCCCCTCCTTGCCGCTCCAATTGGATGCGCAACATGTTCGCCACGTCACACCACGCCAACGTCGCGTCCAAATCGTGACTCACTTCCACACCCAAACTCGCGATGTGCTTGGGAATGAGCGTCTTCGGCCCACAAACGCGCACGTGTGCGCCCAGCATTTGCAAGCAGAGGATGTTCGAAACGGCCACACGGCTGTGACGAATGTCGCCCACGATGGCCACGCGCTTGCCCGCCAGATCGCCGAGGCGTTCCTGCATCGAATACGCATCGAGCAAGGCTTGAGTCGGGTGTTCGTGCGTGCCGTCACCCGCGTTGACGATTTGGGTTTGGACCCGTTCTTTCAGGAAATGCGGAGCGCCCGGATGGGGATGCCGCATCACCACCATGTCCACTTTCATGGCCAAAATGTTGTTGACCGTATCCACCAACGTTTCCCCCTTTTTCACGGAAGAATTGGCCGCAGTGAAATTCACGACATCTGCAGACAGCCGCTTCTCCGCCAACTCAAATGAAAGCCGAGTCCGCGTTGAGTTCTCAAAGAACAGGTTCGCAATGGTGAGATCGCGCAAGGAAGGGACCTTGCGAATGGGGCGATTGATGACCTCTTTAAACTCTTCAGCCGTCTTCAGAATCAACCGAATGTCGGATTCTTTCAGGTCTCGGATGCCGGTCAAATGGCGGTTCGACAGCGTATTCATTCAGGCTTGCGATTGAAAAGCTCCACGTAATCTCCCATACCGTCTTTGCGCCAATGCACGCGGACGTGCTGCTCGTCGATTGAGTCAATGGACTTTCCGATGTACTTGGGCTCAATGGGAAGCTCCCTGCGAAAACGGCGGTCAATCATCACAAGCAACTCCACGCTGCGCGGTCGACCATGTGCCATGAGCGCATCAATTCCCGCGCGGATTGTCCGCCCCGTGTACAGCACATCGTCGACCAAGATCACCCGCCGATCTTCCACGAGAAATGGCATGTCCGTAGCGTTGGGGGTGATGGGGTGCTGGCGCCTGCCGAAGTCGTCCCGGTGGAACGTCGCATCCAAGGCTCCACAGCGAACTTCCACCTCGGGAAGCAAGTCCTTTAATCGCTCCTGAATGCGTCGAGCAAGGAAAATGCCACGCGGTTGCAGCCCGACCAAATCCGTTTCCAAAAAGTCGTGGTGCTCGAGCAATTGATGCGCGAGGCGATCGATGATGCGATCGAACAATTCTGGGGCAATCAGGACATGCGAATCCATGGCGCAAAGATACGGAAACAAGAAAGGGAGGCGACAGCCTCCCTTTCGATGTTGACAAGTTCAAACTCGGATTATTCTCCGGCTTCGTCTGACTTGGTTTCTTCCGAATCAGCAGATGGAGCTTCGTCCTGTGCGGGAGTTTCCGCAGCGGGCTCCTCCTTCTTCGGTTCAACGGGAGCGGCTGGCTCTGAACCGCCTTCCATTTGTTCCTTCAACGCTGAGAGGACATCCAAGTCACCGAAGGTGCTGCGCTCAACGGTCGAGTTCACCTCGTCCATCATGCGGCTGCTCGTTCCGCCACCGGTTGCACGCGGCTTGCGTTCCTTGGTCGCTTCTTTCTTCTTCGGTCCTTCGTCGTACGTGCGCAAGTGGCTCACCGTGATGCGCTTGGCATTGCGGTTGAACTCCAACACAACGAACTCGCCCGCTTCCTCAACGCCCATTGCCGTTCCGTCCTGCTTCTGCAAGTGCTTCGTGTGGCAAGCGCCTTCGAGACCATAGGGCAAGGCGACCGTGGCTTGGTTTCCATCGATGCGAACAACCGTTGCCGTGTGCGTAGAACCCACAGCGAAGATCGTTTCGAACACTTCCCATGGGTTTTCTTGCAGCTGCTTGTGGCCCAAGCTCATGCGGCGTTGGTCCTTGTCCAGCTCGAGAACCACCACATCAATGGTGTCACCGACGTTGCAGAACTCCGAAGGGTGCTTGATTTTCTTCTCCCAGCTCAAATCCGAGATGTGAACCAAGCCGTCGATGCCCTCCTCCAACTCGACGAACAAACCGAAGTTCGTGAAGTTGCGAACGGTGCCCGAGTGCTTCGAGCTGACCGGGTAACGGTTTTCGATGTCTGCCCACGGGTCGTCCTTCAATTGCTTCAATCCCAACGACATCTTGCGGTCTTCCCGGTCGATGTTCAAGATGACGCATTCGATCTCGTCTCCGACTTTCAAGAAGTCCTGAGCGCTGCGCAAGTGCTGCGACCACGACATTTCGGAAACGTGGAGCAAGCCCTCTACGCCCGGAGCGATCTCGACGAACGCACCGTAATCGGCCAGGACCACCACTTTTCCTTTGACCTTGGCGCCTTCCACGAGGTCTTCGGTCAACGCATCCCATGGGTGCGGAGTCAATTGCTTCATGCCGAGCGCGATGCGCTTCTTGTCGTCGTCGAAATCGAGGATGACCACATTGAGTTTGTCGTCCAATTGGACCAACTCCTCCGGATGATTCACGCGGCCCCAGCTCATGTCCGTGATGTGGACCAAACCGTCGACGCCACCCAAATCCACGAACACCCCATAAGAAGTGATGTTCTTGACCGTGCCTTCCAAGACCGAACCTTTCTCCAAGCCCTGGATGATGATGCGCTTCTGCTCTTCGAGCTCGGCCTCGATGAGGGCCTTGTGCGAAACGACCACGTTTTTGAATTCCTGGTTGATTTTCACCACCTTGAATTCCATCTGCTTGCCGACGTAGACGTCGAAGTCGCGGATGGGCTTGACGTCCACTTGTGAACCGGGCAAGAACGCCTCGATGCCAAACACGTCAACGATCAAGCCACCTTTCGTGCGGCACTTGACCTCACCCGTAATGATGGTGTCTTCTTCCTTCGCCTTGTTGATGTTGTCCCAAGCCGAGAAGATGCGTGCGGTGCGGTGGCTGACCACCAACTGACCGTTTTTGTCTTCTTGACGTTCGATGAAAATCGGAACCACGTCACCGGGCTTCAAGTCGGGGTTGTAACGGAACTCGCTCGCGTTCACAACGCCTTCTGACTTGTAACCGATGTTGACAACGACCTCCTTTTTCGAGACGCTCAACACCTTACCTTCAACGACCTCTTTCTCTTGAATGAGGTTCAGTGAATTTTCGTAAACCGCCTCGAGTTTCTGGCGCTCATCTGCGCTGAAATCATCGGCATCGGCTTCGAATGCATCCCAATCGAAATCTCCCGGCTCAGCAAATGCTGGCCGTTCTGTCAGCACCACTTTCGGTGCTGCAGGGGTTTCAGAAGGGGTTGCGGTTGCTGCAGCTTCAGCCGCAGGTGCTGCCTCAGCAGCTTGATTCTCGAGAGCAACCTCGGGGGCTTGCTCCTCGTGATTCTGGGTTTCTTCGCTCATGCGTCCCAGTTGGAATTGATTCCACCACAAGGGCATTGGTGGAGAGGTGAAACGAATCGCTGCCCTACGCGACCTTTAATTGAGGGCGCAAAAGTAGGGACAAACCTCACAACACCAACGAATTCAACTCATTATTTACAGCACGAGCAACTTCGAGGGGGCAGAGGCCCCTTCGCCCGCCCAATGGATGAAGTACATTCCAGGCTGATGAGGCGCTTGAAATTGCAAGGCATTGCCCCATGAAGTGATGCGAGCGCCTTGGGGCGAGTACAACGTACCCGGTGCATTCACAGCCACTTGTCCTCCACGTCGAACGGGATTGGGCGCCACCACAGCCGACACCGAATTGGGTTCAGCGAGGTCCACGGTCGCGCCATTGTTGCTTGCGTTGGGCGTGGTTTGTTCGAAAAACACCCAGGGCGCCCCCGCGTCTTCCAGCCGACCGTAGCTGAAGCTCGGCCAAATTTCAGGGAAGTTCAACGAGTCCACCACCGAGAAGCCATCGGGGGAGCGAAGGGCCAGGTGTTCGCCGGAGTTGCTCAGCCGGAAATTGACGTGATTCCACCCTTGGTTTTGGTCTTCGTCGGCCCAAAAAAGCAGGAATCCGCCCGGCGCAATCACGGTGGAATCCGGCAAGCCAACAGGAACCCGGAACTTCGTGGGGTTGTTCCATTGATCCGTCAAATAATACCCCGCCAAATCCACCGGCTGGGCCGTTGGATTGTGGATCTCGAACCAATCTTCGCGCTCGCCCGCCTCATCGGCAATGCCCCATACGTTGTCGCTGAGCAGCTCGTTCAAGACCAAATTGGCCCCCGGAAACAGGATGAGCTGGTTGCTCACTTGGGGAGTGGGCTGCGCGAACACCTGCCAAGTCAAACCACCATCGGTCGAACGCCCATAGCTTTCATCTTGTCCGACGGGAACCCAGGTCGCCTCGTCCACCAATGCCCCGTCGGGTCCGGACAAGGTCCATTGCGCCGGGGGCGTTTCGCCTTCGTTGATCGCAATGCTGGCGTGGTTGCTGCCCCATTGGGTTTCGCCGTTGAGCCAAATCAACAGGAATCCTTCAGGTTCGATCACCGTGCCCACGGGGTCGTTGCCCGGGAGCGTCCAGCTGGCATTCGCGTGCGCCACGGTATAACTCGCTGCATTGACTGCGAAGGCATTGGGGTTGAACAGTTCAAGCCATGCGCCCCCCGGCCCCACCTCGGCGGCGACGGTGGACGCATTCAAGTGCTGGAACTCATTGAAATACAATTGCGCCGTTTCCGGTTGGGTGTAAGCATTGGGCTGTTCGGGTGTGGGCACATCGAAGAAGATCCAATCGGGGCATCCGTCGCAGGCACGGCCATAGGAGATGTTGTCAGCTTGCGGGCCAAATGCGATTTGGTCCATAATGGTCACGCCATCCGGCTCGACGAGGAATACCTCCTCACCATCCGCGCTCAATTTGAACCCCGCGTGGTCTTCACCCTGATCCACGTCGTTGTCGCACCAAATGCGCAAGTGCCCTCCAGGAAGCACCGTAGTCAAGCCCGCATTCGTGGTCGGGAACATCCACTTCGTTAAGCTGTCGGGATCGTCCGATAAGTAGTATCCTGCAAGGTTGACGATGCCCCCTGCATTGTACAGCTCAATCCAGTCTTCCGCTTCAAAGAAGTCGTCGTAATCCGTGCTGTTGTTGACCGCCATCAATTCGTTGATGACAACTTGGGAGGACGCCAAATTCGCGCCCACCAATCCGCACGAAATTCCAGCAAGAACACGCAATACGTTCCAATTCATGGCACCGAGGTTTCCGCAAATATACGCGGCATGACGCGGGTTCAGTTGCTTGAAGTGGACAGCAGCCGCGCGTCCTTGAACCCCGCTTCCACGATGGCTTGCAGCACTCGCAAAGCCTCGCTCTCGCTGTGAATGGGCCGTGTGATGTACGCATCGCCCCCGCCCCAGGGAAGGCTGCGAACACCCAAGTCATCGGGCAGGCGCATCAGGGCTGCGCGGTATTCCAAGGAAGCGCCATCAGGGAACTCCGCAATCCTTACCACCCAAACCGATCCGTCCGCCTCCGGTGTGACCGCTTCCACTTCGGGCAGAAGCGCACTCGAATGGGCTTGTGGCACGTGCTCGATTGCCTTTCCGCCGGGAAAGGACAACACGTCACCGCCATGGCCGCTTGCGGCTCGCGCCCGCCACGCTTGTGCCTCCGTCCAAAATGGCCCCAGCATGACCGCAACCTTGCCTTCCCCGTGGGGCCACGACCGGAAACGATCCGGCCATCGAGCCGCGAGTGCTGCAGTTTCGGGCGGCTCAGCGACGAATTGCACGCCGTACCCCGACATCCTGAACTCGTGCCATGAGCGGGAGCGCGCCCACTCTTCGCCCGAAAACCCCACCACAAAGGCGTCCGCGAACTGTGCAAATGAACGGAGCTCCGCACAAGCCTCTGACGCTAAATTTCGATTGATATAATCCCCATAAACCACTTTCTTCCATTGATTTAAATGGACCAACCTCAACCCGTCTGAAAGACCCCAAAACGCCCAACCATCGGGGGTCTCTTGGAAGGCCCCCAGCTGGACTGTGAACACCGAATCCGGCTCGAACGATTCGGGTGCCAACGCGGCGGGTGGGTCGGGATGGGCTGCCACGGCGGCTTGTGGTTCGGGCACCTCAATCACGGTTTGGGGCACTGGCTGCTCGAACACCTCAGGCGGCAGCGGCCCCAAAATGAGGTGGGCCAATGAATTCGCTGCGGAAGTCAAGTTGGCCCAAACGGGCAGTTCGAATGCGCGCTCCAAATTCCACCAGGCATTCAGCAGTTCGGGCGACTCCTCGGGATTCTCCTCGGAACGAAATGCCTGCCAAACGGCCCACAACCAGTCGCGCCATACCTCCTCGGTTCCCAAGATTGCTTCCCATGAATGGGTGGACCACGCCCGCTCGAGGGCCCGGTCCATGATTTGGTCTGCATCGCTGAACCACTCAATCTGGAGCGTTGCCTGCTTCAACTGCAGCGGCAGGCCTTCCCGCAGTCGGGCAAAGCCCGCGGCTTGATCGCCCAGTTGCTGCCACGTGCGTCCGCGGGTCAGGATGTGCTGATCGTTCTGGATGCGATCGGACCAAACGGCGCACGCGTCCTCCCAACCGTCGCTGGTTTTCGCGGTACAAATCAAATCCAAGGCATTCGTGGTTTGGCGCAAGCGTTCGATGACCGGCTCCATGGCGTCCGCCGTCCAAGCACAGGCCATCGGAACACTTTGCCACCCCCCGTGTTCAGGGGCAAGAGGCAAATCCATGGCCGGGTCCACCGGCTGCAACGCGCGAACCGCAACCCAGCGTTCGTGCACAGATGCAGCCCGCCACCACGGCGTTTCAGCGAGCTCGCTCCAGCGCTCAGGGAGGTCGTTTGCCCAAACGGGATGGACCGGCAGTTCCCGCGCGGAGACAGGAGCATCAATGGTTTCCCATCGAGGCCCCAAGGCGTCAGGACCGGCCCAAGGCTCCTCGCCTACCTCGACCGGAGCCAAAGAGACTTCCTCCCATCGGTAACGAAACACCTTGGGCGCTGCCGTGGTTGGCAAGGTCCATTCGGTAACCGTGTACGTTTCTCCCTTGCGGTCGGTCAGCAACGCCCGATAGCTGGCCCCATCCATTCCCTCCCACCGACACACACCAGACGCCCCGGTCAAGGTGCCCTCCCACACCATGCGCCGGGAATCGACCGACCAAATGGACAATGCCCGTTCGCCGTCGGACCAATCCCATGCCAATTCAACTTGCACCGGTCGGTGCTGGGGACCATCGAGGAGGACCTGAACCGCTTGCGGAGTTCGATCGGGCATTCTGCGGGTCACCATCCAAGCGGTCCAACCATCGCCCGTGGGGGTGTAATGCGTTTCGTCACCGCTTGAATTCACGGCAAAGGGCAAGGGGACTGCCCGTGGCAACGAGGCGTTCAGTTCTGCCCAAAAAACATCGAATTGACCGACCGATTCCGGCCGATCCGAACTCCAATACAACCTTCCTGATCGGCTTTCGAACACCGGCGTTCGTTCGTTGTAAGGCGAATTGATGGGCGCTGGAAGTCGGCGCACCGCGCCCAACCGCCCTCCCGATAAGATCTCCACCTCATGGAGGTCCGTTGTGCCGCTGCCCGTTCGGTCGGAAGCGAACCAAGCTCGACCCGAACTCGGACTCAGGAACATATCCCCCCTGAAATTCGCCTTCCGGTCGAACCGAGAACGCAGGGGCTCCGGCACCTTTACCCACCTTCCCACGCTGTCAGCGAGGTCGAACAACACAGGTCCCTCCTCCTCCGGATCCCTTCGAAGTTCGATCGGTTCAACGGGAACATAGCTCGCCAACGGAGCGGCGTGGTGGCGTGCCCTCGTTTGGCCCTGATGTGCAATCCGTGAAGCAGGGGCGTCTTTCAGGCCAAAAGCGAGGTACGCGTCGAACCAAGGAAGGGCATCGGCATGCTGTCCCAACGCTTGTAGCCGCAGGCCCTCGACGAGAGCACGATTGGCCTCCCAAAAACTCCCCGTCCCTTCCCATTCCACCGGCGTTTGCTGCACCTCTTGCCAGGTGGCTATGCCCCGCATCAACGAAGTCGCAAGGCGAAACCAACGGGCCATCTCGTCATCGGGCGCTTCCGAAAGCCGCTCCTCGCTCCAATTCGCAAGCGCATCCCACTCTCCCCGTTGCCAATGCCGTTCAAGGACAGCTAACGGGGTTTGGCACAACAGTTCACCCCCCAAAGCAAGCACCAAAAGCACCGACACGGGGATGCGCAACAAATGGATGTGGAGTGAAGCCAAAACGTGTAAACCTTGTGAATCTGAGGTCAATCTACCCACAATGCGCAGCCCATCCACCCTCGCCTTCCATTAGCTTTGCACCAAGTTTCAAACACCTTCACCATGTCAGACGGACTTTATACCGTTCCCACTCCGGTCAACGAACCGGTGCTCAACTACGCACCTGGTTCGCCTGAACGCGAGGCGCTGCTTGCAGCTTACAACGAAATGTACCACGCTGAGCCCATCGACGTTCCGATGTACATCGGTGCAGACCAGGTGCGCACCAACGACAAACGCCCGATGTCCCCGCCTCACGAGCACGGGAAGCTGCTCGGGCACTACAACTACGGGGACGCCTCACACGTTGAACGCGCCATTGAAGCGGCATTGAATGCCCGCGAGGCCTGGGCCACGACGCCTTGGGAGCACCGCGTGGCCATTTTTCTGAAGGCTGCCGATTTGCTGGCAGGTCCGTACCGCGCAAAAATCAATGCAGCGACCATGTTGGCCCAAAGCAAGAGCGCCTACCAAGCGGAAATCGATGCCGCATGTGAATTGATCGACTTCCTGCGGTTCAACGCCCATTACGTCCAGGAAATCCACAAAGTCCAGCCCTCAAGCGCACCGGGGATTTGGAATCGCCTCGAATACCGTCCCCTTGAAGGATTCGTCTTTGCCATCACGCCGTTCAACTTCACTGCGATCGCGGGCAACTTGCCCGCTTCGGCGGCGATCATGGGGAACGTCGTCGTTTGGAAGCCCGCAGATACGCAAGTTTACAGCGCGCAGGTGGTCATGGAAGTGTTCCGCGAGGCGGGATTGCCCGACGGGGTCATCAACTTCATCACCGTTGACGGACCGGTAGCGGGCGACGTGGTGTTCAAGCACCGCGATTTCGCGGGATTGCATTTCACGGGCTCTACGGGCGTGTTCCAGCACCTGTGGAAGACGATTGGGGAGAACATTCGCTTGTACCGGACGTATCCGCGCATCGTGGGGGAAACGGGGGGAAAGGACTTCATTTTGGCTCACCGGTCCGCGGATTTGAACGCCCTGGTGGCCGCTTCGGTTCGCGGAGCGTTTGAACTTCAAGGCCAAAAATGCTCCGCCGCTTCCCGCGCCTACATCCCTTCGAACTTGTTCGATGACTACATCGAGCGCATGAAATCGGAAGTGGCGACCATCCAAGTGGGCAGCCCGGCCGAATTGAGCAATTTCGTCAACGCCGTCATCGACCGCAAG
The DNA here is from genome assembly GCA_030427925.1 of Bacteroidia bacterium. GTDB lineage: Bacteria > Bacteroidota > Bacteroidia > Flavobacteriales_D > Sanyastnellaceae > JALQTD01. Next base: position 122,224 of record JAUICJ010000004.1, on the reverse strand, counting down.
GCCTACGAAAAAATCGTTTCCTTCATCGAGTTCGCAAAAGCTGCTCCCGACGCGGAAATTGTTGCGGGCGGTACCTACGATGACGCGACGGGCTATTTCATTCAGCCCACCATCATCGTCACCTCGAATCCCCAATTCAAGACCATGGTCGAAGAAATCTTCGGTCCCGTGTTGACGGTCTACCGCTACGACGCGGAGGATTTCGCAGAGACCATCGATTTGGTGGACCAAACGAGCGACTACGCGCTCACCGGCGCAGTGTTCGCCCAAGACCGCTACGCCATCGACCAAGCCTCTCGCGGACTCGTGAACGCAGCAGGCAATTTCTACATCAACGACAAACCGACCGGAGCGGTGGTTGGCCAACAGCCTTTCGGAGGTGCCCGTGGATCCGGCACCAACGACAAAGCTGGCAGCCAATTGAACCTCCTTCGCTGGGTGAGCCCACGCACCATCAAGGAAACGCTGGTTCCTCCGACCGATTACCGATACCCCTTCCTCGGTTGAGGAATGAAAAAAAAAGGCGGTCCGAATGGACCGCCTTTTTTTTCAAACCATCGCCTTATGCTTCGGTCTGCTCCTCCATCGATTCGAACGCCTCATCATCAACCACTTCGACGTCATACTCGTCGTAGCGCGGTGTCGGAATCGAAGCCATGTCGACAGCGACGTGGCGGCCTCCAGCGAGCTTGCGGAACTCCTCATCAAAAGGAGAGGTCAGCATTCCGTCCTGGTCCAACCACTTCGTGAGCACGAGGTACTTCTCTTTCTTTCCTGCGCGACCAATGGTTTCCACCCGACCGTGAACCGTTCGCAAGCGGAATGCGCTGTTGAGGATGCTGGCACGCGCGGAGGATTCGCGTTCTGCGCCCAAGTGATGAATCGCCATGGCGTCCTCAATGAGCTCCTTGTAAGTCATCGGACGGTTCCGAGCACGAAGACGCTTCACGATGAAGTTGCCCCAAACGCTCTTCGGGCCGCGCTTGCGCTGCTTTCCTCCACTGAACGCTGCGGCTGCAGAGACACGCCGGGGACCCAACGGCTCACCTGTTAGTTTTACTAGCATTTCTTCAACGTGAGCCAACTGGCCTACCAGCCTGCCCCGCTCTTGTTCATAGAACCGCTTCATTTCTTGCAATTCTTTCTGGGAAAATTCCATCCTGATAAACGTTTTGAAACGGAACGCAACATATCATCTCACACAAAAGGATATGCCTTGAACCCTTGGTTATTTAATGAATTGGAGCAAATTTATGTTCGATACATGAATTGACAAGCCAGGAAGCCGTTTTTCTTCAACTTAACGTGTTAAAAACTCCCACTTAACACCTAATCCTACCGAGAAAGCTAGAAACACTCCTTTCCTATCCTCCATGTAGGGCTTAAAATGGACGATTATTTAATCAACTTACAAGAGACGGATGGTCAATAGAACGGGATATATGAGCGTTTTTTGACATCTGCGGGATGGTGCACTTCTTGACCGGAATCCCGCAAAAAAAAGTCCTTGCTCAAGAGCAAGGACTTCATAGCAACAGCCGCGTAAGCCGGATTCTGTTCACCCGAAGGTGCTTCGCCATCTATCTAACGCAATCTACCCCCTGACTCGGACGGGCCGCCCTCAATCGCCAGTGTACATGATCTTGCAACCCACAAGGTTTACCCAGGCCAAGCAATCGCTTGCTTGCCGGTGAGCTCTTACCTCACCTTTTCACCCTTGCCTGTGCCCGAAGGCCATCGGCGGACTAAATCTCTGTGGCACTTTCTGTGAAGGTCCGAAGACCCTCCCTCCCTTTCGAGGAGTGTGGCGCCCTATGTTGTCCGGACTTTCCTCCCTGCAGAAGCAAGGCGACGAAGTCTGGTGCTGCTATCTCGTCAATCCCAAATGACGTTGACCGTGAGCCGGTCCCCGCCTCGTTCGATTTCCACTTCCGTGACCATTCCTTCTTCGAAGAGACTCAGTCCCGTCATGTACGACATCATGTCCACCACGAGCAGGGTGTCCATCCGAAGAACCACATCGCCGCGTTTCAGACCCGCCATCGCTGCAGGCCTTCCTTCCGTGACACCATCGATCCGCATGCCCTCACCGCTGAATAGGTAATCGGGAACCACGCCAAGCGTTACGTTGAACCGGGGAGTACTGTCCGAATCTTGGTCTTTCGTGGCCGTGAACAGCCACTCGGATTCTTGATCCAACGCCCGCATCACCCGTTCGACATAGCGCGCGATGCGCAACATGCCCTCGTAATTGAGTTTCTCGGGCGTATCCGTCGGGCGGTGGTAGTCCGGGTGTTGACCTGTGAAAAAGTGCAAAACCGGAATGCCTTCGAGGTAAAACGACGTGTGGTCGCTGGGCCCCACACCGCTTTCGCTTGGAACCAAAACGAACCCCTCCTCATTGCAGGCCTCCAACACCTCCATCCAGCGGGGGGAAGTCCCTGTTCCATAGACTGCTAACGTGTCCCCGCGCAACCGACCGACCATATCGAGGTTGATCATGTAGCGGATGCTGTCGAGTGCCACCGTGGGCTCTTCACAGAAGTGATTGGATCCCCAAAGCCCCTTCTCTTCGCCGGAGAAGCCGCAGTACAGCACATGATCGCTCATCGGCGTAGCGGCCACGCGCTGAGCCACTTCCAACATGGTCGCAACGCCCGAAGCGTTGTCATCGGCACCGTAGTGAACGGTGGGTTCGCCTCGGAACAACGAATTCTCCCCGCCGTATCCCAAGTGATCGTAGTGCGCTGCCAACACGCCGTATCCGTTCCCTTCAACTCCCTTTCCCGTGAACAATACGTTGCGCCCGACAATCGGCTTCACCACTGCCATCCCCAAGTGTGCTTGGCCTGAATCGCCATGAATCTGCATGGGGGGATGCGGCGTATACTGAAAGGCTTGAAATGCTGCCGAGTCTCCACGAGCAGCATACCCCATGGTCTCGAATTCATCGGACAACCACTCTGCAGCCAGCGCTTCTCCTGCGCTGCCCGTTTCACGCCCCTCCAGGGCGGGATCAGCCAAGGTTTCGACGCGGGCTTTCAAGGCAGCGATGGCGGCTTCTTCGGAAGCTTGAGGGGTGGTTTCATCGGCGGTTTGGCACGACCACAAGCCAAGGGCAGCGATTCCCGCGAGCCAAGTTCCCATCCGGACGTCCTTCAATCCCATATTCAAAGTATTTTCGCGCAAAATTCGACAATATGCGGACGAAATTAGGCATGATCGCAGCGCTCTTTGGACTGCTGTTAGCAAATTGTGGCACGGAGGTCACAGAAACCCCTCCTACCGCCGGTCATCAAGCGGTTGACACCGATACGTTGCGCTATCCCGAGGAAGTGCATTTGAAGAACTTGCGGCAGTTGACGTTTGGAGGGGACAACGCGGAGGCATATTGGTCGTTCGCCAGCGATGCGTTGGTGTTCCAAGCCACAAACCCTTCGTGGGAAATCCCGTGCGACCAAATTTTCATCATGGAACTTGGTGAAAATGCCAAACCCCTTCCGCAGCGGCCAACGCCCGTTTCCACTGGATTGGGGCGCACAACGTGTGCTTACTTCATGCCGGGAGACACCTCGTTCGTCTACGCTTCGACGCATTTGGGGGATGCCGAATGCCCGCCGGTTCCGCCGCGTGGTCCGGGAGGCGAGTACGTTTGGCCGATTTACCCAGATTATGACATTTTTGTCGCCAATCGAAGCGGCGAAATCACGCAACAACTGACGAACTTGCCCGGATACGATGCCGAGGCCACCGTTTCTCCGAAAGGGGACCGCATGGTCTTTACCAGCACCCGGTCGGGCGACTTGGAACTGTACACCTGTGACTTGGACGGTGGAAATGTGGTTCAAGTGACGGACGAATTGGGTTACGATGGCGGGGCGTTTTTCTCTCCCGATGGAGAGTGGTTGATTTGGCGTGCGAGCCGGCCCCAAACTGAGGAAGAGCAGCAACATTACAAGGACTTGCTCAGCAACGGATTGGTCGAACCGACCGACATGGAATTGTACATCGGTCGGGCCGACGGTTCAGAGGTGCGTCAATTGACGGATTTGGGTGGAGCGAATTGGGCGCCTTATTTCCACCCCAATGGGGAGCGGGTCATTTTTTGTTCCAACCACCACACGGGCGGATTCCCCTTCAATTTGTTCAGCATTCGCACCGATGGAACGGGGCTGGAACAAATCACCTTCGACGATGCCTTTGACTCCTTTCCGATGTTTTCGCCGGACGGAAAGTACTTGAGCTTCTCGTCGAATCGGAACAACGGTCGGACCCGGAGCACCAACGTATTCGTTGCCGAGTGGATCCAGTGAGCACCACCGCAGAGCCGCAGTACTTTGTGCTGTATAAACCGTTCGGGGTGTTGAGCCAGTTCTCCGAAGAAGACGGGCATGCGGGTTTGGCGTCTTTGAATTTGGGGCTTGAACAGGACGTGTACCCGGTCGGGAGGCTGGATCGGGACAGCGAGGGCCTGCTCCTGCTGACCAATGACCGCAGCATCAACGGAGCGTTGCTGGACCCAGAGCACGGGCACCGCCGAACCTATTGGGTGCAGGTGGAAGGCGCTCCCAACGAGGAGGATTTGCGGGCGTTCAATCGCCCGATGACCTTGAAAATCAAGGGCAAATGGCATTCAACGGCACCGGCAGAGGCGACGTTGTTTTCTGAAGCGCCTGTCGTGCCCGAACGAACGCCCCCCGTTCGATTTCGAAAATCGGTTCCCGATCGTTGGATGGAATTGGTGGTGACGGAAGGGAAAAATCGGCAAGTCCGCAAAATGACGGCCCATGCCGGCTTCCCCACGTTGCGCCTCATCCGCGTGGCCATCGGCCAGCTGAACATCATGGAACGGGGATTGAAACCCGGGGAAATCCAATCCGTGCCACGCGACATCCTCCTGCAACAACTGGGATTGCGCCTTACGACCTCCCGAACCCAGCGCCGCCAACCATGAGCGCAATCGGCCGGTTCATCGGTGGAGCTTGGCGCACGGGGATGGCGGTAAGTTGGACCGTGGTGGCGTGCAACCTGGCGTTGCTGGTGCTCCTGATGGGCAAGGGGTGGAGCGGTTGGGTGTTGACGCGCATTGGCGGCCAGCTCTGGAGCGCCAACCTCCTGAAGTGGTTTACGAGGGGGTTGACGGTTGAAGGGCCACCGAACGGGATTTGGCCCCAGAGAGCGATTTACGTGGCGAATCATAGCAGTTACTTGGACGTCAATGCCATTTTCGCCAGCATTCCCCATCCCGTGATTTTCTTGTCGAAGGCGTCCGTTCGAAAGGTGCCATTCCTCGGATGGGCCAACGCTCGGGTGGGAACGGTGTTCGTGGAGCGCGGAAAATTGGACTCGGCAATTCGGGCGGCGAAGGATTTGAACCGCGCCTTGGACGAGGGCAAAGTCGTGTGCGTCTTTCCGGAGGGGACGCGATCTTCAGATGGCACGTTGCTTCCGTTCAAAAAAGGCGCGTTCCGGTTGGCCTTGGACGCTGGTGTACCTGTGGTACCGTTTGGCATTCAAGGGGCCCGGGAAGCCCTCCCGAAAGGGAATTTTCTCATCCAAAAACGCCCCATCACCATTCGATTTGGCGCGCCCATTTCCGTTGAGCCATTTCGGGAAACGAACGACTTGGACGGCCTTTCCGCTGCAGCGCGCAAGGCCATCGAAGACCTGATGGATCAGCGCAGCTGACGCGCGAGTTCCCACCCTTCTCGGATGGCGCGCTGCGCATCGATTCCCCGGGCTTCCTTCAGGCCTCCGATGTACTCGACGCGCTGGCGATCGAAGGCAACGCTGTTGAGGAATTCAGGGGCAGGATTGCTGGTTTGGCCAGCGCATAAAATGATGCGGTCGCACTTGAAATCGCGTTCGTTCCCGTCCTGATCCCGGTACCGAAAACCGGCGCTCGTGGTGCCCAAATATTCCACCCCGGTATGGAACTGAACGCCGCGCTGCCGCAAGGTGACGCGGTGAATCCAGCCGGTGGTTTTCCCGAGGTTTTGGCCGGGTTTTTCGGTGCCGCGTTGGAATACATGCACCTGCACCGGCGAGGTGCGGTGCGGCCGATTTGGGCTTAAGCCGCCGCGCTCCTTGAGTTCACGGTCGATGCCCCATGCCGATTCGAAGGAGTGCGGGTCCCCCTGGTGGGTCAACCAATCCGCCACGTCAAATCCGATGCCGCCCGCACCGATCACGGCCACAACGCCCTCCGTTGGCGGCGGCTGCTTGAGCGCCTCGTCGTACGCTTGTACGTGAGGAAGTCGGGGATCGAACAAGGCGGGAATGCGGGGACGTACCCCCGTAGCGAGGACCACCACTTCGCATCCTGCTGCATCGCGTTCATCGGCCCTTCGACCAAGAACGACCTCCACCCCGAACTTCTTCAATTGATGGGTGAAGTAACGAATGGTTTCGCTGAAGTCTTCTTTGCCGGGAATGCGTCGGGCCAAATTGAACTGCCCCCCCAATTCCGCCGCCTCTTCAATCAAGCGCACCTTGTGACCCAATCGCGCCAACTCCGCAGCGCAACTCAGTCCCGCTGGCCCTCCGCCCACGACCAAGACGCGGATTTGTCGCGTGGGTTGGGGATCGACGTCGGTTTCGTGACCCGCCCGTGGATTCACGAGGCACGTCGCGGTCTTGCGTTGGAAAATGTGGTCCAAACACGCTTGGTTGCAACCGATGCACGTGTTGATGTGCTCCGGCGTGCGCTGTTGGGCCTTGGCGACCCATTGGGAATCGGCGAGAAACGGACGGGCCATGGAGACCAAATCCGCGCACCCGGATTCAAGGGCGTGCTCGATTTGGTCTGGCATGTTGAACCGATTCGTGGTGACCAATGGAATCCCCACGTGGCCCATGAGCCGCTGGGTGACCCACGCAAAGCCGCCGTGCGGAACCATGCTCGCAATCGTCGGAATGCGAGCCTCGTGCCATCCGATGCCGGTATTGATGACGTGCACCCCAGCGTGTTCAAGGGCTTGGGCCAACTGAACAACTTCCTCCCATGAACTTCCATCCGCCACCAAGTCCAACATGCTCAGCCGGAACATGATGAGGAAGTCCTCCCCCACCGCGGAGCGAATGGCCCGGACGATGGCCAGCGGAAACGCCATCCGGCGCTCAAACGTTCCGCCCCATTCGTCTCGGCGCAGGTTCGTGGACTGAACGAGGAACTGGTTGATGAGGTAACCTTCGGAGCCCATGATTTCGACCCCATCGTAGCCGGCTTGTTGGGCCAACGTTGCGCTGTGGGCGTAATCCCGAATGGTGCGCTGGACTCCTCGACGGGTCAGTGCACGGGGCTTGAATCGGCCGATGGGGGCTTGCAGTGCACTGGGCGCCACGCAGAACGGGTGGTGGCTGTATCGCCCGCCGTGGAGCAATTGCAGCAGGATTCGGCCGCCTTCCGCATGAACCGCCTCGGGAATGACGCGGTGTTGCTTGACGTGCCAGCGGCGGCTCATGGTCGCGCCAAAGGGTCCCAATGCCCCTGCCATGTTGGGTGCGATGCCCCCTGTGACGATGAGTGCCGTGCCCGCTGCTGCGCGCTCAGCATAGAAGGCCGCGAGTTTCTTCATGCCCCCGCGTTCTTCTTCCAACCCCACGTGCATGCTCCCCATGATGACGCGGTTAGCAAGGGTGAACGGGCCGAGGTCGATCGGTGTGAACAAGCGGGGATACGGTGTGTTTTGGGACATCAATCGAATTCTCTGAACCGGTCAACGAAGTCGTTTCGGCGCTTCTTCGATCCCATGGCTTGGAATCCGAAGCGCTTGCCGTCTTCTTTGATGGTTCGGTTTTTGGCCTTGACTTCCAGCAAGATATCGAAAAATGGCGTATCCGAAGTGCTCACATTCATGGTGCCCAACCGGTAGTCGAAGTAATACCAATTCTCTTCGCCTCCATGCAAATAAAGCCGCATCCAGTCGCCGGTTTTCATGCGCTGGATTTCCATTTTGCCCTTCATCTGCATGAAGACTTGCTCGCCGCCCAGGAGCACGATGCCCAAGGGGCCTTCGGAAATGAACGACTCTTCCGACGGGTCGTACACGAATTCGATGCCGCTGAGCACCATCGTATGCTGCAGTTCTTTCGGCACGCGCTTGAATTGACCGGTCAAGCTGAGGTCCGCAATCGCCTCTTCTGCCGCTTCTTCGCCGATGGTCGTGCGCAAGGCCCGATCGTATCCAGAGGCGAACACATCGAGCGGATTCGTTTCTTGCCACATGGGGATTTGAGACGCAATCCGTTCGAGGAGTCGGTCGTCAAAGAGGAAGTCCAAAAACAAGGTGCCCTTCAATCGCAGTTGCCCCGATTCATCCACCCAGGCGGTCCCCACCATGGACTCTTGAAGCAGACCATAGTCCACGGGCAAGTCGATGGTACCGGAGCTGCTCAATGCGCATCCGTCAACGGCCAGCTCGCACGCATTGGAGGTGGATTCGGGGTCCTTGAACCGTTCCTCGGAAGAGATGACGTATCGCTTTGTTTTCGCGTCGTATCGGATGCTTCCTTCGGTCTGAATCAAGGGCACATCTTCGCGGTCGCCGCGTTCGGTCATGAACGTGGGGTAAGCGGTGTAAGGGGACCGACCTGAAACCACCACCCCGGCGATGAGATCGGTTCGATCGATGGATTGGGGCTCCTCCCCAATGGGGATGGCTACGGCTTGCGGGTCGATGCGTCCATCAAAGGCCACCCACTCGGGCACGTAAGCCGCACACGGATGCATCATTTTCGCACCGCCATCGAACCGCAGAAGCCGCTCACTGGCGTCAAGGTGCACCGCCCCAGCGTATGCAAAGGCTGGACTCAACGCAAAGTCCTCAGTCACCACCACCTGACCCTGCGCGTGCGTTTCGTGGCGTTCACGGTCCACGAAAATCTTGCTGAACGTGAGCTCAAACGGTGACCCGTTCACGTCCTTGTAGATGTAATTTCCTTCGCCGCCATAGTCCAGCCTTCCCTTGATGTCAAGGCGAGCGTTGGTGATTCGGTGGTGTCGGGAAGTCCGATCGGCAATGACCGTGGCGCGCTGGAGTTCATCCAGAGCGGCGAGCCTTCGCACCATCAGTTTGCCGCTATCGGGCCAAATCTGAGCATCGGCCACATCGAGGTACTTCACCCCTTCGCACGCCAAGTCCGCGGAACGCACATCGAACCGGGAGTTCGGGCTCAGGAAGCGCAGGCTGTCCTGACCGGGATGGAGGGACAGGTAGTTGCATGGAAGTTCGGTCTCCGCGGAACTCGCCAAGCCCTCTTCGGGGAAACTTCGATCCGATTCGAGTGCGATTTGGTCCACATCCATGAACCATCGGAACCGCGCCAAATCCACTTCATATTGATTCAACGGCAACTCCACCTTCAACTCACCCGCCATCGCCTCGAAGTCGCCAATGCGGTCGAGGAAGTTCACATCGGCCACCACCGCATCCGTGCGGAATGCCATCCGATCATCCATGCCCCGCAAGCGGAAGCCCGCCGAATCCGACAACGTGTGGTGCTGCGTCAATTGGAAGGACTCCGAAGTCAATTGGGCTTCATCGAAATTGAATTGGCCCGTCGCAAACATGCCCGAATCGACGAATGTAAGGGCCCCGCGGAACTTGACCCCATCGTAAAACGCCACCAACGAGTCCCGGCCCGTCGAACATTCCAATCGGTGCTCGTACGGCGCAAACCGCAACTCCCCTCCCCGTCCCATCAAATGCGGCACATCGAACCCCTCATCGCTGCGGTTCGAGAACGTGCTGGTCACACCGATGGCCTCGTCCGGAAGAAACGTAAAGTCGTCGCCTTCTGCGTGCGCGGTTTTGAAGTCGATGACCCCTCCACCGTGCAACCCTTGCAAGTCCAAGCGAATGGACTCCGTGTACCGCGCCAATCCGCCATAGAGTTCCTTGCCCGCACGGGTGGTTTCCGTCGAAATGCCCAGCGAATAATCGGCCATCAATTCCAACGGCTGCTCCAAATCCGGCAAAATGCCCGCACTGACCAAGGTTCCGCGGAAGGCCAAGTCCTCCGGCGCAAACCGATCCAAGTTGTTCATGGTGAACGGTTCGACGGCGAAGTAGAACCGGTCGCGGTCGTAGGCTCCGCCTTGAATCCGTTGCTCGTCGTAATAAACAAAGGACGTTTCCTTGCTCGTCAAGACGGGGTATTGCGTGAACTGCCTCGACCGCATTCCGGATCGGTTCCTCGGGTCGTCAATTTTCAACGTGCCCGTCACCTCGCGCAGCGAAGACTGAACCGGGCGTTTCACCGGGCGGCCGTAGCGATCTCGTTCACTCGGATCATCGACCTTTAATTTGATTTCCTCCACCTGACTGAGGGTGATCTGAAACTCTTCGTAGTCGAAGCCAAATCCCTGACCAATGAGTTCCAAATTCCCAGCCAACACCCGCCCGTCGAACGCGAGGGCGCGGTTTTCGCCGATCACAATTTGGCCTCGCTCAGGAAGAATGCGCACGTCCTGCGAATCGCTGACTTGAAACGGCATCACGCCGTCAAGCGCCAACCGACCGTTGAGCAAACTCAATTTCCCGTTCACGCCGTCCGGGGACTGGGAAACGAACCGGATGACGTCGTAATCTTTTCTGCCCGCTGCGTATTGGAGGAAGTTCAAGGCCTTCGGTTCGATGGTGCACTCCAAGGTTTCAAGGTCCATTTGGAGGAAGCCTTGATTGGCCAAATCAATGAGCAAGATGCGCGTTGACAGTTCATTCAAGCGAATGAATTGCGCAAAATCCAAGGTCGTGAACGCAGAACGCCCCGTTTCCCGTTCAAACTGCACCAGCAACTGCAGGGGATGCCGGTCGGCCATTCCTTGAATCGCCTGAAACGCCTCGCGCTTGAAGTAGTTGGTGCTGGCAAAAGTGGCTGTTCGATTCGTCGCCCCAGGAATGCCTCCCAGCACGATGCTCGTGCTCCCGATTACCCATTGCAGCGCCTCGACGTCCATTTCCAAATCGTGGTACGAGTCCTTGAACGGCTGGCGACTCAAGCCCTCCTCCGTTCGACTCAAGCTCAACCGACCCGTTGCATGGTCCAACCGAAATTGGCATTCAGGGTGGTAAATGGTGTCCTGTTTGTAAAACAGCATCGCCGCGCTTTTCTCCGCCGAGATGCCCCGATCCGTGAACAGGTAAGTCAGCGCCTCAATGCGAAACAGGATGGTGTCTTCGTGCAGGATTTCCAGCTGAGCCCGGTCCTCCACCGTTCCCGTTCCCTGCAGCCGAGAACCGGAAATCGTGATGCCCCCTGTGTAATTCACCCCGGGTGAAATGCCTTCAATGGTCAGCACATTGGCATCCGTTTCAAATCGCGGGTAGTCTTTGCTCTCCGGAGTGGCATTGGATTGCAGCTTCACAGTGAGCTTTCCAGGGAGGGCATCGGGGACCAAATCGCTGTAAAACAACGCCCCGGGGATTTGCAGCGAATTTCCGTCCAGCCGCAGCTCGAACGCTTCGAATTCGGCATACGTGCGGGTGCTGTCCAACGTGGTTCCGGCCCACGTCACACGCCCCGCTCCGCCTTGAAATCGCTCCCGGGTAACGTCCCACACCCCTTCCGTGCCGAGGATCGTCGCGCGATCGCCACGACCCGTGCCGATGAGATCGCCCTGGATGAAGCGCACGAGGGGAACGCTGTCCCATTCGAAACGGGGCAGCGCTCCGTCCATGCGCCATTCGGTGTGGCCGTCGTCTGCAATCGTTCCGCGTTCGAACAGCTTGGGCGAGACCGCTAAAAAAGCGGACTCTCCTTTCTTCCAAGATCGTTTGCTCTCGAGTGCTTCAATGAACGCGTGCCAAGGTTCCCAGAGCAGCGTGTCATTTCGGTTCATGAGCACCTGCGCAGCCTCGAGGTATCCCCGTCCTGCCGTCGGAAACGGCAGGCGGTCTTTGCGCATGCGGTCGGTGGTTGCGATCAGGGTGTCGATTTGGCCTGTGCGCCAAACGCCGTCAAGCAACCACGGCTTGAATGATTTCTTCAACCACTTGACTTGCTCGTCGCTTTGGTCTCCAGCCCACTCTTCGATGGACGAGAACAAGGCCTCGGCTTGGGCTTCGGTTTGGCTCCACAACACCGCCGAAAAAGCGGAAAGCAGCGCCATCAAGAGCACCTTCCTCATGTCAACGGGCCTTTTTCCAGTGCAAACACGCCCACCCCTCTCGCTCCCACTGCTGAACGAGCTCCCATCCATGCCGCGCAGCCTCCTCCGACAACCGCAGCACGTCGGCAGGGAAAAAACCGCTCATCAAGGCCCATCCCCCGGGCTTCAACACGGCATCGTAGGCCGCCCAATCCGCAAGGAGGATGTTGCGGTTGATGTTCGCGAGCAGTCCGTCGAACGCCTCCGGCCTCCCGTTCAACAGCTGGGCATCGCCGTGTTCAATGGAAAACGCCTCATTCGGCTCGATGCCGTTCAATAAGGCGTTGCTTCGGGTATTCGACACGCTCCATTCGTCGATGTCAATGGCGACGACCTTGTGGGCTCCGAGGCGCTTCGCCGCGATGGCCAAAACACCGGTTCCGCATCCCATGTCGAGGATGCTTGTCCCTTGAACCGGTTGATCGAGCAAGTAGCGGAGCATCTGCCAGGTCGTCGCGTGGTGTCCGGTTCCGAAAGACATCTGCGGCTGGATGATGAGGTCCAAACCGCTTTCAGGTGCTGCGTGGAAGGGCGCGCGCATGTGCGCAAGGCCCTCCACGTCAATCGGCTCGTAATCGGCCTCCCATGCGGCGTTCCAATTCGTGGCTTCGATGCGCTCGATTTGGTCCACCAATTCGTCCAATTCCGGCATGTTGCGCAACCGATCCAACACCCCTGCCAAATCCTCGCGGTTCACGCCATCCCATGTGGCATGGGCCACCAATCCCCGTTCATTCGGCTCGAAGACATCGAACCCGATTTCGCTCAACCACGCCACGGCAACATCCGCCGCAGGCTGGGCTGGCGTCAACGCCAAATCCAACTTCAGAAACGCATTCATAATCCGAAGTTACTCCGCTCACTCGCGCAGAACTTCAGGCGATTCGGAAGAGTTCTTAAATGTTATTCACGAAGCGGAAACCGCATCGGCAATGCGCACCAGTTCCAAAAAGTCCTCCACATTCAAGCTCGCTCCACCGATCAATCCCCCGTTCACGTCAGGCTGGCTGAAGAGTTCTTCTGCGTTCGATGGTTTGCAGGAACCACCGTAGAGGATCGGAATCCCGGCGGCAACGGGAGCACCAAATCGCTCCGCTAACCAGCCGCGAATGGACTGGTGCATGTCTTGAGCCTGTTCCGATGAAGCCGTCCTGCCCGTGCCGATGGCCCAGATGGGCTCGTAAGCGATCACCAAATCTGAGGTGTCGCTGACTCCGTCCAACGCCGATTCGAGTTGAGCGAAAATCACGCGCTCAGGTTGGCCCGCCTCCCGCTGTTCGAGGGATTCTCCACAACACAGGAAGACCCGCAATCCGGCCTTCAACGCGTGCTGAACCTTCGCCCGAACGGCTTCTTCCGATTCTCCGAACCCTTCGCGGCGTTCGGAATGCCCAATGAGCACTCCCTGTGCACCTGCACTCCGCACCATTTCAGCAGTGAATTCTCCCGTGTAAGCGCCCGCCCCGTGTGCGCTGCATTGCTGCGAGGCCCATTGCAGTCGGCCGGATGCCGAGGGCGTGAGCGCTGCGAGGTAGGGTGCCGGTGGTGCGATGTACACCTCGGTGGTTCCATTCAATTCATCAAGTGCAGGAAGAAAGGCGTCCGTGAATTCCCGGGCCTCGTTCATCAATTTGTTGCTCTTCCAGTTTCCAGCTACGATGTTGCGCATGACCTTTGTCTTGATTTGGGACAAATTTCGGGCATCCATGAACACCTTCAACACGCAGTCCACCCCTGAGGACATCTTGTACCGCTATTGGGGATTCCGGACCTTCCGGGACTTCCAACAAGGACCGGTGCGGGATTTGTGTGCAGGTCGCGACGTCCTCGCCATCCTTCCCACCGGAGGGGGCAAGACGGTTTGCTACCAAGTGCCCGGGCTTTATCGCGGCGGACTTTGCTTGGTCATTTCCCCTTTGATCGCCCTAATGAAAGACCAAATCGAGGGGCTGCGTTCCAAGGGAATCCGCTGCGATGCCGTGACTGCTGAAGGCGGACCGCGCGACGCCGAACGCGCTTTGGAGAACGCGGCGGTCGGAGCGCTGCAGTTCTTGTACGTCAGTCCGGAACGGCTCAAGTCCGAGGCGTTCCTCGCTCGATTGGACCGGATGCCGATCCAAACCGTGGCGATCGACGAAGCCCACTGCATTTCCCAATGGGGGCACGACTTCCGACCGGCCTATCGCGACCTTGCGACGCTGCGTTCGCACAAGCCCCATGCGGTTTGGGGAGCATTCACGGCCACTGCTACGGCCGAAGTCTTCGATGACATTGCCGTGCAGCTCCAACTCAAGTCGCCCGCCAAGCACCGAAGCAACATGCGCCGTCCGAACTTGCATTACGGGGTTTGCGCGAGCCGGGACGCTGCGGCCACGTTGATCGAATCCGCCATGAAGGCCTCAGGAACGGGCTTGGTTTATGTCGGCACCCGCATCGCTGCGGAGCGATGGGCTGACCGGTTGAAGCGTGCGGGCATTTCCGCGGAGGCCTACCACGCGGGCTTGGATGGCAAGTTGAAAGCGGACCGCCAGCGACGTTGGATTGCGGGCGAATTGCGGGTCATGGCGTGCACCAGTGCATTTGGCATGGGCATTGACAAACCCGATGTCCGGTGGGTCTACCACGCGCACATCCCTGCCGATTTGGAATCCTATGTTCAAGAAGCGGGAAGAGCGGGAAGGGACGGCCTGCCAAGTGAATGCATCCTGTTTCCTGATGCGGCACTTGTGAAGGAGACGGAAGAACGAATCGAACAGCGCTTCCCGTCGGAATCCTTCGTGCGTTCGGTGTACCAAGGCTTGGCCAACGCAGGCCGAGTAGCCGTTGGCGACCATCCCGACGAAGCCATGCGATTTTCGCCGCAAGCCTGGGCGCAGGAAAAAGGCGTTTCCGGAAGAGCGGTCCATGCGGCTTTGGCCCTGCTCGCAGCGGCGCAATTCATTGAAGTGCGCGAACGAACGGAGCACCCGGCGGGAACTTGGGTGCAGCTCGCGACCCAGGCACAGTGTGCGGCTTGGATTGAAGAACGGGCCTGGGGATGGGAACTGCTTGATCGCCTGAGGCGCTCCCCACAGGCCCTCTCTGGGGTGGCGTTTGACCCCACAGCATGGGCCCAACAACATCACCGTCCCGTTCAAGAGGTCATCGGGTGGATGGAGCGTTGGGACCGCATGGGCATTGGCGAGTGGAAACCTGCGGCCTCGGGACTGCGCATCCGGTGGCTGATGCCTCGAATGGCAGCAGAGCGTTTGGCACTGCCGAAATCCATTTATTCGGAGCGTCAGGCGCACTTGCAATCGAAATGGCAGGCGATGAAGGACTACATCGAAGCCCCCGCTTGCCGCGCCACGTTCCTCGATGCGTATTTCGGAACGCTTCATGAAAACGGCCCGTGCGGTACATGCGATCGGTGCGCCTGTCAAGAGTGGAATGGTGCTGAATGGGCCCGGAACAACATCCCTGACGAGGGCGTTGACGGACATGAGTTGATGGAGCGGATTCCTCCGTTGATGCGAGATTGTGGCATTCAGGCCCTCCGAACGTTGCGGGAAGAAGGACTGCTCTACTCCCAAGGCAGCCGCGTTTTCTTGACGCGGTAACTTATCTCCCTATTTTCGCGCAAATCCTCACCATGCCCCTTCCCGCATACGTCATTTTGAAGCCCGAAAAAGAAGCGAGCATCGAACGCCGCCATCCTTGGGTTTTCAGTGGTGCCATTCAATCCCGACACGGACGGCCCAAAACCGGGGACCGAGTCGCTGTTCGCACGGCGACCGGGCGGTGGATGGGCTGGGGGCACTACACAAAGGATCAATCCATCGCCGTCCGACTGCTCGAATTCGAGGTTGACGAACCTTCCTTGGGTTTTTGGGACGGCCGGCTGGAACAAGCCATCGCATTGAGGAAGCGCCTCGGATTGTTCCATGGAGAAGCAACCAATTCATGCCGACTGGTCCATGGTGAAGGAGACGGGCTTCCTGGTTTGATCGTCGATTGGTATGCCGGGGTGGCGGTGATGCAACTGCACACGTTGGGGATGTTGGCCGAACGCACCGCCATAGTGGACGCTTTGGTGGCCGCCCTTGGGACTGAATTGACTGCGATTTACGACAAGAGCGCGAATGTGCTGGCCCGTCATCACAATGTGAACCACGCGGATGGAACCTTGTATGGAGCTTTGCCGGACCAGGTGCTCGCCAAGGAGCACGGTTGTGCGTTCGAGGTGGATGTGGTGCACGGTCAGAAAACCGGATTCTTTTTGGATCAGCGCGACAACCGAGCCTGGGTTGGAGCCTTCTCCCGTGGCAAACGAGTGCTGAATGTATTCAGCTACACGGGGGGATTCAGCATCAGCGCTTTGGCTGGAGGCGCAGAGGTGGTTCACAGCTTAGACAGCTCCGCTCGCGCCTTGGAAGTGGGCGACCGAAACGTGGCCCTGAATTTCAACGATGCAAACCACCGTTCCATTGAAGCCGACGCGTTGGACTACTTAAAAAGCCACAGCGCCGATTACGATGTCGTGGTGTTGGATCCGCCTGCCTTTGCGAAGGGTGCCCATTCCAAAGACGCTGCCGTACACGCGTATCGACGACTCAATGCGATGACCCTCAAGGGAATGCCATCGGACTCTTTGCTGTTCACGTTCAGCTGCTCCCAAGCGGTGGACGAATCCCTCTTCCAACGAACCGTTCTCGGGGCTGCGGTCCAAGCAGGACGAAGCGTTCAAGTGCTGAAGCGCCTGCACCAACCAGCAGACCACCCCGTCGCAGGCGGTCATCCGGAAGGCTTCTACCTGAAGGGCCTGTTGTTGCGCGTCCTTTAAGGTTGAAGGCCCTCAACGGTCCACTGCCCTTCGACTTGTCGAAACCGCCAGCGGTGGTGCAACCGACTCGGTCGTCCTTGCCAAAACTCCACCTCCCCAAGTGCGACTCGAAATCCCCCCCAATGGGGTGGGCGTTGAATGGGTTCCTGTCCTGCAAACCGCTTTTCAATGGATTCGAATTGGGCCTGCAAGTCATCGGGGCCGTCGGTCGGACGGCTTTGGTTCGAGGCCCAAGCCCCCATTTGGCTGGCTCGAGGACGGCTTTGGAAGTAGGCGTCGTTCTCTTCCGAACTGAGCGGGGCTACCCCACCTCGAATGCGAACTTGACGCTCCAACTCAGGCCAGTAAAAGGTCAACGCTGCAAATGGTTGAGCCTTCAATTGAAGACCCTTCTGTGAATCACCGTTCGTAAAAAAGGAGACCCCCATGGAATTGACATCCTTTGCCAGCACCATGCGGGCATCCGGACGACCCTCCGCATCCACGGTCGAAAGGCACATCGCATTGAACTCAGAAGGATTGACTCCGCGCGCAGCTTCAAACCATTCATTCAACAATTCAACGGGCGTCGCTGGCAACGACGACCGGAGCAACTCATGGCTCGTGTACTCTTTTCTCACTCCGTGCAATTGCTTCATCAGATGGGGTTTTTGGCATAAAACATCAAGCTCCCTCCTTCTTCGACCTCCTGACCTGGCTTGTGAGCGTACCCGATGCGCGTGCATTCGATTTGGCTGAAGCCTGCCTGCTCGAGCAACTCGGTCATTTCCTGTTCATTGGTGTAGTGCAAAAAGGCCAATTCCTTGCTCCCCGTGCGGGAATAAAAAACATCCCCCGCATCGTACCCTTGTTGGCCCAAGTACCAAGAATCGAAATCCTCAACCAATTGCGGCCCCCATTCGTGCGGGTCTTCTCGGTTGAACACATCGATGAACAGCATGCCTCCCGGACGCAATGCGGAACGCAATTTCACCAAGGCTTCTTGCCGTTCAATCGGCGTGACCAAGTGGCTGAATGCATACAAAAAAGTAATGGCGTCCAACGCGTTCAGGCCAGAGGTTCCCTCCCAAAACCCGTCGTGCATTTCCAACCCGCGTTCCGCTGCAATTGCCCGCATTTCTGGACTCAAATCCGTGCCCAACAAGCGGTAGTCCAACCCGCTCAACTCGCGGATTTCCCGAGCACGCCGTCCGGTGCCACATCCGACATCGAGCACGCGCCGAATGGGTTGCTCGTCATTCAGTCCTTGCAAGTGCTCGGCGATGCAAGCGTTGATGCCTTGCGTGTATTCGCGGCGCCGTTCATCGGATTGATCAAGCCGATCGTAATCTTGCGCTTGCTCACGATAATAAGCGGAAAGCAATTGCCTCACTCGCTTGGACGCGGGTTTGGGAACCACGGGGGTAATGACATGGGTGGTCAAAACTTCCCCCTCTTCCAAAACAAACGCATCGCGTTCAACCGACTCGTATTGATCAGGGGCCAATCCCAGCACCGCAGCGGGAGCAGAAGCGGCCAACGTAAAGACATGGCGGTGATCCACATCAAACAACTGCAATCCGCCCAAATCCGCCAGCGCAGGCGAGTAGAGGTGCAAGGTGACAAGTGGCTCATCGGCGCTTCCATTCACCAAGCGGTGAACCGTTCCATCGGGCTCGGCCAACACCCCGCCCTCGAACGCCACAACCCGGTCCTCCAGCGTCAACCTGCCACTTTGATATCGGAAACCGTGATGCTCCAATTGACCGGACAAGCAAACCACGAAGCCCCAAAATCCTTCATGAAGGTGCACCGCACTTTCTGCTCCTGGCTTCCAGCGCAACAACGCCACTTCGAATGGCTCGAGGGCCAAAATGTTCCTGGAATATGCTTCGTCCTCTTCCCATTGTGGAAGGGCATGCTTCCACGCCAATTGCGACCAATCCTGTTGAAAAACCCACTCGCCCAGTTCCTCCATGGAAGGCTCACCTGATGTGAATGCTTCGGCCCTGCGCAACAATTCTTGAAAATCAAACATCACCTGCAAGTTACAATTCAAGGTGCCTGTTCATCCGCATCTGAAACCATTTGGCTTCCATCTCCGTAATGGGCTCAACAACAAGTCAATTCAATGTCCATTGCCATGAGAAATCTCATCGTCGCTTACAAAAACTTGCCCATGCAGGTGCGTTCTGCCCTCTCGGAGCTGTATCCCGACGGATACGAAGACGAAACCTTCGAAATCGAAGTCCCAGGAAAGAACCTCATCTACAAAGCCCTTCGCATCCACCTTGAAGGGGTCAATTACCTCATCAAGCTGGAATCGAGGTACAAGAACACCGATTTCCTGCTCGACGACGATTGGTAATCAATGCAGTTCCTTCGCTCGAAGGGCCTGGGTCCACAAGGTATCTCCGTGGACACCTCGCATGATGATTTCCAAACTGCGGTCCTTTCGCGGACCAGAGAAATTCAATTCAGCAAAATGCCGAACACCGATCATGGTACCTGGCACCCTCAGTGAATTGGGTTCATCGCTGTGATCATAACTTCCGCTAGTCAGCGGACTTGAAGTCAAATCATACACCCAATTCCCACCTGGCAGTTGCAGTCGGGTCAATTCGCCATTGTGTCGATCTCCGGATAAGAAAATGACGCCGCGAATGTCTTCCTCATCGATGCGCCTGAGCAACTCATTGCGCTCTTCCGGGAATTGTGCGTGGTTTTCGTAGATGGCCGCGTCGGAAAGGACTTGACCACCAACCGCTACGATTTTAAACGGGGCGCGGCTCGCCGACAGGGCCCCCATGAGCCAATCCAGTTGCTCCTTACCCAATATCTGGGGTTGTTGCGTAGCGTTGTGATGATTCACCCGATGGTAGCGGTTGTCGAGCAGGAAGAAGTCCACGTCCATGAAACGGAACTGGGTGGTGATGCCTCCTTGGCTTCCAGGCAAGCCATAACTCGGATTTGCCCAAAACGACTCAAAAGCCTGCTGCGACCAGGCTTTCCGGACGAAGTAACCATCGCAATCGTTCGGTCCAAAATCGTGATCGTCCCAAATCGCCACATGCGGCATGGCCCCCAAAAGCTTCTGCAATTCGGGTGTAGACCTCATGTGGGTGTAGCGATGTCCAAATCCCGCGTAGCTTCCAAAATCAACTTCACGCAAGTAAATGTTGTCGCCGAGCCAGACCATGAGGTCCCCATGCGCTTCGCTCATGGTTTCAAAAATCTCGTACTCTCCTCCATACCCCTTGCCCGGTCGGTCGTATTCCGGCTCATTGATGTATGCGCAACTTCCTGCCAGCACTTTGAAGGCTGGAGGATCCGTTCGAAAATCCCAAAGCGGCTGCGTGGAGAAAACCAAGGTGTCGAGGGACACTCCCCCCGAGACCAAAATTGCTTCGTACTTCGTTCCAGGCTCAAGCAGCGACAATTCGGTTGTGGCCGTTTGGAAATCTCCGATCAGCACGTCAGCTGACGTCACCAAGCTGTCTTTTCCTTCCTGGAAAACATGCCATTGTGATGGCGCATCCACCTCCGAGAATTGGCACCAAACCTGGGCTGCGCGCATGTCGACGTACCCGAGCATCGACGAGCATGCCAATTGTGAAGGCGACGCTTGATCGGTCGTCGTGGGAGCTTGGCATCCCGCAGCAAATGCGGCCACTGCCGCCAGCATCGTCAGTTGACTGTTCATGGCCGCAAGGTACAGTAGGCACCATAAAAAAAGAGGGACCGAAGTCCCTCTTTAAAGCTGTATTATCGTCCGAACAGGATCGTCAAAAACTCCTCAGATTAGCGAGTAACAACGATGTTCTGAGCGTCCGTAAAGTTCGTGTGCTTGACAGAAACCATGTAGTTACCTGCAGCGAGGTCGTGCTTGACCACAATGCGGTTACCGCCGACGATGTTCTCCTGAGCAATCTCTTGAGCCATCGCAATCTTGCCTGACATGTCCGTCACTTCCAACACGATGTTCTCACCGCCGAGGTTCAACTCGCGATCGAACTTCAGGCTGAAGGTGCTTTCGAACACCGGGTTCGGGAAGATGCTCCAAGACGTCGTAGCATCAACGTTCGTGAATCCAGCAGCCGGACCGTTGTTTTGGCCGGTGCAAGAACCATCGTTGTAAGTGGCTTCAACGTTGTAGTTGGCAGCCGTAGCATCGGTGCAACCGAACACTTTTGCGTCCTCAGACGTGAACGTCAAGTCGTGAGCGCGCCACGCAGCACCTTCAGCGTCCCAACCCTGCAGGTTGATGACACCCGTTGCAGTACCATCCGTGGTCAATTGCATGAGCAACACGCGGTTTCCAGACTCAGCTGCTGCTTGAACGTCGGTAGGAACGACGAACCAAGCACCATCGGTCACCGTCAACTCGTTTCCGCTGAGGAATTCGTTGTAATCGATGCCAACCGTCCAGAGGTTGTTGTTGTTGCTGTTGCGGGCACCAATGGTGACCCAGGTATCGAAAGCCAAAGAAGCATCCAACGACACAATCTGCTCGTTGACGTCCAAAGACGAGAAGCTTCCGTACTGGTGTTGGAAGAATGATCCCGTGGTGGCCACGTTCAAAACGTGCTCTCCGTCAGCAAAGACCGCGTGCAATGAGTGTTCAGCAGAGGGAAGCACGGCGTAAACGCGGTACGTGTTTCCTTCAACTTGGCCGCCGTTATCAACGGCTTCTACGACCAACTCAACGTTGCTGGCGCTCGCCCCGTATCCGAGGAACAACGCCGCTGCGAGTGTGAAAAGGTTCTTCATGTGATTGTGTAGTTAGATGTTTCTGATTAAGTCCTGTTTGAACATACGCCGACTAAGATAAGCAGGAGATTCCATAAATCCCAACTTTCTCCCGATGAACTTAACAAAAAATTCATAGACGGATGTCAATATCGCGTCGACAAAGGATTGATGCACGTTCATTAAGTGAAGCGAAGGTTCCAGCATGAAGTGGCGTGTCGTTCAGTAGATGCCCCCCGTTTTGGGTTCAAACACCTTAAATATACGACAGATTCTGCGAAATCGAAACGGTTGGGGCGCCAGACGGATGAACGGGCATTCTGCTTGTAAATTTGGTCCGAAGAAAAATCCTGAGCATGTCCACCTCCCCATCCCACCTCGTCCACGGCCTGCAAGGTCAACTCATTGATAATGCGAATGCCGCGAATGCGACACCTATATATAGTGCCCTGACCGGCGAAGTCGTTGCGTTGACGAGCACCGAGGGATTGGACCTTGGAGGTGCTTATAATTATGCCCGGTCGGTGGGGAATTTGGCCTTGCGCAAGATGACGTTTCAAGAGCGAGGTCGCATGCTGAAGCGATTGGCGTTGCATTTGCATGCAAAGAAGGAGGTGTTTTACCAAATCAGCTGGGCCACCGGTGCCACCCGCGCGGACGCTTGGATTGACATTGAAGGAGGCATCGGCAACCTGTTCAGCTACGCCAGCTTGCGACGAAAATTGCCGGACACACCGTTCGCTTTGGACGGCGAATCGTTGGGACTGAGCAAGGGCGGCTCGTTCAGTGGGCACCATTTGCTGACACCGAAGGAGGGCGTTGCCGTTCACATCAATGCGTTCAACTTTCCCGTTTGGGGAATGCTCGAAAAGGCTGCCGTGAATTGGTTGGCTGGGGTTCCCTGCATCGTGAAACCCGCGACGGGTACGAGTTTCTTGACGGAGGCGGTTTGCCGCGAAATCGTGGCCAGTGGCATCTTACCCGATGGGGCGTTGCAATGGGTGTGTGGCAGTGCACGGGACATCCTCGACCACGTGGACGAACGCGATGTTGTGACGTTCACGGGAAGCGCGAGCACGGGGAAGAAGTTGCGGCAGTCTGCGCGCATCCAGGAACATTCGGTGCCCTTCAATTTGGAAGCCGATTCGCTGAATGCCGCGGTCTTGGGGGCCACGGTGGAGCCTGGGGATCCCGAGTTTGACCTGTTCATCAAAGAGGTGAGGAAGGAAATGACCGTGAAATGTGGCCAAAAATGCACCGCCGTCCGCCGCATCCTCGTGCCCCGACACCTCATGGACGCGACGCAAGAAGCCCTCATCGCGGCACTTGCGAAAACCGTCATCGGAGACCCGCGAGAAGAGGGCGTGCGCATGGGGGCGCTGGTCAGCAAAGATCAAGTGGCCGAAGTGCGCGCTCAAGCCGCCCGCCTTGCCGAGGAAGCCGAACTCGTGTTCAACCCGGACGTGGAGTTCGTTTCGTCCACTGCCAGCGCCGGTGCGTTCATGGCGCCCATGGTCTTTCGGACCGATCGTCCGATGGAGGCGGTCAACTGCCACGAGGTGGAGGCTTTCGGTCCCGTGAGCACGTTGATGGCGTACGACGACGTGGAGGAGGCCTCGGTTTTGGCCAAAAAGGGACGCGGCTCGCTCTGCTGTTCCATCACCACCCACGACAGCGCGGAAGCGCAGCAATTCGTCTACGGTGCGGCCTCGATGCACGGTCGCATGCTGGTGCTTGACCGCGATTGCGCGAAAGAATCCACGGGGCACGGCTCCCCCCTCCCCTCGCTGGTTCACGGCGGTCCCGGTCGCGCGGGTGGCGGCGAAGAAATGGGAGGTCTGCGCGGAATCAAGCACTACATGCAGCGCACCGCCATTCAAGGCTCGCCGACCATGCTCACCGCCATCACGCAGCAATACCAGCCGGGGGGAGCCCAGCCCGAATCCGAACCGCATGCCTTCCGAAAGCACTTCGAAGACCTCGTGATCGGCGAAACGGTCACCACCCACAAGCACACGGTCACGGAAGCCGACATTGTCAACTTCGCGAACGTCAGCGGCGACAATTTCTACGCCCACATGGACGAGACCAGCTTGGAGGGAACCGTGTTCGAACGGCGCGTGGCCCACGGTTACTTCGTGTTGAGCAAAGCCGCGGGATTGTTCGTCGACCCAAAGAAAGGCCCCGTGCTGCTCAATTATGGCATCGAAGAGGCCCGTTTCACGAAGCCCGTTTATCCGGGAACCACCCTCGGCGTTCGGTTAACGGTCAAGGAAAAGGTGGCGCAGGAAAAGCGCGACGAAGGCGACGTGGCGAAGGGCATCGTGAAGTTCCTCGTAGACGTGTACGACGAAACCGGTGAAACCGTGGCGTTGGCCACCATCTTGACCATGGTGAAAATGAAGGACCAATCCTGATTCATGCGCTGGCTGCTCCCCTTCCTGTTGATTGCGTCCTGGGCCCCGGCACAGGATACGTTGCCGTTGCTCGAACGGTTTGTTACCCCCGAGGAGGCGTCGGCGGATTTGGCTGCGCTGGAAGACTGGATGTTGGCCACGCATCCTGCTGGCCTCACCAGCGACAGCCTCATCCTGCAAGGCGCGATTCGGAGGGCCTCGAACCAATTGAAAGCCGGGGCATCTGCCTGGATGTTTGCCCGGGTCGTGGGTGAGGCGATGGCGACGTGGGGAGACAGCCACACGGGGTTGGATTGGCGCAAGCTCCTTCCCGAGATGGAGGCCACTTGGGGCCGTTTTCCAGGCCAAATCACGCTCGAAGGGGGCCGCATATCCGTTGCGCAATCCCGAGTCATCCCACCTGGAACGCCCATCGATTCGATCGGCGGTTGGAGTGCACGCGCCGTTCTGGAAAACGCCCGTGGCATGCTTTCGTCGGAGGGTTTTGTGCGCCAAACCCATTACCGCCGAGCCGAGCGGCTCTGGCCTTGGGTCGCAGCGGTTCCGGCACCGGGCTCACCGAGCGGGATCTTGGTGGTGCGGAACGACAGCGTCAAGTGGGCCGTGCGCGCAACGGCCGAAACGCGCTCGCCGAAGCGCCGCGATGTCGGAATTTCAGTGGATTTCACGGCCTCCCCTGCTGCCCTTCGCATCGCATCCTTCAACCGAGGAGACGACGATCGGTTCCGACGCGTCCTTCGCAGGAGCCTGCGCCGCATTCGCCGACGAAGCCCGGAAGGAGTCGTTCTCGATTTGCGCGGAAATTCCGGAGGGTCTTTTTCCCGCATGGAACGCCTCGTGCAGGGATTCCTGCTGGAACCTGACCCGCTCATGGACCGAATTGAATTCCGGGCGTCGGAAGTTGCAGGGAAAGCCTTCGCTCCGGATTTTGCCTTGGCAAGCCCGCGCACACGAGCGCGCTGGGCGGCGAGCGACCGGTGGGCAGCGTGGCGCATCGAGGTGGATACCTTGGCGCCGGGCACCGTTTGGGAAGGTGCCTTGCGCCCCATCCCGCCTACCAAGCGCCCCTACCGCGGAACCGTGGCGGTCCTGGTCGATGGAGGAACGGCCTCGACGGCTGCCCATTTCGTGGTTTGGGCCTCGAACCAAGAGCGCATGCAAACGTTCGGCGAACCGGCATTGACGGGGAATTCGGGCACGTGTGCACACGCGGTGAGTTGGACGCTGCCCGCCTCGGGATTGCCCGTTCAATGCGCCGCGATGCGCGTTTGGGTGAACCGAACCGCCGGCTGGAATGCGGGGACATGGATGCCCAATGAAATTGCGCCCCGGGCCGAAGCAGAGGCCGCGGCGCGCAGCTGGTTGTTGACGCAATGACCCGTTTGCTCCTCCTGTTGCTGCTGGGGACTTCGGTCCCGCTTTGCGGCCAAACCGAGCCCCCGTCCTGCGATTCCTTGGAGCATTGGGCCCCGCGGGAGTCGCGTTGGTGGCGGGAATTGCAGCGGGCTACCGCAGAATGGGATTTGCCTTCGGAAATTCAAATCCGCTGGCAAGAGTTCGTTTGTGAGGCCGCATGGGAATTGGAGCAGATTTCCGTGCGGCGATCGGAGGCGGAGACCCGGAACGATGCGGCACTGGCAGATACGTTGGCCGCGCTGCGTGCAGCGGAAGGCGCCGTCCGCAATGCCCGGAACGCCCGCCTGTTGGCCACGCTGCCCTTGGAACTTTGGCCCCCATTCCAGGAAGTGCTGGCCCCACCGAAACCCGCAGTGCTGCACTTCGGTGTGCACGACCGCATGAAATGCGAAGTGTGCGTGCCGAGCGCGGAATAGTGGCTTGCGCGTTGGGGTTTGGCCCAAAACATCCGAATTTCGCCGCCATGAATGCGATGCGTCCCCTCCTCCTTGCTGCCCTTGCATGGGGCTGCAACCTGCCGGCTCCGGATGTTGAAAAGCCCCTGCACCAAGAGGTGGACCCCTTCATCGGCACGGGCGGACACGGACACACCTACCCCGGAGCCACTTCGCCCTTCGGCATGGTGCAGCTGAGCCCGGACACCCGCCTCGAAGGATGGGACGGTTGTGGAGGATACCACCACTCCGACTCCGTCATTTACGGCTTCAGCCACACGCACCTCCAAGGCACCGGCGTCAGCGACTACGGAGACATCCTCATGATGCCGTGCACGCAATTCAAAGCCGGCCAAACCGCGTGGCGCGATCGCTACGCCAGCGCATTCTCCCACGAACGCGAGCACGCCGCAGCAGGTTCCTACCGCGTACACCTCGATGACCACGCGTTGGAAGTGGAACTGACCACGACCCCGAGGACGGGCATCCAGCGGATCCGCTTGGACCAACCGGACACCCTGACCTACATCATCGACTTGGACCACCGAGATGAGCTGGTGCACTACAGCATTTATCCGCTCGACGATTCGACGTTGGTGGGGCACCGCGTCTCCGACAACTGGGCGCGTGAGCAGCACGTGTACTTCGCGACCCGTTTCAGTGCGCCGTTTGAGTGGCGCGATCAATTGAGCGAAGTCTCCACCGTCGGCGTCTTGGAAGATGGCCGCTTGGAGCAGGTCATGGAATACGTTCCGGTGTTTGCGGCGGATTTTGGCGTGCTCGATTCGCTGATCGTGCGGACGGGGCTGAGCTTCGTGGACATTGAAGGCGCGTTGAGAAACTTGGAGCAGGAGGCTCCGCATGCGGATTTTGAGGCGCTGCGCGCAGCCAATGAGGACCGATGGGATGAGCAGTTGGGGCGCATCGAGGTGCAAGGAGGAAGCTCAGACGACCGGACCAATTTCTACACGGCGTTGTACCACAGTTGCACCGTCCCGAATTTGGCCTCGGATGTGGACGGCCGCTATCGGGGCACTGATTTACAGGTTCACACCCTCAATCCCGATGAGGGCGATCACTACACGGTCTTTTCGTTGTGGGATACGTTTCGGGCCCTGCACCCCCTGCTGAATTGGCTGGAGCCGGAGCGGACTCGGGATTTTGCTCGAACGTTTTTGAGGATGTATGAGCAAGGAGGCCAATTGCCGGTTTGGGAGCTGGCCGGAAACTACACCGGCTGCATGATCGGCTACCACAGTGTGCCGGTGCTGGCGGATGCGTGGAGGTGGGGCATTCGGGGATTTGATGCGGATTTGGCCTTGGAAGCCATGATCCAAGCCGCGGACAGCGCTCACCTCGGCCTGCCTGCTTATCGGGAGCTGGGCTACATTCCGAGCGAAATCGAGCACGAGAGCGTAAGCAAGACCTTGGAATACGCGTTCGACGACGCGTGCATTGCGTCCTTTGCCCGTGCAGTGGGCGCGCCGGCTGATGTGGTGGAGCGGTTCGAGCGGCGGAGCTGCGCGTGGCGCAACCTGTACAACCCGGATTCGCGCTTCATCCAGCCGAAACGAGGGGGGGCGTTCATTGAGGGATTTGACCCGAAAGAAGTGAATTTCAATTACACGGAGGCGAACGGTTGGCAATACACCTTCTTCATGCCGCATGACCTTTCCACCCTGGAAGCCTATGTGGGCGGCGACGCTGCGTTGGTGGACTTCCTCGATGAACTTTTTACAGCAGAATCGGCGACCACCGGGCGGGAGCAAGCGGACATCACGGGGCTCATCGGTCAATATGCCCACGGGAATGAACCGAGCCACCACATGGCGCACATTTACACGTTCGCTGGGCGGCCGGACCGGACGGCTGTTTATGTGGACCAAATCCTGTCCGAACTCTACCGCCCAACCCCCGATGGCTTGAGCGGAAACGAGGATTGCGGTCAGATGAGTGCGTGGTACGTTTGGAACGCCATGGGGCTTTATCCCGTGGCACCTGCCAGTGGTGAGGTCATTGTGGGCACGCCGCGATTCGATGCCGTTCACGTGTCGCCCAATGGCCGCCCCGATTTCCACATCACGCGGTCTGGTTCGGGGCCTTTTGTGCAGGAAACCAACCTCCAAGGCGAATCACGTGATGAGGCGTTTCTGTCTGTTGATGAACTGATTGCAGGCGGTGCGTTGCACTTTGTTTGTGCCGAACAGCCCTCCACCTCGTTCGGGCGAAATGTGCGCCCGCAAGCAGCCGTCAACGCAGCCGGCTTCGTACCCGTTCCCATCATCGATGCGCCGCGCACGTTCAAGCAATCGGTGGAAGTGGCCTTGCGGCACCTCGACCCGGATGCCGTCCTGCGCTACCGCACCGATGCTTCGGCCGAATGGTCTACCTACCGGGGTCCGTTTACGTTGGAGGAAGGGGGCACCATTGAAGCTGCAGCGGAAGGCAGCGCCGTGGTGCGCCATCACCTCGTTCGCGTGGACCACGATTGGCAATTGAACTGGAAGTCGGGCGAATTCAGCCACCAGTACCATGCGGGCGGTCCCAACGCGTTGGTGGACGGCATTGTGGGCGGCCCCAATTTCAAGACCGGGGAATGGCAAGGATTCTTCGGGCAAGATGTGGTGGCGGAATTGGATTTGGGCGAAGTGAAGCGCATTGATCGGCAGTCGCTTGGGGCCCTGCGCGACGTGCGGCCGTGGATCATGTTGCCTCGGGAGGTGCGTTTTTTGGGCAGCCTGGACGGCCAAAACTGGACCCTCATCGAAGCCCTGAATCACCGCGCCTCATCGGAGGACGAAGCGGTGCTGGTGCTCCGTTTCGAGACGCAACGCACCATGGAGGCGCGCTACTTGCGGCTGGAAGTGGACGGTTTCGGGGAGTTGCCTCGAACGCATTTGGGGGCCGGGAATCCCTCGTGGCTTTTTGTGGACGAATGGCAAGTGGAAGCGCGATGAATTCGGAAGGATTTTTGGACGGGCATTTGGCCCAAACCACGCTGCATCCACTGGGATTGCGCATCCGGCGCGCGGAAGGACTGGACCTCGTGCTCGAAGACGGCAAGCGGATCATGGACCTCATTTCAGGAATCGGACCTTCGGCCTGGGGCCACGGCCATCCCGAGATCCTCGCCGCCTTGCACGCTCAAATCGACGCCCACCTGCACACGATGGTCTACGGGGAGTTTCACCAGCGATCGCAAGACGAAGCGGCGCGCCTGCTCGTGGACTTCCTTCCCGATGGCCTCGACACGGTGTATTTCGTCAATTCCGGCGCGGAGGCCATTGAAGGGGCCATGAAGTTGGCCAAACGCGTTACCGGCCGCAAGGGGTTCATCGCTTGCCAAGGCGCTTACCACGGCAACACCCACGGCGCTCTGAGCGTCAGCGCCAATGCGGAACGCAAAGCCCCGTTCGAGCCGCTTCTTCCCGGCGTGTCGTTCATGCCGTTCAATGACCTGAACGGCTTGGATGCCATTGACGGATCGCAGGCCGCCGTGCTCGTTGAGACCGTTCAGGGCGACGCCGGAATCCGCATTCCAAGTGCGGAGTGGATGGCGGCACTCAGGGCGCGGTGCGACGCCACAGGCACCCTGCTCATCCTCGATGAGGTCCAAGCCGGAATGGGACGAACGGGCAAGGTATTCGCCTTTGAGCATTTCGGCATCGTCCCCGACATCTTGTGCTTGGGAAAAGCGCTCGGAGCAGGACTTCCCATCGGTGCGTTTGTGTCCTCGCGCGAGCGCATGCGCTTGTTGGCCGATGGCCCGTCGTTGGGGCACATCACCACCTTTGGCGGGCACCCCGTGCCCTGCGCAGCTGCGGCGGCTGGACTGAAGTTGATGCGCCTGGTGGACTGGGAGGCCGTAGAACGGTCAGGGGACCGACTGGAGCGGTTTCTCGTTTCGCACCCCGCGGTGCGGGAGGTGCGACGCATCGGGCTTTACGTCGCCGTGGAGCTCGCCGATGCCGACGCCGTGACGCGGTGCATTGAAGCGGGCTTGCAGGCCGGCGTGCTGCTGTTTTGGTTCCTTTCGACGCCGCAAGCGTTTCGGATGGCGCCGCCCTTGAACATGACCGAAAGCGATTGGAATCGGGTTTGGCCAGCCCTCACGTGTGCCCTCGACGCCGCCCGTTAATCCGCAGCGTCCACTTCCTGAATGAATCGGGCCATCGCGGCCAAGCTTCGCGCAGCTTCCGGAATGAAATCTGGAAACAGCTGCCATCCGTGCAACGCCTTTTCCTCCGTGCGCAGCACCACCTTCGCTCCTGCGGTTTGGAGCAGCGCATGAGCCTGCTCAGCGTCCGGCCACAAGTACTCGTCCACCGATGCCTCGATGAAGGTTGGAGGAAACCCGTTCCATGAGCCCTTGAGCGGCGAAGCAGCAGGCTCGTTGGGATCGGCATCTTGCAAATAGTGGTGCATGTAGGTGATCATGTCCTCACGATCGAACCAGCTGATTTCATGGTGATCCGCATGGTTGCTCGCGGATTCCGGGGACAAATCCAACCACGGAGAAAGCAACAAAAGCGCAGAGGGCACCGCCCACCCCGTCGAGAGAGCGTGTTGCACCGTGCCGGCAGCCAGGTTCCCTCCCGCCGAATCACCGACCACCACCACATCGCCGTTGAACATCAGCGCCTCCTCATACACCCGCTGCACATCCCTCAAGCCCGCTGGAAACGGGTGCTCGGGGGCCAATCGGTATTCGGGAATCCACAAGCGGCGCCCTGTGAGTTGGGCCAAATGCATCCCCAGCGCCCGGTGACTTCGCGCAGATCCAAATGCAAACCCTCCCCCGTGCACCAAAAGCAAGATGCCGCGCTCATCGGTGCCCGGGAAGCGACCTTCAAAAACCGGCACGCCTGCGACCTCCTTGGAGGAAAACGTGCCCCCCGCCGGCCCCGAGTTCAACCGCGAGAACTGATCCAGGGCTTGGCGGACTTGTTGCGGCGTCAGCCCGGCAACGTTTCGACGCAGCACCCGACCGATGCTCGTCCCACGGCTGAGCAACGAAGTGGGCAGGGGCCAATCGAATGGCCACGGCAACCGCGCGGGCTCCTTGCGAAAGGGAAACGGAATGGGCAGCTCGGGACGAACGGGATGGGGCATGGCGCAAAGGTAGCTTCGAGCGGGTTACTCGATGGTTTTCAGAACCGGATACCGCCCTCCCCCAGGCTCGCTGAATGGACTGCGCTCATACAGCCATTGCAAGGCCAAATCCGGGGATTCCGCCCATTCGGGGTGCGCGATTTGGGCCGCCGAAAATTCCGCCGCCAATTCCGCATCCTGGGCAAGCATTTCCGCGGCTGTATCCTCGAATACGTAGGATGAATAATGCTCCTTCCGCTGCAATGCGCTGTCGAATGCCCCCCAAACCCAAAACGCATCGTGAGCCTCCAATTCCAACGCCTCCACCAAGTAGCGCTGGGCGCGCTGGCTTGTCGGAACGATGCAATCTCCGGGCTCAAGGGTCACCCGTTCGCGCCGGCGGACCAAGGAGTCCACCGCGTTGACGTGGTGGCCCTCGTAGGCTTGCTGGGAACTGTGCCAATCCACCACATAGGTGGCCTCCACCTCACGCTCTTCAGGCTCAGTGACGATGCGGATGGCAACGCCATTGGCGCGCAATCGGTCCACGATTGGGCTCCAGCCCCGTGGAATGATGTATGCGGCGGGAACGCGAGCGAATTGTGCGGGTTCGTAGGCGTTGTAGAATGGAATCGTACGACTCCAGGGCCGTTCCCGGTCGTACCTCAAGCGCAGTGCGCCGGTCAGGGCGCTGGGTTCGTGGACGGCTTCGTAACCGATGAAATCCAGTGGCGTGAAGGCCCCAGGGGTGGCTTTCCATCGAATGGGAAGGGAGTCCGCTTGGGCGATTCGGCGGCGTTCTTCGGAGCGGATGGCCTTCACTTCTTCGGCTCGTTCAAGGGCGATTCCCAAGGTGATGTGCAAGAAGTTCAGCATCGATTGAACCCGCTCGGGATAGGGTTTGAGCATGTGTGCTTCTGCGGTAAAGCCGAGCGTTCCCCACAACGCCGCGAATCCGGTGCTGTAGCGCGGCGATTCTAAAAACCCCACAATGCCACTGTCGGGCACTTCCGCGCGGCTGTAGACGTAGGGGCTCATCGGATAGCCCACCTCGTGCATCCTATCGTACATCTCGGGATCCCATTCATTCTGCAAGAAATCGCCCACAACGGGGCCCGCCTTGTCGGGCTGCGTCGTGATGCACGTCATGGTGTAGGGATAATCGGCGCCGTTCGTGGTGTGCGTGTCGACGAATACATCCGGATCAAAGGCCGCAAAAAAGCGGGCGAACGATGCTGCATTTTCCGTGTCCTGCTTCATGAAATCGCGGTTCAAATCGAAATTGCGCGCATTTCCGCGAAATCCATAGGCCAGCGGTCCGTTTTGGTTCGCACGGGAGCAGCACCCGCGGTTGAGCGCCCCGCCCACGTTGTAGAAAGGAATGATGGCGATGAGCGCTTTGCTCCAATCGGCGGGTGCACCTTCCCAGCTGCGGTGTTTGGAGGTGGGCCAAATCCTGGCCGCGTCCGCATCCCACTCCCCGGCCTCATCCCCCATTCCTTCAGGCAAATGCGGCATCCCCAGGAGCTGCCGCGCCAAGGCCAAACTCGCGTCCACACCGCACGGCTCCCCGGGGTGAATCGCGTTGTTGACCAGGAACCGAATGCGTTCCGGGTGCGCATCGCGGGCAGCGAGCACGCCCGGCAAACCCGGCATCGGCAGCGGTTCCGGAGCAATCAACAGGGCATGAAGCGGCTTCCCAGCATCGGTCATGCCGAGCTCCATCCACGTGGCGCGGGCATCCTGCTGAGCGAGCGCGCTGAAGGCGGCCAGTCCCTCCTCCCACGTCGGCGTTGTGGCGTTGTGAGGCCAACCTTCGGGGTCGTTGGTCGGGATTTGGGCTTGCACATCAACCCGAAGTACCCAGGTAAACATGCTGCAAATGAGGAGGATATGGGTTCTCATGCGAACGTGGTTTCAATGGAAGCTTCAAAAGTCGGAACTTTGCACCAATGATTCGTTTCATGCCGCCCACCGATTCCGAGCCCCGCGTTGGGGATGTTTTGCTTTCCGAGCCGTTTTTGGACGACCCGTATTTCGGTCGGAAAGCGGTTTTGATCTGCGAACACAACGAAGAAGGAACCTTTGGTTTTGTGCTGAACAACTTCATCGCCATCGAAATGAAGGACCTCATGGACGATTTCCCGGAGCTCGATGCCCGGTTATCGGTGGGTGGACCGGTGAAAAGCTCGAGCCTGTATTATTTGCACACGCGCCCGGATTTGCTGGAAGGCAGCATCGAGGTGGTGGACGGGGTGCACATGGGCGGAGACTTTGATCAAGTGGTCAATGCCTTGAAGGCCAAAACCCTCGGCTCCCACGAAATCCGTTTCTTCATCGGATATTCCGGATGGTCCGGCTCGCAGTTGAACGACGAAATCAAATCGCGTTCGTGGTTTGTCACCCGAACGGATCGCCACCTCATCATGGACACTTCGCTGGAAGAGGAAGACGTGTGGAAGCACCTGATCTCCGCTCTCGGCGATGAGTACGCTCACATCGCGAACACCCCTCCCAACCCATCGGTCAATTGACCGCAATCCGCACCCGATAGCCGATGTGGCTTCGAATGTTGATGGCGTCTCCCGTATCGAAGACCGCGTATTGCCCCTTCAAGCCGACGAGCGTTCCCTCGATGAGGGGCTGCTTGTCCAACCGCACCGAGCGCACCTTGTTCGGCAATTCCGTCATGGGATAGCGCATGGTGTGAACCGGCTCATCGAATTGCATGAACTCCTCGAAAGCCGTGCCCAAATGATCGAACGCTTCCTCGCGTGCTTCTTCGAGCGCTTCCACGTTCGGCTTCGTGGCCAAAATCATGGCGCGGTATGCTGATTTGTCCGCAAAGACGTCTTTCAACAGCACCTCCATCTCCCCCGCCAACGCGCGATGCGGAGCCACGCACAACACCGTGCCCGCGATGGCGCCCTGATCGTACCAACGCCTCGCCCCCGTGTGTGCGCCCGTGACCCCGACCTTGATGGCGCTGGTCTGAGACAAATACACCCAATGCGGCACGTTGTGGTGGCGCTCTTCCCATTCCCGGTCGCGCAACGCAATCCCTTCGTGGATGCGGCTCAGTTCCGGGCGAATCACACTCTCAACGGCTTGCGGCGCCTTCAACCAGGCCTCGTAACTGAGTCCGTCGCCATAGGTCTTTCGAACGCGCTTGCCCGTTGCCACGCACTGGATGACGCCATCGAATTGCATGGAAACGTGACGGCCCACCCAGTCCGACCAACAGGAATCCGGAAGCGGCTCCAATACGTCCGCTCCTTGCTGGAAATAGCGCAAAGCATCTTCGGAGGATGCTCCTTGTTCAATGCGCAGTTTACGCAGGTTACCTTCCCATGTCATGGCCGCAAAGTTAGGGGGATGGATTCAGTAAAGCGGCCGAATCAGGAAGGAGAACTCGTCGAAGCTGGCATGGATTTTGTCGCCATTAACTGACTTTATGACGGACTATCTCGCCACATTGCACAATGCTCATTCCGATGCCCTATATTGCAAACTCAATTGAAAACAGACGCATGAAAACACCGCTACTTTTTGGAGGCTTGTTCATGGCCTCAATCGCCTTGGGACAACAATTGTATGTCGAAGATTTCGAAGGCTACGCCGCCGGCGATTACGTGACCACGAACAATCCGAATTGGATCACGTGGTCGGGTTCGGGCAACGGCACCGATGAAGACGGTCTCATCACGAATGCAGAAGCGCACTCAGGGAGCAACTCCCTCAATGTCATCGGACAGACAGGCCCCATGGACGTCGTGCTCGTCGCGGGCCTTGCAACGGGAAGCTACGAATGCACGTGGCACATGAAGATCCCTGCGAACTATGCGGCTTACTACAACGTCCAAGAAAACGTCTCTCCTGGTGTGGGTTGGGCATTCGAGAACACCTTTGCAGCAGACGGAACCTTCGAAGTGATCATGGACGCCAACACGGTTGCCTCGGGAACCTATCCCGTGGACACGTGGTTTGAATTGAAGCACCAGGTGGATTTGGACAACGACTTCATTCAAATTTACATCGACGGTGTTTGGGCAGGTGCCTGGACGTTTGACAGCGATTTCGGCGGGGTCAATTTCTTCGGAACGGGCACTGCTTCTGCAGTGGGCAATTGGTGGGTCGACGACATCGTCGTCCAAGCAGCCGAATTCACGTTGAGCACCACCGAAATGGAACCGCAATTGGAATTGAGCTTTGGTCCAAATCCGGCACAGAACTCGATTTTCTTGACGGGAAATGTCGACCAAGGCTTAGTTCGCATCCTCGGATTGAACGGTCGGTTGGTCCATGAGTCGCTCATCAACGGCTTGAACCGCGGTGCTCAATTGAGCCTCAATTTGGTCGATGGCATTTACTTCATTGAACTCACGGAAGGCGAACGCCGCACCATGCAGCGTTTGGTCATCAGCCATTGAGTTCGCGCAACGCATATGAAAAGGGAACCTCGCGGTTCCCTTTTTTCATTTCAGCTCTCGGAGGATGGTTGTGGTGACCTCGAGCAACTCGAACGAAACTTCGCCTGAATCCCACGGTTCTTTGGTGCCCAAGGTGTGACCTCCTGATGAGAGGAGGTGAAATTGACCGTTGCGAGAAGCTGCAGCAAGGTCACGACCTTCGTCCGGTGAGACCGCGGCATCGTCACTGGCGTGAAACACCCACACGGGACTGTTCAATTCTTTGACATTGCGAAGGGGATCCAACTCCTGTTCGTGTTCGATGAAGTCTTGAAAGAACCGGTATGGGTGAACCAAAACTTGTCCTGTGCGCGCATTGCGGACCTCCAAGCGATCGGTTTGACGCCAAGTCTTGAGCGCCTCGCCCTGCGGAAACCTTCGACGCAGGTGCGCAACGGGAGCGAGCAGAATCACGGCCTTCAATTCCATTCCGCGAGCCTCGGCAATGCGGGCTGCGTGCAACGTGGACACGGCGCCTCGGCTGTGACCGATGAGCACCAAGGGCTGGTTTTGGGGCAAAGAAACCAGCCACGCCGCAAGTTCGCGTGCTTCCGCGGAATACGTGTTGCGCGACCAAGCGGCCTCGTCCTGAATGGCACGGGGCCACAGCGGGGTCGTTCCATTTCCTGAAAAGTCAACCGAATGAAATTGCCACCCATGGGAAGCCCACAGTTGAGCCCACGTTGACCATGCCCCCCACAGGCTGTACCCCTTGTATCCTGGGGCGAACACTGCCGACTGCGCCGCTCGCGTCCCCGGAACGCGCCAAACCGCTTGCGGCAATCCCGGAGCGTTCGGCCGTTCGCAATGCAGTCCAAAGCCGTGCCGATTCCACCAATCCTTCCATCGGCCGTTCGGAACGCCCGCCAACGGCGCGGTGGGGTTGCCTGCCTTCAACCAGTTCACCGTAGCCGTCAACTCACGCGCAGACACCGAATCAGTGGGAAGGGCTCGATGCGCCTTCAGTTCCGTGGAATGGATGGCTTGAAGCACGTCGGCTAAGACCTGGATTTGGCCTTCGAAATCGGCAAAAGGAATCGGTCCATTCCACGCACTCAACGCAGCAGCATCGGGCGCATCCGTTGCATCCATCAACCGCCCTAGGACCCACTCGTGCTCGCGATTTGACGCCAACTCCCTCAACCACAACCAATCTGTCTGCTCACGCTCTTCGGCAACAAAGGGCGAAACCACGGCATGCCCAAGCCTTTCGTCGATGTCCATCAATGAACTCACCACGCTCACCTCCTGACCGAGCAATTCGAACTCATTCCGCGCCCCTGCGTCCAGCACAATGGACTCCGTCCGCATTCCACGAAGCCGGCATGCCTGCGCCAACCCTGCAGCAAACCGGTCATTCCCGATGATCACAATCCGTTCCATGCTGTCATTTTCATTCGTTGGGAAAGTTATTGCAACTCTGCCGCGGCGTCTGCGTAAATTCGCCTACGTTAAAATCGAGAACATGGAATTTGTCCGCTTTGCCGCCCTCAGTGCTTGCTTGCTTTTTATGACCCTCGCAGGCCAAACCGCAGCACAGTCGAGCCACACCATCACCTTGGAAATTGAAGGGCTGAGCCACGACACCGTCTACTTGGCCAATTACTACGGTGAGAAAATGTTCTACGCGGACACGGCCATTACCGATGGTCGTGGTAAAGCGGTTTTCGAGGGCCGTGCGTACGAGAAGTGCGGAAAGTTTGCAGCGGTCATCCCGGGGCCTAAGTTCTTCGAATTCCTCGCCGTCGAGGAAGACATTCACATCAAAACGAAAGCCGCCCAACCCGCTGCCTTCATCGAAGTGGTCGCCAGCGAAGAGAATCGACTGTTCTACGATTACCTGAAATTCCTGCAAGACAAACGAACGGAGGCCACACCGCATGAACAAGTCATGCAAGACAGCACTGCGAGCGAAGAGGAGAAAGCGTCGGCTCGAGAAATCTTGATGGCCATGGGCGCAGATGTAGAAGCCGAGCAACGCAGGATCGTGGCCGAACATGGGAACATGCTTTTTGCCAAATACCTGTCCATGGTGCTTGAGCCCGAGATTCCTGAAATTCCGGGCATCGCCAACGCTGACGAACTGCGCTACCGCATGTACCGCGACATGTATTGGAAGCGGGTGGACTTCCAAGATCCGCGGCTTGTGCACGATGGCAGCTTCAACCGGATTTTGGACGTTTACCTCAACCAAGTCATTCCCCAATCACCGGATACGGTGCTCAATGAAGTGGTGAAGCTGGTTGAACGCGCGCGCGGAAACGACGAGATGTTCAAGTACATCTTGCACTTTGCGACCTTCAATGCGGAGTCCTCAGCCATCATGTGCATGGACAAGGTATTTGTGGAGTTGGTGAATCGGTACTACAAACGGGGAGAAGCCACGTGGTTGAATGAGGACCAATTGTCCAAAATCACCAATCGCGCAGACGAATTGGCCCCGACTGTTTGCGGGAGCCGCGTGCCAGACATCATCCTGCCCGGCTTGGATCAAACCACGTGGGAGAGCCTCTATGACCTGAATACGAAGTACACTGCGGTGGTGATTTGGGAAAGCACCTGTGGTCACTGCAAGAAGGAACTGCCGAAAATCCAGGAACTCTATGAGGAATGGAAAGACAAGGGGCTTTCCATCTTTGCCATCGGCAACGACTTTGAACCCGAACCGTGGCAGGAATTCGTTGAAAAGAAGGACTTGTCGGAGTGGGTGCACGTGTCCGACAACCCGGCCATCAACAACCAGGACAGCGCCATGGTGCTCATCTCGCAAGGCATCACCACGCTGGAGAGCCTGAACTTCCGCACGACGTTTGATGTCTTCGCCACGCCCAAGATTTTCCTTCTGGACCGAGAAAAGGTGGTGGTGGCCAAGCAAATTGGTGCAGAACAACTGGGTGAAATCCTGATGAAGTTGGAAGACATGGAGGCCAACGGCGTTCTCCAACCCATGCGGAAAACTGAAGACCAGTAATTAGAACGGGGTCGAGGGCCGAAGATTCCAAAGACGACCTGAGCCAATTTGGCTCACCACATAACAGCGGTGAGTAACCGGATTGAGGCAGCGCGTTCGAACAGCATCCACGTGGGCAATCTTCTTGAACGCCTCTCTAAGTGCTGTGCCCCCTGAAAACGAAATTCGGGCCGTCGACCTGGATTCAGATTCCTCCTGCATTGCTGCACGGGCAGGCTGTTCGCTCCATCACCTGAATGAGTTCCAGAACGCTAAAGCCCCATGCAACCTGCTTGTTCTCACTGCAGATCATCCAGTTGAAGTCGCGCTCGCTCACTCATTTGACGCCATATCCGGTGCGGCGAACCAAAGCACTTGCCCCCTTCTTGTTCGGCTCGCGTTTCAAAGCTGTTCATTCATTTAGCCGATGAGTGAGGCCGCGTCCCCCCCCTCCGGGTTGTTGTGAACGGCTCACTCAGATGGACATCCTGAACAGGGAAACATCCAACATTCCCCAAAAGTACTCCCAAAAAAAAGGCCCGCCTTTCGGCGAGCCTCTTTCGTCAATCATTGCTTATTATTCACAGGGAATTCCAAATCCAGAGAGGAGGATGAGCAAATCGCTTGCCCCAACGATTCCATCTTGAGTCAAATCTCCCGGGCAGGTTGGTTCGAAGCTGCATGTACCGTCGTCGTTGATGGCGTCGGGGTTGTAGTTGGTGGCCACATCAAACGTGCAACCCTCCAATTGGCCCGTGGCCCGCAACAACTGCCCTGCCTCTGTCGAGTTGCCGCACACATCCGTTGCTTCATAAATCCGCGTGACGCTGTAAACGCCATCCGCTAAACGTCCCTCGAAATCGGCATACGTAAGCGAGACCTCATTGGCATCGGCAACCGTAACTTCATAGGCTTCATCGCCCCAAGTCGCTGGATCCGTTGACAAATCGACCAGTCCTTGCAGGGTGATCACGGGAGCATCGAACTCGCCAATGCAGGTTGGGACTTCATCGAAGTCACACGTGCCATCATCATCGACGTCCGTGCAGATCGTGCCGGCACAGTCATCGTAACCTGTCGGCGGATAGGTGCACAAGGTCAAATCAGACACAATCGCATCCGCCTCGTAATTGCACGCCGTTTCATCCCCGCATGCAGCGCACGAAGTGAACTCGCACGACCCATTCGATTCGGTTGCGTTCTCATTGAAGTTGCAAGCACCCGGATTGACACAACCCAATACTTCGAGGGGATCGCAAACACCGTCGTTGTCTTCATCGACCAAACAGTCTCCGTTGCAATCATAATGCATCTCGGGATATGTGCAGGAACCATCGTTGTCCGTGGCATCAGCATTGTAATTGCACGCGGTCGAATCATCGCAACCCGACACCTCAAACGCATCGCACACGCCATCAGAATCCGAGTCTGAGAGGCAAATGCCATCGCAATTGTATCCGGTTTCAGCGAAAACGCAGCTGATGGGTTCGCTCAATGTAGCTTCTGCATCGTAGTTGCAGGCAGAAGGATTCATGCAGCCAACACAGGACTCAAACTCGCAGCTTCCGTCGGATTGGGTCGCAAGCGCATTGTAGTTGCACGCGGATTCGTTCAAGCAGCCGAGCACTTCAAGTGCATCGCAGACTTGGTTGTTGTCGGCATCCCCGTCAACCACGGAACCTGTCCCGTCCGTTTCTCCACTGCAGTAATCGCAGCCGGTTGCGAACACACACGATCCATCCGAGTTCGTCGCAGCGCTGTTGTAGTTGCAAGCACCTGGCGTGACGCAACCCGCAATTTCATCGGCATCGCAAACGCCATCGTTGTCGGCATCGTTGTCGACGACCACTCCTTCCTCGCACACATCACAAACGCCTGTGGCGAAGACGCATGACCCATCGGACAACGTGGCCGAACTGTCGTAGTTGCACGCCGTAGCATTCGTGCAGCCCGCACAAGACGTGAATTCGCAGAGGCCGTTGTCGACCGTCGCATCCTCGTTGTAATTGCAGGCAATCGCAGTGGTGCACCCAGAAATCGTGCATGAACCATCATCCAGGGTGGCCGTCACGTCATAGTTATCGGCAGCAGCGTCCGTGCAACCATAGCAAGAAGTGAAATCAGAGCAGCCCGTATTGTAGACCGCATCGGCGTTGAAGTCGCAGGCGGCTTCATTGGTGCAACCGAAGCAAGAATAATCACAGGGAAGGCTTGGATCTCCGCCTGGTGCATAGTTGCATGCAGCAAAATCAGAGCATCCCGTCAGTGCAGTTCCAGGTCCGGGCATTCCGACCATGCCGACAACAAAGCACACCTCCAGAACAGGCAGACCTTGAAGGGTCGCCGCAGGGTCATAATTAGGAGCCCATGGCAGCATGCAGCCAACAGCACTGAGGATGCAAGAATCATCGTCAATCGTCGCGTTCGGAGCATAGTTGGTGGCGGACGGGTCCGTGCACCCCGCTACTTCCAATTGATCCGGGGTTCCGTTCTCATTCGCATCCAAAACCGGTTGCCCGTCACAGTCGTAGTAAAGAACGGGGAACGCACAAGCGGCATAGTCAGGTTGGGTTGCTGTTTCGTCGTAATTGCAAGCACTCGGCTCGGTACAGCCCACACAGGAAGCAGTGTCGCACCCAGAATCAAAGGTTGCTGATGGATCGTAATTGCAAGCGAGAGCATCCGTGCAGCCCACCACCTCTTCTTCATCACAGAGCCCGTTTCCGTTCTCATCGTTCTCGCAATCCCCATTGCAATCGCGGTTAGGAAGTG
Organism: Bacteroidia bacterium; assembly: GCA_030427925.1. GTDB lineage: Bacteria > Bacteroidota > Bacteroidia > Flavobacteriales_D > Sanyastnellaceae > JALQTD01. The sequence continues at coordinate 80,974 of JAUICJ010000004.1, read as the reverse complement.
CAAATGAGCAGTTGCCCGAATCGTCCGTGGCACTTGAAGAGTAATTGCATGCAGCTGCATCCGTGCAGCCCAGGATTTCCTGGAAATCACAAACGCCATCTCCATCCGCGTCGTTCAAGCAGGCCCCTTCGCAATCGAATCCGTCCGCGGCGAACTCACAAATAGAGGGTTGCGAAATGGTCGCCAACGCATTGTAGTTGCACGCATTCTCGATGGTGCAACCCGCACAGGTGGTGTACTCGCAGCTTCCGTCGTTGTCGGTAGCATTGTCATTGAAGTTGCATGCAACCGGGTCCGTGCAACCATCGACTTCCTGTTCGTCGCAAACTCCGTCGCCGTCTTCGTCAGCAAGGCAAACCCCGTCGCAATCCAAGAATTCTGCAGGGTACGAACACGCCCCTGAATCCGTAGCTGCTGCGTTGTAATTGCAGGCATTGCTGTCCTGACAGCCAACAACTTCGGACGCATCGCACACGCCATCGCCATCGGAATCGTTCAAACAATCACCATTGCAATCCACTTGGTCCGTCCCAAAGACGTCAATTGGGAAGAGGCACGAATTCGAATCCGTAATGGTCGCATCGGCATTGTAGTTGCACGCCTCAACGATGGTGCAACCGCTGCAACTCAAGAAGTCGCAACTTCCATCGCTCACCGTTGCATTGCAGTCGAAATTGCATGCACTCACCAACGTGCAACCTGCAACGTCTGCTGCATCAGCGATGCCGTTGCCGTTGGAATCGGGAGTGAACGCATCGCCCGCCGCAACCAGTACTTCATGCCAGAGCCGCCGATTGCCGCAATCATCGTACACCGCCAAGGCAATCGTGTAATAGCCTGCCGCAGTGGGATCGACCGCAGCAACGTTCGCATCATCAAAAACAGCCCATGCATTGCTGGCCAAGTTTTGGTTGGTCGCGAGTTGCGAAATTTCCGATGGATCCAGGTTCGACAATGACATCAAATCGGAAAAGCTCAATTCGAACATCTCGGATGACTCATTGCTAAAACACGGATTGAAATCGAGGTACAATCGAACGTCAACGTCCGCAAACGTTGCAGCCCCCAGATCGACGTAGACCAAGAAATTCCAAGTCGTTAACGACGTCGGTGTTGGGTTCGTTGGGCTGGTTGGAGAGTACCCCGTCGGCACCTGATACTTTCCGTCTACGAACGGAACGTTGTCAGCTGGGGCGATGGTTGCTCGACGCTTCACTCCGATGAACGCCTCAATTCCACTGTTGCTCGCAATGGCGAGGTTGGAGTCTGAAACTCCAGTGCCCAATTCGGGCTGATTGAGCCCATCGAGGTAATCTGAATCGGCGAACCAATCGGCGTTAAACTCTTGGGTCCAATTCGACACGGGGATATCCGCAGGCTGGGTTGGACAGACTTGAGCCGTCGCCCATTGGACAACAGCAAGAAGGGAAAGGGTCAAAATTGTGCGCATTCCGAAGGATTTGGTCTTGCTAATTTAGGGTCTGTTCGCATTGATTCGACAGAAAACTGTTGCCTCTGATTGGAATGGTCCCTTCCATTGCCCACCTCCATCTCCTGAGCTACCCTACATATAAAGGAAAAGCAAAGTCAAACGGCGCATTTGCACGCCATAAAATGTGGGCGCGACACCTTGCTGGCCATGACATTCAAGCCCGTTCACGCCCCAACCTGCACATCCTTGGCTCCCTCTCGAAGGAAATGGACTGCGACACGACTTCCCTAAATTGATTGCAACGCACCTTTATCAATAACAAGTCCGCGCCCGTTCTACCTTGTTCAAATCGCTTTTCGCTAGAATGCCAATGAAACCATATTAGATAATAAGCTTCAATGAAGGTGGATTCAAAAAAAAAACTCACTTCATGTTCACTGCCAAGGGTTTCAGTGTACCTTGCGGCATCTTAAGTCCTTATCAATAGTGAACATTTTTGTTGGAAATCTTGCTTGGGGCGTCGATGACGTCGTCTTGCGAGAAGCGTTTGAAGCCCACGGGGAAGTCGAGCGTGCGAAGGTCATTCATGACCGCGAAACTGGTCGGAGCCGTGGATTCGGTTTTGTAGAAATGCCAAATCGTGACGAAGCAGAAGCTGCTTTGGAAGCGATGGAAGGCAAAGATTTGATGGGTCGCCCTCTGCGGTGCAACGAAAGCGAGCAGCGCGAACAGCGCGAGCGTCGTTGATCTTTCAAACAGACTATGATTAAAGAAGTGGCTTCCTTGGGAGCCACTTTTTTTTGCCACATGGTGCTGTTGGACGCAAAAAAAAAGCCCCTTCGTGATGAAGGGGCTTGGTAGCGGGAGGGGGGCTCGAACCCCCGACCTCAGGATTATGAATCCTGCGCTCTAACCAGCTGAGCTATCCCGCCGTTAAGCGGGTGCAAATATAATGCGACTGTCATGCCAAGCGAGTCCGCCAAAGACTTTTTTTATTCATCACGCTCCGATTCCTTGAACAAGCGAGTTTTAGCCTATCTTGTAACCTGACGATGGAAAAGCAAAAGTATCAGATCGAATTCCCTGTTAACTCCTCTAAAGGTGTGCTTTTCAACGCATTCAGCACACCGAGTGGATTGGCGGAATGGTTTTGCGATGACGTGAACATCAAAAAGGACGTTCACACGTTCGTTTGGGAAGGAAGCGAGGAATCCGCACGTTTGGTCACGAAGAAGCGGGATGAATTCGCGAAATTCAGGTGGCTTGAAGACGAAGAACAGGGCGATTCCACTTATTTCGAATTCCGCATCAAGGTGGACGGTTTGACTGGAGACACGGCCCTTGTGATCACCGATTTTGCGGAAGAGGATGAAATCGATGAAGGCAAAGAGCTTTGGGAAGCCCAAGTGGATAAACTGAAACGCGTATTGGGTGCCTGATGCACTGAAATCAAGCGTATCGCTCCATAAAGGGAGCCATGAGTCGCTTGAACTCACCACTTCGTTCTGGGACCGTTCCCGGAACAAACGTTGACTCTTCTACGGACAGCACTTCTTCGTAACAAACGCTGGGTTGGATGCGTTGCCATTCGATGATTTGGCGTTCGCAATGGTGCAAGGGAGTTCCGTGAATCTTGAGTTTTTTGGAGGCAAACCAACCCGTTCGTTGAGCGGCTGCATTCAAATCGTCGAGTCGGTCGGTCGGCCAAACCAGGCTGAAACGGGTCGCGGAATGGGAAGCGTTTTGCAGCGAAGCGAACAGCACTTCGATGGGCAGGCTGTCGTCGTGACGTGCGAGGTTGCGCGCGGGCTGGGGCGATTTGGGTTTGTCCCGGAAAAAGGGAGGATTGCAGACAATCCAGTCCCAAGTCGCTGTTTGGCCTCCCACCCAATGGACAAAGTCGGCCTCGATCAGCTCAAGGCGGTCGTTGAACGGACTGTTGCTGAAGTTTTCCCGAGCTTGTTGAGCCGCTGCGGGCTCCAGTTCGACGGCGGTCACCGCGGCTGCAGGAAAGCGTTGGGCCATCATCAGAGCGACCAGTCCCGATCCGGTTCCGATGTCGAGGATGCGCTGCGGGTTGCCGTTGGCAGCCCATGCACCGAGCAAGAGTCCGTCGTTGCCCACCTTCATGGCGCAACGGTCGTCGCTTACCGTGAATTGCCGGAAGGTAAGGACTCGGTTCGTGGACTTGCCCATGGACGACTCAGCCTTTGCGGTTCTGCCACGTTTCGTAATCGGGGAAATCGCGGGGACGGTCGCCGGGATCGTGGGGGAGCGGTTCCACTTCGATGAGGCTCGCGTGCATTTCCGCAGGCAGGCCGCGGTAGAGGGCGGTTCCTTCCTTCTTGTGGGCGAGCATTTCGTCGCTGACTTGGCCTTTGATTTGGGCCGGGTTGCCCAAAACCAAACTCCGCGGCTCCCAAACGCTTTTCGCCTTCAAGAACGACAACGCCCCGACGATGCACCCATCGCCCAGGACCACATCGTCCATCAAGACAGCGTGCATCCCCACCAGCACATCCGCTCCCACTTGGGCCCCGTGCACGATTGCGCCATGGCCAATGTGCGCCTCCTCACCAAAACGCACCGTCGTCCCGGGAAACATGTGCACCACACAGTTCTCCTGGATGTTGCAGCCATCGGCCACTTCAATGGCCCCCCAGTCCCCCCGCAACACCGCACCGGGACCGATGTAACACGACCTTCCGATGGTCACGTGCCCCATAACGACCGCTTGCGGATGAACGAACGACGAAGGATGCACCACCGGAACCATCCCTTTAAACGACTGGATCATGCCCCCTCGCGTTCCAAGACCACGGCGTACCCCTGCCCCACCCCGATGCACAAGGTGACCAACGCGTACCGCTTGTTCGAGCGTTGCAGCTCGCGGGCAGCAGAAAGCAAAATCCGGCCACCGGTCATGCCCAGCGGGTGCCCCAATGCAATGGCGCCGCCGTGTGGATTGATGCGCGGATCGTCGTCCGCCAGCCCCCATGCCCGAATGCAGGCCAGGGCTTGTGCAGCGAACGCTTCGTTCAATTCAATGACGTCCATGTCGGCCAGGGTCAGCTCCGCTCGGGCCAACGCGCGGTTGGACGCCTCCACGGGTCCTATGCCCATGATGCGCGGCTCCACCCCCACCACCGCGCTGCTTACGATGCGCGCAAGCGGCGTCCAACCGTGCTTCAGGAGGGCCGTTCCGTTGGCCACGAGCAAGGCCACTGCGCCGTCGTTCAAGCCCGATGCATTGCCCGCGGTCACCGTCCCCCCCTCCTTGCGGAAGGCTGGGCGCAATTTGGCTAACCCTTCTTCGGTCGTTTGGGGCTTGCAAAACTCGTCCGCGTCAACGACCAAATCGTCTTGTTTGCGCCGTGGAATCCTCACGGGCACACATTCCTCAGCGCGAATGCGTTCGGACGCCGCTGCCTTTCGTTGCGACCACGCCGCGAACCGGTCCTGGTCCTCGCGGCTGATGCCGTATAAGTCAACCAAGTTCTCCGCCGTCTCCCCCATTCCATCCACTCCATATTGCGCGGCAAGTGCCGGGTTCACGAACCGCCAACCGAAGGTCGTATCGAACCATTGCGCATCCCGCCCGAACGCTGCAGAGGGTTTGCTCATGACAAAAGGCGCCCGGGTCATGTGCTCCACACCTCCCGTCAGGACCACATCTGCATCGCCCTGCGCCACCATACGCGCACCGTTCACCGTGGCTGCAAGTCCCGAGGCGCACAACCGATTCACGGTTTCGCCAGGAACGGTGTGGGGTATTCCGGCCAAGAGGCTTGCCATCCGCGCTACGTTGCGGTTGTCTTCCCCGGCTTGGTTTGCGCAACCGAACAGGACGTCGCCCAACTCCGCCGCATCCAATTCCGGGTGCCGCTCCAACAACGCCCGCATGGCCCATGCCGCGAGGTCGTCTGCCCGCATGCCCGATAGTCCTCCTCCCAAATTGCCAATCGGAGTTCGCACCCCGTCTACGATGAACGCATCCATGCTCGCTGAATTTTGTGGCCAAAGATAGCCCGCACGCCATGGTTCCGTTGCAAATTTGCCCCATGCGCATTGCCATTCCTTCCACCTTCCCCCCTTTTCGTGGGGGAATTTCGCAATTCAACGAGGCGCTGAAATCTGCGTTGGAGGAGGCCGGTCATGAGGTGGTGGCCGTTACGTGGTCGGGCAGGACGGCTGAGCTGTTGTTTCCAGGGGGGCTGCACATCGATCTGGAGCTGCCTGCCCGGTACGAGGGGGGATTGGACTGGCTCAGGCCGGCGTCGTGGAGGCGGGTGGGCCGTGAGTTGGCGGCACTGGAGGTGGATTGGGTGGTCGTGCCGTTTTGGCATGCGGCGCTTGCTCCCGCATTGACGGGGACCGTTCGCGCATGGAAGAAGCACTCGAAATCGGCGTCTGCGCGTGCCATTGCGCTCGTTCACAATGCGGGCAGCGACCAGGCCGCGTGGTGGGATGTCGAACTGACCAAGCGGTTCTTGCGTTCCGTGGATGGGGCGTGGACGCTGAGCGAAGGGGTGACGGAGCGATTGGCGGAGTTGAAGCCGGATTTGGCCTGCCAAACCTTGTTCCATCCGCTTTACGATCACTTCCCCAACCTGATGCCTGCGGAGGAGGCCAAGGCCAAGCTGCACCTTCCGGTCAACGCGCGCGTGCTGCTTTATTTCGGCTCCATCCGTCCGCACAAGGGACTCGAAGTGCTGCTGGATGCGTTCAGCCGCTTGAACAGTCCGCCGGAACGCCCCCTCCACTTGTTGATTGCGGGAGCGTGCTCCGGCGATTGGGAGCCTTATGAGCGCCTGATAGAAGCGCATCCGGCGCGTGCGCGCATTCAAACGCATGAACGCTTCATTTCAGACCGCGAAGTGGGGCTGTTTTTCGGTGCTGCGGACGCCGTTGCATTGCCTTATCGCCGGGCTTCACAAAGTGGCGTTGCTGCCGTGGCGCTGCATTATGGCAAGCCGATTGTGGCGTCCGACGTCGGGGGATTGTCCGAATGCATCCTTCCGGGCCAAACCGGGGAACTCGCCCTACCCAACGACGCCAACTCCTTGGCCGAAGCCCTCCGACGCGCACTCAGTAGCACCTACCCCAGCGAGTCGTTCCGTGCAGCACGCAATCGCTTTTCGTGGTCGGCTTTCGTCGCACAAGCCACCGCAGGTGCGTCCCCCCTCCGTTAAAAAGGCGGCTTGAGCAGCGGGTCGAAGACGAAACGCTGCAACAGCACCAATTCACCGCGGAAGCGACCGTACATTCGGGCCCCATCGTGCGGCATCAGCTCCTCGTTCTCATCATAGAGGTCCTCAATGGGATCCTTCCAAAGCAGGTCGATGGAGATGGGTTCGGTTTGGCCTTTGCCCCAAGCGCGCAAGGTGAAATCGGCGGGGGCCTCGGAAAGCTCGTGCCATTTCGCTGAGTCCAAATGGTGGTTGTACGTCTCAAGGTGGACCTTGCGGAACCGCAGGAATTGGTCCTGCCAAGCCACCGTGTCGGTTACCCCAACGCGCTTTCCATCCGATCCCCACAGCGAAAGCACCCCATCCGTGGCCACTTCCATCGCGTACGAAGGGTATTTCGGGTCGTGGGATTCCACCTCCACCCGGTGCAACGTGCGCCCAGGAAAGTCAAAGACTCCGGTGTACCGCCATTCGCGTTCGTCCGTGAAAAAGCGCGTGCTCAAAAAGCCCGTGAACCCCTCCATGTGAACGATGTAGGGGTCTCGGGCCATGCCGTTCGGGGTTTCCAACACCATGTGCGTCCCGGTGTGATCGGCCGTCGGCGTTCCGATGTACCAGGTTTTCACTGGCTCGGGGCCATCCGTGTAGATTTCCACCTTTTTTCCGCGGGCCGCGAGCAATTTGACCACTTGCTCGCGTTGCCCTTCTGGAACAGGCGACTTGACCCGAGCCCGAAGGAAGGTCTTGAGCAACAAATCCACCGCGTCTTTTCTGGCCCAATGCTCCCCATTGAGCAGCCAATAACGCTCATCCGCAATCCGTTCGAGGTCGGCTTGTCCCCCATCGCGGTCTGCGATGAAAATGCGACTGACAGCAGCCGTGTCCCCGATGGCGAACGCCACGGCCTCTTCCTGGGCCAAGCTTCCCGAAGTGCGGTTGACGTACCAATTCGCTCCCGCCACAAAAGCAGTGAGGAGCAACAGGAGGTAGAACAAGCGCAAATTTCGGTGCATCGAACGCTGGGGTTGAATGGGGTCCATGGAATCAGTTTACGGTTCGGCTGTAACGGCGGCGACGCAGGGCGATGAACACCCGCCCCAACAGAAACACGAGCAACAGCGGAAGCGCCACCGCGATTCCCTGCCAAGTGAGCCGCTGCGTGCGGATGCGCTCGCGATCCAACGGACGCAAATCAATGGTCCTCGAACGCACTGAAATGGCCGCCTGCTCGTCGAGCAAGTAGCTGATGGCATTCAACAGGAATTCCTTGTTGTCGTAGACCACCTGTTTTGCATAGCGATCAAAACCAAGGGGCACAATCTGCGGACGCCCCTGACCATCGACCACGACCTTGTTGCGCGCGATGTCCCCGTCGCCGATGACCAATTGCGCCGTGCGAACCGAACGCTCCCGGAAGGCAAATTCCGGGTCCGTGCGGAGCACCTCGGGGATGCGATCGCTGAACGCACTTTGGAACTCCCCTTCGAGCAACAACGCAAACGGCTGGTGGGGCAGGTTGTTGGAATTGAAATAGTCCGGCGGCAATTCGACGATGCTGCTGGAGATGCGCACCGGGGCTTTGTACTCCCGAGCGCGATCGGAAGAAGTCAGGAGCACCGTTTTCTTCACATCCCCTTCTCCCCGCACGGAATCCACCCGGGAAACGAAGTCAAAATGAATGGGATCGAGGTTGGTGGTAATGGGGTGTCCGATGCCTTGCGGAAGCGCAATCGGAGCAAAGTACCAGGAGAACATTTCGTACTGCCGCTGATCGCCATTGGGCCCTGCATCGAGGACGATGGGCGCACATTGGGGATCGATGACCAGGTTGCGGTTCAGCCGCGCTCCGTAGGTGTAAAGCAGGTCGTACAATCCCAAGTCGCGCGTCAGGCCTTGCGTGACTTGATTCACCGCCAAGCTGTCCAAATCCGTCTGGATGGGATCCACAAGCCAGAGCACCCGCCCGCCGTTCATGATGAATTGGTCGATCAGCAGTTGGTCCTTGCTGTCCACCATGGAATCCGGTTTTGCAACCACCAGCAGGTCGAAGCGGTTGCGGCGATGCGCCATGCCTTCAAGCTTCTCGCTGAGCACGTGCAGTTTGCCATTGAGCTTGACGCGCGTAACGTCGTAATCTTCCTCCAAGGAACGGGTCAAATCCGCTACCTCCAACTCGTTCAGCTCCCGATGTCCTTCGAGGAAGGCAATTTGCGGCCGATCCTTCCGTGAGGCGCGACGCAAGGCCGCAACCAATTCGTATTCAATCGCATTGATGGAGCCCTGAATCATGAGGTCCGTCGGCTCAGGGAGGTCGCTTTTAAAGAACTGAATCGGAAGGCTTTGCCCATTGAAATTCAACACCGCTGCCGGCCACACCACCTTGAACGCCTTGACGCCTTGCTCTTGGTACGCGATGCGGGTGAAACGCAAGCCGCGATCGTAGAGCGTTTGCTCGTTTTGGCCGATGGTTTGCGGATCGTCGATGGCGTAAATGTCTTCAAAGACAAACCGAAACCGCCCCCCACTTGCGTTGCTGAACTCTTCGAATTTTTGTTCAATCGCCTGTTCCAACCGCTTCCAAGTGGCGGGAAACTCCCCGGTCAAGTAGCAGGTCACCAGCACGTCATCCTCCAACGACGACAAGAGCTCCTCGGTCGCTTCCGTCAAGCTGTAACGCTGCTCGGCCGTCCAGTCAAATCGCCAATTCAACACCCCCAACCCCCACCACGCCACGCTCAACAACGACGCCACCAACAGGAAATGCACCCCATCCACACGAGGCCGCTCCAACCGAGCACGCAAGGCCCAACGCGCCCCCACCAAGCACAAGCCGATGAACCAAGCGAAATACCCCACGTCCGACAACTCCACCAAGCCCCGCCCCAAGCTTCGGAAATGCGCCTCCATTCCCAGACGGGAAAACGCATGATCCCAAGACCCCATGAGGTCGAACGTCCCCAGTGCAGTGAACCCGATGTACAGGAAGAACGAGAGCACCACGGAGTTCAAGAAAGCGACGAGGGGATTGGTGGTCAAGGCGCTCATCAGCAACCCGAGCGCCACGAAGGCCCCACCGAGCAGGGCCAGCCCGAGCGCACTGCCCAACGTGGCCCCGAGGTCCAAATTCCAAGCGGGCTCTCCCAACAGCCCAACGACCACCACGTAGGCTGAAGTCGGGAGCAAGGCAGCGAGGAGAACGGACCAGGCGCCCAAGAATTTGGCCCAAACAATCGCCCCTTCACCCAAGGGCCGCGTCAACAGCAATTCCAAGGTCCCCGAACGCCGCTCCTCCGCGAAACTCCGCATGGTGATGGCCGGCACGAGGAACATGAACACCCACGGGGCCCAATCGAACAAGGGTTCCAGCGTCGCAATGCCGCCATCCAACACATTCCAATCCCCAGGGAACACCCACAAAAACAGCCCCATGATGAGCAGGAAGGCCGCCACGACCACGTACCCCATCAACGAGCTGAAAAAACTCCGAAATTCTTTTGAGATCAATTCGAACATGGTAGCGCGAAATTAACGACCGAGGGCCAGCCTTGTGCAATCACTTCGAGGCCGAGTGTTCACATTTTCCGTGCATAACTCGTGGCCCGTGGAGATCGCGCGAACAAGCGCTTGGTTGCAGGCCAAACCACGCCGAACAATTCCGAACGCCGGTAAGCGTCCAAATCCGCCTCACTTCGCCAACGGCTCACGGTGCTGAAGCCCACCTCATGGGGAGCCTCCACCTCCCGCTCCACCAAGATGACGCCTCCGCATCCGGGCTGTTCCGAAATGGCCTGCTGGTACTTCGCGAACAGCTCCAAGAATGCGGGGGCCTCGCTTGCGTGGAACACCATGTCCACAACACGCAAAACGGGATGGTGTGCATTCGGGGTGATTTCCATCAGGAGGTGAATTCAATTCGTACATCTTGGTCCCGGAACAATCCGAGCAAGGCATCTGCGCCTCCGTTCCCTCCGGGTGCGGATTGGTTGTTCATCGCCAGTTCCAGGTAACCGGCGGCATTGAACAAGGCCACGCTGTCGCCGATGCTCACGTCGTCGTAATGCGCGTGCACCTTCCGGAAATCCATGCGCGTGGAACGCATCGGAATCAAAAACGACCGCTCTCCGACGACGCGTTCGAACACCTCGCGGGTGATGTTGGTGACCGCGTTTCCATAGTGGTCGATGTACAGCACGCGACCGATGAGCGCATCCGATTCTACGCGCGGCGGAATCCACGCTCCGGGCTGCAAAGGCGGCGCAACGCGGCCCAAGAGTTCAGGGGCTCCGCCGTTGGCCAAATGAGCGGCAGCAGGAACGAACCACTCCCGCTCTGGAAACGTCGGCAACGGCCGCTCACTGCGCACTGCTGAAAGGTCGAATGCGAGCAGGGGTTCCCCCTCATCGAACAACAATCCGAACGCCTCGTTGTCCGCGCCGAGGAAGTACTGTCGCCGGTACTTCACCAAGCGCAAAGGACGGTTGCAAGCCACCTTCACGCACATCAGGTGAATGGTCTCATCGGGGAATTCGGGCGCAATTTGGCGCAAGTGAAAGACCGCCTCAAGCGGATCGAACTTGCGGACACTGTGCGTCACGTCCACGAGGGTGGCCTGCGGCGCACGGCTCAGCAACGCCCCTTTCAATTGAGCGATGTGGGGACTTCCCTCCCCGTAATCGGATGTCAAGGTCACAATCGGCACAATGCAAAGGTGGGAAACCTATTTTTGCTTTCACATGCAACAACTCGAGATTTCGCTTGAATCCGTCAATCCGATGGAATTCATGGGCAAGGATGAGGCCAATTGGCGGCAGGTCAAGGCCCACTTTCCCACGTTGAACTTGGTCGCTCGCGGCAATTTGATCCGCGCGAAAGGGGCCAAAACGGATTTGGGGCGCTTCGAGGAGGTGGTGAACCTCTTGATTTGGCACCTTGAGCGGTACCAGCGCATCGATGAAGACGACGTCATGCGCCTGTTGAAAGCGGAAACCGGTGACGTCATGAGCCGGGCACGACAAGACGACACCATCGTTTACGGCGTTGGCGGAACGCGCATTGCCGCCCGCACGCCGAACCAGCATAAACTCGTCGAGGCCATCCGGGCCCACGACATGGTCTTCGCCATCGGCCCCGCGGGAACCGGCAAGACCTACACCGCGGTCGCCATGGCCGTCGCCGCCCTCAAGGATAAGCGCGTCAAGCGCATCGTCCTCACCCGCCCCGCCGTGGAAGCCGGCGAGAACCTCGGCTTCTTGCCGGGCGATTTGAAGGAGAAGCTCGACCCGTACTTGCAGCCCTTGTACGACGCGCTGTTCGACATGTTGCCGCACGACAAGTTGGCCGACCACATGGAAAAGGGCGTCATCGAAGTGGCGCCGTTGGCGTTCATGCGCGGGCGCACGCTGGACAAGGCGTTCGTGATTTTGGATGAAGCCCAAAACACGACCGTGGCCCAGATGAAAATGTTCCTGACCCGGATGGGCCGCGACGCGAAATTCGTGGTGACGGGCGATGCCTCCCAAGTGGACCTGCCGCGCAAACAGCAAAGCGGTTTGGCCTACGCCCAGCGCGCGCTGAAGGCCACGGAAGGCCTGCAATTCATTGCGCTCACCGGCGATGACGTCGTTCGCCACCGGCTGGTCCAAGCCGTCATTCAAGCCTTTGAGCGCACCGATGCCGAAATCGAACGCGAAGAGCAATCGCGCGCCGCTGCACGCCGCGCCGCGCGCAGCGCAAACTCCGAGGCTTCCGATGCCTCGAAATCTTAACGCCCAACCTACCTTTGCGCCCTCGATTCCCGCCATGAACACGCTTTCTTCCACCCGGTTCAACTTCACCGGCCAAACCCACGCCTACCACGGAAAGGTGCGCGACATGTACACGTTGGAACACGGCCGAATGGTCGCCGTGGTTTCCGACCGCATCAGCGCATTCGACGTCATCCTTCCTCAGGGCATCCCTTTCAAAGGCGAAGTGCTCAATCGCATTGCGAGCCATTTCCTGGACGCCGTTTCGGACATCGTTCCAACGTGGAAGTTGGCCACGCCGCACCCTTCGGTGACCATCGGGCACACGTGCGAGCCCATTCGCCTCGAAATGGTCATTCGCGGTTACTTGACGGGCCATGCATGGCGGACCTACAAATCCGGCGAGCGCATCCTCTGCGGGGTGGAACTGCCCGAGGGCATGCGGGAACACGATCGCTTTCCTGAGCCCATCATCACCCCCGCTACGAAGGCTGAGGCTGGACACGACGAAGACATCAGCCGGGAGGACATTTTGAAGCGCGGCATCGTGTCGCCCGAACGGTATGCTGAGCTCGAACGCGTGACCCGCGCATTGTTCGCGCGCGGAACCGAAATGGCAGCGGAACAGGGACTGATTTTGGTGGACACGAAGTACGAATTTGGCCTGCGCAATGGGGAGCTCATGCTCATCGACGAAATCCATACGCCCGACAGTTCGCGGTACTTCATCGCGGAAGGATACGAGGAGCGCCAAGCCGCGGGGGAAGCGCAGCCACAGCTGAGCAAGGAGTTCGTGCGCGAGTGGCTGATGGCCCACGACTTCATGGGAAAAGAAGGCCAAACCGTGCCCGACCTTCCCGACGAATTTGTCCGCGTGGTCAGCGGCCGGTACATCGAATTGTTCGAACGGGTGACGGGAATGCCTTTCGAAGGGCATCAAACCGATGACCCTGCCGGCGACGTGGAGCGGGCGGTGGAATCCTGGATTGCCGAAAATCCCGCATGAGCAATCGGCAGCCAAATTGGAAAACCGAGGCCATCGAGTTGGTCCGGGTCTTGCGCTCGGGCGGTGTGGTGTTGACGTCCACGGACACGGTTTGGGGCTTGGCCTGCGATGCCACCCAACCGGAGGCGGTGGGACGGATGGCGGCGATGAAGGGGCGACCTGAGGAGAAGTCGTTTTTGGCCCTGGTCGCCGATGACCCGTTGATGGAGCGCCTGTTACCGGACCTGCCGGAATCCGCGTGGGAGTTGATGGAAGCGTCCGATCGGCCTGTGACCGTGGTGGCGCAAGCTGGACCGCGGCATGGATTGGCTGCGGGAATGGTGCGGGAAGACGGATCGCTTGGGGTGCGTCGAGTGAACGATCCGTATTTGGAATTCATCGCGCGGGGATTGAATCAGCCGTTGGCTTCGACGAGTGCGAATTGGAGCGGGGAGGCGAGCGATGGCACCTTCGGCAACGTGCCTGCTTCCTTGATTGAAGCGGTCGACGCGGTGGGGACGTTTCGGCGCGATGCCCCTCCGGGTTCGCCATCGTGGGTGGTGCAATTCGATGCAGAGGGGCGGTTCAAGGTGCTGCGCCCGTAACCCTACCTTTGCAGCATCGCCATGAATTACGCCTCTGAACTTTATTTGCCCGTGTTCCGCGCAATCGGCAAGATCGCCGATGAACAAGGCGTGCGCGCATTTGCCATTGGCGGATTTGTTCGCGACTTGCTCATTCAACGCAAAAGCAAGGACATCGACATCGTTTGCGAGGGCAGCGGAATTGAGCTGGCTCGGGCGGCGGCTGCTGCGCTGAAGGCAGGGCGCGTCACGGTGTTCAAAACATACGGCACCGCGATGTTCCGTTGGAACGACTTGGAAGTGGAATTCGTGGGAGCCCGCAAGGAATCCTACGCACGCGGCAGCCGAAACCCCGAGGTCGAACCCGGCACCTTGACCGATGACCAAAACCGCCGCGATTTCACCATCAATGCCTTGGCGTTGTCCTTGAACCGGGAAACGTTTGGGGATTTGGTGGACCCCTTTGGTGGACTGAACGACTTGAAGCGTGGCATCATCCGAACGCCCCTCAATCCGGATGTCACGTTTTCCGACGACCCCTTGCGCATGCTGCGAGCGGTTCGGTTCGCGACCCAATTGGGGTTTGAAATTGAGCACGACTGCTTCGAAGCGATTGCTCGGAACGCAGGGCGTTTGGAAATCATCACCTCCGAACGCATTCACACCGAACTCAACAAAATCATCAGCGCTCCGCGGCCTTCAACAGGCTTCAAGCTGTTGTTCAAGTCGAAGTTGCTCCACGAATTTTTTCCCGAGATGGTCGCCTTGCAAGGCGTGGAATGGCGCAACGGCATCGGCCACAAAGACAATTTCTACCACACCCTCGAGGTGCTCGACAACGTGGCCGAACACAGCGACAACCTGTGGTTGCGTTGGGCGGCCATCCTGCACGACATCGCAAAACCGCCGACGAAGCGGTTCCACCCGGAAGCCGGGTGGACCTTTCACGGCCACGAGGACCGCGGTTCGCGGATGGTGCCGAAGCTGTTCAAGCGGCTGAAGCTCCCCATGGACAGCAAGATGCGGTATGTTCAAAAGCTCGTGTTGCTCCACTTGCGCCCCATCGCCTTGACGAAGAATGAAATCACGGACAGCGCCGTGCGGCGGTTGCTTTTCGAGGCGGGGGACGACATCGATGACCTGATGATTTTATGCCGCGCGGACATCACTTCGAAAAACGAGGCGAAGGTGAAGCGCTATTTGGCCAACTACGACCAAGTCATCATCAAGTTGCGCGAGGTGGAAGAAAAAGACCACGTGCGGAACTTCCAGCCTCCAGTCAGCGGAGAGGACATCATGCAGTTGTTCGACATTCCGCCGAGCCGCCCCGTCGGCGACCTGAAAAACGTCATCAAGGAAGCGATCCTCGACGGCATCATCCCCAACGAGCAACGCGCCGCTCGGGCCTTGCTCCTTGAGCGTGGAACCGCGATGGGACTGCAAGCGGTGATGGACCCGAACGAACTCCCGGAGCGCCCCAACGCAGAGGAGAAACCCGAGCCTGCGCAGCCGCGCAAGCGGCCCCGCCGTCCGCGCAAGCCTGCGTAAATCAGCCCTTCCAGCCGTCCTTCAACGTCACCGCGCGGTTGAACACCGGTGCGCCCGGGCGCCCGTGCTTCGAATCCCGAGTGAAGTAGCCCAATCGCGTGAACTGGAACGAAACGCCCAATTCGGCATCGCCCAAGTACGGCTCCACCTTCGCCCCGTGCAACACCTCCAGGCTGTTCGGGTTCACGTACTGCATGAAATCCACGTCGGCGTCTTGGTCCGGTGATGGCACACTGAACAGCCGGTCGTAGAGGCGAACTTCCGCGTCCACAGCGTGATCCGCCTCCACCCAATGCAGGGTGCCCTTCGCTTTGATGCCCGAAGTGTCGCTTCCACTGCGGCTGTTCTCGAAGTACTTCACATGCACTTCCGTCACCTCACCTTCCGCGTTCGTGACGTGGTCCACGTATTCCACGATGAACGCGCTTTTCAGGCGCACGGTTTTTCCCGGGGCCAAACGGAACCACTTCTTGTTCGCCTCGATGCGGAAATCGTCTTGTTCAATCCACAGCTCCCGACCGAACGGCATGGTGCGCGTGCCACTCTCGGGATCTTCCGGGTTGATGGTGGTGGGCATCCATTCGATTTGGCCTTCGGGGTAGTTCACCACCACCAACTTCAACGGCTTCAGCACCGCCATCGCACGCGGAGCCACCCGATTCAAGTGATCGCGCAAGGCCCATTCAAGCAAGCTGAAGTCGATGACGTTGTTGCGCTTCGCCAAGCCCACGCGGTCCGCAAAATTTCGAATCGCCTCCGGCGTGAATCCGCGGCGGCGCAGACCGCTGATGGTGGGCATGCGCGGATCGTCCCACCCATCGACCACGCCCTCTTGAACAAGGCGCAACAGCTTGCGCTTGGACATGATGGTGTAGTTCAGGTTCAACCGGGCGAATTCGGTTTGTTCTGACGGGTAGATTCCGAGTTGTTCAATGAACCAATTGTACAGCGGTCGGTGGTTTTCGAACTCCAACGAGCACAAGCTGTGCGTGATGTGTTCGATGGAGTCGCTTTGGCCGTGAGCAAAATCGTACATGGGGTAAATGCACCATGCATCGCCCGTGCGGTGGTGGTGCGCGTACTTGATGCGGTACATGAGCGGGTCCCGCATGAGCATGTTCGGGTGCGCCATGTCGATTTTCGCACGAAGGACGCGTTCGCCCTCTTTGAATGCACCGGCGCGCATTTGTTCAAAGAGCGCGCGGTTTTCCTCGGGCGACCGGTCGCGGTAAGGACTGTGCGTGCCCGGAGTGCCCGGAGCGCCTTTCTGGGCGGCAATTTCTTCCGCGGTTTGGTCGTCGACGTAGGCCTTGCCCGCATCGATCAGCTGAAGCGCCATTTGGTACAGCTGCTCGAAGTAGTCGCTCGTGTAGAACTCCCCGCCTTTCCATTCAAAGCCGAGCCAAGCGATGTCCTCGCGGATGCTGTTGACGTATTCCGTGTCCTCCTTTTCTGGGTTGGTGTCGTCAAAGCGCAGGTTCGTCACGCCTCCGTACTTCTGGGCCAAACCGAAGCTCACGCAAATGGCCTTCGCGTGACCGATGTGCAAGTACCCGTTGGGCTCCGGTGGGAAGCGGGTGTGAATGCGCCCTCCGTGCTTGCCGGCAGCCAAATCAGCTTCGATTTTCTGCTCGATGAAATTGAGCGGCTTGCGCGTTTCGGCTCCCGATTCGAGCGCTTCGTTGTGACCTTCCTTTGACATGCCGCAAAGGTACGCATTCTGCCCACCGGTGAGGCAGTCAGCGCAACAACGTCACCTGTCCGGTGTGGACTTGATGGCGGGCAACGCCATCGCGCTCAACCACCGCGATGACCCGCCAAACGTAGAGGTCTTGCGGACCGAAATACGGGTGGTCATCGCCTTCGCCGTCGGGGATTTGGCCCAACCAACCTTCGCTCGGGTCCTCGGTGTAGAAGAATCGAACGCCCCAACGGTCCAACACCTCGAATGAATACTGTGTCGGTTCGCACGAAAACTCAGGAATGAACCGGTCGTTGCGCCCGTCGTTGTCTGGAGTGAATGCACTCGGAACGAACAGGGAGCACGCGCAATCCTCCACCTCGACGAAGACGCTTTGCGACCACGTTCCGCATGCGTTGCCCGCCGTGAACGTGTACGTTCCTTCATGGTCCACCAGCGTGCTCAACCCCTCACCCCCCGGAGACCAAGCGTACCAGGTCGCAAACAACGTGTCCGCTGGTGCAGCCGTCAAGGCATCGGCCTCTCCCGAACACAGCGTCGCGAACTCGGGAAGACCGGTGTCGTACTCAGCCGCTACAAGCACGGTCACCTCGTCCTCAAAGGTGCATCCTCCCAACGATGCCACGGCTTGGTAAGTCCCCGAGGCGTTCACTACCAATGGATTGGCATTCGATCCAATGCCGATCCAGTCGAGCGTTGCTCCGGCTGGCAATCCTTCAGCCTCCAACAGGGCCGTGCCGCCCGCACACAGGTTCTGATTCGGTCCCAAATCAAATTCCGGTGTGGGATAAAATTCCACCTGCACTTCGTCCTGGTTCGTGCACCCCAAAGCAGAAACCACCACGGTAACCAAAGAAGATTCCTGCACCTCAAACGACGCCCCATCGGCGCCCCCGTTCCATTGGATCCAATCCACGTCGGCGTTCACCTCCAGCACGACGTTGGTTCCTTCACAGACCCCGATGTCCTCGCCGAGGTCAACGGAAGGCAGCGGAACCTCCACCGCGGACACTTCAAACGAAGCCACACAGCCCAAGTAGTCGGTGTTCAGCACGACGGTTCCCGGCTGATCGATCGAGAGGGAGCTGCCCCAAGCGGTCGAAGCATCGGGAAGCACCCACTCGTACGCGTCCGCCCCGGCCGCGGCCAAGAGGGTCGCCGACTCGCCTGCGCAAAAAGAAAGGCTCAACGGCAACTGGGCATCGAAAGCGGGCAACTCGGAAACCACAACTTCGTCGGAAGCCGAGCACACCCCATCGTCCACCCAACACGTCAAGGTGCCCGCCTCCTCCACCGCGACCGATGCCACCCCCGCGACAAGGGCATTTCCGTTCCACAACCAGCTCGTAAAGACGTCTGGAGCCCCGCTGTTGACGACCTGAACTTCGCCCTCACACAGGGCGACTTCGGGGCCCAAGTCCAACTCCGGCACTTCCGAGGCCACCACTTCCACTTCGAACGTGTGCGGACACCCCCCTGCCATCACGTCCACGGCATACGAGCCGGCTTGGTCCACTTCCCACGAAGCGGCATTTGGCCCGCCTTGCCAAGCAAAAGTCACCTCCCCCCCATTCCAATTCGAATCGGCCGCATCCAAGATCACCGTTTCTCCTTGGCAAAGGGTCAGGTTCGCTCCCCCATCCGGCTGGTAATCCGGCACCCAATCGACCGCGACTTCATCCTCGACCGAGCACCCCGCATGGGACACTTCCACAAGGTAGGTTCCTGCTGCATCGGGCATGAACGAGTCCCCAAATCCCACGGCCTCCCCCTCATTCCACCACGTAACCCAGGTGTCCGGATACGGGACATTCCATTCCACCTCGTCTCCAGGGCAAAGGGTTGCGTCCGGTCCCAAGTCAACCGAAGTGATCTCACTCGCTTGCACGTCCGTTACGAAGGTGTAGGAGCATCCGCCCGCGACCACGTCCACCTCGACGGGGCCCGGAGCAACCACATCAAACGTCGACTCGGTGGAGCCATCGGGCCACTCGTACGCCACGTCAATGGGATCCCAATTCCCATCCGCTGCGTCAAGTTCCAACACCCCAGCCCCCTCACACAGCGTCCACTCCGAACTCCAAACGGGTTCGAAAGCTTGAACCGAGGTGACTTCCACAGCGGTCGTCACGGAGCAGGTTCCCGACCCCACCGTTGCGGTCACCGTTTCCGGGCCATTCGCGGTGTACGTCGGCCCCACGCTGTTGTCCGCCCAAACGGCATCCGCGACACCCGCATCGAACGTGTAACTCGTCCCTGGACACAGTTCAATGTCTGATCCCAAGTTCACCACCGGCAAGTCCACGTTCGTTACCGTCAGGGTCTGCTCATCGGTGCACCCTTCCGAATTGGTCACGAAGAGGGTGTACGTTCCCGGTGCGTCAATGGAAGCGGGGACTTGCCCCCCCACGGATTCCCATCCAACCGCAAAGCCGGGAGGCACCAAGATGAACGGGACGAGCACCGGGGCTCCGTTGCACATTTGCAAGTCCGGCACAGCGACCGGGAAATCGGCGTCGTTGACGGTGGCCGTGAATGACGCTTCGACGGTGTTGCCACACGCATCCAACCACGAGGCCGTGTAGGTCGTGGTCACAGCGGGTGAGACGACGATGGTGGAACTGGCTGTGCCGCTGAGGCCCGTCGTGGGCGACCAATCGACGACAAATCCGTCGGGCAGGTTGATGGTTGCGGTTTGGCCCGCACACAGCTCCACGTCCACCAAGTTCAGTTCCGCAGGTTCGAACGCCTCCAGCTCACAGAATCGGTGCTCATTTTCTTCGGACTCCGTGCACGCCACAAAGCCCCAAATGCCTTCCGCATCGCCGATGATGTTCGGAATGTCCACGGTGGTTGCAATCCGGAGGAAGCAATCGAAGTAAACCTTGAGGCTGTCGTTTTCGGGGTTCCACGTTACCCGAAAAAGGTGCTCATCGTTGTCCTCGATGTTGCTGAAATCGGGCAGCGCAGGAACGGGGTCGAACAGGCATGTCGGGGCGTCGTGATCCGGATTGCCATCGCGCAGGACCGAAAGGTGGTCCCAATTGGGATCATTGGCCGCGTTGTTGTCGTCGGTGTCGATTTCGACGATCACGCTCTCATCGATGGTGCCGTAACCGAGGTACTGACCGTCTGGTCCGGGCATTTGGTTCGGTTGGAGGTCGTTGCTGCTGCTGTTGCGAATGACCAACGCCATGCCATCGCCCCCTCCGTTGGAGTTCCCTAAAAACACGGAAGCCACCACATCGAAGGGTGCGGTGAGGTCCATGGGAACGTTCGACCAGGCAGCACCGATTTCGTTGTTGTCGTCGTCGGTCAAGCGGTAGCATCCCCCTCCTTGGTTCGAAGCATCCCCTTCGGTTGAAAACTGCGAAAAGGCAAAGAAAGGCAAGGCCAACCAGGCAATGAGGGCAAGGATCGATTTCAAGTCTCAGGTTTTGGTGTTGGTTGTACGTTGAACACGGGAGCTTTCTTGGTCAATCGGAGGGAGGATTCATCGAACGCTCAATGGCCCGCTTGATGTTGGCCGAATCCGACTCCCAATTCAACACCTCGGCAGCCCGCTCGCATCGGGTGCGCCACGTCGCGCGTGGTGTGGCAAGCACGGTGAGGATGGTTTCTGCAACGGCTTGGGGGCTGGAGGATGGGGTGATTTGGCCTACCTCGTATTCGTTCACAATCCGACTCACCTCGGGCAAATCCGTGGCCACGACGGGCAGGCCTGCTTGGATGTAATCGAACAACTTGTTCGGCAAACTGAAGTAGAAATTGCCACAAAGGCCCTGGTCGAGGGAGAGGCCCACATCGGCAGAAGCGGTGAGGGGGAAGAGTTCAGCATACGGCAACTTGGGAATGCAGTGCAACCGGCCGCTCCACTTCGGCTGTTGCTCACGGGCCCAATCGAACTCCTTCCCCGCTCCAATCAACACGAGCGTGACGTCGGGCAGGTGTTCCAACGTGTTCACCGCAATTTTTCCTCCCCGGTCCCGGTCGATGAATGCCCCTTGCATGAGGACAATGGGGCGGTCCGCTGGCACGCCGTATTGCGCCCACAGGGCTCGATTCGGGTGGATGGGCTCAGTGCGACGCATGGGCATGTTCCGAACCACGAAGGGCCGACCGAAGCGCGAGCGGGGGTAACGAGCCGCCAAGGCTTCGGCGATGCTCTCGTTGACGGTGATGACGGATCGGCAACTGGGCATGGTCAAGCGCTCCACCGTCAGCCAGACCAGTCGCTGCAAGCGCCGCTTTGACAGGGCCTCTGCCTCCGTAAAAAATTCATGGCTGTCGTAGACGACGGGAATGCGGCGACGCCAACCTGCAATCCGCGCCGGAAGCAACGTGTCCAAGTCGTTGGCCCAAATCAGCTGCACCTCCTTCCTGCGCATCAGATCCCGGGTCAACACCCAGGTCAATTCCGCATAAAACTCCTTCCCACGGGTGAACCGCAACGGGTAACGGGTCGCTCGTTGGGTCCACGGAACTTCAACCGAATTGGGCAACAGCCTGCCGACCACGTCCACCTCCCAACCATCGGCTTCCAAGGTGGCGACGGTCTTTCGAACCCGCTGGTCAAAACTCAAATCATTTGACACCAAAACAACCGCACGACGCCCCATGCCCTTACTTCTTCATGTCCTCCCAAACCTTGCGCAGCGTGCGCTTCGTGTAGTTCGGGAAGTCGGCATCCATCATCCAGCCGAAGTAGCCGGGATTCACCCGCAACACGTCCTTTACCAACTTCCCCTTGTGCTGTCCAAAGTTGAACAGCACCTCCCCCGCATCGTCGTAAATGAACCGTCCCACCAAATCGGCGAACGGCTGGCGCTGACAAAATGCGTGCAGGGCATCCATGTCGCGCGGCACCGGCCCCACCGGTTCTCCCATGCTGTCAAGCACCGTGGACTCTTGGTACCGTTCGAGCTGCGCCCACAAGATTTCCAAGGTGGCTTCCGTATCCGGCAACGCTTCATGCGCTCCATCGAGTTCCTTTCCGCAGTAGAACTTGAAGGCCGCCCGGAGCGTCCGCTGTTCCATTTTGTGGAAAATGTTTTGGACATCGATCAAATTGCGCCCTTCCAAACCGAAATCCACGCCCACGCGCAAGAATTCCTCCGCCAACATCGGAACGTCAAATCGGTTGCTGTTGAACCCCGCCAAATCGCACCCGTCGAGGAACTGCACCAGCCGGGGCGCCAGTTGCTGAAACGTGTGCTTGCCCGCTACATCGGCATCCCAAATGCCGTGAACCAAACTCGCCTCCCGCGGAATCGGCATCTCGGGGTTTACGAGGATGCGATGCTCCGCCCCGCGTTGCTCCGGCTTTTTCACCACGGAACCATCGGGAGACACCTTGATCATCGCGATTTCCACGATGCGGTCCTTCCCCACTTCGGTCCCGGTCGTTTCCAAATCCAGCACCACCAGCGGGCGCTTCAAGTTCATCTGGGACCAATTCATTTCGTGTATGCTTTCAAATTAGTCAATCGGTCGCTCGGGATCGAACGCCTCCAAGTAATCCGCCACCCGACGCACGAAGCTGCCGCCGAGCATGCCGTCGACCACCCGGTGATCGTAGCTGTGCGAGAGGAACATCATGTGCCGCACCGCAATCACATCGCCTTCCGGCGTTTCAATGACCGCCGGCTTCTTGCGGATTGCTCCCAAGGCCAAAATCCCCACTTGCGGCTGGTTGATGATCGGAGTGCCCATCACGTTGCCGAACGTGCCGACATTCGACATCGTGTACGTGCCTCCTGCGATGTCGTCCGGTCCCAGCTTCCCGGCACGAGCACGGTTCGCGAGGTCGTTGATTTGGCGCGCCAAACCGACCAAATTGTACTGGTCCGCATGCTTGATGACGGGCACGATGAGGTTGCCCGAGGGCAAAGCCGCCGCCATGCCGAGGTGAATGTCCTTCTTGATGATGATGCGGTCACCGTCCACTTGGGCGTTGACGCCTGGGAAATCGCGAATGGCTTTCACAATGGCCTCGGCCAACATCGGAGTGAACGTCAATTTCTCCCCCGTTTTTGCTTGGAACGCGTCCTTGTTCTTCTTGCGCCAGTTCACGATGCGCGTCACGTCTGCTTCCACGAACGAAGTCACGTGTGGGCTCGTGGACACGGAACGCACCATGTGCTCGGCGATCATCTTCCGCATCCGGTCCATTTCGATGATTTCGTCGCTGCCCGAAACGCTGACCGCTGCAGGCTTCGCTGCAGGAGCAGCCTTTGGAGCGACAGGCGCCGGAGCGGGTGCTGGAGCTCCCGCCCCACGCCCTTCCACATAGGCCAGGATGTCCTTCTTCGTCACGCGCCCTTCGCTTCCCGATCCGGCAATGCCTTCCAATTCCGCAGCGCTCACGCCCTCCGCAGCGGCGATGCTGCGCACCAAGGGCGAATAAAAACGCCCCGACTCGCTGACCCGCGGGGGCATGCCCGTAAGCGGTGCTTCCAAGGCCTCAACGACCTCCGGTGAGGGTGCCTGTGCAGCGACCGGTGCTGCCACCGGAGCCGGAGCAGAAGCCGCTCCCCCCGTCTCGAACCGCGCAATCGGCGCGCCCACTTGCACGACATCACCTTCCGCGACCAACCATTCCACCAGCACCCCGTCCTCCGGAGCCGGCACCTCGCTGTCCACCTTGTCCGTGGCGATTTCGACGATGTTCTCGTCCGCTTCAACCGCTTGTCCCGGCTGTGCTACCAAGTTCGTAATCGTAGCTTCTGCTACGCTTTCACCCATCTTCGGGAGGAGGATTTCAATTGTTGCCATATCGTTGTATTGCGCGATGCGAAATTAAGGCTTCACGGACGACCGACAGGTCTGTTGTCCATCTATAATCACGAGCATAGGCCAAATCCGTTCGCCTCCGCACCCGAACATCCCCCGACTCCGACCGCCGCAACACCGCCATCCTCAGCGTGGGCAGGCCTTTGCGGGGCTCCGAATAGCCGACCCACGTCCACCCGGCAAACGCCACCCGCAGCGCAGCGCGCCCCCATCCGCGCCGCCCACTCAACCGCAGCAACGGCGATGCCAACCCCACGGCCAACGCCGCCAACACATCGAACAACCGCTTCCGCCGCCTCGAATCCGGCAACTGGATTGCCCGCTGCACCTCCACGAACCCCTCCAGCCCCTCCGGTCCACCCGGCCCGATGAGCGGACTCCCGGGTTCCCATGCGATGCGAAACTGCACCCCCCCATCGCTCACCCCCGTCATCGCATCGATGATGGCCGCAGCCGACAATTCCCGCCCGTTGAACACCACTTCATTCACGCGGTGGATCCGCATCGCCTCTTCCAAATCCGCAACCGTCCCCACCACCCGCACCCCCTCCACCGACGCGACCTCCTCCTTTTCCGGCGTCAGCGCCCACGACTCCACCGCCGCCCCTGCCCCCCGCAAAATGGGCAACAGTTCGGCCAACGAATCGCTGCTGGCCACCACCAGCCGGCGTTTGCGGACGGCGTGCCGCCAGCCCTTCCGATGAAACAGCGTTCGGAGCCCCCAAAAGGCCAGTGCGGCCCAAGCGGTTCCAAGGAGCAGGACTGCGCGGGAAAACTGAACGGTTTTGGGCAGCAACCCGTAGCCGGCCATCAATACGAGTCCGCCGAGCGCCACTCCTTTCAATACCGCCCCCAAGCGCCACGGCCGATCGTACCCCCCGCTCCACGTCACGGCCACCGACCAAACGCCCGTGTAGACCGCAAACGCCGTCGCCGCCAACTTGAAATCGTACACGATGCCCGACCACTGCGAGTACCCCTTCAAAATCGCCAACAACCCGCTGAACAACACCGCCGCCTCCGCCACCTGCAGCCCCCGACGGTCCACCACGCGCCGGACCACCGCAAGCCCCGCCCTCAAATAAATGGCTAGCCGAATCAACCACGTCAGCAGCCGCGCCTGCCGCCCTTCAAAATGCGTCGAAGCGAAAATCAGCATCGCCCCGTAGAACACCGACACGTAATTCAGCGATCCCTTCTTCGTGCTCTCCCCTTTATAATGGATGATGGAAGTGCCCGCGAAGTAATGGTTTTCCCATCCGCCCTGGATGAGCCGCCAGGACAAATCAATGTCCTCCCCATACATGAAATACGCCTCGTCCAACAACCCCACCTCGTCCAACGCTTCCCGCCGCATCCACATGAAGGCCCCGGACAAAATCTCAATCGGCGCCGAAGAATCGCGGTCCAAATGGCCGAAATAATACCGGTTGAACCGCTTCGATCGCGGCGCCAACCGGTACACCCCCGAAATCTTGCACAACGAGGCCCAAGGCGTCGGCAACCCCCGCTTCGACTCGGGCAAGTACCGCCCTGCCCCATCGACCATCGGCACCCCCAACCCCCCAAGCCTCGGGTGGGCATCGGCGTACGCGAGGGCCGCAACGAACGTGTCCTCCCGCACCACCGTGTCGGGATTCAACAACAGGACCCAACGGCCCGTCGATTTCCGGATCGCCACGTTGTTCCCTTTCGAAAACCCCACATTCTCCTCCAGCGCCTCCAGTTTGACCTGCGGAAACTTCGCACGCACCATGGCACACGACCCGTCCACCGAACGGTTGTCCACCACCCAAACCTCCGCTTCATAGCCCGCTGCCTGCATCCGCGCCACCGCGCGCTCCACGGACGTCAAGCACTGCTCGAGGAAGTGCTCCACGTTGTAGTTGACGATGACGATGGACAAGTCGGGCCGCGCGCTCATGTGCTGTAGGGCAAACGCTGGTTCAAGCTTTGGGCCAACGTGGCTTCGTCCGCGTGCTGCAAGTCATCGCCCACCGCAATGCCGCGCGCAATCGCCGTTACCCGAACGCCCGTCGGCTCCAACTTTTTATACAGGTAAAACGCCGTGGTTTCGCCTTCCATCGTGGTGGGCAAGGCAAAAATGACCTCCGCGGGCAAGCCGTCTGTCCCTTGGACCCACTCCGGATTGCCACACCGCGCTACGAGCGCCTCCACCGTCAAATCCGAAGGCCCGACCCCGTCCATCGGGCTGATGACACCACCGAGCACGTGGTAACGGCCCTTGTAGAGCCCGAGCTGCTCGATGGCCAGCAGGTCCCGCAGGTCCTCCACCACGCAAATGGTGCGCTCGTCCCGAACGGGGTCCGCGCAGACGCTGCACTGCTCCGACTCGGTCAGGTTCGAACAGGTCGTGCACGGGCGCACCCCGGCTCGCAAATCCGTGAAGGCGCGGGCGAAGGCGTCGACGCGTTCTTCGTCCCGCTTCAGCAGGTGGAGGACGAGGCGCAAGGCTGTTTTGCGGCCGATGCCGGGGAGGGAAGCCATTTGGTCCACGGCCACTTCCATCAGGCGCGAAGGCAATTCCATGCCGCGAAGGTACGCCGCCCGAGCGCGCTGCCGATATCTTTGCCGCATGCAACCCCTCCTCGTCATCGGCGTGTTCATCGCCTACGCCGCGTTGTTGGCGGTCATCGGCCGGCTCACCGCGCAACGCGGCAACGCGGGTTTTTTCTTGGCCGGGCGGACGACGCCGTGGTACGTGGTGGCGTTCGGCATGATCGGGGCTTCGCTGAGCGGGGTGACGTTCATCAGCGTTCCGGGCCAGGTGCAAGGCGCTGGGTTCACCTACATGCAAATGGTGTTCGGGTACTTGATCGGCTATGCGTTCATCATGGGCGTGTTGATGCCGCTGTATTACCGGATGCAATTGACAAGCATTTACGGGTATTTGGGGGAGCGGTTTGGGCCGCGGGCGTATCGGACGGGGGCCGTGTTTTTCTTGATCAGCCGGGTGATTGGGGCGAGTTTTCGGCTGTTTTTGGTGGTGCTCGTGCTGCAGTTGTTTGTGTTGCAGCCGCTGGGGTGGGACTTGCACGTGGGCGGGTGGCCGGTGGGCGTGGCGCTGACCGCGTTGGGGGTGTTGGGGGTGATTTATGGGTACACGCGGGCCGGAGGGCTGGGGACGGTGGTGTGGACGGATACGCTCCAAACCGCAGCGATGTTGATCGCGGTGGTCCTGGCTGTGGATGCGGTGGCGGATTCGCTCGTTGGGGGCGATTGGGGCGCGTTGTGGGGGGAGGCGGAGGCGCGCGGGTGGACGCGGATTTGGGTGACGGAGGACTGGCGGGCGCCGAATCATGTGGTGAAGCACGTGGTGGCGGGGGCGTTCGTGGCCGCGACGATGACGGGGATGGACCAGGACATGATGCAGAAGAATTTGGCGTGCCGGAATTTGCGGGAGGCGCGGTGGAACATGGGGTCGTTTGCGGTGGTGCTGGTGGGGGTGAATTTCCTGTTCCTGTTCCTCGGAGCTGTGCTGTGGTTGCAGGCGGAGGCGATGGGGTGGTCGCCGGAGCGGACCGATGGGCTGTTTCCCGGGGTGGCATTGAGCGGGGAGTTGGGATGGGGCGTGGGGATCGTGTTTTTGGTGGGGCTGATGGCGGCGGCGTTCAGCTCGGCGGACAGCGCGTTGACGGCGTTGACGACGAGCGTGTGCGTGGATTTGGCCCGCGTAGACCAAATGCCCGACGCAGCAGCCGAACGGCTTCGCAAGCGGGTGCACCTCGGCATGACCTTGCTCCTGGCTGCCGTCATGCTCGGCTTCTCCATGGCGACCGATGCGAGCGTGCTGTCGTCGATTTTCACGGCGGCGAATTACACGTACGGTCCGCTGCTCGGGCTGTTCGCCTTCGGCATCCTTTCGCGCCGGGCGGTGAATGACCGGTGGATTCCGGTGCTGGCGGTGGCCGCTCCCCTCGCCTGCTACGCGCTGGAATTGGGGCTGCGGGAAGGGACGGGATTCAGCTTCGGATTTGCGTTGCTTGCGGTGAACGGCGGACTCATGTTCAGTGGCCTTGCGTTGCTGTCGAAAAAGCGCAACCTGTGAGCGCGTGGCATCGTAGGGGGAAGTAAATTTGGCCCACGCAACACGCAACGACATGAACCCACGGACCTCCGACCTCCTCAACCGCCTGTCCGAATCCGCGACCATCGCCATGGCGCGCAAGGCGACCGAAATGAAAGCCCAAGGCATCGACGTCATCTCCCTCTCGCTCGGCGAGCCGGATTTTGACACGCCGGAGGTGCTCAAAGAGGCGGGCATTCAAGCCATTCGCGACAACGTCACCCACTACACGCCGGTGCCGGGCATCGCGGACGTTCGCGAAGCCATCAGTGCGAAATTCAAGCGCGACAACGGCCTCGACTACGCGCCCAACCAAATCGTCGTTTCCAACGGAGCCAAGCAAAGCATCACCAACGTGGTGCTCGCGCTCATCAACCCGGGCGATGAGGTGTTGTTGCCTGCGCCGTTTTGGGTGAGCTACAAAGACATGGTGCTGTTGGCGGGCGGAACCCCGGTGGTGCTGCCAACGCGCATTGAGGACGATTTCAAGGTCCAACCTGGGGACTTGGAAGCTGCGATGACGGAGTGGACGCGTTTGGTCATTTACTCCTCCCCTTGCAATCCTTCGGGATCGGTTTACACGCAGGAAGAAACGGAGGCCCTCGCCGAAGTGTTCAAGCGGCACGAACAGGTCGTCGTCATCAGCGATGAAATTTACGAATTGATCAACTTCACGGGGGCGCATGCGAGCTTGGGCGCGGTGGAAGGCATGCAGGATCGGGTGGTGACGGTGAATGGGGTTTCGAAGGGGTTTGCGATGACGGGGTGGCGATTGGGTTACATCGGAGCGCCGGCTTGGATTGCGCAGGCGTGCACGAAGATCCAAGGGCAGGTCACTTCGGCACCGTGTTCCATTGCGCAGGTCGCAGCCGGGGCTGCCGTGGCTGCGGATCCGTCGATTGCGGATGAAATGCGTGCGGCCTTCTTGAAGCGGCGGGAGTTGATGATTGCGCGGCTGGAGCGCATCCCGGGCCTGAAGGTGAACCGCCCGATGGGGGCGTTCTATTTATTCCCCGACGTCAGCGGGTTGTTCGGCAAGCGGGCCGGGGAGCACGTCCTGAAATCGGGCGACGACGTGGCCTTCTATTTGCTCGAAGCAGGGCGCGTGGCGACGGTGGGAGGCAATTCGTTTGGTACCCCAGAATGCATTCGGCTCTCCTACGCGGCATCCGAAGCGCAACTCGAAGCGGCGTGCGATCGGATTGAGGAAGCCATTCTGGCGCTGAACTGAGCCCGAAACCGCGCGCAGTGCCTAAATTCGCGGCATGAACGCGCTCGAAGCCCTCGAATCTTGCCGCAGTTTGCGGGTACTCGTCATCGGGGACGTGATGGTGGACGCTTATTACATCGGCGCGGTGAAGCGGGTTTCGCCCGAAGCACCGGTGCCGGTGGTGGACATTCAGAAGCGCGATCGGCGGCTCGGAGGTGCGGGCAATGTGGTGTTGAATTTGTTGGCGCTTGGGGCCCGAGTGGATTTGGCCTCCGCTGTCGGGGCGGATGAGGCGGGCAATGCGTTGCTGGAGCAACTCGAACAGCACGGCGTGGGCACAGCTGCCGTGGTCCAAACCCCCGACCGCCCCACAACCGTAAAAACCCGCATCATGAGCAGCGGACAGCAGCTGTTGCGGGTCGATGAAGAAACGACGGAACCGTTGAGCCCAGCGTTGGAGGATGCCCTCCTCGCGGCCTTGGATCCGTTGCTCGCTCAGGCCGATGCCGTCCTGTTCGAAGACTACGACAAGGGCGTTTTGACGGAGCGCATCATCGAATTCGTGGTGAGGCGATCCCGCGAACTCAACGTGCCCACGGCCGTGGATCCTAAGTTTCGGCAATTCCATGCCTACCGTGGCGTGGGCTTATTCAAGCCCAACGTGAAGGAACTCCAAGAAGGACTCGGTCGTTACGTCGAGCCGGGAGACCCTGCGAGTGTGGAAGCTGCAGTGGAAGAGTTGATGACGCGACTACAGCCCGAATGCGCCTTGGTGACGTTGAGTGAACACGGCGTCCACGTTCACCAACCCGACCGGGGAATTGTTCACTTGCGCCAAGCCGCCCACGCGCGGGAAATCGCAGATGTATCGGGTGCTGGGGATACGGTCATCGCCGTGGCCACCTGCCTCTATGCCCTCGGTGTGGACGCGGGAGAAGTGGCGCGGGTCGCCAACCTCGCGGGCGGTTTGGTCTGCGAAAACGTGGGGGTTGTTCCCATCGACGCGCGTCGGTTGCAACGCGAAGTGTCTTCAACCCCGCCTTTGACCGCATGAAACTGAGCGAATTCAGAGAACGGGCCAACGTTCAGCTCTACAGCTCGAAAGATGCGGTGCTCCGCGCCTTTCGCATCCTGAATGTCTTCGTTTCGTCCACCGCCTTGGTGCTGCTCGCAGCGTATTACGGTTTTCCGCAAGACAGCGCAAGTTCGGACCTCATTTTGAAGGGCGTCACCGGCAGCTTCGTTTTCTACGTCACCCACTACATCGTTCGCGTCGTCTATGAATTCCATCCCTTGACCTTCGTGAAGGGCACGTTGTTGGAAGCCAGCGTCATGGCCATCTTGGTCATCGAAGGCATGAGCGACCTGTTCACGGGGCACCTGCTGCTTGAACCCTTGGTCAGCTCCTGGGGACTGCGGTCAGCGAGGGACGTCTACACCTTGTTCATTCAGATTTATTTCTTCTTGATGGTCTTCGCTGAGTTGTGGCGAGGAGGCACCATCCTGCCCAAAATCCGACTCAACCCCGCTGTCATTTTCATCCTGAGTTTTTCGGCCATCATCACCTTGGGCACCATCTTGCTCATGTTGCCCGAAATGACCACCATGGAAGGCGGCATGCCGTGGGTCGATGCGTTTTTCACCAGCACGAGCGCTACGTGCGTAACCGGTCTGATGTTGGTGGATACGGTGAACTACTTCACCTTCAAAGGCCAATTCGTGCTCTTGTTGCTCATCCAACTCGGGGGGCTGAACCTCATTGCGTTCGGATCGTTTTTGGCCTTGGCCGCTCGATTGGGCCTCGGAGTGCGGCAACACGACGTCATCGAGGACTTCGTCAACCGGGACAACGTCCAATCGAGCACCGGCATGCTGAAAAAGGTCTTCCTGTGGTGCATGGGCATTGAGTTCGTCGGCAGCGTTGCCTTGTTTGCGAGTTGGGACGAAGCCGTGGAGTTCGCGAATTTGGGCGAGAAGGTGTTCTACTCCATTTTCCACAGCGTTTCAGCGTTCAACAACGCGGGGATTTCCCTGTTCACGAACGGCTTGGCCGCCCCGGAAGTGGCCTCCAATTGGACGATGCACTGGATCGTGACGTTGTTGGTGTTTTTCGGAGCCTTGGGCATGATGGCCATCTTTGACTTGTTCGACCCCTCGCGACTTCGGGAACGGATGAAGCAGCCGTGGAAGCAAATCGGGTTCGCTACGAAAATTGCCCTCTACTTCAGCGTCATCCTCGTGGTCATCGGGGCCGTCAGCTACTTTTTGCTCGAACAAGAGGGCACGTTGAAGGGCATGAGCACGTGGGGCCAAATCACCACCTCCGTGTTCCAAAGTGCGACCCGAACCAGCGGATTCAACACCGTAGACATCGGCTCAGTCGGAATCCCTATGCTGTTCTTGCTCACGATTTTAATGTTCATCGGTTCAAGCTCATCTTCAACGGGTGGAGGCATCAAAACGAGCACGCTTGCCATCGTCTTGGCGGACGTGTGGCGGACCATCCGCGGCATCGAACACGTCCAGCTGTTCAAACGCACCATTCCCGAGATTTTGCGGTCGCGGGCGTACAGCGTACTGCTGTTCTTTTTAATGGGCAACTTGCTGTGCATCTTCGTGTTGAGCATTACCGAAGCGGAGATTTTGGCCCAAAACGGACGGAACCTGCTCGACCTCACCTTCGAACAAGTGAGCGCGATGGGCACCGTCGGCTTGAGCACCGGCATCACAGCCGACTTGAGCACTGCAGGAAAATTCATCCTCTCGGCCAGCATGTTCGTTGGCCGCGTAGGAACCTTGACGGTGGCGTTTGCCATCGGAGGACGTTTGGTCACCAACCACTTCAAATACCCCGAAGGCCACACGATGGTCGGCTAATCCATGGGCACACGCATCACCCCCTACTCTTCGCCCGACGAAGAGGCAAAAACCCGCCAAGTGGCGCGCATGTTCGACAACATCGCCCACAGCTACGACCTCCTGAACCACCTGTTCTCCTTCGGCATCGACGTGCTGTGGCGGAAACGCGCGATCCGCATCCTGCGGAAGGAGTCGCCGAAGCGGGTCATGGATATGGCCACCGGCACCGCCGACTTCGCCATCGAGGCGGTGCGCATGGGCCTGAGTGACACGCACATCACCGGCGTGGACATCAGTCCTGGAATGCTCGCCGTTGGCCGCAAGAAAATCGCGAAGCGCGGTTACGCGGACCAAATCACCCTCCTCGAGGGCGACTCCGTTCAGCTGCCCTTCGAAGACGGCCACTTCGACGCCTACACGGTGGCGTTTGGGGTGCGGAACTTCGAGCACCTCGAAGCGGGATTGACGGAAATGCGGCGGGTCCTGCGTCCCGGCGGACTCGGCATCGTGCTGGAATTCTCCAAGCCGCAGCACTTCCCGATGAAGCAGCTCTTCGGATTCTACTTCCGTTTCATCATGCCCACCATCGGCAAGCTCGTCTCCAAGGACAACGCGGCCTACGCCTACCTGCCGGAAAGCGTGAAGGCCTTCCCCGAGGGCCAAGCCTTCCTCGACATCCTTGAACGCGTGGGCTATACGGACGTGCGCGCCATTCCGCTCACGGGCGGCATCGCCTCGATTTACCTCGGACGTCAACCGGTCGCGCCATGATCTTGCGGGTTCGGCCTTCCTTCTTGAAGGGCACGGTGTTCGCCCCGCCTTCCAAGAGCGTGATGCAGCGGCTCATCGCCGGAGCGCTGCTTGCTGACGGCGCCTCCATGTTGCACCGTCCCAGCGAGAGCGACGATTGCACGGCGGCCCTGGCCACGGCGGCGGGCCTCGGAGCTGAGATTGAGTTGGGTGACGACGCCATCCGCATCACGGGAGTGGCGGGAACCCTCGCGCCCCGGGTGGAGGAATTGGATTTGGGCGAGAGCGGTCTGGGATTGCGCCTGTTTGCACCGATTGCAGCCTTGCACGGCGAGCCGCTGAGGTTGACGGGCTCTGGCAGCTTGTTGAAACGTCCGCAACAGCCGATGCAGGAGGTGTTGCGCCGGTTGGGCGCAGCGTGCGAATTGGCCGAGGACGGAAGGCCTCCCATTGCGTTGAACGGCCCATTGCGCGGGGGGGATTGTGCGGTGGATGGGAGCTTGAGTTCACAGTTCTTGACGGGGTTGCTTTTTGCCCTCCCGTTGGCAGCGGAGGACAGCACGTTGCGCGTGGAGGGCTTGGTGAGCCGGCCTTACGTGGATTTGACCCTTGCCGTACTGGAGGATTTTGGCATTGAAATCGACGCTTCGGAGGAAGGCGTTTACCGCATTCGTGGAGGCCAAACTTACCAACCGTGGGATGGCGTCGTGGACGGGGATTGGAGCGCCGCGGCCGCCCTGCTCGTCGCCGGCATGCTGGCTGCGGAAAACGCGATCACTGTGGACGGGCTGCAGAACAGCTACCCGCAAGCGGACGAGGCGATCCGGGGAGCCCTCCTGTTCGCCGGTGGCGCGGCGAGCGGGACGGACGAGGGGGTGCAGGTCGCCCGAAGGCCGGTGCGGGCGTTCAATGTGGACTTGACCGACAGCCCGGATTTGTTCCCGGTTTTGGCCTCCCTGGCAGCTTTCGGAAACAAACCCAGCACGCTGCGCGGCGCACACCGCCTGATCCACAAGGAATCCAATCGCATCGCAAGCCTTCAACGGGCCTTCGAAGCCGCGGGCATTGAAATCCGTCACGACCAAGGACTCGATGCCCTGGTGGTCGTGCCGCGAAAGGGCAAGGACAAGGTGCTCGCCGCCCGGATTGACGCCGCGGGCGATCACCGCATCGCAATGGCCGGAGCGCTGCTCGGACTGGCAGGGGCCCCCATCGAAATCGAGGGCGCGGAGTGCGTGGCGAAAAGCTACCCCGCGTTCTTCGACGACCTCGAAGCGTTAGGCGCCGTGGTTCAATGGGTTAAAAAGAACTAACTTCCGCGCTGAATTCAACCTTCAGCCATGCGCACTTCACTCCTGCTCCTTTCGCTTGCAGCATTCGCCACCACGGCCGCGGCCCAAGCCTGCATTGACAGCACGTTGATCGACCCGACTGCGGCTTGCCCCATGATTTGGGATCCGGTCTGTGGGTGCAATGGCGTCACTTACGGCAACGCCTGCGAAGCGGAAGTGTTTGGCGGGGTGACGAGTTTCACGCCGGGCGAATGCTCCGGTTCCTCGGTGGATTGCATCGACCTCAGCGGCATCGACTTCGGCGATTGCGAACTGGCCATGGGCGTCGGCATCGTGGACGGCAATTGCACCGGACTGAGCGGATGCGGCTGGGTAGTAAATGGCGTGGATTATAGCCTCTACAGTTTCGAGAGCACGGCGGATTGCATCGCCGCATGCGGTGGAGGAACCTGCCAAGACCTCGGCGGGGTGGATTTCGGTGTGTGCGACATGGTCATGGGCGTGGCGCTCGTCAACGGCAGCTGCGCCGGTCTGAGCGGTTGCGGCTGGGTCGTGAACGGCGTGGACTACAGCGTGTACAGCTTCGAAACCTTGGAGGACTGCGAAGCGGATTGCGGTTCCGGCAACTGCATCGACCCTTCGCTCGCCGACCCGCTCGTGGATTGCAATCCCTTTGATGCCGAGCCGGTTTGCGGTTGCGACTCCTTGACGCACGTGAATCCGTGCACCGCGACTAATCTGGATTGGGTGAGCGATTTTACCCCGGGACCCTGCGCAGGAGACTGCTACGATGAGGCCCGGGTGATGCCGGAAATGGCGTGTGACGACGCGGAAGAGTCGGTGTGCGGATGCGATGGCGTGACGTACACGAATCCCTGCCAAGCCTGGTATTACGGAGGATTGGCGACGTGGTCGGCGGGTCCGTGTGCTACGAATGTGGGCGAAGCATCGGGCCAAATGACGTGGCGCGTGCAACGCTTGGACGGAGGCCAAATCCAATTGCTCGGCTGGAACACCGACGCCACTTGGCGCGCTTTCAACCCGGCGGGTCAATTGATCGCCACGGGGCGCAACCACCGCATCGACGCGGCCGGTTGGCACGGTCTCATCGTCATTGCGGGTCCGACGGGTTCGCAGCGCGTGCTGTTGCCGTAAGCTCCTCCCTCGGGAAGGCCAACACCGCCGCAACCGCGCACGTCACCGGAGCGAAAATGGGGGCGACGAACCACGACAGCACCGGCACAGCCATCCACACCTGAAACGGAAGGCCCACGCCGAGCACCCGACCGCGCATTCCCCAGCTAGCGCTCAGGCCTTTGCGCGCGCCCAACCCGCGCCGCTCCCAAATGAAATCAAAGGTGGAGGCCCCATAAAACCACGCCCCCATCAAGAACGAAAGGACAGCAAAGGCGGGCGACAGCACCACGGCCACCGGTCCCGCGAACAACGTCACGAGCAAGGACAACGCGAAGAGCACGGCCCCGAAGCCGAGTTCGACGAAGAACAACAGCACCGCCGAACGCACGCCGCGCACGAATTCGCGGACCATGAGCCGCATGCTGAGCGCTCGCTCGTCCCCGGTCACGCCAGCTTCGGCCCGTTCCGAAGCCCAGGCCATCACCGGACCAAGGAAGGCCAAGACGAGGTATTTCGTCAGCTTGATTTTCAGCCAAAACAACGCCACGTAGGCGACAACTTGGAGGGCGGCGTCGCCGGCTTGGGCGAACAGCCATTTGGCCTGATCCCACCAGGTCGCCTCCTCCGGCCACGCATCGCTCGTGCCCCACCACTCGCGGTACGCATGCGACAGCGCATCCACCAACGCACCGATGCCCCATGCGCCGACGAGCACGAACAGCAGCGTCAGCCCCGCCGAAAGTGCGTAAACCCGGCGCATCCGAAACCGCCGGATGGCTCCAAAACTCCGGCCATACGCCGCCAATCCGCTGCCAATTCCGGCCCAACCTGTCCGTGTTCTTTCCATAATTCGCTGTGTGAAACCGCCTCACAAACTTCGGAAATCGAAGGCAGATGTGTCGGAATTTCAGGCCATGCGGATACATT
The DNA here is from genome assembly GCA_030427925.1 of Bacteroidia bacterium. Classification (GTDB taxonomy): domain Bacteria; phylum Bacteroidota; class Bacteroidia; order Flavobacteriales_D; family Sanyastnellaceae; genus JALQTD01. The sequence continues at coordinate 44,736 of JAUICJ010000004.1, read as the reverse complement.
TCATTGCGATTGGGGGAAGCGCCATGCACAATTTGGCTTTGGCGCTGCACGACGATGGGCACCAAGTGACGGGTTCGGATGACCAAATCCTGGAGCCTTCACGCAGCCGGCTCGACGCCGAGGGGCTGCTGCCCGAGGCGGAAGGGTGGTTCCCCGAGCGCATCACCTCGGACCTCGACGTGGTCATCCTCGGCATGCACGCGCGCACCGACAACCCCGAGCTGCTGGCGGCGCAGGCGCTGGGCCTTTCCGTTCAGTCCTACCCCGAATTCCTTTTCCACGCCACCGAGCGCAAGCAGCGCGTCGTGATCGGCGGAAGCCACGGCAAAACCACCGTGACCTCCATGGTGCTTCACGTGCTGCAGGCGCTCAACCGGCCCACGGATTTCATGGTCGGGGCGCAACTCGAAGGCTTCGACCGCATGGTCTCGTTGTCGCAAGACCGAGACCTCGCGGTGTTCGAAGGCGACGAATACCTCAGTTCCCCGATCGACCGGAGGCCGAAGTTCTTTTGGTACCGGCCGCACCTGACCTTGCTGACGGGCATCGCATGGGACCACATCAACGTGTTTCCGACGGAGGCGAACTACGTGGAGCAGTTCGCGCATTACCTGACGACCATTGAACACGGCGGTGCGGTGGTGTACTGCGCGGAAGACGCGCAGTTGACGCGACTCGTCGAAGCGAGCGGGGTGCGCGCCATTCCCTATCGAACGCCGCAATGGGAAGCTGATGAAGCCGGTGTGTCTTTGCGCTTTCCCGATGGTGGAACCTGCAGGACATCGCTCGTCGGAACACACAACTTCCAAAACCTCGCTGGAGCGCGTGCACTGTGCGGGGAACTGGGCGTTTCACCTGCCGATTTCGACCGCGCGATCGGCTCCTTCTCCGGTGCGGCCCGCAGGCTGCAACCCATCGAAAAAGGCGACGACGTGGTGGTCTTTCGAGATTTTGCACATGCCCCTTCTAAAGTAAAGGCCACCACCGAAGGGGTGCGAGCGAGTTTTCCGGACCGGCGATTGCTCGCTTGCTTTGAATTGCACACGTTTTCCTCCCTGAACCGCGATTTTCTCCCCACTTATTCGAAGGCCCTGCACGCAGCTGATGAGGCCGTGGTGTACTTCGACCCGAACGTCATCGAGCACAAACGGTTGCCGGAATTGGATGCCGAGTTTGTACGATCCAGCTTTCAACGCCCCGACCTCCGGGTCATCACGTCCCGTGAAGATTTGGAAGCGGTATGGGCCACGTGGCAATCCGGACCGCGCGTTGTCCTCTTAATGAGTTCAGGGTGGTTTTCGGGAGCAGAATGGCCGCTTGAGAACTGACCTCAGGCCAAGCCGACGTCCAGCGCCATCATCACGATGAATCCCGCGATGAAGCCCAGCGTTGCCAAATCCGTGTAGCGGTCGCGTTGCGTCTCTGGAATGACTTCCTCCACCACGACGTAAATCATGGCGCCAGCAGCAAATGCCAGCGCATAGGGCAGCAGTTCCTGAACCTGCATCACGGCGTAAGCCCCGATAACGCCCGCGATCGGTTCCACGATGGCCGAAAGTTGGCCAAACCACGCCGCGCGCCACTTCGATACGCCTTCCCTCCTCAAGGGCATGCTCACGGCGAATCCCTCGGGAAAGTTCTGCAACCCAATGCCGATGGCCAGCGCCACGGCCGCCCCGATGCTCGCACCCGGCAACCCTGCTGCCGCCCCGCCGAACATCACCCCCACCGCAAGTCCTTCAGGGATGTTGTGAAGGGTAATGGCCAAGACCAGCAACGTCGTGCGGTGCCATTTCGTGGCGGGGCCTTCGGCTTCATCCTTCGAGAAGTTGATGTGCAAGTGCGGAGTGAATTTGTCCAAGGCAAAAATGAACACCGCTCCCAGGGCAAAGCCCAGCGCGGAAGGCACCACGCGAGCAAATCCCTCCCCATCCGACATCTCAATCGCTGGAGCCAACAGCGACCAAAAACTCGCAGCCACCATCACCCCGCCTGTGAAACCGAGCATCGCATCCAAGAATTTTCGGTGAACCTGACCGAAAAAAAGCACGAGCGACGCCCCCGCCGCTGTGAGCAACCACGTGCCCGTCGTAGCGACCAATGCGGCCTTCACCGGCCCCAGCGATTCGAACCAATCCAAGAGGTGTTCCATTCCGTTACGGTTGAATGACGACCAACAAATTCTCCAAGACCCCAAGCGTCCAGATTCCGTGCCCTTCCACACGGGCACTTCCGTCGAACTCATGGCGTTCGACCACCTTGAACTCGATTCCCAGTCGAATGCCCAGGGCATCCAAGTGGCGCAAGAACACGTCGCTGCTGTCCACCACGCCTTTGATGACCGCGCGCGCCCCCGGCCGCAGCTCGCTTGCAACCTGAAGTGGACGCGCATCGACTACGGTGCCGTCGGCACGCGGAATGGGGTCACCGTGTGGATCGAAATCGGGGCACCCGAGGTAATCGTCCAAGCGGTTGATCAGTTCAGCGTCCTCAATGTGCTCCAAACGCTCCGCCAATTCGTGCACTTGGTCCCACGCAAACCCCAACCGCTCCACCAGAAAGAACTCCCAAAGCCGGTGCCGGCGGATCACGTCCAATGCGATGCGCTCCCCAGAAGGAGTCAAGGAAGCTCCCCGGTACGCTTCGTGCTCCACCCAGCCCGCCTCCGCCAGTTGCTTCATCATCCCGGAAGCGGAGGCAGGACGCATGGACAGGTGCTCCGCCAGCGCCGTGGTCGTCACGGGGCCTTCCGCTCCTGTCGACAGGACGTACAGGGCTTTGAGGTAATCCTCTCTTGAAGAACTTGCTCCTTGCATGAACTATTTTTAGGCAAAGCTAAATTAAATAACCTTCCACTCCTAAAACCCGGAACGAAGTCGCCGTCCACGCATGCTTTTCACACCGCGCGGGCGGCCATTTCTACCGCGCACCTCGTACCTTCGGCGCATGAACTCGTGGTGGACATCGCGTCGTCGCATGGTGGTGGGCCTGGTAGGCACCGCGTTTTTTGCCTATGCGCTGTGGTCATTTCGTGCGCTCGTGGCGTACTTACTGGCCGCGGTCGCGCTGAGCTTTGTGGGGAGGCCCATCGTTTTGCTGTTGCAGCGGCTGCACGTGGGGAAGCGCCGGGTTCCGAATGGCCTCATTGCCGCCTTCGTGTTGAGCTTATTTTTCGCTTCGGCCGGGGCGCTCGTCGTGTTGTTTGCCCCGCTGATTGCTGCGCAGGCGGAAGCGATCAAGCAATTGGATGTGGCCCAAATGCAGCAGCTTTCCGCCCACGTGACGCGTTGGTTGGATGAGGATTTGGCCGCATTCGATTTGTCTGGAAATGGCGAGGCGAACAGCGCGTATTTGATCGGTCGGGTTCAGGATTTGGTCCAAATCAACGGCGTCAGCAGCCTCTTCGGCGGCGTCATTTCCGGCATTGGCAATGCCCTCATCGCCGCCTTCTCCATCGCGTTCATGACGTTCTTCTTTCTCAAAGACGGCGCGTTGTTCAAGAAAATGGTCCTTGCCTTGACGCCGGATGAAAAAGAAGACCAAATCCTGAGCATCCTCAACCGAACAGCCCGCTTGCTCACCCGTTACTTCGGGGGCCTCATCATCCAGGTCGCCATCATCACGACGACGGTTTCAGTGGGACTCGCGTTGGTCGGAGTGGAGCACGCCTTCCTCATCGGTTTGCTCGCGGGCATCTTCAATCTGGTTCCGTACATCGGTCCCCTTTTCGGTACCTCGTTGGGACTGATTTTGATCGCCGGCACCTTCGACGGCGCGTTGGAGCTCTTGCCCGGGAGGTTGGGGTGGTCGATGCTCGTTTATGCCATCGCCCAGGCCATTGACAACTTCTTCACCCAACCGTTCGTGTTCTCCAACCGCGTAAACGCACATCCGCTCGAGGTGTTCCTTGTCATCTCCATCGCCGGAACGTGGGCAGGTCCAGCGGGCATGGTGCTCGCGATCCCCGCTTATACGTTGTTCCGAATCGTCGCCAAAGAGTGGCTGGGACACTACAAAGTCATCAGCCAGCTCACGAAGAGTTTGTAACAATTCGCTCACACGTAACCCGACAGGCCCCGCATTGCGTTACCTTTGAAACCCGTATTCGCACCTTAGAATCCGGGCCATGCATTCCAAACCTCCTGCCGCAGATCCTGCCGCACCAGTTGTTCACAACAGCCGATACATTTTTGTCACCGGTGGCGTGAGCTCCAGCCTGGGCAAAGGCATCATTTCCGCTTCCCTTGCGAAATTGCTTCAAGCGCGCGGCTATTCCGTGACCATCCAAAAGCTGGATCCGTACATCAACGTGGATCCGGGAACGCTGAACCCTTATGAACACGGGGAATGCTACGTCACGGTGGACGGGGCGGAAACGGATTTGGACCTCGGCCACTACGAGCGCTTCCTCAACGTCCGGACCACGCAAGCGAACAACATCACCACCGGCCGCATCTACCAAAGCGTCATTGACAAGGAACGGCGAGGAGAATACCTCGGAAAGACGGTGCAAATCATCCCGCACATCACCGACGAGATCAAGCGGTGCGTGCAGATTTTAGGCGCGCAAGGCGACTACGACTTTGTCATCACGGAAATCGGAGGCACCGTGGGCGACATCGAATCGCTGCCTTACATCGAAGCGGTGCGTCAGATGAAGTGGGAGAGCCCAAAGGACACACTCGTCGTCCATTTGACCCTCATCCCCTACCTCGCCGCAGCCGGCGAATTGAAGACGAAACCCACGCAACACTCGGTGAAGCAGCTCCTCGAATTCGGGGTGCAGCCGGACATCCTCGTGTGCAGAACGGAGCATGAATTGACCGATTCGGTGCGAACGAAAGTTGCGCGATTCTGCAACGTCGGCCTCAACGCCGTCATCCAAAGCATCGATGCGGAGACGATTTACGACGTTCCCTTGTTGATGCAGCAAGAGCGTTTCGACGAGGTGGTGTTGGAAAAATTGGGGGTGGCGACGCAGGACACGGAAGCGGGTTTGGACCGATGGAAAAACTTCCTGCACCGCTTCAAACACCCGCAGCACAAGGTGACCATCGGACTGGTGGGCAAATACGTTGAACTCAAAGACAGCTACAAATCCATCGCGGAAGCGTTCATCCATGCAGGGGCCTCGCTTGAAACGGAAGTGGAATTGGAATGGATCCATTCAGAAGGCATCACGAAGAAAAACGTGGAGGCCAAATTGGGTCACCTCGATGGCGTATTGGTGGCACCGGGCTTCGGTTCGCGCGGCATCGACGGTAAAATCGACACCATTCAATTCGTCCGGGAGCGCGGCATTCCGTTCTTTGGAATCTGCCTGGGCATGCAGTGCGCAGTCATTGAATTCGCGCGGAATGTGCTCGGGTTGACGGGGGCTCATTCGACGGAAATCAAGGAATACGCTGCCGATCCCGTCATCGATTTGATGGCGGAACAAAAGCACATCCGGAACATGGGCGGCACCATGCGATTGGGCGCATACCCGTGCGAATTGAAGCCAGGAACGAAGGCCGAAGCCGCCTACGGCACCGCGCTCATCGAAGAACGTCACCGCCACCGTTACGAGTTCAACAACGCGTACTTGGCCGACTTTGAGGCCGCGGGCATGCTGGCGAGCGGGGTGAACCCCGACACCGGGTTGGTTGAGGTGGTGGAGATTCCGAGCCACCCGTACTTCGTTGCATCGCAGTTCCACCCGGAATACGCGAGCACGGTGTTGACGCCGCATCCGTTGTTCGTCTCGTTCGTGAAGGCCGCGCACGCCCATGCCAAATCGAAGGCCGACGTGGGCGTAGAGGCCGAAGCCTGAGCCGCATGAAAACCTTGTACGTCCTGCGCCACGGCAAGGCCGTTCAGGAGGCCCAAGATGATTTCCATCGAACGCTGGCTCCTCGTGGCCAACGCGATGCCGACGCGGTGGGCCGGTGGCTCAACGGGCGACTCGCACCCGACAGCCCGGGCCTTGTTTCTGCCGCATTGCGCACCCGCGAGACCGCGGAACGCGTGGCGGCCCAGACCGGCTGGAACGCGCCGGATCCGCTGATGGAGGGGTACTTGGCTTCGGATTGGTTTTGGGCCCAGCGCATCATGGCGTGGACGCATCCCGCGGATGCAGGTTTGGTGGTGGGCCACAACCCCGGAGTCAGCGGATTGGTGGAGTTGTTGTCAGGCCAAACGGAATGGCTCCCCACCTGCGGCCTCGTGGCCATTCAATTTGAAGTCGCTGAGTGGAATCACGTCAGCCGAGGAACGGGCGAGCTGATGGAGGTTTGGACCCCGAAGCATCGCTCCTAACGCCCCCAACACGCATCGGTCCCCAGGCCCAAAACCCGAAAGCCATCCACACCACCCCCGACTGCAACTCAAAGGTGCTCTCGGTCAAGCCCATCCACATCGCAAGCCCCACAAAGGCCCAAGCGGGGACATCCCTTCGCCGCCAAGCGACCACGAGCACGCTCCCCCACCACCCCACCAACCAAAGCAATCCCGGCACCCCGAACGCCACTCCCACCTCCAAGTAGGCATTGTGAGCGTTCATCCGGTGCTCCGCCGCGTATTCGGCTCCCACTTTCCGGTACTCCGACACGAGCGCGGACCGAACATCTCCGGTCCCCACTCCCCAAGGATGCTCCTGCATCACCGACCAAGCCGCCCTCCACGACTGCAACCGACCGGCAGTCGACCCGGACTTCCGCTCCACCTCGCCGGCAGACGCGCTCACCTCCACGGGAGCCGCCTCCTGCATGCCCTCCAACCACTCCAGTGCCCGGCCCTGTCCCACCGTAGCTCCGGCCAACACCAGCGAGGCCAGACCGAGGGCGCCAGCCCATCGATGCCCCCCCTTCACCACCGCCCAACCGAACACCGCCAACCCCGCCATCCACCCCGCTTTCGAGGCCAAAAGCCCCAGCATCAATCCGGCCACCACCGCTCCCACTGCAGCCCGGTTGCGCCCAGCATCGCTCAGCCAAAGCCCCGCTCCCATCGCCCAATACCACGAAGAATACGTCGGATGCATCGCCCCCGCAAGCTCCGCGTACCGCCAGCCGCTGTGGTCCCCCATCACCGCGGAAGACCAGAGCGCATTTCCAGCGCCCCAAATCGCTGAAATCAACAAACCCGCAAAAAGTCCGTTGGCCAGCCGCGTGCGGGAAATGTCCACCCAACGCGTGGTCGCGCTCCAAAGCAACGGCAACAGGAACAACGAAATCTTAACCTCCAATGCGAACCAACCCGAATCCATATCCTCCGTAGCGAGCAACCCCAGCGCGATGAACGCGTATTGGATCCACCCCGCCCACCACGCAAACGGACGTTCCACTTGACGCGCTGCCCCCGGGGGACGCCAAGCGGCCCAAACAACCGACACCCCCCACAAAATCAGCACAGGCGTCGTAGCACGGGGGTGAAGCGGAAACGCAGCTGCACAGAGCACCGGCAACGCAGCGAGCCATCGCTTCATCGCGTCAACGCCTTGGAAGCATCGCGGGGCTCCCCGCGCAACAACAAAAAGCGCCCCACCCCTTCCCAATACCCCAAACCATACGCCACGTGCACCCACAAATACGCTTTCACAATGCCGGGCACATCCTGCCCCTCCTCCGCCACCGCCATCGCAGACACCACCGCACCGATGAACCACGCCAACACAATCGTGAGCCACACCGAGGCGCTCACCCCATGCCAAATCAGCGGGATGAACCCTGCCAAATCGGCCAGGGCCAAGCCGGAAGTAACCGCGAGCAGCGAAAGGAACAACGCCGGGACCACTTGCCTCCACGTCGTCACCGTCCGGTGCTTTCGGTTCACGAACACCTTCCAATAACCGTATTGCCGGTACTGGCGGAAGAGCTTGCCAAATGACGAGCGCACGTGGTAGTTGCTTCGGATCCGCGGATCGAACCAAATCCGCCACCCGGCCTCGTGCAGTCGAAAGTTCAGTTCGTCGTCCTGGTTCCGAATCAAATGCTCGTCGAACCCACCGATTTCCTCCAAAGCGGACTTGCGATACGCTCCGAACGCCACGGTGTCCACGTGCCCCGCGGTTCCTCCCGTCCGAAAGCGGGCATCGCCTACCCCAAAGGGCGTGCTCAAAGCCGCTCCGATGCGACGGGACACCGCGCTTCCGTGCACCTGCTCAACGACCCCGCCCACGCAACCGGATTCCGGATGGGCTCGCAGCGCCTCCGCATTGCGCTGGAGGAAATCCGGAGCGCATTGGGCATGGGCGCCCAGAATGATCACCGTGGAGCCATTGGACGCCTCGATGCCCAAGTTCAGCGCCTGTGGCGTAAACCGCGACGGGTTATCGATCCACCGGATGCGGGCATCCCGATGGGACCAGCCCGTCAGGATTTCCCGGGTCCCGTCGGTGCTCCCCCCATCGGCTACGACGACCTCCCAGGGTTCATCGCATCCGATTTGGTCCACCAACGACTGCAAGGTTGCGTCGATGTAATCGGCCTCATTCAAACACGGGATGACAACTGAAATCATGGAGCGCAAAGGTACTCACTCCACTCCGACCAATCGTTGCAACTGGTGACGGTGATGGGTGATGTGGTCCGCAATGAACGTGCCCGTGACGGCCAAGCCCATGCCGCCCGCATGCGGGTGCTGGAAGACCTGAACGTCCCACCAGTCCAGAGGAAGTCCCGCTAAAAAAGCGCGCCCACGCGCCTGAGCTGCTCGCCAGCGCGCCATCAGGGCATCGAAATCCTCGCCCCCCGCAACGGGCGCGGGTTCCGGCAAGCCTTCGGGCATGCGGTACTGCTCCGCACTTCGAAGCCGGGCGCTGAGGGTTGCAGCGCGCACGGTTGACGCTTCATCGATGGCCGGCAATGCGCTCGCCTCCCCTTTGCAGTGCTTCGCTAAAAACCGGTAAGTCGCTTCTTCTGATGCCCGCAAGTGGTCCGTGATGGCCCCTGCACGCCAACCCTCCCCCGCTCCATAAACGCGGTTCCCCGGAAGGCGCCGCACCGCTTGCTCCCATTCCTCCACCGCAGTCGGCAGGCTGCGAAACGGATCCCACGCGCCATGCGGCAGGCCCGAACGGAACATTTGGACGTGGGGCAGATCGTCCTCGAGGTACGGCTCCGAGCTCACTTCGAACCCCAGGGAGCGGTAGAACGCTTCAAGGTAGGTTTGGGCCGAAATACGAATGCCCGCCGTGGGCCACCGATCGAGGCAGCACGCGAGCGCCTCCCCCATCAGCCGCCGACCGATGCCGGCGTGGCGGTGATCGGCCTTCACGACCACCCGACCGATGCTGGGCTCCGCGTAACTGGCTCCGGGCGGGAGCACGCGCGCCGTCGCCACGCACACCCCCGCCTCGACGCCCACCACGTGCCACCCCGCCTCATCCTTCCCGTCGAGGTCCTGGTACACGCAATCCTGCTCGACCACGAAGACCTCGGATCGCAACTGAAGCACACCGTAAAGCGCATCGCGATCGAGCTCGAACCACGCACAAGTTTTCCATTCCATGCCCCGAAGTTAGCGAAGCATCCGTGCGTATTTTCGGGCCATGCAAGTATCGAATGCGCTCTCGGCTGAGGGGTTGACGAAGCGCTTTGGCGAGCGCCTGTTGTTCGAAGGAATCACCTTCGGCTTGAGTCAAGGCCAAAAAGCCGCCCTCGTCGCCCGCAACGGCACCGGAAAGTCCACGCTGCTCGGCGCGCTCACGGGAAAGGAGCCCGCCGACGAAGGCACCGTCAGCTTCGAAGCCGGCATCCGCTGGGCCCTCTTGGACCAAGATCCCGGCTTGGATCCCGACCAGAACATCCTCGATAACCTGTACGCCGGGGACAACGAGGCCGTGCGCGCCTTGCACGTGTACGAATCCGCCGTTGCTCAGGGGCTCGAAGGCGATGCCTTGCAGCGCGCTTACGACGCGATGGATCGCTTCGGCGGATGGGATTTTGAGGCGCGCGCGCGGGAGGTTCTCGGGCGATTGAACTTGCACGACCTCGAACGGAAGGTGGGCACGCTGAGCGGCGGAGAGCAGCGGCGGATCGCCTTGGCGAAGGTGCTCATTGAGGAGCCGGATTTGTTGTTTTTGGACGAGCCGACGAACCACTTGGATTTGGAAATGATCGCCTGGTTGGAGCGGCATTTGGCCCAAAGCAACACCACCCTGCTGATGGTCACGCACGACCGCTACTTCCTTGAGAACGTGTGCGACAGCATTTACGAATTGGACGACCAAACCCTCTACCTGTACAAAGGCAACTACAGTTATTTCCTTGAAAAACGTGCCGAACGGCAGGAAAACGCGCTCGCCCAACGCGACCGCGCGCGTCGGACCATGCGGCGCGAACTGGAGTGGATGCGGCAGACGCCCGCAGCACGAACCGGCAAATCGAAAGCTCGGATCGATGCGTTTTACGACCTGAAGGCGAAGGCGCGGGTGCGGCTTGAGGAGGACCCCATGTACATCGCATTGAACCCGGCCCGAATGGGCGGCAAACTCGTGGAGTTTCACAAAGTGGGACACGGATTTGGTGAAAGGGAACTGTTCAGCGGAGTGACCCACCACTTCAAAAAAAGCGAGCGGCTGGGCATCGTCGGGGCGAACGGAGCGGGCAAGTCCACGCTGCTCGACTTGTTGGTCGGGCTGGAAACCCCACGAAATGGCAAGGTGGTCATCGGCGAGACCGTGGTCTTTGGGCACTACAGCCAGCACGGCGCTGATTTCCCCGACGGCCTGAAGGTCATCGACGCGGTGCGCGAGATTGCGGAATTCATGCCCTTGCAGAAGGGCCAAAAGCTTTCCGCGGTCCAGCTCCTTGAGCGTTTCCTATTTCCGCGGCCCATGCACCACATGCAGATTTCGGTGCTCAGCGGCGGGGAGAAAAAGCGGCTGCATTTGCTCCAGGTCCTGATGCGGAATCCGAATTTCCTCATTCTGGACGAGCCCACGAACGACCTGGACATTTTCACGCTGCAGGTGCTGGAAGAATTCCTGCTCGACTTTCCGGGCTGCCTCATCATCGTTTCCCACGATCGGTACTTCATGGACCGGCTCGTGGAGCACATTTGGGTGCTGGGAGAAGATGGCCAAACCACAATCCGCGACTACCCCGGCAACTACACCCAATACCGCCTCGCCCGGGAAGAAGCCGTCAGGGACGCCCAGCGCGCCTCGGCAGCCGCTGCCAAGCCCGCCTCCGATGCGGCGCCCGAAGTCAAGAACGACTACACCCAACGCTTGAGTTACAAGGAGAAATTCGAGTTCGAGCAGCTCCCCGGACGCATCGACGAACTCGAAGCCGAAAAGGCCGAGCTGACGTCACAATTGGAGTCCACCAACGACCACGAACGCATCCTCGAAATCAGTTCCCGCTTGACCGAAGTGGTCAGCGCGCTCGACGAGGCCGAAATGCGCTGGCTGGAACTCTCGGAACGAGCGGAATGATCACTGTTGGTCGAAATCGACCACGTACGGACCCGGGCCTTTCGGGTGGGATTGGCAGGTCAAAATGAACCCTTGCTCAACCTCCCTCGGTTCGAGCGCATAGTTGATGTCCATGTCCGCCTTGCCCGAGGTCATCTTCGCGCGGCACGTGCAACACACGCCGCCCAAACAGCTATAAGGAGCGTCCAGTCCAGCATCCAGCGCAGCGTCCAGAATGCTCTTGTTGCCCTCCAGCTCCACGGTGGTGGTGATGCCATCGAGGACGATGGCCACTTGCTGTGCGCTGCCCGTTGCTGCGGTGACTGAGGCCGCCTTTTCTACCTTGGAATCCGCGGTCGTGAACAGCTCGAAGTGAACGCGATCACTCGGCATCCCCGCACCTTGGAGTACATCACGGCAATCGAGGATCATGGATTCTGGACCGCACAAGTAAACGCCGTCAGTCGCCTCGACTTCCAACAGGCCCGCATCGATGAGGGCCTTGCACCGCGCCGCATCGAGCCGTCCGTGGAACAACTCGGCGTCCACCGGCTCGCGCGTGAGCAAGTGGAACAGCCGGAACCGCTCGAGGAATTGGTCCTTGAGGTCCTGGAGTTCCTCCTTGAACATGATGCTTGAAGACGTCTTGTTCACATAGAACAGCGAGAAGGTGGACTGCGGCTCGTTGAAGAGGATGTGGCGGATTTGGCTCAAAATCGGCGTGATGCCCGATCCCGCCGCCATGCCCACGAAACTCCGCTGCAGTGCGGCATCCGCTTCCAACACGAACCGCCCTTGCGGAACCATGCCTTGCACCGTATCCCCCACCTTCAACACCCGGTTCGCGAAGGTCGAAAAGCGCCCACCGGGAACCTCCTTCACGCCCACGCGCAATTCGCCGTCCTCGGGGGCCGCGCAGAGGCTGTAGCTCCTGCGGACCAGCTCGCCGTCGATGGCATGCTCCAGGGTCAAGTACTGGCCTGCGCGGAATGCAAATTCGCCGGCCGCATCAGCGGGAGCTTGGAATCGAATGGAAACGCTGTCGGCGGTTTCCCGACGGATTTCGGTCACTTCGAGGGGGTAGAATCGTGTCATCGGGCGCAAATTTAGCGCACAGCCCGCGAGCCCCAAGCCGATTTGCATCAGAACCAACCGGCAGGTGAGGTTGTATCTTTGACACCATGAACATGAACGAGCGCTTTGAAGCCTACATCGCCTCCGACGCGAAAATCGAGCCGAAGGACTGGATGCCCGATGCGTACCGCAAGACGTTGATCCGCCAAATCAGCCAGCACGCCCACAGCGAAGTGGTCGGCATGTTGCCCGAAGGAAATTGGGTTACGCGCGCCCCGAGTTTGTTGCGCAAGTCCATCTTGTTGGCGAAGGTGCAGGACGAAGCGGGGCATGGGCTGTACCTGTATTCCGCGTGCGAGACGTTGGGCGTTTCGCGCGACGATTTGATTGCTGATTTGCACAGCGGCAAGGCCAAATACAGCTCCATCTTCAACTACCCGGCCACCAGTTGGGCCGACATGGGCACGGTGGGGTGGCTCGTTGACGGCGCCGCCATCATGAACCAAGTTCCCCTTTGCAAAACGAGCTACGGCCCGTACGCCCGCGCCATGGTTCGCGTGTGCAAAGAGGAGAGCTTTCACCAACGCCAAGGGTTCCAAATCCTGCTCGCGTTGTGCAATGGAACCGAAGCCCAGAAAGCCATGGCTCAGGAATCGCTGAATCGCTGGTGGTGGCCTGCGCTCATGATGTTCGGTCCCCGCGATGAAGACTCGCAGCACACGGAAGAGTCGATGCGGTGGCGCATCAAGCGCTTCACGAACGACGAACTGCGGCAGAAATTTGTGGACATGACCGTTCCCCAAGCGGAGTTGCTCGGTTTGACCATCCCCGATCCGGATTTGAAGTGGAACGAGGAGCGCGGGCATTACGATTTTGGGGAAATCGATTGGAACGAATTCCACCACGTCATCCGTGGAAACGGTCCTTGCAATCGGGAGCGCCTCGAAGCTCGGCGGAAAGCGCACGAAGAAGGAGCTTGGGTCCGGGACGCTGCCAGCGCCTACGCAAAGAAACACGCGCGCACCGACGCGTCCTCAACCCACGCAGCATGAGCGAACGCAGCACTTGGCCCCTTTGGGAAGTTTTTGTCCGAAGCCGACAAGGCCTGAGCCACCGGCACGTTGGAAGCTTGCACGCACCCGACGCGGAAATGGCCATCCAAAACGCCCGCGACGTCTACACCCGACGCCAGGAAGGCGTGAGCATTTGGGTCTTGCCCGCATCGTCCATCACCGCTTCATCGCCTGCGGACAAGGATTGCTTGTTTGAGCCGGCGAACGATAAGGTGTACCGTCACCCGACGTTTTACGATTTGCCGGACGAAGTGAAAAACATGTGATGGCGAATTCTGCACACCTCAACTACGTGCTTCGGCTTGCGGACGACGCCGTGATCCAAGGCCAGCGCTTGAGCGAATGGTGTGGGCACGGCCCCATTCTGGAGGAGGACATCGCGTTGACGAACCTGGCCTTGGACTGCATTGGACAAGCCCGGGCGCTGTACGCGCTCGCGGCCGAGCGAGCGGGCGCTGGCCAAACGGAGGACGATTTCGCCTACTTCCGGGATGAAGAGGCGTTTCGGAATCACCTGATGGTCGAATTGCCGAAGGGGGACTTCGGTTTCACGCTGATGCGCCAATTTTTATTCGGGGCCTTCAACTGGCTTCGCATGGAGCACCTTTCAGGCCAAACCCAAGACCCCGAGCTTGCCGCCATCGCCACCAAAGCCGTGAAGGAACTCCGCTACCACGTGGAACACGCCCGGGATTGGGTCGTTCGCTTGGGCGACGGCACGGAGGAAAGCCACCGCCGCGTCGCAGAGAGCTTGGCCGCCTTGTGGCCCTACACGGGCGAGCTGTTTGCGCCCGATTCCATCGACGAATGGGCCCTCCAAGCCGGCATCGGTCCGGATTTGAATGCCCTGCACAGTCGGTGGACGGCCATCGTTGAAGCCGCCTTGACCGAAGCCACGCTGGACCTCCCCTCCTCCACTGGATGGATGCAATCCGGGGGCAAGGCGGGGCGCCATTCGGAACATTTGGGTTACTTGTTGGCTGAAATGCAGAGCCTGGCGCGCAAGCACCCGGGGGTGACATGGTGAATTCCGAAGCCGCCATTTGGAAGCGGTTGGAAACCGTGGTGGACCCCGAATTGCCGTTTCTCAACGTGGTGGAAATGGGCATGGTTCGGGAAGTGGAATTCACAGGGGACGACCTCGTTGTGCGCATCACGCCGACCTACTCGGGATGTCCCGCTACGGACGTCATCATGAACGACATCCGGTCTGTACTTCGGGCCACCCACCCCCATGCGCGCGTTGAAATCGTACAGCACCCCGCTTGGACCACGGACTGGATCGGCCCCGAGGCGCGAGCGAAAATGGCTGCCAACGGCATTGCTCCTCCTGAAGGAAGCAGCAACGACAAGTCCTTTCTGCTTGGTAAAAAAAGCGTCGTTCCTTGCCCGCGTTGTGGAAGCTTGGACACCCAGCTGGTCAGTGCGTTCGGATCGACGGCCTGCAAGGCTCACTACACGTGCAAGGCCTGCTTGGAGCCGTTCGACCACTTCAAGTGCTTCTGAACCGCGTTATGGCAGTGCTGAGAACTGCTTGTTGTAGAGGGTGTGGTAAGTGCCGCCAAGAACGAGGAGTTCGGAGTGGGTGCCGCGTTCTGTGATTTGGCCTGAATCGAATACGAAAATGGCATCCGCCTCCTGGATTGTGCTCAGCCTGTGAGCCACCACCAAACTCGTCCGCCCCTTCGTGATGCGGCGGGTGGCCTCTTGGATGAGGCGTTCGCTCTCCGAGTCGATGGAAGACGTGGCTTCATCCAAGACGAGCACGGAGGGCTGGGTCACGGATGCGCGCATGAAGGCGATGAGTTGGCGTTGCCCCACAGACAATGAAGCCCCGCGCTCGCGCACCGGCATGTCCCAACGACCCGGGAGCTGATCGATGAAGCTGTCCGCTCCGACCGCACGCGCCGCTTCATCGAGGACGGCATCAGAAACCGACGGCTCATAAAGGGTCACGTTGTTGCGCAACGAATCGGAAAACAAGAACACGTCCTGCGCCACCAGCCCCACCCGGGTGCGCAACGTGTCCAACGGGATGTCGCGCAGATCGACCCCATCGATCGTGATGCGCCCCTTTTGCGGCTCGTAAAATCGGCAGATGAGCGAAATCACCGTGGACTTGCCCGCTCCCGTGGCGCCGACAAAGGCCACGGTGCTTCCCGGCTCGATGGTGAAACTGACCCCCTTCAAGACCCAATCCTCGTTTTGGTAGGCAAACCAAACGTCTTCAAAGACGATCTCGGCATGGAACGGCACATTCGCCGCGGTTCCCTCATCCGCCATCTCCTCATCCAACCGCAGCAATTTGAACACGCGTTCCGAATTCACAATGCCCATCTGAAGCACATTGAAGCGGTCGGCCAACTGGCGAATCGGCCGGTACAACATGAACACGTACAAAATGAACTGCAGCAACACCCCCAGGGTCATGCGCTCGGTGACCACATCGCCCAAACCGAACCAAAGCAGCAAGGCCACGCTGCCCGCAGAAAGCAATTCGACGACCGGGAAGAAGACCGAGAACGCCCAAATCGAGCGGATGTTGGCCGCACGGTGCGCCTCATTCAGCGCCTCGAACCGCTCCGCCTCCCGCTCTTCCCGATTAAATGCTTGCACAATGTGCATGCCCGTGACGTGCTCCTGCACGAATTCGTTCATCCGAGCCACCTGATTGCGGACGTCGACGAAGGCCTTTTTGATCGCCTTTTGGAACAAGCGCGTGGCCCAAATCAACACGGGAATCGGGGCCAAAGCCAACAATGCCCACCGCCAATCCAAGACGAACATGGCCACCACGGTGACCGTCAGCGCCAACAAATCCCCCACCGCATTCAAGATGCCGTTGGAGAACACGTTGCTGATGCCGTTGATGTCGCTCACGTGCCGCGTGACCAATGTGCCCACGGGCGTGCGATCAAAAAAGGGCAACTTGAACGGCAGAATCCGCTTGAACAGCCGCGTTCGCAGGTCCATTGACACCGATTCGGCAACCCAATTCGCCAAGTAAGTCACCCGGTATTGGAGAAACGCCTCCAACAGCAAAACGCCGACCACTGCCAAGAACACCCAAAGCAAGCCCTCGGCGTCACCTTGGGCAATTTCGACGTCTACGGCCCTCCGGATCAACGCAGGCCGCACCCAAATGAGGCCACTCATGATCAACACGAGCACCCCCGTGAAGGCGAATCGCCTGCGGTAAGGATTCGCCTGTCGAAGCACCTGCACCAACAGCTCGCGGTCGAACACCTTCCCCGCCCGATTCGAATCACTCATGCAGCAAAGTTACGGGGGGATTCCGTCTGGTCACTCCGCACGGCGCTGCCAAATCTCAGGGGGGTATGCAATGTGGTGCAAGTACAAGCCATCGGACGGGGCGGACTTGCCCGCTTCGCCTCGATCGCCCGAAGCAAAGACCCGCTCCATGTCCTCAACGGGACGACGGCCTTGGCCGATTTCAAGGAGGGTTCCCATCACTGCGCGAACCATGTTGCGCAGGAATCGATCAGCCGAAATTTCGAGGCGCAAGATGTGCGGCGTGACCGAAATGAATTCGCACCGACGCACATCGCACAGCGTGGTGGAAGCAGCGCTTCCGGCCTTGCAAAAGGCGCCGAAGTCTCCTTGACGAACCAGGGTTTGGGCCGCCCGCTGCATGGCCTTCACGTCCAAATCCCGGTACACCCGGGTGGACCGCCCCACGAGAAACGGATCCTTCACCGTGTGCAGCCAATACGTGTACGTCCGCTCCCTGGCGCTGAATCGAGCGTGGGCGTTCGGTGCCACTTCAGCGGCTTCGAACACCGCCACCTCGGGAGGCAGCATGCCATTGAGTTTGTGGACCAACCGCTGAAAGTCGGGCAGGCGTTCGGTTCCTACGGGCGATTCCTCGAAGTGCACGTGCGCCACGTAATACGAAGCGTGTACGCCGGTGTCCGTGCGGCCACACCCCACCAAGTTGATGGGCTGTCCTGTCAACCGATTGAGGCCTTCCTCGAGCACGCCTTGAACCGATGTGCAATGCGGCTGACGTTGCCACCCATGGAAAGGACGGCCATCGTAGGCCAGTTCAAAAAATACGCGTTGGCCTCCCTCCATCATGGCCGCAAAATTAGCGCCTTGGGGGATGAACACCGAACGGTAGCGCAGAAAAAAGCCCCGAACCACAAGGGCTCGGGGCTGGAATGCATGAGGGGATTGCGCGCGGTTACGCCCACGAAGCGATGGACTCGCTTTTGTATTCGCCCGCAAACAATTTCGCCTTGACTTTCTTGAAGGTTTCAATCGTGTACTCGACGTCTTCCAAGGTGTGGACAGCCGTCGGAATGAGGCGCAACATGATCGTGTCTTTCGGCACCACAGGGTACACCACGATGGAACAGAAAATGCCGAAGTTTTCGCGCAAATCCAAGGTCAAGTTCGTCGCTTCACCGAGTCCGCCTGACAAGAACACCGGGGTGACGCAGGAGTTGGTTGCGCCGATGTTGAAGCCCGCTTCTTTCAGTCCGCTTTGGAGGGCGTTTGCCACCGTCCACAAGCGCTCCTTGTGCTCGGGTTGCGTGCGCATCATTTCGAGTCGCTTGATCGCGCCGACCACGATGGGCATGGGGAGCGACTTGGCGAACGTTTGGGAACGCATGTTGTAGCGCAGGAAGTCAATGACGTCTTCGTCGCCGGCCACGAACGCGCCGATGGTGGCCATGGCCTTGGCGAAGGTGCCGAAGTACACGTCGATTTGGTCCTGAACGCCTTGGAAGTCTCCTGCGCCGCGGCCGTTTTCGCCGATGGTGCCAAAACCGTGTGCATCGTCAACGAACAAGCGGAAGCTGTATTCGTTCTTGAATTCGCAGATTTCCTTGAGCTTGCCTTGGTCGCCGGCCATGCCGAAGACGCCTTCGGTGACCACGAGGATGCCTCCGCCCGTTTGTTCGCAGATCGCCTTTGCACGGTCGAGCTGCTTTTTGAAGCTCTCCATGTCGTTGTGCTGGAACACGAAGCGCTTGCCTTGGTGCAACCGAACCCCGTCAACCATGCAGGCGTGGGACTCGCTGTCGTAGACCACCACGTCGTGGCGGCTGACGAGGGCTTCAATGGCCGATTGGCATCCTTGGTAGCCGTAGTTCAGGAGAAACGCGTCCTCCTTCTGCATGAAGTCGGCGAGTTGTTCCTCGAGGGCTTCGTGCATGGACGTTTGGCCTGACATCATCCGCGCGCCCATCGGGTAGCCCATGCCCCACTCCGCAGCAGCGTCCGCATCCACTTTGCGCACCTCCGGATGGTTCGAAAGGCCGAGGTAATTGTTGATGGACCAAACCAATACGTCCTTTCCACGGAACGTCATGCGGTTGGAAATGTCGCCTTCCAACTTCGGGAAGGTAAAGTAGCCGTGGCTTTCGCGGGCGTGTTGGCCGAGTGGGCCGCGATCCTTGCGGATCCGATCGAAGATGTCCAAAAGCAAACGATTTTGAGGGCGCAAAGATAGCCAAGGAAACGGAATCTCAAAGTCCTAGAAATCAAATGCGTGGATTGTTAAACCTTGGGAATCGCTGCCGATGTTCACAAGTCCTGACCTCAAGGTTCACCCATTCGACCTAAATTCGCAGCCGACGCATGGTGAACGCAACGAAATATCGCGCAGGACACGGGCTTGCAGGTTTGGCATTGGTGGCCCTGGTTTGGGGGGCAAGCGGATGCAACGGTTACAATGAGGTGTTGAAAAGTACGGACCCGGAGTACAAGCTGGAGCGCGCCATCGGCTTCATCGATTCCAGTCAGTGCTACGGTGCTTTGATGGTCCTTGAAGACTTGATGAACCTCACGCGGGGCACTTCGCAGGGCCGCGAGGTGCAATACCATCACGCGCGGGCTCAGTACTGCTTGGGGGATTATTATTTGGCCCGCTACTACTTCAAGCAGTTTGCGCGGACCTATCCGGATGACGTGCGGAGTGAACAGGCGCAGTTTGACGCTGCGATGTGCAGTTATCGGTTGAGCCCGGGCCCCAGTTTGGACCAAACAGAGACCCGCACAGCCATCGAGGAACTGCAACTGTTCATGGACACCTACCCGGGAAGTCCGCTGCGGGATTCCTGCCAAACCCTCGTGGACAACCTCCGCGAGAAACTCGAGCGCAAATCCTTCGAAACCGCTGCGCATTACCACCAAATCGAGCAATACAAGAGCGCGACCATCGCACTGCGCCAAGCGTTGAAGGACTTTCCGGACAGCCCTTACCGCGAGGAAATCCAATGGCTCATCCTCGACAGCCACTTCCAATACGCCCAACAGAGCACCGAACGACGAAAATTGGAGCGGTATAACGAAGCTATTGAAGCTTTCCTTAGCTTTGTGGCCCGTTATCCCGACAGCCGTTACTCCGACCGAGCACAGCGCATCCATGAAGTGTGCGTATCGGAAGTGGTCCGACTCAAGGAAACGACACCAGCAGAAAGCCTATGAATTTCAAAAGCATCAAAGCCGAGCGCACGACGGAAACGCGCGATACCCTCGCATTGGAGAACTCGGGTTCCGGGAACCTGTTCGAAACCATCGTGGCCTTGAGCACTCGGAGCAACCAAATTTCGGTGGAACTGAAAAAGGAGCTCTCTGCCAAATTGGAGGAGTTCATCACGCCCACGGATTCGTTGGAAGAGGTGTTTGAAAACCGTGAGCAAATCGAGATTTCCAAGTTCTACGAGCGCCTGCCGAAGCCGCACAGCATCGCCATTGCGGAGTTGCGGGGAGGCATGTTGGCCATTGAACACCCCGCTCCTGCCCTGCCCGATGTTCCGGGCCTCGAGGCTTCGGAAGCGAAGGAAGCTTGATTCCAACGGTCCGGGCCATGGTGCACGGTCGTAAAATTTTATTGGGCGTTACCGGGAGCATCGCTGCGTTCAAGGCGGTGTTTTTGGCGCGTGAATTGATGCGGCGTGGAGCGGAAGTCCGTGTGGTGATGACTGCTGCTGCGACGGAATTCGTTGGTCCCTTGACCTTTGCTACGCTCACCGGGCACCGCGTATATTCTGATTTCACGGAGGATGCCGATCAGGGCACGTGGACGAATCACGTGGACTTGGGGCTGTGGGCGGATTTGTTCCTGGTCGCGCCTGCCACGGCGGAAACCCTCGCTGCGTTTGCTTCGGGCGCTTGCAGCAATTTTTTGCAAGCGGTGCATTTGTCCAGCCGCTGCGAAGTGATGGTGGCTCCGGCGATGGATTTGGACATGTTCGCACATGCGGCCACACAGAAGAACTTGTTGACGCTGAGGGAACGCGGAGTTTTGGTGGTCGAACCGGGGTCAGGCGCGTTGGCCAGTGGGTTGGAAGGGAAAGGCCGGATGGAAGAACCCGATCGGATTGCGGATGCTGTAGACGCCCACTTCCTCGCCCGGGCTCCGTGGCGCGGTCAGCGCGTGCTCATCACAGCAGGCCCCACCCACGAGCCCATTGACGCCGTGCGGTTCATCGGCAACCGGAGTTCCGGGAAGATGGGCGTCGCTTTGGCCGCCGAATGGGCCAAACAAGGCGCTGAGGTCACGTTGTTGCTGGGGCCAACTTCCATCGCTCCGCCAGCTGGTTGTGCCGAAGTCGTGCGATTCGAAACTGCGGAGGAACTCAACGCATTGGCGCAAGCCCGGTGGCCCGAAGCGGATTGGGGGATTGCGGCTGCGGCCGTGGCGGATGTGCGTCCGGCTTTCGCCCACAAGGAAAAGGTGCATCGCGCAGACCTCCCTGCTGCCATACCGTTGGCGCCCACGCCCGACATCCTGGCCCAATGGGGCGCGTCGAAACGGACGAACCAGCGGTTGGTGGGCTTTGCCCTGGAAACCGATGAGGGACGAGCGAGCGCGGAGTCAAAATTTCACCGCAAGCAGCTCGACTGCATCGTGCTGAACACCCTGTTAGACGACGGCGCTGGATTTCAGACCGACACGAACAAAGTTTCCATCTATGCGGGCGCGAATTGGCATACTTTTGAGTTGAAGTCCAAAGCCGCTGTGGCCGCAGACTTGGTTGCCTTTCTTCATCCCTATTGTTACCCATCATGATGATCCGTTCGATTGCCTTCTTTTCTGTTCTGTTCTGTTCTTTGGCGTCCAGCCGGGTGCTTGCCCAAGAATTGAACTGCCGCGTGGAAGTCATCGCTCCGCAGATTTCGAATGTGGAGGCAAGCATCTTTGAGTCGTTGGAGGAACGCATCACCGAATTCGTGAACGGACGGCGGTGGACCAACGACAATTTCCGACTCGAAGAACGCATTGAATGCACGATGCAAATCACCATCTCGGATGCCCCGACCCCGACCACATTCAAGGGCAACGTGCAGGTGCAGAGCTCGCGTCCTGTTTACAATTCGGACTACAACACCCCGCTGCTCCTCGTGAACGACAACGACTTTGAAATCGTTTGGGACGGGTCGTCGACCATTCAATTCAGTCCGGGACAGCACCGGGATAACCTGTCTTCCTTTTTGGCCTATTACGCGTACATGATCCTCGGCATGGATTACGACAGCATGGCGCAAGATGGCGGAACGGACTACTACGTGCAGGCGCAAGCCATCGTGGCGAATGCCCAAAGCACGGGATCATCCGGTTGGAAAGCCAGTCAGAATCAACAGAATCGCTACTGGCTCGTCGAAAACATGCTTTCACAGACCTTCAGGCCCGTTCGGAATTGTTTGTACAATTACCACCGATTGGGGCTTGACCGCCTGTACGAGGATGTGGAACGGGCAAGGTTGACGATGGCTGATGCGTTGATCGAAATGCGGGCTACCCACCGCATTCGACCGTCCTCGTACAACTTGCAGTTGTTTTTCTTGGCCAAATCGGATGAAATCCTGAAGGTCTTTGGGCCCGCTCCCGACGTTGAGAAAACACGCTTGCTCCCGGTCCTCAAGCAGATGGATCCGGGAAACATCAGCAAGTACGACAGCATTTTGGGCTGAGCCATGTTGAAAGCGCTGAAGATCGAGGGATACGCCTTGATCGACTCCATGGAAATGGAGTGGAAGGAGGGGCTTACGGCCTTGACGGGTGAGACGGGCTCCGGTAAAAGCATCGTCTTGGGGGCACTCGGCCTGGCATTGGGCGAACGGGGCGACGCATCCGTGATCCGAACGGGGGCCACCAAATGCCTCGTTGAGGCGCGGTTTCAAGCCGATGTTGCCGATTGGCTGAATGCGCACGATTTTGATGTGGAAGATGAGCTGGTCATCCGAAGGGAAGTCACTGCGAAGGGGCGCTCCCGCGCATTCATCAACGACACGCCGACGTCGGTTTCCGAGCTGAAGGCCTTGGGGCAGCTGCTCGTTGACCTGCACGGTCAAGACGAAACCCGCGCCCTCGCGGATCGGGTTCGCCGCATTGAACTCATGGATGCCATGGGCAATCATCGCGGACTCGTGGACGCATACATCGCTGCACATCGGTTTTGGCAGGACCGACTGGAGGAGCGAAGAAACCTCCTGAACCGTTCGAAGGGTCCTGAAGGCGACGTGGATTACTTGTCGTACCAATGCGAGGAAATCGCGGCGCTGGGTTTGGCGGGCAAGGACGTGGATGCTTTGCAAGCCGAATGGCATGTGCTGCAACATGCCGCGAGCATTCGAGCGGAACTCCTGGAATCTGCGGAGGTGCTCTCCTCTGAACGGAGCGAGGTGGATGCCCTTTCAGCCATCGGGATGGCGGCCAAATCCTTGTCGCGTGCGGCGCACCACCATCCGGGTGCTAGCGAGTTGGCGGAACGCATGGAAAGCGTTCGGACGGAACTGGCGGAGCTTCAACGGGACATCGAAGCGGAAGCGGAACGGGTTCAAGAAGATCCCGAGCGGCAGCAAGAACTCCAGCAATGGCTGGACGAATACCAGCGCGTTCTTGCCAAACACCGCGTTCAACAAGCATCCGAGCTCCTCGAAAAGGAGGCCGAGATGAATGAAGCCATTGCAGAAATACAGCACCGCGCGGAACGATTGGAAGCCATCGAAACCGAAGTGGCCGAAGCGTTTGCAGAAGTCACGCGCCGCGGAACGGTCCTGCGAGCTGCACGCACCGAAACCGCTGAACGATGGGTCGCTCAAGTCATGGATCAGTTGCGGGCTTTGAAGATGGAAGACGCCGCCATGGAGGTCGCGTGGACTCCGCTCGAAACGCCCGATTCATGGGGGCTGGACGAGGTGGAATGGCTGTTTCGGTCTCACCCCACGTCAGCATTCCAACCGCTGACCCAGGTCGCTTCTGGCGGCGAGCGCAGCCGGTTGATGCTCGCCATCAAGGCCGTTCAGTGCAGCCACTCCCCCGCCCCGACCATCATCCTCGACGAAATCGACACGGGAGTCTCAGGACACGTGGCGGAATGCATGGCAAACATGATGCGCGAAATGTCGCAAACCCAACAGGTGATTTCCGTAACGCATTTGCCCCAAGTTGCCGGAGCTGCAAACCACCACTTGCGCGTAACCAAGCACACCTCCGCAGACCGCGTTCACACGGCGGTTAGCTCACTGGATTCGGCCGAACGCGTAGAGGAAATTGCCTCCATGTTAAGCGGTGCACGCATCACCGAAGCCGCTCGAGAGCACGCGCTGTCGCTGTTAGCCGAGGGCAACTGACGCCCCCTCAGAAGCGCCAATCCAGCCCGATGCTCGGCAAAAACGGCAACTGATCGACGCGCTCTCCGGTCAAGCGGTTCACGTAGAAGACGTTGTCCCGGCTGTAGAGGTTCGTGATGCCCGCGTTGCATTCCAAGGTACCGGAATCGAATTCAAAGTCCCGGCGAACGCTCACGTCCAACCGGTGGTACGCAGGCAATCGCCCCTCATTCAACCCCGCGTATTGGATGGCAAGCTCGTTGGAATTGCCCACGATGTAATCGGATGAAATGCCGCCGGAAACGTTGGGAGCTTGAAAATATCCGGCGGTTTGGGTGAACGGCAGGCCAGAACCCAAATTCCAACGGGCCGAAACTTCCCACAAGCCATCCTTGCCCAACCCTTGGCTCACGACCAAGTTCACGTTGTGCCGGCGATCGAACACCGGGTCGTACCAACGGAAACCATCCCAACGATCCACGTTGCCATACCCGTAAACCACCCAAACGTAGGTGAAGCGCTCCTCGTACTTCAAGACCACATCGGCCCCGTACGCATGCCCCGACTCCACGATGAAGTCCTTTCGCAACACTTCCGGAACATCCGCGTGCTCCAAATCGTCTTCGAACAATTTGTTCCGGTTCGGATTCGTCAGCTGGGAGAAATGCTTCAAGTACCCCTCCACATTGAGGTTAACGCGCTCCGTCAAATCGAACTCGAATCCTCCTACCACGTGGGAAGCGGTTTGAAGCGAATGCACGATTTCCTTGACGTCGCCGTCCGGGGTGATGAAGTTGTTCTGCAAGTTCTCAGGGCCGGCGAGGAAACCGTAAAAGAGGTTCACCACGTCGCGATCGGAATTCGACGAGATCAGGTTTTGGGAATAGAGGCCCGCAGCCATCTTTAAGCGGAGGCGTTCCGAAGCCTTGTACTTGATGCCGAGGCGGGGCTCGGGGCGGAATTTGGCCAGGGAACTGTAGTACTGCATCCGCAAACTGGGATTCCAAATCACCTTCCCTCGGTGGATGCGGTAATCGATGTACCCGCCAAATTGCGTGGTGTTTTCCACCTGTTCAACCCCCACGCCCAAGGCGTTGAACGTCCGAAAATCCGTCTCCATGCCCACCACTTCCAACCCGTACTTCACGTCGTCTTCCCCCAAAACGTATTTGAAATCCAATCCAAAGTTGAAGCCGTTCACCTTGGAATACCGGTCGGGCAAGGTCTCCTCTTCCAATCGGATGTTGTACACGCTGGTGGCGAAGTGACCGGTCATCAGGATGGCGGAACCCGGAGGCACCACCGTGAAGTTTCCGCCTCCGCCGGCATTCACCCAGCTGAGGTTCGACAGCGCTTGGTAGCTCACGCGGTCAGCGAACCGGAAGCCAAACAAGCTCAGCTTCGACCCCGTCGAACCGCCGAACGAAATTTTGCCATAGGCGTCCGTGAAGTTGAATGGCAACCCCTGTCCATCGCGGTTGACGTAGTCGTAAAGGACCTTCGACGTTTGTTCGAGGTACGAGTTTTTCAAGGACAGCACGAACGAAATGCCGCTTCCGCTTTCGTCCAACTTTTTCAACGGCCCTTCGAGCAACAAGCGTGCGCCAAACGGACTGGCCCCCACGCGTCCCGCCAATTGCTGCTTGTTTCCGTCGCGGGTCTTGATGTCCATGACCGACGAAATCCGACCACCGAACCGAGCCGAAAACCCGCCCGTATAAATGTCCGCATTGGAAATCAAGTCCGAATCGAACACGCTGAACAAACCGATGCTGTGGAAGGCGTTGTAGATGATCATGCCGTCGAGCAAGACCATGTTTTGGATGGGCGATCCACCGCGGATGTACAATTGCCCCCCTTGGTCGCCCGTTGAGACGAACCCCGGGAGCACCTGCAAGGCTTGGACCAAATCCGGCGAACCCCCAAAACTCGGCACCCGGCGCAAATCAGCTGGCCGGATGGTCTCGATGCTCATGTTCACGTTCGTCAATTGCTCTTGCCGCTCCGCACTCACCTCGGCACTGCCCAACTCGATGACCTTCGGGCTCAAGAGGAAATTCCGCGTCAAAATGCCCCCGTCCTTGATCACCACTTCTTCCCTAACTCCTTCGAACTCCAAGCTTGACACCACCAACGTGTAAGTGCCCGCAGGCACCTTGCTCAAGCTGTAAAATCCCCCCACATCCGTGGTCACCCCGTACGGCGTCCCTTCAAGGGAAACGCTCGTGAACAAAATCGGCTCCCCACTCGCCTCGCTTCGGAGGAATCCCTTCAATGTTCCTTGGCTCCACACCGAGGTCGCCCCCGAAGCGAAAACAAACACCAACGCGAGCGCGCGCAAGCAGGCCGCACCGAAGAGTCGCCCGGACTTCAATTTCTGCATGCCACGAATTTAGCGCGCAATCGCCATCCGTTCGATGCGCAGTTCCAATTCTTCCGTACTCATCGTTTCGCGCATCCGATCCACCATCAAGGGAAAGGCCAAAGGCGTGACTTGCTCCGGCCTGCACCACGCCCATTCCGCCGACTTCATGCGGTCGAGCGCTCGGTGCAACGAGGCGATTTGAAGCTGATCCGCCAGCACTTCCTCCAACGCTTGTCGGTAAAGCACGTGGTTGCTGTCGTGGTCCGAAAACACGTCAAACAGCAATCCGCTGTGCGTCCGAAGGTGCTTCGCGCTTGCCCCCTGTGGCGGCTGGAATTGCAGCCCTGAAATCACCGCAACTTCTTTGAACCTACGACGGGCCAAATCACTGGCATTCAAACTCCCCAGAACATCCGACTCCAGCTCTTTCGAAGTGAGCAATCGGCGCATTTCCGCTTCGTTCATGCGCAACGGTTCGTTCGACAGCAACTCGAATCCGTAGTCGTTGCAGGCGAAGGTGATGGTTTGGGCGGTGGTTTGTCCCAAGCGATGGCTGACGAGCATGGCCAACCCCTCGTGCACTGCCCGACCTTCGAATGGAAACACGCACACGTGGTGCCCGTCATCCGAAGTGAACTCCTCCACGAGCAACTCGTGCTTCATCGGCACGTGGGAGCGGGCGCGCTGCAACGAGAGCAAGGGCTCCAACCGCAGCAATTCCGGATGTGCCGCTTCGCCTCGAGCCACCGAGTCCAGCTCCTCCCGCAGGGCAAACCCCAATTCGGTGGACAAAGGCAACCGGCCTCCTGACCAAACCGGAACCCGCTGGGTCGTCCGCTTTGCGGGCTTCACTTCCGCCACGGCTCCGTTGTGCCGAACCAGCTCCAATTGCCGCCCCGCAAACCAGAACACGTCCCCCGCATTCATGCGCTCGATGAACGTCGCCTCCACGTGCCCCACCACCCCCGCCCGCCGGAGCTTCACCGCCACCATGGGATCCGAAACGATGGTTCCAATGGACATCCTGTGGCGACGAGCCATCCGGCGGTCGGGCATCACCCACCGCCCATTCACCACCTCCACCCGGCGGTATTCGTCGTACGCCTCGAGCGCCGAACCACCGAATCGAACGAAATCCAAGCAAGACCGCCATTCCGCCTCATCGACGGAGCGAAACGCATGGGTCGCCATCACCTCGGCCTTCACCTCCTCCGGCTCAAATCCGCCCCCGAGCGCCCGGGTACACACCCATTGAGCGAGCACGTCAAATGCCCGAATTACAGGGGTTCGGGACTCCACCCACCCGCGATGAACTGCCGTTCGCAACGCCGCCCCTTCGAGCAATTCCAGCCCGTGGGTGGGGACGAAGTGAATCCGGCTGATTCCGCCCGGTTGGTGGCCCGAGCGTCCGGCGCGTTGGAGGAAGCGGGCGACGCCTTTGGGACTGCCGATTTGGACCACTGCTTCCACCGGTGGGAAATCCACCCCGAGGTCGAGCGAACTCGTGCACACCACCGCCTTCAACAGGCCCCGGCCGATGGCTTCCTCGATCCAGATCCGCGCATCCTTGGCCATGGAGCCGTGGTGCAGCGCGATTTGGCCTGCCAAATCCGGATCCGCATCCAACAACCGATGGTACCAAATCTCGGACTGCGACCGCGTATTCGTGAACACCAGCGTGGTGCGGTGCGCCTTCACGACCTTCAACACCTGCTCCAACAGCGGAATCCCCAAGAAGCCGGCCCACGCCAGCCGCTCGAACGAGGGAGGCATCAAACTGACGATTTCCGTCCGCTTGGCCGCATGGGACTGGACCAACTCACCGCCCGCCGGGCACAGCACCTCCAAGGCCTGTTCCAAATTGCCGATGGTCGCCGTCAACCCCCACGTGCGCAATTTAGGGGCCAACTTACGCAAGTGCGCAGCCGCCAATTCCACCTGGACTCCGCGCTTCGACCCCAACAACGCGTGCCATTCGTCCACCACCAACAGGCGGCACGATGCGAAGTGTTGGGCATGATCCGCGGTGCAAAAGAGCACATGCAGGCTCTCGGGCGTGGTGATGAGCACCTCCGGCAAGCGACGACGCTGGCGCGCCCGTTCCGCTGCGGTGGTGTCCCCCGTTCGAATGCCCACTTGCCAATCCAGTCCCACCCCTTCCAACATGCGCTGAGCACTGGCTTCGATCTCCTTGGACAACGCGCGGATGGGAGCAATCCAAATCACCTGCAGCCCCTTCGACTTCCCGCCCTCCCGGCACGCCTCATCCACCACCCCACCCAATGCCGCGAACGTCTTGCCCATCCCGGTCGGCGCCTGCACCAAGCCGTCGCCTCCAGCCGCAAAGGCCTTCCACGCTTCCCTTTGGAACGGATTGGGCTCCCACCCCAACGAATCAAACCACTTCGCTACGGCGCTCCCCATCGAATTCATGGTCCAAAAATAGCCCGTGCCTCAATCCGTAGGCAAAGCAATGCACTCTTCCTATCTTCGGCACATGATTTGTAACCTATTCGCCATGAAAACGACCCTGCTCTTTGCACTGTTAGGCTTGTTGGCGTTACCCCTTCAATCCTTTGCCCAAGACGAAGAAGAAAAACCCCTGATTCCCCAAGAGGATTACGACGAGCTCTTGATGTGGATGGTGGACGGAAAGTACGAGAAGGTTTTGTTCAAGGCCATTCGCTACACGGAAGACGATAAAACCAGCAAGGAGCCGTTGCCCTATGCGTTCATGTCGGAGGCGTTTTTCCGCATCAGCCAGTCGGACGACGCTGAGTTGGTCGCCGAGTACGACGGAGCCCTTAAGGACGCGCTGAAGTACGCTTCGAAGTTTCGGAAAAAGGACCGCGATAACGAATACTTCGCGGATTACGTTGCCTACTTCAACGAACTGCGTCGCGCCACGATGAACGAGGCGGAGGTGTTCGTGGATGACGAGAAATTCACCCGTGCCAAATCCTATTACAAGTACCTCTACGTCATCGACGAGGGCGATGCCGGCGCTTGGATCATGTACGGCACGGTGTTGTGGAAAACGAAGGCCCGACGCGACGCCGAGGAGAGCTGGGAAACCGCGAAAAACCTGCTGACTGAATTCGGCGGCAAGGGACTGGAGGACGTCCAGCGGGACTTGCTCCATTACGCCGTCCGCTACACTTCTGAAATGCTCGCCGATGAAGGCGACCGCGCGGGGGCCATGGAATGGCTGAACTTGGTGGCTGAGATTTTCCCCGACGACCGGGAACTCAATGCCATTCGCCGATCCATCGGCGGGTAACCGCACTCACAGGCCGTGGGCCTTCAACAGCAACGGAGCCTCCTTCTGCCAGCGCAGTTGGAGGCTCGCTGCTTTCAACCCTTCGCGGTAGTCCCTGCCGGACTCGCGCATGGTCAACAGCGCGTCCGCCCATCCTTGCGGCGAATCATCCGAAACCACTTCTCCGATTCCGAATTCCTGCACGAGTTGGACGCAGTCCGGCAATTCGTTGGTCAGCACCGGAAGGCCGGCTTGGATGTATTCGAACAGCTTATTCGGGAGGCAATACAGGTAACTGAGGCACGTGGGTTTGACGCTCACGAGCCCCACATCGGCCGCTGCGGTGTGGGCCAAAACCCGATCGTAAGCAACCGCCTCGTGCCGGTGCACGTGCGCCAACCGATTCGCTGCTTCCTCCACGAGCCCCTCCAACGGCCCGTACCCCATGAACACAAAGTGCACCCCACGCCCCGTCAAGCGCTCCGCCGCCTCCAATGCATTCTCCAGCCCACGGTTGTACGTGAACGCCCCTTGATAAAGGGCAATGAATTCCGTGGGAGGAATGCCAAACCGAGCGCGGAAGTCCCGTTCCGGCGGTGTGGGACGATCCACCGCGTGCGGCACGTTGCGCACCAAATGCACTTCCGGCACTCCCACGGAACCGTACCGGTCGAGGTACGCTTGCCGGATGGACGGGCTGACCGTGATGACCGAATGCGCCCGGTGGATGTGCCGCCGTTCCAGCCACGCAACCGCGGCCAGGTACCGCGGAGATTTCGCGTTCCGCTCGGCCTCAAACTCGTGGCAGTCGTAAATGAGTTCGAGTCGCGGAGCTAGCCGTTTGGCCAGAACGCCCAAGGCAAACGCCTCCGCATCGTTGCAATGCCACGCATCCCACTTGCGGTATCCCACCACCACCTGCCACGCGAAGTACGCCAAGCGACCAAACCGTGCGCCCTTGATGCGATCCGACTTCCAAATCCCCCAACGAAGTCGCCGAACCCGCCACCCCCCTTCGCGCTCCTCCCGCTCGGGCAAATCGCGGCCGGGCAACGCCACCACCTCCACCTCCGCCCCCGCCTCCGCTAGGGTCGAAGCGACCTTGAGCACCCGGTTATCCCGGGTGAAATCGTTGAGCACCACTACGGCAATCCGACGTCGCTTCACGCTGCTCCCGGATTCGGTTTCAAGGGACGCTTGCCCGCGGCGTACATGCGCTCGATGATGTCCACCACCTTCAGGCCTTCGAGCGCATTCGTGGCGATGTGACCGCCGCCACTCAGTGCTTCCACGACGTTTTCGAACACGTACCCGTGGTTCGCCGCCGAACCTTTGTAGTGACCGTAGTCGTTCGCCGGATTTGCGGGCGGCAGTTCCGGCATTTCATAGCCTTCGATGTCGCAGTATTCCACCTCGTTCATGTATTGACCGCCCACTTTTACGGTGCCCTTCTCGGCGACGATGGTCAGGCTCGACTCGAAATTTTGGTGATGAACGGAGGTGGAAAAATTGAAGCAGCCCATGCCGCCGCGAACGAAGTCGAACGTGATCAGTCCGCTGTCCTCAAAGGCCGTGTTGTGCGCGTGGGTGTAATCCGCAAAGCGGCTTTGGATTTGGTGGATGTCGCCAAACAACCAGTACATGATGTCCACAAAATGCGAAAACTGGGTGAACAGCGTGCCTCCGTCCAACTCGCGCGTGCCTTTCCATGGAATCTTGCCATAATAGCGGTCATCGCGGTTCCAAAAGCACTGAATTTCCACCATGAAAATCCGCCCCAGCGTCCCAGCATCCAAGAGGCTCTTCAACCAAATCGAAGGCGGAGAAAACCGATTCTGCATCACGCAAAAAATCTGCTTCCCGCGGGCAAGTGCCGCATGCAACACCTGCTCCCCGTCCTGACGGTTCAAGGCCATCGGCTTCTCAATGACAACATGCAATCCCGACTCGATGGCTTCGAGGCTTTGGGCAGCGTGCAATCCGTTGGGCGTGCAGACGCACAGCACATCCAATCCACCGGCATGTTGCTCGAGCAATTCGGTCAAAGACGTGTAGAACGGCTCGGAGCCTTCATAGCCGCACTCCGCAGCTGTGCGAACATCAGACACCGCCACAAGCTCACATCCCGCTTGACGCTGCACCATTTCCGCATGGCGCTTCCCGATGTGGCCCATCCCGACCACGGCAAATCGAATCGACTTCATGGCGCGAAGTTACGACCCGAAAGCGGGTGCTTAGCGCCGAGCCGATCGGTTGAAAACCCGATGCCCCAACGTGAATTCCACCAGCCAAGGATCCCGCTCCCCTTGGTGGTGTTCCACGCCCATCGTCATCAGGCCAAACGGCGTAGACGCCACCAGCCACGTTCCCACCAAGTAACCCGGCCCAACGCTCTCATCCAGCACCGGCCCTTTCCCGGTACTCAGCAACCGATCAAATGGTCGGTACCAATGCACCTCCGTCCTCCAACGGAAAACCCCGAACAACCGCACGTCCGAAATGGCGCCGACGGCCACGTAGTTGTACGAGCGGAAGCGCTCGAGCATCCGAATGTCGGAACCGGGAGTTGGAGCAAAGGGCGCGGTTTGGACCACACTCCCCATGTAACTTCGGCGAAGCTGCTCGTCAGAAAAGAGGAATTCCCCCCGCACCCCAACGCTGATGCGCTCCTCGCGAGCGGCCGTGTACTGCTCGACCAGCCCGTGCAACCGGTAAAACGCCGCCTGCGAAACGGAGGTGTCGCGCCGGGCAAGGCCCACCTCATTCCGCAGCCAATCCTGCGTGGTGCCTCGAAACCTGCGCAGGCTCAATTCGAAGCGATTCCCCGCACGGTTCATGGACTTCTCCTGCATCGTCGACCGGCGATAGCCAGCACCACCCACCACCCCTGTCCAACGAATGCGGTCGGTGGTGTCGGTCGGGTTGAATTCGAACTCCGGATAAAAATCGTCGGTCGTTTCGAGGTGGGCCCCACGCATCCACAAGACCCCGTGAGGCCCCACTGGCGTGAAGGCAGAAAGTCCGAACTCCTGTTCCGTGAGCACCAAATAGCTCGGCCGCACATCCTGGAAAAACGTTGCAAAACTCCGCTCAAAATTCCAGCGATGCAGTGTGAAATCGGGGCGAATCGCGAAGGGCAATGCGCCGTGCCAGTCGAGGCGAGCGTGCGCAGCAAACGCGCTGTAGAAATTCCCAAACGTGCTGCTCGCCTCGACCGCCAGCGGCACCCGACCAAAGCGCGAAACGGAAAGCCCTGCATGGCCAAAACTCACCGGACTCGATGACAGGCTGCCCCCCGCCTCGAACCGAAGGTCACGCTCCGAACGCGCCGCCACCGACACGTCGAACCGTTGCGTACTCGGATTGAACGTGGCCACGGGGCGGGCAGAAGCGATGTGTTCGTCCGAAACGAGCAGGTACAAGCTGCGTTCGAGCACGGAGGACCGGGTTCCCGGTGCGGCGCGCCGGAGGAGGCGGGACGCATATTGGGTTTGGCCTGGATTCAAGCCCGTAAGCCGCACGTCCCCGACTTCGAACGGCAACACCGACTCCCGGAAGGCCGTTCGACGACGCGCCACCTCTTCCGGGGAAATCCCGATTCCGGCCACGAGATCGAGCAGCTCGTCTGCCCGTTCCATCGTCGCCCGGTACCCCGCTTCCACGGCCTGCTCCACCTCGTCAAAATCGAAGGTTCCGATGCCCGTTTCCGGACTGATGATCACCATGGAGTTGCTCAGCAGTTGCAGATTCGCGGGCCGGGTGATCATCGCTTCGATTTGGGAGGCGGGGTCTTGCGCGCTCAGGCTGACCTCACCAAACGACACGTTGCACCCGATGATGATCTCCGGCGCAAACGCCTCCAGGAGCACGTCGCTGGGGAAGTTGTTGTACAGGCCACCATCGAACAGGAGGCGCCCGTCGACCTCGACCGGCTCCAAGTAGAACGGATAGGTCATGGAGGTGCGGGTGGCGGTGGCGAGGTCGCCGGAGGAAAACGTCGTATCGGATTTGGCCAGCACGTCCGAAGCCACGCAGCGAAACGGCACGAACAAGGCATCGAAATCCCCTTGCGCTTTCGCCGAAGCGGGCGCCAAATCCTGCATCAACCCCCAATCCGTGGGCAGCCCATCGATGACGTAATCGCGCGTCCACCCGGATGCGCTCGAAAGCCGCACTTCTACCACGCTCGGGTCCGGATCTTGCCGCTTGAAGCCAAACGAAATCGGAAGGGTGCCATTGGCGCGGTGTTGGAAGGCCTCGGTTTGGAGCAACGAATCCATCTCCGCCGGCGAATAGCCCGCCGCGTAATAGGCCCCCACCAACGCCCCCATGCTCGCGCCGGTGACCGCATCCACCGGAATGCCCAGCTCTTCCAACGCCTGGAGGAACCCCACGTGCGCCGCCCCCTTCGCGCCCCCGCCACTCAACACCACGCCCACCCGCACCTGAGCCGATGCGGCACAGGCCGTCCACAGCGATCCCATGAGGAGGAGCCAACGAATCATGGGGGAAAGTTAGGACGCCCGGCCCGTTGTACCTTGCGTTGCATGCGAATTGTGAGTTTGGTTCCAAGTTGGTCCGAATGGCTGGTGGACCTCGGCGTGGAGCCCGTTGGGGTGACGAAGTTTTGCGTTCATCCTGAGGGGCTGCATCGGCGGGTGGCGCGCGTGGGGGGAACGAAGCAAGTGGACGTTTCGCGGGTGCACGCGCTGAAGCCGGATTTGGTCATCGCCTGCCGTGAGGAGAACGTGAAGGCTCAGGTGGAGGCGCTGGACTTGCCGGTGTTGGTGACGGACGCGTCGACGGTTGAAGGGGCTTGGAAGGACATGCTGCGCATTGCGGAAGCGGTGGGGCGGGCGGCTCACGGGCGGGATTGGGTGTCGCGGATTCAAGCGGCGTGGGGGCAGCCGCGGACGGCGGAATGGACGGCTGCGTATGCGATTTGGCGCGAGCCGTGGATGGTGGCGGGCGGCGACACGTACATCCACGACGTCTTGAGGTGGTGGGGGGTGGCGAATGCATTTGCGGACGAACAGCGGTATCCGGAGGTCACGCATTGGGGCGGCGCAGCGGTCGTGCTGTTGTCGAGCGAGCCGTATCCGTTCCGTGAGGCGCATGCGAAGGCGCTTCGTGAAGCGGGCCAAACCGCGTTGCTCGTCAACGGCGAGGCCTTCAGTTGGTATGGCAGCCGCATGCTCCACGCGGTGCAGGACTTGCGCGCCCTTCGGAGCGACATTGCCCAGGCGCTGTCACGTAAAACCTGACATCGTGGCACACTCCGGCCTGCGGTCCGGGGTGGAGGACGCGGATTTGTCAGTCGGTGTCAGGTTTGGCCCGAAAGGCACAATGCTTGAACAAGGGGCCGCGAATCCGGAGCAAAAGCCCGGCAAACACGTAAACGACACAACCCCATATCATGAGCAAGATCATCGGAATCGACCTCGGAACGACGAACAGCTGCGTAGCCGTAATGGAAGGCAACGAACCCGTCGTCATTACCAACGCGGAAGGCAAGCGCACCACGCCTTCCATCATCGGATTCGCCGACGGCGGCGAGCGCAAAGTGGGCGAACCGGCCAAGCGCCAAGCCATCACGAACCCCAGCAAAACCGTTTACTCGATCAAGCGGTTCATGGGCTCCTCGTTCGACGAGGTGAGCAACGAGGTGGGCCGGGTGCCTTACAGCGTGGTCAAGGGCGACAACAACACGCCCCGCGTGGACATCGACGGCCGGCTGTACACCCCGCAAGAAATCAGCGCGATGGTCCTTCAGAAAATGAAGAAGACCGCCGAAGACTACTTGGGCCAAGAGGTCACGGCAGCGGTCATCACCGTGCCCGCGTACTTCAACGACGACCAGCGGAAAGCAACGAAAGAAGCCGGTGAAATCGCAGGCCTCGAAGTGAAGCGCATCATCAACGAGCCCACGGCTGCGGCCCTCGCTTACGGCCTCGACAAGAAAGCCACGGACCAAAAAATCGTGGTCTTCGACCTCGGTGGAGGAACACACGACGTGAGCATCCTCGAACTCGGTGACGGCGTCTTCGAAGTGTTGTCCACGGACGGCGACACGCACTTGGGAGGTGACGACTTCGACCAGCTCATCATCGATTGGTTGGTGAACGAGTTCAAGTCCGAGAACGGCGGCATCGACTTGTCGAAGGACCCGATGGCCTTGCAGCGTTTGAAGGAAGCTGCTGAGAAAGCCAAAATCGAGCTCTCCAGCACCACCTCAACCGAAATCAACCTGCCGTACATCATGCCCGTCGACGGCGTTCCGAAGCACTTGGTCCGCTCGTTGAGCCGTGCGAAATTCGAGCAACTCGCCGACGCGTTGGTGAAGCGCACCATCGAGCCGTGTGCCTCTGCCTTGAAGGCCGCTGGCTTGGACAAATCCGACATCGACGAAGTCATCTTGGTCGGAGGATCCACCCGCATTCCTGCAGTCCAGGATGCCGTCAAGGCGTTCTTTGGCAAAGAGCCATCGAAGGGCGTGAACCCCGACGAAGTCGTGGCCATTGGTGCGGCCATCCAAGGCGGGGTCTTGACCGGAGAGGTGAAGGACGTCCTGTTGTTGGATGTGACGCCGTTGTCTTTGGGCATCGAAACCATGGGCGGCGTGATGACGAAACTCATCGAAGCGAACACCACCATCCCCACGAAAAAGTCCGAAACCTTCTCCACGGCCAGCGACAACCAACCAAGCGTGGACATCAAGGTCCTCCAAGGTGAGCGCCCCATGGCGAAGGACAACAAGGAAATCGGGAACTTCCAATTGTCCGACATCCCCCCTGCCCCGCGCGGTGTGCCCCAGATCGAAGTGACCTTTGACATCGATGCCAACGGCATCATCCAGGTGTCGGCGAAGGACAAGGCGACGGGCAAGGAGCAGAAGATCAAGATCGAAGCCAACAGCAGCTTGACCGAGGACGAGATCAAGCGCATGAAGGCCGAGGCCGAAGCCAACGCAGAAGCCGACCAAGCAGAACGCGAGCGCGTTGACACCTTGAACCAAGCCGACGGTTTGATCTTCCAAGTGGAAAAGCAGTTGGGCGAGTTCGGCGACAAGATCCCAGCGGACAAGCGCGCCCCCATCGACTCGGCGCTCGAGGCCTTGAAAAAGGCGCACGGCGAGCAAGATGTGGAAGCCTGCAAGTCGGGCATGGAAGCCTTGAACAGTGCCTTCCAAGCCGCGAGCCAAGAGATGTACGCCCAGGGCGCAGAAGGTGGAGCCAATGCAGAAGCTGGAGCCACCAATGCGAGCGACGCCGAAGTCACCGATGTGGACTTTGAAGAAGTGAAATAAGCCATTTGTTGGCCCATCAATTGAGCCGCCTTCCTCCGATGAGGGAGGCGGCTTTTTTTCGCGCCGGTTTCGCACGTCGTTCATCGAAAAATCGCGAAATTGCCTCCATGAGCACGAGACGCAAATTCATCAAGCACGTGGGCACCTTGGCATCGGGCTTGGGACTCGGTGTGGCCGCGCAGGAACGCTGGAAGCACGCGTGGGCTGCCCAACCGCCCCTGCCCTCCCCGGTTTACGGCCAGTCCGATTTGGTGATGGTTTCAACGTGGAACCACGGCATGCCAGCCAACGACGCGGGCATGGTCGTGGGTGGACAAGGCGGCTCAGCGCTCGACATGGTGGAAGCCGGTGCACGCCTCGTGGAGTCCGACGCTTCCGGACAGAGCGTGGGACTCGGTGGCTTGCCCGATCGCGACGGTTACGTCACCCTGGATGCCTGCATCATGGACCACACGTTGAATGCCGGCAGCGTGTGCTTCGTTACCGGCATCGAACACCCCATCAGCTTGGCTCGCCGGGTGATGGAAGACACACCCCACGTGATGCTCGCCGGTGAAGGAGCTGAACAGTATGCAGAAGAACTCGGCATGCCCCGGGTCAACTTGTTGACGCCGGAATCCGAGGAGGCTTACAAGAAGTGGCGGGAAACCGCTGAATACGCGCCGGTCATCAACATCGAGAACCACGACACGATCAGCTTGTTGGCGCTGGACGGAGAAGGCCGGCTGGCCGGGGCGTGCACGACGAGTGGGCTGGCCTATAAGATGCATGGGCGCGTAGGCGACAGTCCCATCATCGGAGCGGGCCTTTACGTGGATGGTGAAGTGGGGGCCGCTGCGGCAACGGGTTTGGGGGAAGCGGTGATGCGCACCCTCGGCTCATTTTTGGTGGTGGAACTCATGCGGGGAGGGATGAATCCGCAAGGAGCCTCGGTGGAAGCCATCGGCCGCATCATGGAGCGGATGGATTCCAAAAACATGCAGGTGGGCTACATCGCGCTGGGAGCCGATGGTTCGGTGGGCGGTCACGCCATACACCCCCACTTTTCCTATGCCGTGCACCGCATGCGCAAGACCAACGGACAGCTGACCCGGGATTTGGTCGAGAGCAGCCATGCCTGAGCACCGAAAGGCTCCCGTCACGCGGCAGGCTTGGGTCGCCGGCCTGCGCATCATGCGGCCTTGGAACTTGGTGATGATCGCCGCGTCCATGGCCGTGTTCGCGTGGAAAGTCGTCGGCACCGCGTTGCAGGACCACCTTTGGGCGGTGGTCGTCATGGTGTCGATGGCGGCGGCGGGCAACGTAATCAACGACTATTTCGATCAGCGGGAAGATCGCGTGAACAAGCCGCGTCGCGCCCTGGTGGGCCGCGTCTTGAAACGGCGCGTCGCCCTGGCGGAACACGGCGCACTCACCGTGCTTGCCTTGTGCGCTGCGGGCTGGGGATCTTGGAAGATGCAGGTCGGTTGGCCGTTGCTTTGGACCACGGTGCTGGGGGGAGCTCTGGCCGCTTACAGCCCGTGGTTCAAGCGGCATTTCCTTCGAGGCAATGTGCTGATTGCCCTGGCTGTGGGTCAGTTGCCTCTGTGGACGGGCGCCGTGTTGGAAGTGCGGGAGGAGCAGGCCTGGGTGGTGTTGATCGGCTTCGCGTTCATTTCGGGTTGGCTCACCTTGGTTCGCGAAGTGACGAAGGACTTGCAAGACGCTGAGGGGGATGCACAGTGGGGGTACGACACCCTGCCGATTCGGTGGGGACGCGAGCGGACGTTGCGCGCGTTGAATGGGCTGTTCGCCGTTTCCGCAATTTGGCTTGTCTTGGCCAGCGGTTGGTGGTGGAGCCAAATCGAATTCGGAGCCTCGGCCACGCTGCTGTTCTGGCTGCCGTTCGCAGCGGGTTGGCGAGAACTGCGCCGCGGAAGGGAGGACCGGGTTTCTGCTTGGCTCAAACTGACTTTGGCGGGGGGATTGGCGGCTTTGGTGGCAGCTGTTCCTTTGGCATAAACCTCCGCTAACGTTCGCTTAACGCAATCGCGAAGAAGCGTTCACAAGCCAAACCATCGACCTTCCTTCAGGTCGATTGAACTTTGCCGCATCAAACCTCATTCGATGAAACAGTTTCCTTTGTTCATTGCCGGCCTGTTGGCCGGTGGACTGCACGCTGCAGCCCAATCGTGTGATTGCCCGCCGATTTCAGAACGCACCCCCATCGTCGTCACCGACGAG
This sequence comes from Bacteroidia bacterium, assembly GCA_030427925.1. Lineage (GTDB taxonomy): Bacteria > Bacteroidota > Bacteroidia > Flavobacteriales_D > Sanyastnellaceae > JALQTD01. The sequence continues at coordinate 5,451 of JAUICJ010000004.1, read as the reverse complement.
GGCGCGGGCACGGGGTCCACGACTTGGACCTGTGACAACATTTACCTGCTGGACGGTTACGTCTTCGTGAACGACGGTCAAGCGTTGACCATCGAACCGGGAACCGTCGTGAAGGGCATGAGTGGAAGCGGTGCCGATGCAGCGGCCATGATCGTGGCCCGCGGTGGTCAACTCTTCGCCGAAGGCACGGCGGATTGTCCCATCGTGTTCACGCACGAAGCCGACCCGTTGGATGGATCGGTTGCATTCAACGAACGCGGCCAATGGGGCGGGGTCTTGGTGTTGGGCGATGCCCCCATCAATTTGGCCCTCGGCGAAGGCCAAGCGGAAGGCATTCCTTCGGAAAATGACCGCTCCAGCTATGGAGGCAACAACCCCGAGGACAACAGCGGCATCATCCGCTACGTGAGCATCCGCCACGGCGGTACGCAGCTCGGCGCTGCGAATGAAATCAACGGGTTGACCTTGGCCGGTGTGGGATCGGGAACGACCATCGACCACATCGAAGTGTTGGCGAATGAAGACGACGGCATCGAGTTTTTCGGTGGTACGGTTCACGTGAACTACGCCGCCGTGGCCTTCGTGGGCGACGACAGCTTCGATTGGGACCAAGGCTTCTCTGGAGGAGGGCACCACTGGTTCGCCATCAACGAGCCGGGATTGGGCGACCGGGGCGGTGAACTCGATGGCGACGACAGCCCGGACGTCACGCCCGATGGGATGCCGATGGCCATTCCCACCGTTTCGAACATCACGTTGATGGGTCAAGGATCGGCAGCGAACAAGCAAGGCCTGCTTTTCCGCGCCGGAACCGGTGGACACGTTTCGGAAGTGTTGATGGTCGGATTTGGTGAAGGCATCGAATTGGAGGACCTGCAGGCACCTTTCGATGCGTTTGACATGTGGGTGAATGGCGATTTGACTTTGGTGAACATCGGGATGGACGACGTCAACGAGGTCATCGATTACGACGGGGTCATGGATCCCGGTGGAGACAGCGGTTTGGACCAATACGCTGAAAGCAACAACATCGGGGCACTCGATACGGGCATCGACAACACGTGGAGCACGAACGCCACGGGCACGGAGTTCACGGATCCGTTCAATCCGGTTCCCAACAGCAACGCATCGGTGTTCAGCCAATTCGGGTACATGGGGGCATTCGACCCGTTCGATGCCGTCAACGGAAACTGGCTCGCGGGCTGGAGCTACTTGGACGAGTCCGGCGCGCTGGTTCCGGAATTCCAAGAGCCGTTGCTTTGCGATTGCCCCCCCGTGGGAGCACGTGAGGAAATCGTCATCACCGACAACGGTTCAGGCACCGGCACGACAACGTGGACCTGCGACAAGACGTACCTCCTCGATGGGTTCGTGTTCGTGAGCGAGGGCCAAACCCTCACCATCGAGCCGGGCACCATCGTCAAGGGCATGGAAGGTTCAGGTGCAGATGCTGCGGCGCTCATCGTGACGCGCGGTGCGCAGATCATGGCAGAAGGTACGGAGACGTGCCCCATCACCTTCACCTTTGAGGCGGACCCGCTCGACGGCAGCGTGAGCTTCGGCACGAGCGGCCAATGGGGCGGCTTGATTGTGTGCGGAAGCGCGCCCAACAATTTGGCCACGGGCGAAGGCCAAGTTGAAGGCATCCCTTCCGACAACGCCCAGAGCGCCTACGGCGGCACCAACGCCGAGGACAACAGCGGCGTCCTGCGCTACGTGAGCATCCGCCACGGTGGAACCCAACTGGCAGCAGCAAACGAAATCAACGGCCTGACCCTTGCTTCGGTCGGCAGCGGCACCGTCATCGACCACATTGAAATCGTCTCCAACGAGGATGACGGCATCGAATTGTTCGGCGGCACGGTCAACATCAGCCACATCGCGGTGCTCTTCGCCGGCGATGACTCGTTCGATTACGATCAAGGATGGTCCGGAAACGGCCAATTCTTGTTCGCGGTGCAGCATCCCGAAGCGGGCGACCGCGCCGGCGAATTCGATGGGGACGACAACCCCAACGTCACGCCCGATGGCCTGCCCTATGCCGACCCGACGCTCTACAACGTGACCTTCATCGGCCGCGGTTCCAACGCCGGCACGACGGGCACCTTGTTCCGCGCGGGCTCTGCGGGTGACTTGCACAACTCGCTCATCACCGGTTTCAACCGCGGCATCGAGTTGGAGGATTTGCAGTCGCCGTTGGACGCTTACGATCACTTTGTGAACGGCGATTTGGGCTTCAGCCACATCGGCTTCATGGACGTGAACACGCTGTTCTTCTACGATGGTTCTGAAGCGGATGGCCAAACCACGATGGACGCCTACGCCGCCGCGAACGACTTGACCATCATGGAGGCAGGAATCGACTACACCTTCGCGTTTGACGCGTCGGGCACGTTTGTGGCCGACGCGATGATGGTGAACCCGGTGATGGACGTTGCGGTGGGCGCGGATGCCTTGCCCAACGGTCCTTGGTTCGTCGCTGCGGACTACAAAGGAGCGTTCGAACCCTGCGGAACGAACTGGCTCGACTTGCCCTGGAGCTTCGCACACCAAGTCGGCCTGTTCGACGCCTCGTGCACGTGGTACGGTTGCACGAACGAAGCGGCTTGCAACTTCGATGAGTTGGCAACGGACGATGACGGCAGCTGCTACGTGTTGGCGAACGGGACCTTGACCGGTTCGCTCGAAGTCCAGCCGGGTGCGGTGGAAGCGTATGCGTACGAGCCGGTGTTGGGCGACCTCGCGTGGACTGTCGAAAGCGGATCGGCGTCATCGACCACGATGGGTTCCTTCGAAATCACCTGGTCAGACCCCTTCAACGGCGGAAGCATCCTGTTGACGGAGACCGATTCCACGGGCTGCACGAACTCCATGACTTGGACCATCTTAAACGTGGGCATCGAAGGCATTGAGGGCGCTCAAGCCCGCATCTACCCCAACCCTGCTTCGGATTTCTTGAACGTTGAGCAAGTCGCAACGGCGTTCCGCCAAGCGGTGTTGCGGGACGAGTTGGGCCGGGTGGTCGCCGAGTTGACCATGGTGCAAGGCATGAACCGTTTGGACATCGGTCACCTCCCAGGGGGCCTGTATTTCTTGACGCTCCAAACGCTGGACGGCGCAGAAACGTCGACTCAACGATTGGTGATTCAGTAACCGATTTGGATTGTTTGGTTGGAGCGGGTGGCCTTCGGGTCACCCGCTTTTTTTGTTAACGGTTCGGTAAAATTTCCTCCTCATGGGGGTCGATTGGAATTCTCATTCCGATTGCATTCTCGGTGTGAAATGGTGACTTCGGGGTTACCTGAACATCGCGTGAGGTTGACGCTGGAAGCTGATGAAGCAGTGAATTTTGACGATGAAATTCCTTTATCCCAAAATCAACACCATGAAACACCTTCTGATTGCCGCTTCTGCGTTGCTGTTGGGCGCTTTCCAGGCCGTTTCCGCTCAATGCGGCTGCCCGGATCTCGCAAACCGCACCGAGGTCATCGTCTCCGACATCGGTGACGGAACAGGCACCACGACCTGGACCTGCAACAACACGTACTTGCTCGACGGCTACGTCTTCGTCAACGACGGACAAGCCCTCACCATCGAACCCGGAACCGTCATCAAGGGCATGGCCGGTGCCGGTGCTGACGCAGCAGCCCTCATCGTCGCTCGCGGCGGTCAGATCTTCGCTGAAGGAACGGCGGACTGCCCCATCACCTTCACGCACCAAGCCGACCCCCTCGACGGCTCCGTCGCCTACGACCTCTCCGGCCAGTGGGGAGGCGTCATCATCCTCGGTGATGCTCCGACCAACTTGCCCACGGGTGAAGGCCAAATCGAAGGCATCCCCGCCGACAACGACCGCGCTGCATACGGTGGATCGAACGCCAACGACAACTCCGGCGTCCTCAACTACGTGAGCATCCGCCACGGCGGTACCACCCTCTCCGCTGCCAATGAAATCAACGGCCTCACCCTCGGTGGCGTCGGCGCGGGTACCACCATCCACCACATCGAAGTCGTTGCCAACGAAGACGACGGCATCGAGTTCTTCGGTGGCACGGTCGAAATCAACTACGCAGCCGTGGCCTTCGCAGGCGATGACAGCTTCGACTGGGACCAAGGCTTCTCGGGCGGCGGTCACCACTGGTTCTCCATCAACAAGCCCGGCCTCGGCGACCGCGGGGGTGAGCTCGACGGCGACGACAGCCCCAACGTTACGACGAACGGACAGCCTTTCGCCATCCCGACCGTCACCAACTGGACCATCATGGGCCAAGGCTCTTCGGCCAACAAGCAGGGCCTCCTTTTCCGCGCCGGTACTGGTGGACACGTCTCCAACGTGCTCATCGTCGGCTTCGGTGAAGGCATCGAAATCGAGGACGTCCAAAACCCATCCGACGCGTTCGACAAGTGGGCCGCAGGCGACCTCACCCTCGAGAACTTCCGCATGCAGGACGTCAACGAACTCATCGACTACGACGGCGTGGCCGTGGCAGACGGTGATGCCCAACTCGACAGCTACGCGGCTGCCAACAACATGAGCCTCGCCAACGTCGGAATCGACAACGACTGGGCCACCAACGCGGCTGGAACGGCGTTCACTAACCCGTTCAACCCGGTACCGACCGCCAACGTGGACGCCAACGGTGCGTTCGCCTACATGGGCGCATTCGACGCCGACGGTGAGAACTGGCTCGGCGGATGGTCGTACCTCGACGAAAGCGGTGCGGCGGACACGGGCTTGGTCAACGAGGGCGAAGGCAACACGGGTGGCAACACCGGTTGCGACTGCCCGGATTTGGCCGATCGCACGGAAGTCATCATCTCCGACGCTGGACAAGGTACCGGCACCACGACCTGGACCTGCAACAACACGTACTTGCTCGACGGCTACGTCTTCGTCAACGACGGACAAGCCCTCACCATCGAACCCGGAACCGTCATCAAGGGCATGGCCGGTGCCGGTGCTGACGCAGCAGCCCTCATCGTCGCTCGCGGCGGTCAGATCTTCGCTGAAGGAACGGCGGACTGCCCCATCACCTTCACGCACCAAGCCGACCCCCTCGACGGCTCCGTCGCCTACGACCTCTCCGGCCAGTGGGGAGGCGTCATCATCCTCGGTGATGCTCCGACCAACTTGCCCACGGGTGAAGGCCAAATCGAAGGCATCCCCGCCGACAACGACCGCGCTGCATACGGTGGATCGAACGCCAACGACAACTCCGGCGTCCTCAACTACGTGAGCATCCGCCACGGCGGTACCACCCTCTCCGCTGCCAATGAAATCAACGGCCTCACCCTCGGTGGCGTCGGCGCGGGTACCACCATCCACCACATCGAAGTCGTTGCCAACGAAGACGACGGCATCGAGTTCTTCGGTGGCACGGTCGAAATCAACTACGCAGCCGTGGCCTTCGCAGGCGATGACAGCTTCGACTGGGACCAAGGCTTCTCAGG
>JAUICJ010000035.1 GCA_030427925.1 Bacteroidia bacterium | reverse complement strand
GCACCTCGATGTCGGCTCGTCACATCCTGGGGCTGGAGAAGGTCCCAAGGGTTGGGCTGTTCGCCCATTAAAGTGGCACGCGAGCTGGGTTCAGAACGTCGTGAGACAGTTCGGTCTCTATCTGTTGTGGGCGTTCAAGACTTGAGTGGACCCGTCCCTAGTACGAGAGGACCGGGATGGACATACCTCTGGTGTATCTGTTGTGGCGCCAGCTGCAGCGCAGAGTAGCTACGTATGGATGAGATAAGCACTGAAAGCATCTAAGTGCGAAACTCACCACAAGATGAGGTCTTGTTGAGGGTCGTTGGAGACGACAACGTTGATAGGCCGCAGGTGTAAAGGCAGCGATGTCAAAGCCGAGCGGTACTAATTACCCGAAAGCTTATAAGTGCAGATTTTTCTACCAGTATGTTCCCATTTGTTGGAACAGACCGGCAAAGGCCGGAGTCCCTGTCCAACATCCAATTTTGGTGTCTATTGCGGTGAGGTCCACCTCTTCCCATTCCGAACAGAGAAGTTAAGCCCACCAGCGCAGATGGTACTGCTACGGCGGGAGAGTATGTCGACGCCACTCTTGAGGGTCCCCTAACAGGGACCCTCTTTTTTTGCCGTGAATTTTGGTTAGTAGGGCAGTTGATTCGTGTAGTTGCCCGCGGGGTGGTAGCGTGCAACGACGTAGGTCGATCCATCCGATGCCACAGCTGTTCCGATTCCGACCTGCTCCGTATCCTTCCAAATCATTTGGGTGTAATGTCCAACTTCTGAGAAGTTGCGGTGCCAACCGCGCCCATGGCGGTAGTCTGCACGTTCTTCGAGCCAACTCAGGCTGGCGTCCTCGCCCGGGGTGGCGGTGGATGCGGAGTACCAGTACAGGTTTTCTCCGTCGTTGCATTTGGCGTGGTGAAACGATCGGGTGCGGGCTAACGTTTCTGCATAGGCTTGAGCATCTGCTGCGAGTTGATTTGACCAAGAAAGGGGCGGGACTCCAACGGCTTCCCGGGCTTCGTTGTGGATGGCCAATGCGCGTTGTTGATCGGTGGTGCTCAGTTTGGTGAGCAGCAGGAGGAGCATGAGGAGGGCGTTCATGCATTCGGAACGGGCCGTTCCTTGGGATTCGTATGAGGTGGAGGCGTCGAGTTAGACCACAAGCAAGAGGCCTGAAGTTCTCAGGTTGGTTGTGAATTCAGAGTGGGCCCAACCCGACTCGGTGGCTTCCTGCCACTTCATGGCCGCGCCCCCTGGTCGCAAGCCGTTCAATCGTTCGCTCCAAAGAGCAGCATCGCCTTCGTTCATGGGCCAATCAACGGCCGCACCAACGCCATGCGCAATCAGCAATCCTGAAGGCAGGACGGGAGGCGCGCCCAAGTAAGCCACCCGTCCATGTGGTGACGGGGGCGGAGGCGGTGAATTGACGAGGTGTTGCGCCCAATTCTTGGGAACTTTGGGTTTGGGAGTCGGGAACTCGAACCACCGACGGAGGGGCAGGTCGAGGCCCTCTCCGCGCATCCAATTGTACAGGGAGATGCGCAGGCCGTCGCCGAATGCTTCGTGATCGGTGCCGGTCGGGTCTGTGAAAGGCAGGTCGTTCAATGCAAAGGGAGCATTGGGCCATTCCACTTCGATGCCGAATCGCTCGGGATCCTTTCCGACGGGGCTGTGCGCCGTCAGGGCAAAACGGTGCCAAAAGCCTGAATGGATTACGCCCGCTTCGAACAATTGCCGGACGCGCTCAAGGCTGTCCACCGTCTCTTGTGCGGTTTGGGTCGGAAAGCCGTACATGAGGTAGGCGTGAACGAGCACCCCCGCGTCGGTGAAATGGCGGGCCACCCGTGCTACCTGGTCCACGGTGACCCCCTTGTCGATCAGGGCCAGCAGCCGGTCGGAGGCGACTTCGAGCCCCCCGGCCACCGCCACGCAGCCCGAAGCGCGGAGCAACTTGCACAGGTCTGCCGTGAACCGCTCTTCGAACCGGATGTTGGTCCACCAAGTAATGACCACCCCGCGCTTGAGGAGTTCCAGGGCGAGGGCGCGCAGGAGGGAAGGGGGAGCGGCCTCGTCGACGAAGTGAAATCCGGTTTGGCCTGTGGCAGCGACCAGCTCCTCGATGCGGTCCACCAACTGCCGCGCAGCCACGGGCTCGTACACCGCGATGTAGTCCAGCGACACATCGCAGAACGTGCAACGCGCCCAGTAACACCCGTGCGCGAGCGTCATCTTGTTCCATCGCCCATCGGACCACAGCGTGTGCATCGGATTCGTTTGCTCGATGGCATCCAAATACAAGCCCAGCCGAAGCCCCGTGTAGTCCGGCGTGCCCGCTTCGGCGAGTTTGATGTCCGGCAGCGACGGCGTGTCCTCAAAACGCACTTCGCCACCGACCCGCCTGAACGTTCTTCGGTACGGCCCGCCATCAAGCAGCTGCCGCAGGGGAGTTTCCCCGTCGTCGAGCGTCACGAAGTCGACGAAATCGAACAACCGCGGGTCGCGCACACTCCGCAATTCGGTGTTGGCAAACCCGCCGCCAAGCACGACCCGGACTTCCGGATGATGGGCCTTCAGCCACTGCCCGATGCGCAATCCACCGAGCAAATTTCCCGGGAACGGGACGCTGAGCCCCACCCATTCGGGCCGGTGCTCCTCCATGAGCCGCTTCAACAAGGGCAGCATCACCCCATCCACATACGAGGGGGGCTCCGCCAATCGCTCCGCGAGTGCATCGAAAGTGTAGGCACAACGCCCCAGCTGCTCCGCGTAGCGCGTGAACCCAAAATCCGCATCAACCGCCTCCACCACGAACCGAGACAGCTGCTCCAGGAACCGCGTGCTCAAATGCTTCGCCCGGTCGTGAATTCCCATCGTCCCAAACGCCCACTCCAAATCCCCTTGCGCCACCTCATCCAAGGCAACGGGAAGGAAGCCCGGCTGGGCGAGTTGCCTGGCCAACGTCGGGTCCTCCCCGCGCAAAAACCGCATCACCGGATCGATGGCTCGCTCATACAGGATCCGCTCGTCTAGCAAAGGGTGCGGAGAAGCCGCATCGAACATGGCGCGAACTCCGGATGCACACAACATGGCATCCACCACTTCGATGCCCAAATCCGCTTGCGCGGCCTCCACGCCAAGTCCGTTCAAGTACCCTTTCAAGTAGGCCGTTGCCGGGTACGGCGTGTTCAACTGAGTGAACGGTGGGGTGAGGAGCAGGATGCGCGCCATGGCTTCGAAAAATACGACACCAGCAGGTCGGTTCATGACGGAACGCGAGCCGATTTGCGGCACCCGCGGGCCTTAACGCGTAAATTCACCACATGTTGACAACCTTGTTGAACGCATACGCCCGGTTTTTTCAGCGGTGGATGCCCAGCCCGCTGTCGATTGCGGTGCTGCTTTCTGTTTTGGCGGGCGGGATGGCCGTGCGCGCTGTGGGGTGGGAGCAGAGTGCCACGTCGTGGGTGAATGGGTTGTGGAATCCCGGGCTGTTGCGCTTTGGATTTCAGGCGATGTTCATGCTGGTGTTGGGACACGTGTTGGCGCTTGCTCCCCCGATGTTGAATGCGCTGGATCGAGCGGTGATTTGGGTCATGAACCGACCACGCCTTGCACCTGCCAAAATTGCACTCGTTGCCATGTCGTTGGGATGGTTGAACTGGGGATTGGGTTTGGTGGGAGGAGCCATTTTGGTGCGGGGAGCGTTGGATTGGATGCGTCGGAATCCGGAGGGGCGAACGGCGCATCCCGGGGTGCTGGGAGCGGCTGGCTACACCGGGTTATTGGTTTGGCATGGTGGGCTGAGCGGTTCAGCGCCGTTGAAGGTGGCGGAACCGGGGCATTTGGCGGAATTGGCTCCGCACTTGTCGGGCTTGCCTGATTCCATTGGATTGCGGGATACGCTTTTTGCGGGTTGGAGTTGGCCGATCACCTTCGCGGTGGCGGTGGCGACTGCGCTGGTATTTGTGTGGTTGGGACGCCAAAGCGATCTGGAGGCGGTGCCATGGCCAGAGGCCGGTGGGGGAACCAATTCGGAGAAGCCCGTGTCGCCTGCAGTGGGATTTGGGGAGCGCTTGGATCGCAGTCGAATGTTGGCAGGGTTGCTTGGGGTCGCTTGTTGGGGAGGGGCAATTTTGGGCGCTGTGAAGGGGGGATGGAGTGCGGAATTGCGATTCATTACGCCGGATTGGATCAATACGGTGCTGCTGGGGACGGCGTTGGTGGCGCACGGATCGATGGCGGGGGTGTTGCGTGCTTTGGATGCGGCGATCGGTGGCGCCTCAGGAATCCTGATTCAGTTTCCCTTGTATTTCGGCATCATGGGGCTGGTCACGGGTACGGGGCTGGGGGCAGCTTTGGCGAACGCATTGGTGGGTGCGACTTCCAGCGAGGCCTTGCCGTTCGCGTTGTTCCTGTCATCGGGGGTGCTCAACGTCTTCGTGCCGAGCGGAGGCGGGCAGTGGGCCGTTCAAGGGCCGTTGGTTTTGGAAGCATGCCAAACCCTGCACGTGCCCTTCGAGCAAGGCATCATGGCCATGGCGTTCGGGGACGAACTCACGAACATGCTTCAGCCTTTTTGGGCGCTTCCACTTTTGGGCATCACGGGGCTGCGCGCCCGGGACATCTTGCCCTACACCTTGCTGGTCATGCTCGTGGCTGGCAGCGCCATGCTGGTAGGGGTGGCCTGTTGGAGTTAGGAATGCTGCGATTGGGCGTACCAATTATCGAAATCAGTGGACTTCTTCATTTCCAACTTTTTCCGTAAAAGGGTTCGCGTGTTGTAGATGTAGCCCACCGAACGGTCCAAGAGCACAGCGACTTGCTTCGGGGAGTAACCGAGAATGAAAAACGCCAATGCCTGCCGTTCCATCTTCGTGAGCTCATGACTGGGTTTGATGAGCGTGTTGAGCTGAGCCTGCACGGATTCCAACACCCCGCCCCGCAAATCATTCAGAACTTCAATCAAATCCAAGTCCTCCTGCTCATGTTCCATGAGCGAAGTGACCCGGTTGATCAACGAGAGTTCGGTCACATCGTCATCGTGGTCGACGTGCTTGTGCTGCTTGGCTTTCCGCAAAAGAATGGTCCCAATTCCGCCGGCGCCCGCCAGGAGGAGAACGAACGCCCACCAGGGGAACGAAAGCTTCGGTGTGAGGCCAATTTGTTCATTCGAAAACGTGGATTCCGCCAACGCGTTGCGCTCTTCAAGCAGCTTCTTCGCCACATCGAGTCGCATTTTGTTGTGTGCAGCCGTCAAGGATTTGACCGAGCGCCACCGCGAGTCTCCCTCATCGGGGATTCCGAGTTCGTTCCATTCCGCCTCATAGGCGTCGAAGAGCAGTCGGCCAGGGTGCCCCTCTGCGAAGACGAAATCGTGGTCGAGGTAGGTCAACGCATCTTCGAGTTCGGATTTGAGTTCAAGCCAATGATCGGATGAATCGAGTTCGAGCGCAAAGTTCAGTAAGACCCGGAAGGCCGTGGCATCAAGTCGCTTTGGGAAAACTTCGCGGAGCAGCTTGTATTCGGTTCGGGCTTGCTCCAATTCACCGGTGTTGCAATACACGTCGAGTCGGTTCAGTCGGATGAGTTGCAATTCGTACCGCGACAACCCTTCGTGGCTGAGCGCCTCGTCAAGCAATTCCAACGCATCGTCATACAGCCCGAACGTGATTTGGGAAGCAGCAAGGTTGTTCAGCAAAATCATCGGAGCAGGATGATCGGCGATGTTGTAGGCTTGGTTGAACGCACGAAACGCTTCTACGTTGTTCCCCAATCCCGAATGGCAGGCTCCGATTGCGATGGCACATGCCATCGCTTCATGCTGGGTCGAGGCCGCATGTTCCGCTCGCTCGAACCATTCCATGGCCCTTTGGTAATCCTGGTTCAAGTAATACCGCGACGCAAACGCATTGTTGGCTTGGTACCCCACAATGGGGCAATCGATGGAGTCGATCAGGGCATCCAACTCTTCAATGGGAAGGACGTTGTAGGTCGCATAAATGGTCGTCCCCAGCAATTCCGATTCGCAATCTTGAGTCAGCTTGCCAACTTCCATCAGGGAGTCTCCCGAGGCCTTGATTGCTTGAACGGCCTTGTTTGCTTTCAGGGCAGAAAACAAGGAGTCCAATCGGGCGCCCTTCGCGTCTTGACTCCATGAAGGACATGCAACAGTGAGCATGAGGAACCACGCGAGGCAGGGTCCCGAACGGAAGCTGAATCCACACTTGTGCATATGCCAAATATAAAATCCAGCAAAGGGTTCTACAACGAAAGTTGTCCTTACTTGCTCACGAACTCCACGACCCACATTCCGCGCAATTCGTTGGTGCTGTAGCCGGTGGCCTCGTCGCTTGGGTACGCTGCCGCAATCCGATCCCGGGTCTCTGATTGCACATCAGAACCCAAGGCTCCGTGGCATTGAAGGCACATGGCGTTCGTGAGGATGGGGACGTAGGCTGTGTATTGGTCGTCGGATTTCGTTATGGCTGGTTCTACCGATTGCCCTGACGCCAAGGCCGCATGGCCGGCTTTCAAGTAGTCCCACTCGGCTCCGAGGGCTCGATTTTCGGGATTCCGTGGTCGATCGGAGACCCTTCGGATGCGGGCATTGAGCGAACGCGAAACGCTGTCCGTTAGGGGAATGGCGCGTTCATTGCAAAAGGGCACCGCGTGCACAGCCCCCCCTGAAGCCAAGGCCGCCATCAGCTGCTTTCCGAGGGTGCTTTTCGTGGCGCGGGCCATGTTGAGGGCCTGCTCCAACGGGGCAACATCCGCTGGTTCAGCGCGCCAACGATCGGCATCGCTAAGTGTTCCCGTGGCGGGATCGAACGAGGCTTCAGCAATGAAAGCGGCGAGGTCGTGAGCTTGCTGCGCAGTCAAGCCCATGTCAGGCATGGGGCCGAACTGTTCCAAGGCTCCCGCTACGCGGGTACCTGCCTTTCCTGGGGCTTGAAGGAATCGCATCAGGGCGCCTTCATCGCGTTCGTAGGCTTGCGCGATGACCGCCCAGTTGGGGGCTACGGGGGCGGAGGTTGGCCTGTTGAAAGCGTGGCAAGAGGTGCACCCGGATTCCGCGAGCGCGAATCCTCGCTGGGCATTTCCCGAGGTCCCCGGTGGAGGTGGGGGCGTGGTTTGGCATGCGCTCAAAAGCAGGGCTCCTAGCCAACCCACGAACGGCAGGTGACGCAAGTTGAATTTCATTCACCGAGGTTACGTGAAAATGCTTTAACGACGGGTGACTGGAGGCACGGTTCTCAGCGGAGAAAGTGGAACGGAAATCACGATCGGCGAATGTGGTGCCGCTGCACAAGAACCCGCTTGGGTTCGCCCTTTTTTCCCGAGATGAGGAAATCGGCGCAACGATCGCCCAGGGCCGCGTTGAATTTGCGGTTCACTTTGGAAATGACCTGTTGAACATCGGGGTCAAGTGGGTCAATGAGTCGGTTCACGACCCGGTTGATGTCCTCCCGGTTCGATCCGCTGTAGCGCTTCGCGTAGGCATCGTGCAGTTGATTGCGGTGTTTGTTCAGGTCATGGAGCGAAATACCTTCCGATCCCGCTTCCACAAACGTCTCGTAAACCGCGGCCTCCTTGGGGGATAGGGGAATGGCGATGCCGAGTTCTTTGAATTCGATGCGGAGTCCGAGGGTCATGTTGGGAACGGAAAAACCGTCCAAGAAATCCTCGAGGTTGAGTTGCAGCTGCCGGACAATTTCGAAACCATTTCGCATTTGGCGCACCACATCCCAGTCGAGCTGACGCCGCTGAAACTCCGACTTGCAATGCGGGCACACGTCCGCTGTTTTCGTCTTCAAAATCAGCGCGCGAACGTCGTCTTGGCACAGATCATTCAGGCAGCCCTGAACGTCCTTGTGCGCGTGGTGTGCGAGGTAGCTTTCCAACGTTTCGTCCGCATACGCGAGGAGCAGAATGGGCAGGGCGAACAAGTAATACCCAACGAGCAAATGGCTGGGAATCGCTTGCATCACGGGGTGATTCAGTTGGATTGTGCCCATTCTACGTCCGGAAAATCCCGGAACCACGAGGAAGTTTTCGAACGTGCCTTGAGTGGTAAGGAAGATGACGATGTCCTCAGGAGGGACTGCGTGTGCCTTTCGATACGCCGCTTCTTGTTGATCAAATTGGCGCATGAAGGAGAACAGGGATGAACTCGGCGCTGCGGGTTGAAGCGGTTCGCGCTGTTCGATGTCCTTCAGGTGGTCCACACCGAACTGATTCCGGACGGCACTCCAGATTTTACCCCAAGCGGGTTCGGAAACCTTGGGGGCTGCCTCTAAACAAGCCCTCGCTTGCTCGCGGAAGGCAATTGGGGAGTCGAATTCCCATTCAACGAGTTCGAATTGCAACGGTCCGGGGGCCTGCTGGGCCACGCGAAAGGCATCTTCCGCGTGGCCCGTGTCCAAGTGAGCAGGTTTCAAAACATGTACCGTCAGGTTATTCATCGGGAGTTCAATTCAGGTCTTCGAAATCTTCTTTGATGTCGAACGCTCGGTCAAAGGCCATCTTTTCACGCAGCGACGAGGACATGCGCCTCATGGCGAGGTGGCTGTTTTTCGCTTGAACATACGCCATTTTTTGCTCGTTGAAGCCCGCGCTTTTCATCGTTTCAATGGCACTCGGGTCGGCGCCGATGAAGGCGATGTCCCAGCCTTCGAGGTTTTGGTAGGTCGTCAATGCGCGCTTCAGATCATCAGACGTGCGCAGGGAAGAAGAGTTTTCGCCGCCGTCCGTGTACACGATGATGGCCACTGATGCGGTGCGGGCTAAAGTCGCCTCCAACACGCGTTCGGCGGTCCGTTCGATGGAGGTTACGGTCGCATCGATGAGGGAGGTGCTGCCGCGTGGAAACACGTCATCGGGATGAATCGGAGGCACGTCGAGCACGTTGCGGTCTTCGAACACCGTTTCGATTTCGTTGTCGAACCGCACCAAGGTGACCTGGCACAATTTGCTGGTTTCCAATGCGGCAGCGCGCAAGGCGTCGAGCTGCTCGTTGACGGCTCCGACCACGTCATCCATTCGGCTGGACATGGAACCGGATCGGTCAAGGACGAGCACGTAGTGCATGGTGTTGGGGGACTGGGACATGGGGGCGGGGTTAAGGGGTTAGATGGTGCAAAAATGGGGCGGGATTTGGCCTTCAACCGCATTTCGACAACCTTGTCATGGCGGCCACTCAATTGTTAAAAATAGAAAACGGATTTGGGTAAATGCCAAATCCAATTCATATCTTTGCCGAAGCATCCAGACAGCGACCCACATCGGGCGCTACCAACCGAGTGCGACACCACGGTGGTCAGAAGATGCGGACCCATTAACCTGGTCAAAACATGTCGACCCACACCCCCTTCAAGCCCGCTTGGGCTGCTGAATCCGTTGAAGAAGGTCACCCGGATAAGGTGGCAGATGCCATTGCGGACGCCCTGGTGGACGCCTGGATTGAGCGCGATCCGCACGCTCGAGTGGCGGCGGAGGTGCTTGTGAAAGGCAACCGCGTAACGGTGGCCGGTGAAATCGATTCGTGCGAGCGCATCGATGTTCCCGGGACCATTCGAAAGGCCGTTGCTTCAATCGGCTACACCCATTCCGACGCTGCGTTCACGGCCGATGGGCTGCAGGTGGACAATCAGTTGCATCGGCGCACCACCCATCCCGGGCGCGATGTGTTTCAGGCGGGCAATGCGGGGGCCGGCGATCAGGCCTTGATTTACGGCTACGCCACCGACGAAACCGAGGAGCGCCTGCCGTTGCCGTTGGTGCTGGCGCACCGGTTGACGCGCGGGTTGGCGACGTTGCGGCGCGGAGCTGGGGCAGCGTGGATGCGGCCGGACGGGAAGTCATTGGTGACGTTCGAGGGGGGGCGTGTTGACAGCGTCGTGCTGGTCCATTGCTTGGCTCCGGGAGTGGACGAACACGCTCAGCAGGCGCTTGAGGATTTGGTCCGGCGGGAAGTCGTCGGGCAAGCGCTTGGGCCGTGGATGCACGAGGGTGTCCGCACGTTGATCAATCCCGGCGGGCCGTTCGTGGAGGGCGGGCCCGCGGGCGATGCGGGGGTGACGGGCCGCAAGCTCATGGTGGACACGTACGGGGGGCTGGCGCGCCACGGCGGGGGTGGATTCAGCGGCAAGGATGGCACGAAGGTCGATCGGAGTGCCGCGTACTTTGCGCGCTGGGTGGCGCGTTCGGTTGTGGATCAGGGGATGGCGCGTCGGTCCGAGGTGCGGCTCGCGTATGCGATTGGGCGGGAGGAGCCGGTGGCGTTTGCCGTGGATGTGCTGGGGACGGGCGATCAGCGAGCGGCGGAGCAGTTTTTGGGCCAAACCGATCCCCGCCCCGCCGCCATCATCGACCAATTCCAATTGCGGCGCCCCATCTACCGGTCGACCACCCAATACGGCCACTTCGGCAAGTCCGACCTCCCTTGGGAGCAGACGGGATATTAAGTCAATACGAAAATTCATTGATAACATGACTTCAACTCCTCAGTTGGCGGCGGCTGCGTGCGCGTCGCCGGAAGCGGCCTTGCAGGCCTTGGGCGTTCACGGTTACGACCGCATTGCGCCCGCCATCGTCGCAGCGTTGGTGAGCGGCGATCCGTTGTTGCTCATCGGCAAAGCGGGGACGGGCAAGACCTTTTTACTCAACCGAATCGCCGAGGCGCTCGGGCTGGAACACCGGCACTACAACGCGAGTTTGGTGGCGTTCGATGATTTGGTCGGCTTCCCCATGCCCACGGAAGGCGGCGACGCCATCCGCTACCTCGAGACGCCCGCGACCGCTTGGCACGCGGAAAGCATCCTCATCGACGAGATCAACCGCTGCCGGCCGGAGCACCAAAACCGCTTCTTCTCCATCATCCACGAACGCCTGCTGCAAGGCCTGCCGCTCGAGCGCTTGCGGTTCCGGTGGGCGGCGATGAATCCGCTGCACGTGGCCGAGGGGGAGGAGCAGTATTCGGGCGTGGAGCCGCTGGATCCCGCGCTCGCGGACCGCTTCGCCTTCCTCGTGGAGGTGCCGGATTGGGACGACCTCGATGGGGAAAGCCAAACCGCATTGCTGCGCCCCCAAGGAACGGACTTGCACGATGCATCGGCCTTGCGCGACCTGCTCGCTTCGGCGCAGGAGCGGTTTCGGCAGTTCCTGTCCGAGCCGCCTGCGGAGGTGGAAACGTACTTCATCACCACGGCCTGGGAGTTGGAGGCGATCGGGGTGCGCACGTCGCCGCGGCGTGTGAAGCAGTGGGTGCGGAATGCGATGGCGTTGCATGCGCTCGGAACGGTGTCGTTGGAGGAGTCGTTGCGGGTGTCGGTGGCGATGGGGTTCCCGCAGTTGGCGTGGAGTCCCGATTTGGTGGATGATACGCAGTTCGCGGCGGTGCACCAGTCGGCGGTTTCCGATGCGGGGCTTGACGGGACCGATCCGTGGCTCACGTTCTTCCGGCGGGCGGACCTCAAGGGGCGGGTGGAGTTGTTGTTTTCGGCGGAGTCCCCGGATCTGGCGGGCTTGGGCGTGCAGCTGCACTTGTCGGAGCGCGAGCCGATTCGGCAGGCCTTGTTTGCCTTGGCGCTTTTCCCGGGGCTCATCGCGCTGGATCGGGAGGTGGTGTCGGCGGATGCGATGGCGGATTTGGGGGACTTGGCGGTGCCGCTGTTTCACACCGAAGGGGTGTACGCGTTCCATCCTTCTAACCACGAACGGAGTCGGCCGGACAAGTTGCCGGATTTGGTCTACGAATCGCGCGAAAGCATGCTGCCGGATAAGCGCCGGACGCGGCTGGAGCACTTGGCCCAGCTGATTCTGCTGCGTTTCGGTCGGCCGCCGCAGGACTTCACGCTCGAGGCCATTGAGGAGGAGTTCAACACCGTTTGGGAAGCGGTGGCGGCCTGCGTAGAGCGGGAAATTGAGCACGAGCGGAGCGGATTGCGGGTGCTCGTGAAGACGGAATTTGGACACGGAACTGCACACAAACTCAATTGATATGGGACCTTCAGCAAAAAACCTGCACCACGTCGCGCGGACCTACTTGACCCCCGGACGCTACGACAGCCGCGGCCTCGACCTGCTCTATCGCGTGGACTGGGGCCGCGATGAACGACTCACCGGCTACTGCGAGCGCGAGGCCATTCCCAAGTTCAACAAGGAGCCGGAGCTGGCGCGTCAGCTGGTCGAACTGCCGAAAACGAAACTCATTGCCCTGCGCGCGGAGGACGTGCCGCGTGCCTGGTGGCCGAAGCCCGTGGACTCGGAGGAGTTGATGGTCGCGCTGCTTGCGATGACGAACGCCTCGTTTTTCAACCCCAACGGCCCGATCGTCATTTCGAACGTTCGCATGGAACGGCATTTGATCTTCGCCAAGCCCTACCGCTTCCATGAAACCACGTGAACTCCCCATGGAAGACCGGGTGCGGCACGTGCTCCACCAGCTCATCGACGAAAATCCGCTGGCGAGCCGGGGGCTGCTCTCCATCTGCCGGCTGGAGTTCACCACTTCGGTGCCGTCCGCGGGGGCGACCCTCGGCGCGCGTCCGCGGCTGCTCATCAACCCGGAGTTCCTGAAGCAGCACGTGCAGCACGACGACGACATCGCCGTGTTGGTGCTTCACGAGTTCCTGCATGTGCTGCTGCGGCACACCGGCCGATTCAAGGCGATGACCCCGCTGATGAACGTCGTGCTGGACATGCAGGTGAACAGCTGCCTTTCGCGGCTGATGGGAGCCGATCGCATGGGGCTTATGCATCGGCTGTACGGGCAGGAAAAGGGCATTGTGCGGCTGCTCGCCCCGCCCGATGATGTGTCGCGGATGCGCATGCCGACGGAGCTCGCGTACCCGCATTCGTCGATGTACGAGCACCGCGAGTATTCGTGGCGCGATGCGTGGGACCAGTTCGCGCACATGGGGCTGAAGGGCGAGTTGCCGTTCCTGTTGGGCGACCATTCGGCCCGTACGGATGAGCTGACGCCGGAGCAGCGGGTGCTGGTGGATGCGGCCTTTGGCCAAAACGCGCCCAACCTCACCGGCAAGCCCGCCGACACCGAATTCCAAGCCCGCGAACGATCGGCCCGCATGTTGGCCGCCCTGCGCCAGGTCGTTCTTCCGCGTTCCGGTCAGCCCGCCCGCTCAAGCGCCGAATCCATCCCGACCTACCTGCCGGTCCTGAGCCCCGGCGACCGGCGGGCCGCCCTGCGAGCGCTGTGGTCGCCCATCATTCCGGTCAGTGCCCATGAAACGCAGGTGCCCCGGTCGCGCTTGCGGGTCTACCTCGATGTGAGCGGCTCGATGGCCAGCTCCTTGTCCTCGCTGGCCGGTTTGCTCCATGGTTTTCGGGACGAAATCGAGTGGCCGCTTTGGGCGTTCAGCACGGAAGTCCATCCGGCGCGGTTTGTGCAGGGCGGCATTGCAACGCGCACCACCGGTGGCACGCATTTCACCTGCGTCATCGATCACTTGCGCGAGCGGCCTGCCGAGCGCGCTCTAGTGATTTCGGATGGCCTCGTTCATCGCATTCCGCTGCCGCTGCCGTGCCCCATTCAGGCCATTCTTTGCAGAAACGGTTTCAGCTTCGAGTTTGAAAAAGCGGGCATTCCCATCATTGAGTTGGATTGATGGGCCAAACGAGCGGGTGCTGCCAGGGACTTTTTCACGTGCCTGAGGGCCATCGATACCTTCGGATTTCGGACCATCGTGCCTAATTTCAGCCCAACCGCTTCGCGTTTTGACGGCTTGCGCCTGGACCAAAACGAGGCGCATCACACGCTGACATGACCGTTCAACTCGTTCCCACTTCACTCGACCTTGCACCGCTCGCTGAGGCGATGCTGCACGTGCTCGAGTCCGCCAGTCCGCTGCGGGCCATTCGGTTCCGGGCATGCTCGGGCGCGGAGGCCGTCGAGGAGCTCGCCGAGGCGCTGGTGCCGCCGCGCGCCACGTGGGACGATTGGTTGGGGCTGGCGCGCGAGGTGCGGCCGGTGGTCGGGGCGGAGCCGGAGGATGTGGTGGTGCTGTTGGCCGACCGGGCGCTGCCGCAGCGGTGGTTTTCGATCCACGCGGCGCCGGGGTGCGTGGTGGTGGACGCGACGGGTTGGGACCGGTTCATTCGCCCGGACCAAACCCCGTTTGCCCTGGCCCACCTGGCCGCCACCAACGCCCTGTTCACCCGCGCCTACCCGACGATGGACGCCTGGCGGGCGCACGCGCACGAGGACACGCGCGGGTGCATCATGGACCTGTGCGAAGCGAAGTCGGGCATCCTGGCGAAGATGCGGGCGGCGGATTTGTGTCCGGGGTGTGCGGGGCGTTTTCGGGGGTACGTGGCCGAGGGGCGCGTGGGGCGTTCGGTGTTTCGGCATGCGATGGAGGTGCTGGATGGGGTGCGGCGGGGCTTGCTGAACCGGGATTTGGAGGAGGTGGCGGCGATTGAATTGGAGGTGACGGTGTTGGGGCGTCGGGCGAGGGCGGTTCGGGTGGAGCCGTTCGATGTCGAGGTGGCGCTGCCGCCGGCGGGGATGGGGCTGTTCCTCGTCGGGGCGTTGCGGGGGATGCGGTTGCGGCATGATCGGATGGTGGGGCGGGATTGGGAGGATTGGAATTGGTTGGTGGGGGAGTTCCGGTCGAGTGGGCGGGGGTTGGGCGCGGGGTCGCGGGCGGACCACCCGGACTCGAGTTCGCGGGAGGCGAACGCGTTCAAGACGCTGCTTTCGGCGACGCGGGGGGCGTTCCGGGCGCACGTGGGGGCGGAGCACGAGGCGCGGTTGCTGTTCGAGGAGTCGCCGGGGCGGGGCGTGCGGGTGGCGCCGGGGGTGAAGGCCGCGCTGCGCATTGAGGACGTGGACTTGAGATCGCACATGGAGGAGCGATTTGGCGTGATTTTCTGACGTCAGGTTTTGAGGGGTTGACCGGCCAAAGCGCCGTGTCTTTGCACTGTTCATTTCAGTTCAACCCCTTAAAAACCAAACTCATGGAACTTGTTTTTGTCTACGGAACCTTGCGGCGCGGCTTTCACAACCACCGGCTGCTGCAGCATGCGGAATGCCTCGGCGAGGCGCAGACGGTGGAGGCGTATGTGTTGCGGTCGCGGGCTGGGGGGATTCCGTTTGTGGGTCGGGATTTGGCCTTGAGCAGCATTCACGGCGAACTCTTTCGCATCGACGAGCGCACCCTGGCCCAACTGGATCGGCTCGAAGGCTACCGCCCGGAGGCCCACGAAAGCAGCTGGTACCAGCGCGAGCGCATCGAAGTCCGCTGCAACGGACAACGCCACACCGCGTGGATCTACTTCAACTCAGACGTTACTCAACCCATCGTGCCCCACGGAGACTGGGCGCGTGCTTAAACCTTTGAAATCATGAACATTGCAATCCTTGGATGGGGATCCCTGATCTGGGACCCACGCGACTTGAACTTTGACGGCCGGTGGCGCGAGAACGGGCCCCGCCTGCCCATCGAATTCGCCCGCATCTCGAGCGGTGGGCGGCTGACCTTGACCATCACGCCGGGCCGGCCGTTGGTGCCGGTGTTGTGGACGATGAGCACGGAGCACACCGTGGCCGCGGCGCGGGAGAACCTCGCTCGTCGGGAGGGCAGCAGCGTAAGCCAAATCGGCGTGTGGCGTCCCGGCGGCCAGCCCATCGAGGCCCAGCGCGAGCAGGCGTTGATCGCGAGCCAGCTGGAGCGGTGGTGGGAGCGGGAGGGCAAGTCCTTGCCGATCGATGCGGTGATTTGGACGGACTTGGGGCCGCATTTCCAGACCGCGACGCGGCGCGACTTCCATTTCCAAAACGCCTTGAACTTCCTCAACGGCTTGAACGATGTGGAATGGGCGGCGGCAAGCGAGTACATCCTGCGAACGCCGGCCCAAGTGGCGACGGCGATGCGGCCGGGGCTGGAAACGTTTGTCCGGGAGCGCAACCTCACGGCCGGCTTCACGAAGCCGTTGTTGGGGCCCCGGGCGGACTTGGCGCCGGTGCACATCGATGATCTTCCCCAGTACGGGACCGAGGACGGGGAGGAGTTCTCCCGTGAGGCGATGTTGCCGGTTTGGGTGAACGGCCGGGCGGGGTGGGTTTGGTTCTACCACCGGAACTTCGGTTCGACGCGCTTCGAGGTCCTGTTCGATGCGCCGTTCCCGCGGGCCGAGGCGGTGGAGGCGCCGGACGGTCGGACGCTGTGGATGTTTGGGACGAAGTACTACATGGGGTTTCCGCCTTACGAAATCGAGGCGGCGGAGATGACGTTCCGGTTTCACCACCGCGTCGCCGAGCGCCTGCAGTAAATGAAAGGACCCGCACCGATTCGGTGCGGGTCCTTTTTTTTTAAAAGCCGATGCCTGAAGGTTTGCGGGTTTGCCGTTCCAGTTGTTGCCAGTCGAGAAGGGATTGGACAATTCCATCACGGACGAAGGCTTCCCATTGTGCGGGTGTCGCGTCATCCAAGTCTTCGTACATGGAGGATCGGAGCACCACATCAACGTTCGAACCGTTGAAGTTGTAGGTGCGCGCCAATTGCCGCGCAAACTCCTCCGAGACCTGCGGAAAGCGATGCGTGATCAAGGCCACCTTCGTCCGCTCATCCGGTTGGGGGATGGCGATCACGTGGCTGATCCTTCTGCGAAACGCTTCATCCATTCCTTGCAGGTGATTCGATGCGAAAATCAGGATGCCATCATAGGCTTCTATTTCCTGCAGAAGGATGGTGATGATCTTCACTTCAAGTTCGTGGTTCAGTCCATCGCGTCGGTGCAGCATCCCATCGGCCTCGTCGATGAATACGATGGGCGTCCGTGCGGAAGTCCGGCATCGTTCTTCCAAGTAGCGAAAGAGCCCGCGCGTGAACTTTTCGGACTCACCGAAGTAGGCGCCTCGAAGGCCTGCAATGTCCACTTCGATCAGGTCGCGGCCAGTAGACCGTGCGAGCTGCCGGACGAAACTGGTCTTTCCCGTCCCAGGACCGCCGAGCAGCATGGCCGTGTAGCCGATGCTGAGGTTGTGGTTTTCCAGTTTTCTCTGAGCCTTCTGAAAGTTGTGCGGGTCCAGATTCTGCTTCATTCGATCCAGCGCCTGCTTCACCCCCTCGGGGTAGAGCAGCTCTTGCTTGTTGATTTCGGCGGCATCGGTTTGGCCTTTGATCCCGCGTTGAACCTCCGAGAGCACTTGGAACTTAGGAGCGAAGCATTCGAATTCGAGGACGACATCGACCGTCACGGAAAGCCCCGCGACAGGGCCATTCCTTATGGTGCGAACGGGAACCAATCCCAGCTGGTACAGACTCCAACTGGGGGAGTTAATCTCCTCAATGATGGCACGACGCTTCATCACATCGGGTTCGACGCATTTTAAAATCGGCTCGAAATACAGGGGCTTCCCGGCACGTGCGAATTGCGCACAGACCATGAGGCCGATGAAGCCGTGCGGCTCGCCGATCCATGCCTTGAAGTGATTGGCCAAGGGCGTGCCAGCTTGGTGCAAGATGGCCTCGGTCAGTTCCTTTTGCGTCGAGTCTCGAAATCCTTGGAAGAAGTCGTAGTCCTCATAGTAGACTTCGAGGGCTTGTACCAAACGGTTGAGCGGCGGGGCATTGGGCTCGTCAAGGATCAAGGGCGTGTGCTCGGTTTTCCAGTATGCGGTGACGTGCGCCGTTGCTCTTAAGAAGGTCTTGCCCTGGAGGGATTTCACTTCGATGAGTTCGCGGAGCCGAAGGTTGTCAGCCGACTCATCGTCGTCGATGATTGCGCGGCCTTTGCGTCGTTTCGACTCGGAATTATTGAACTCCAACCCCCGACCGTTCTCGATCGTGGCGGTGATGATTTCAGCGAGGAGCTTGGATTCCTCGGGCGTCAGCCCGAGGTGTTGCTGAAGGGCGCGGTGCTTCTTCTTCATGTGAATTGGTGGTTGATGGAGAGGTAGTTTCGGTTGCACATGTGCAGGTGGTCGAGGTAGCGTTTTCGGGCCAATGCGGCCTCTTTCAGAGGGGGTTCAAGGGGTGGGAATTCGCGTTTGAGGCAGTCCAAACGCCGCCGCTTTGCCTGATTCAGCAGGTCCGCGAGTTGACCCGGTGAGGCCGGCCGAGTGGCGTTCATGGCCCACTTGGCCTCCTGCCACTTCAGCAAACTCCGTTGCCTGTCTGCTCCGATGCCCTGAATGCTTCTCAGGACGGTCGGGTCGATGTCGAAAGCGGTGTGGACCCCCGCGGCGCGCAGCAGTCGAAGCGTCGCAGGACCGACGCCACGCGTTCGTGCAATGGGCACCGTTTCGAGCAGCGGCCACCGGTCGGGGTATTTGGAGGACCACTTCTCCCAAGCGCGCTGGCGTTGGTGCAGTCGCTTTGCCTGCTTGATCACCCCGCTGTACTCTGAACATCGCAGACTGAGCAATTCAAGTTCTGCTACTTGCCGTTTCAAAATGTTCATCCGGCTTGCGAATTCGACCTTGCATTGGCGTCTTTCGGTCCAGGTCCTGCGGGGCCTGAGCAACCACCGTGAAAGGGGAATGCGCGCGCGGTTCAATGCGTCGATGTTCTCCTCGAACCTGGGCAGCGGCTGATGCAACTCCTTCAAAAAGCCAGAAAGTTGCAGCCATTCCAAGGGGTCGGCGATGCGGAGTGAAGGCTCGGCTTCGTTGGGTGTCCGGAGCTTGGGCCGGAACAAGTGGACGCCCCGGTTTTCAAGCTGGCACCACGGGCATTCCATGGAACGATCGTATGCGTGCTCTGCGACCTTGCTGCATTGAATCAACCCCTTCTTCGCGCGTTCCAAGGCTTGCACCCATTCGCTTGGGGTCGGACGAGATGCTGCAGGACCGATAAAAGCCCGCACGAACAGCGTTGCGACCTCGCGCCCGAACCAGTTCGGACGAGGTGCTAACTCCGGCGGCCCGACGTGCTTGTTTGGGACATACGGATACCAGCCATTCAAGGCCGCCTCCTCCGTCGAGACGACCTTTTTAGGCGAAATGGGAACTCCCGCCATGGGGTGACGGCCTGCGAGCAGGATGTGGAAGATGAGGTTCGCCAGCGCGTAAGCGTCGGAAGCCTTCGAATGAAATGGTGCTCCCGTCTCCATCGCGGTGAGCGATTCGGGCGGTAGGTACAGTCGTTGCCCGACCTCACAATCGTGTTTGCGGCCCGCTTTCGAAGTGAAGGACGCGCTGTCCAGGTCAATCATCCAAAGGGTCGCGTCGCGATCGCTCAACAGCGCATTCGCAGGCTGCACGTCTCCCACGACGATGTCCAAATCATGCAGCGAATTCACCCGATTCGCCAGCGCTTGTGCGATGGAAATCAGCCCTCGAGTGGATTGCTTCCCGGGATAGCGAATGAGCCTTGACCTCGGGTTGAAAACCGTCAA
>JAUICJ010000003.1 GCA_030427925.1 Bacteroidia bacterium | reverse complement strand
GTTGCAAGCGGTGCTGTCCTGGCAACCTGCGATTTCGAACTCGTCGCAAACGCCATCCATATCGGCGTCGTTCAAGCAAACCCCGTCGCAGTCATAGCCGGCATCTGCATAAGTGCACGAACCGTCATCGTCAGAGGCGGCGGAATCAAAGTTGCAGGCGGCCTCGTCCGTGCAACCTCCGAGTCCAATGCTGCCTCCTCCGTTGACCTGATACGTTCCTGGACCATCGAAGTCGAAAGACATCTGCAATTGGTCCTCACCGATGCCCAACGGAAAGACCTGCGCGTTCACTGTCCCGTTCGGAACGGAAGCGGTGGTCAATTGCATGAACAACGTGCGCATGGTCGTCGGATTCGGCAGCCCGTTCGGGGTTCCGTTCAAAACATACCACGCTCCGCCGGTGAAGTCATCCATCACCACATTGGTTCCACTCAACGGTGAGGTCGCATTGAAGCAACCGAGCCAGGGTTGAGCGTTGGATTCAACCGAGCTGATCGCCGTTTGAGGAGGAATCGGGGAACCTTCGATGCCGATGGTGACCCAACTGTCAAAAGCGAGCGTTGGAAAGAAGCCAAAAAACATGGGGTTCACTCCGTCGGCAGTGGAGCCGGAAGCAAACCCGTCATTGTAAAAGCCCGTTTCGGTGTTGACATAAAACGGGGCGGTGTCGTTCCCATAAATGGAACTGAGGAAATCCGTGGTGTTCACCATATCGATGTAGAATCGATACGTGGTGGTACCCGGAACTCCGCCCGATGCATGCTCCTCCACCGTCATGGTGTAGGCCGTGCTTTGTTCGAATGGAGGAGGTGCTGAAGCAGAAGCGGTCAGCACGTTCGACAGGCTTGGCGCAAGGAACGCAAGCGCGAAAGAGAGGGCCCCAGCGATAAGGCCCCGTGTGGGATTGGTTTTACAATGCATCATTCAAGCGTTGTGGCTTGACCAAAACTAACCTTTCAAATGCAAAATGTGAACGCCTCCCTGTGAATTATTTTCGACAGGATATTAACACATTGTTTGTCAGGGATTTGCGCATGTTAAGTTTCGATGGTCGAAGCAAGAAGTGCTTCCGAAATGGCATGCGGTTCGACGGAAAATCAGCGGTGGAGTTCAGTGCGTGATTTGCCCAACAAATATTATACGCAATTCGTCGAAACTCATCCGATTTCGTCCTCAAGGCCATCTGGATTCAAAAGGACCACAGTCCGTCCGATGGTATCCGTGAGGCCATCCTGCTTGAAACTGGCGAGCGTTCGAATGATCGACTCCGAGGCCATGCCGACGCTGTTGGCCAAGTCTTCCCGCGAAAGCCGGATCACGAGTCCATCGGAAGAAGGCACGGCAAACCGAAGCAGCGCCCTCGCCGTGTTTTCACGAGCAGATCCATACGCCAAAGACAGCGCAGCGGATTCAAATTCTTTTGCCATTTCATGCGCCCTCCGATGCAATTCCAACGCCAATTCGGGCCGTTCGATGAATGCTTCGTGAACGTCGGACTGGGCGATGCGAATCACTTCAGTAGGGGTGATGCATGCCGCATCTTCCGTATGAATTCCGTGCTCAAATTCCCCCGTCCACCCCGAAAAACTGCCCGGCCCCAAGGTGCGCAAGCAGAGTTTTTTACCCTTCGAATCCATCCGTTCTTGCTTGATGAATCCCGACTTAATGAACCAAATAAACCGCGACGAATCGCCCTCTGCATACAAGTTGCTCCCTTTGTCCATTTTCAGCACATGCAACGGGGTGCCTTGCAAGGTCGCTGGATGGTCCGATTGCAGTCCGATGACCCAATTGTCCCAAGCGGCTTGTCCCGCTTCCGCACGCCTCGGCGGGTGTTCGCGTTTCAATCGCATTTCGATGGTTTCGAGCAGTTCATGGCTCTGAAACGGCTTGGAAATATAATCCACCGCACCCTTAGCGAGGCCCCTTCGGAAATCGGCGGCATCGGCTTTGGCCGTAAGGAAGATCAGTGGAATCCCGGACGTTTCCGGTTGCCGACCGAGCACTTCTGCCACCCCGTAACCGTCGAGTTCGGGCATCATGATGTCGCATAAAACGAGGTCGGGGAGGTGCGCCTTCGCCAAGCGGATTCCTTCAATGCCGTTCTCCGCTTGGAGGACCCGATGGCCCGCCAATTCGAGGAGTTCGGCAATGTTTTCACGGACCGATTGTTGGTCTTCGATGAGGAGGATGGCTCCGGTCATGTTGCTGGGTTTTCAGTGGGTAGTGGGGCGATGGGCCAAACGATGGTGAAGGTGGTTCCGATGCCGAGCACGCTGTGAACTTGGATTTGGCCTTCGAGCAGTTGCGCGTATTGTTGAACCAAATCCAAACCGACCCCCGTCCCGGGAATGTGACTTGTTCGGTCGCAGCGGTAGAAACGGGTGAAAATATCCTGTTGATCGGCCGGATCGATGCCCACGCCTTCGTCTTGGACTTTGAGCTTCCATGCACTATCCGTTCGATCGAGCGCGAGGTGAATGGCATCGCCTTCGTCGGAATACTTGATGGCGTTGGAAACCAAATTCGAAACAATGCCTTGAATCGCTTCGGCGTGACTCCACTCGTTCTCGGCCGCTGGGTGGTCGATGGACACGTTGAGCGTTTGGCCGCGTTTCAAGCTTCCCCGTTGCCGCTGTGCCGTGGCCTTCACGATTTCCGGCACGTTCAGGGGCTCGCGCAATTCATGCCAGTTGCGGGTCTCAAACCGTTCGAGGCTCAAGTAGTCGTCCAAAATCGAGACCAGGTGATCCACGGCGTTCCGAATCTTATCAAGGTGCAGTTCCACGCGCTCCGCGTTGTTGCGTTGGGCGTGCGCTTTCGCCAATTCGGCCGACGATGAAATCGTGCTCAACGGCGTTCGAAATTCGTGGGAAGCCATGGAGACGAACCGGGATTTCAACTCGTTGAGTTGCCGTTCTTTTAAGAGCGCATTTTTCGCCTCGGTCACGTTTTGCTCCACCACCAAGATGCGAGGCGCTTCGTCCGCTTCCACCTGAACACTCACGGCATTCAAGCGGTACGTAGCTCCGTGATGCTCCACTTCAAACACGCAATTCTTTCCTTCAATGACGGCACGGAGGCGCTGCTCCACTTGCGGCTTCAGGTCATCCGGAAGTTGGTCCAGGTACGCACTGCCTTTCAGGTCTTCACTGGTCAGGTTCCACTCGAACAACTCCTTGCCTTCCGCAAATTCGTAGCGCAGTTGATTGTCCAAAACGAAAATCGTACCATCCGGGTAGTTCCGAGCGACCGTCCGATACAGCAACTGACTCCGATTCAGTTCGCGCGTTCGATCCAAGACCTGTTGCTCGAGCAATTTGTTCAATCGGTGCACTTGATTTTCAAGCGCTTTGCGTTCCGAAATGTCAATGATCATGGCAGCCGTGAACCGCTGCGAACCCAACTCCAACGGGTTCAACGAAATCTCAACCGGGAAAATCGACCCATCGGAGCGCAGCGCGTTCAATTCGCGTCCTTGTCCCATCCGCCGATGAGAAGGCGCGGCGTGGTAGGCCTCGCGGAGGGATTCGTGGTGCCTGCGTTGCGGCGAGGGAATCAAGTCTTCAACGGTCTTGCCATCCAACCACGAATCCTCACCGAACATGCCGCGCGCGGCGCGGTTGGCGAAGACAATGGCGCCATCCTGATTGGCAATGACAATGCCTTCCGAAGCCCCTCCGACGAGTGCTTCTCCCAAGGCCATCATTTCCGATGAACCCGCTGTCAATTGCAGTCCCCGCATCTACAACTCAGTCGCGTTTCCGATGGAACACCATCAATGGAACCTTGCCGTGAAGGGCTTCGTGTCGGGCGAGGCTGCGGTGAAAGAGCTGTTCGAGGAGGGTGTGCGTCTGCGTGGTCACCGCCAAGAGGTCCTGATGCTGTTCATCAATGAACTGCTCAAGCGCGGTTTGGACGTGTTCTCCTTCGATTCGAACTTGGCCTGAGTTGCCGCGTTGCCGTCCTTCAAGAAAGGCGTTGAGAGCAGGATGCGGTTCGTGCTCAATTCCCCCTGTGCGGTGGATGTGGAGGTAGGTCAAATGCGCATCGAACCGATCCCCCCAGTCCGCGAATTCTGAAAAGTACGGCGTCTCGTCGCTGCGCAATTCCGTTGCAAATACCCAATTCTTCAATCCGTTCCAGCTGACACCAGCCGGAATGATCAAACACGGGACGTCAGATCGGCGCATCAATTCCGACGACACGGTGCCTTGGAACCGATCTCCCCACCACGTGGCCCCCTTCGTACCCAGTACCACCAAATCCACGTTGTGGTCTTTCGTAAACTGGGCAATGGCCGAAGTGGGCTTGCCTTCGATCGCCACAAAGCGCGTGGGAACGCGATTCCCGATGTGCTCCTCCGCAAAAGCCTTGAGGCGATCGACGGCCGATTTAACCATTTGGTCCGCCGCGTTTTCCTCCGTCATTTCTCTGGAAACGAACGTGCTGGCCGGCGGCAAGAGCGGTGCCTCGAAGACCGTAAGCAGCACCAGTTTGCTTGCAGAATGACGTGCAAATTCCAAAGCGTATCGGGTAGCTGAAATGGCTTCAGGACTGAAATCGACGGGAATGAGAATGTGTTTCATGCCACCAAGTTAATGCGCATTGTTGCTGCGATTTCCAGGATGAACCAAGATGGGCAGGTCCAACTGTTCAACCAATTGATTCGAGACGCTCGGGGCGAAGAGCCGCACGAACCAAGACCGTTGTTGGGGGCAGACCACCACCAAATTCCAATTGCCAGTGGCGATCTCGGTTTTCAGGGTGTCGGCGATGCGCCGTCCGGGCTTGAGGTCGAACGTCAGTTGAGGCGCGGGAGCGATTTGGACCAAATTCGCTTCGAACTGAGCCAGGTGCGCCTCCTCATATTCCATCGGAACCGCTCCATCCACCACGTGCACAAAGTGCACCTTCAACGCGGTCGGATCGTCCACCCAATCCATCAAATAGCGCGTCACCGATTCATCACCTGAATGGAAGTCCGTCGCATACAGCACCGACTGAATGGGTTCATACGCGTGCGTTTCAGGTAGCACCAGCAAAGGGGTTGGCGCGTGCTCGGCGACGTGTCGGGTCACGCTCCCCCAAACCATGCGCTCCAATCCCGTCGTCCCTTTGGACGCCATGACCGTCAGCCAAGGACGGTGCGCCTCCATCCATCCTTCAATGCAGTCCGAAGCCAGTCCCAATTCCACGACCACTTCAATCCGCTGCGTGGTGTGCGCCTCCAATTCCTTCGCCAATCCCAACAGCGCCTTTCTCGTATCCTCCATCAACTCATCGGCGGGCGGCGGGGCAGCAATCGCCCCCAAATCCGCTACCGGTGGCGGCAAATGCACTGCTGAGTACAGCACCAAATCAGCGTGAGCAGTCTCGGCAATTTCAACAGCATACTTCAGCGCCACCAAGCTGGCGTCGCTGAAATCAGTGGGGATGAATACGGTTCGCATGGGCACGAATTAACGCGCACACCCCCGCATTCAACATGACGCGGGTCAGTTTTTGGTCACGGACAAGATTCTCCAAACACCGATAAAAATACCAGCAAATCACTCGTGGCGATCAAGCCATCCAAGTTCAAATCTCCCACGCATGTGGCCTCGCCGAACATGCACGACCCATCGTCATTGGTCGCGGCAGGAGCGAAATTGGTGGCCTCGGGGTAGGTGCAGCCCAAATCGATGCACGAAACGAATTCGCAACTTCCGTCGTCCGCTGTGGCCGAGGAGTTGAAGTTGCACGCAGCGGGGTAGAGGCACCCCAGAACCGGTTCGACGGGACCTTCGTCTTCGTCGCAAATGCCGTTGTTGTTTTCGTCGGGACACGTGGTCCCGCTGCAGGCCACGTTCGAGGTGTGTTGCCCCAAATCGCTCCAATCATCCAGTTCCAGCACCACCCACTCAGAATTCGAGGCGTCCGTTCCCGCGCTGCTGGTCCAGTTGCCGCCATTTCCCACGGCCACCTCCGGCTTGCGCACCAACGTGTGATTTGCCGTGGCTCCCGTGACCCCCGCAACGTCCCATCCGCTCCCGGGATCACCATTCCAATCCCCCACCACATCCACGACCACGTAATCAGCCGGGGTTCCCTGCATCAACCCAAACCCATCGTCCCCGTTGCTCAAATTGCCGAACAGCATGTCCGCCGCTGCCAAGACACTCGGATCCGCACTGCCGTGCGCAATCACGAACACCTCACCCGGACCAATGCTGCTACCCGCCGGAAAATCAACCCAAACCTCAAAATTCCCCGGCGACGTCGGTTCGTTGTTCACATACGCCAACCCGTAAGCGCCCAAGTCCACGGTTTCGGGTGTGGGATTGAACACTTCGAGGTACTTGTTGTTCGAGCTGCCTTCTGCGGCTTCGCTGAAGAACAAGGTGCACGCCACCGTCGGGTTTCCGTCGCAGTCCACGCCCGGTGCAGGATACGTGCAGCTTCCGTCACTCGCATTCGCCTCGGGGTTGAAATTGCACGCAACGGGATCGGTGCAGCCCTCAGTCAGCACCCCTTCATAAAACCATGCGTTGTACACCCAATCCGGGTGGTCCACAAAGAAATTGCGGTTGCCTTGAACGGCTTCCACGCGGTCGTTTCGCTGCATCTCCCAAGCTTCCACGGGATCTTCCAAATGCCACGCGTACAGCACTTCCGGGTCGGCAAGGTCGGTCATCGGCCCCGCTTCCGTGGGATAGACCACATAAAAGTAAAAGGCCATGCGCGCCAAATCCCCCTTCACCGACTCGCGGGGCTCCCACAGCCCACCCGAACGTTCTGACCAGTTGTCGAGGTCACTCGGAATGCTCCCTTGCGACGTGTAGGTTCCATTCGCGGTCACGCCGTACCATTGGGCCGTTGCATCTGCCACTTCTCCGTACATGCTGTTGCCGCGCGCCGAGTTCGCACTTCCGTGGGCTGGGCGCAGGTTGAACAGGTCGCTTTTCATCGGAGAGATGCCGCCGAAAAAACTTTGCGGAATGATGTGCTCGGCGTTGATGGGGTCGAGGTACGTCGTGTTTTCCGCGGGTTGCGCGAAGTCGGTGTAGATGCCGTGCACCATGCCGTTCTGCTCGTCGGTGTAGGAAAACATTTGGCTTCGAGCTCCGTTGTAGCCCAAATCATCGAACGCCCCCACGTACCAATTCGCGCGCAACCAAGTCCGCAACTCCCCCAAGTACAGGTTCGCCGGAGCATCCGGCTGCGCCACCGCGCCCACCGCCCAAATCAAGCACGCCACCGCACTCACCGCCCTGCGGATGTTCGGGGCTTTCAAGGTCAATTCAATCATGGTTTTTCGAAGATACGGCGCATCGCCCTTCAATTCCGGACGAACTTCAGTTCAGTGAAGTCGAAGTCGGGGTTTTCCACCACGATTTCGACCCGCTCCGGTCGCCCTTCGGCGTCGAGCACGAACGTCGCCGTTCCCTCCGGCAACATCATTTTCGTCGTCCAGGTGAGCTTGAAGGTGTCGAAGTGCCACGGGGAAAGGATGCCTTTGAACAAATCGGTGCGGGTGAAGTCGATGAGCAGTTGCTCGTTTTCCCAAGCGATCACCAAATCCCCGTACATCCGGTCCGTGTACGTGCCCGCATACGCGCTCAACGGCAACGAAGCCGGCGCGTTCTCGATGCGCTCCGGCAGCACCGAGGCCGGTTGCGCCTCTTCTTCGCGCAGGTATTCGAGCAGCAGG
This sequence comes from Bacteroidia bacterium, assembly GCA_030427925.1. Classification (GTDB taxonomy): domain Bacteria; phylum Bacteroidota; class Bacteroidia; order Flavobacteriales_D; family Sanyastnellaceae; genus JALQTD01. The sequence goes on along the minus strand of JAUICJ010000003.1, from coordinate 145,491 downwards.
GGAACCACTTCCGTTGGTTCCTCCGAACCGAGGAGCCGCGTGATGGCGTCGAAGCCCCACGCCCACGGCAGGGAGTTGTTGTTGTTCGTCAGCAAGATGATGCCGAGTTCGGCTTCGGGCACCAGCACTTGGCGCGAAATCATGCCGTCGTATCCACCGCTGTGTGCGACGATTTGGTATCCCTCCAAATCGTACACCTCCCACCCCAAACCGTACCCGCGCATGTGCACGCTCGGCAAGTTCGCATTCCACCACGCCGAAACCGGCTGCGGCGTATGCAACGTCCACATTTCCCGTGTCCGATCAGCGCTCCAAAGCCGCTCGCCCGTGGCCGCCACCCGCCCGCTGTCGAGCTGAACTTGCATCCAAGCGGCCATCTCCTTGGCGGAAGAAATGAGCGAGCCCGCGGGGCCGACGTTGTCCCAATTGACCCAATCGATGGGCTCGTTGCGGCCCTCTCGCCAATTGTGCGGTGCAGCCACGTTGTCGCGCCCCACGAGTTCCGTGGTGCTCAACACGGACCGCTCCATCCCCAGCGGGGCGAGCAATTCCCGTTCCACCCGCTCCTTCCACGGTTCTCCGGTTACCGCCTCAATCACGGATCCCGCTGCCATGTACATCAGGTTCGAATAGCCGAATCCTTCCCGGAAGCCCATCGTAGGTTCGAGGTGCCGCATCGCCCGCAGCACGTCCTCTCGCGAATGATCGGTTCCGTACCACAGCAAATCGCCGCTGAACGTCGCCAAGCCCGATCGGTGACAAAGCAGGTCCCGAACGCGCATCGCCTCGCTGACGTACGGGTCGTACAAAGTGAACCACGGGAGGTGATCGCGCACTCGGTCATCCCAGCTCAGCGCGCCGTCATCGACGAGCTGCGCCAACGCCGCAGCCGTGAACGCTTTCGTATTCGATGCGACCGCGAAAAGGGTGTGCTCGTCGGCGCGCGTACCCGTTTCGGTGTTGCTGAAACCGTAGGCTTTTGCGAAGCGGATTTGGCCTTCATGGACCACCGCCACGCCCAAGGCCGGAATGTGGTAATCCTCAATGCTTTGCGCAAAGGCGGCGTCGAGTTCTTTGAGGGCCCGAGCGACCGTTTTCTCGGTCACTTGAGCGGCAGCCAGGGTGCAGGCCGCGAGGAGGGCGAAGGCGATGAAGTGCTTCATGGTCATCTGGTCAGGGGGACAAAAGTAGGGCTTCGTTCCCCGACTTATCTTTGTCCCATGGACGCAAACAAACTCCAGGTCGGTCAGCGGGTGCGGTTCCTCGACGAGGTGGGCTCGGGGGTCGTCACGGCAATTCTCTCCGCTACGGAGGTGATGGTTGAGGACGAATCCGGGTTTGAAATCCCGATGGAGGCGAAGGGCCTCGTGCCGTTGGTGGCGCGGGATGAGGCGCAGTCGTACCAACGTCACCTGCCCTCGGTGTCGGCCATCCTGCAGCAGGAAGTGGATCCCCGGCGCCAGCGCGCCCTCGAGAAGTCCTTCAAAGCCCGTTACGATGAGGCCGCATCCACGTGGGCCGGCAAAGGCACCGTCGAAGTCGATTTGCACGCGCACGAACTCGTCGATTCCACCGCGGGATTGGATGCCGCGACCCTTTTGGAACTGCAGTTGGCCCACTTCGAGCGGATGCTGCGGGTTGCCATCGAACAGCGCACCCCGCGCATCGTCTTCATTCACGGGGTAGGGCAGGGGGTGCTCAAGCACGAGATTTGGCAATGCGTGGACCGGTATTACCCGGATTGCGTTTGCCGGTATGCCGACCCCCGTCGTTTCGGCGCAGGCGCCACCGAGGTGGTCATTTCGGGAAGCCGATCGGGTCAGCGTTGAGCCTTCCGCTCGCGCACCACATCCATCATGGTGCGTTTGGGGTCAAAAAGCCAAACACCTTCCGTGACCAAAATACACGCTTTCGAATGCACCTCCACGAAGGACCAACCGCTTCCGTCTGAAGCCGCAAATCCCAAGGGGGTTACTTGGCGCGGCAGGGGAAGCAGGTTGCGCCAAGTGGCTTCCAGATAGGGGTGCCAGTTGGCGATTACCTGGGCAGGTGGAAACCCGTCAGCAGCGGCCACCACGAGCGTGTCGGTGTCGTCCGTGAACAGCCGAACCCGCGCGCCCAACCGATTCGACTCGATCGGAGTGGGCTTCCATGCACTCCCGGGCGCGTCGGCAGGGAGCGGGGTGAATTGGGTGCCGTGCAACCGGCTGAGATCGAGCGTGAGCAGCGGGCCATTCGCCTCGAGTTGCATGTGCCATCGATGCGCTTCCGAAGTGTCCGCATTCCATGCCCAGCTGCTGTCGGTCCAAAGCAGGCGCCCGATTTGGCCTGAATGCTTCACCCACACCTCGCCGTCAAAGTGCAACGTGTCGTGCGGGAACGGCAACAACAACAGGGTGTCCAGCTCCTGGTGGTGGCTCGTCTGTGCGTGCGAAAGGGACGCGAGTCCCATGAACAACAACCCCATGATCCGCTTCATGGGGCGAAGATAGGGCGCAGTCAACCTCGGCGTCGGCGCCTGAGGTTGGGCGGTGGGTTGTACGGCGCGCGCATGTTGGGGTCGGCCACCTCCACGTCGGGCTGAAGCACCCAATTTCCTTTCGTCCATACGAGCGCATCGTACGTCATATCGGGGCCATAAAACGCAGTCGAGCCCTTCAAATGCGGGGCCGAAGGACTCAAGTGATCCAACACGATGCGATCCTGCGGTTCTTCGTATCGCACGGTGACCACGGCGTCGTCCGCGAATTCCAACACCAAGCGATTGACCAGCCCTTCCTCACCGATGATGATGCGGTGTCCGAAGCGCACCCGCCCGCGACGCATCCACAGCGGCTCCACCACTTTCCGGGTGACCAATGCATCGCCCCCGTCCCATCCCAACAAGGTGTAGGTCGGTTCGTTGCGGTGGTGCGTCAACAGGACGTCGTAATAAATCGCTCCGGGCCAATGGTCCGCATCGCAGCGCCCCATGTTGGACCAAGCGTCCGAACGCAAGTCGTGCACCAAAGGCACCACCTCATACCCCCCGTTTCCATCAGAAGGAAGGATGAAACCGCCATACCGCTGCGTGCGGTCGCTCAGTTCCACATTCCACGAAATCACCCGCATCCATTCGTCCCCACGACCGACTTCGGGCAAGGCCAACACCCCGTTCAAAGCCGCCAATTCCGGTGCGCGCCCAAGTCCCGCATCCAAGGCTTCCGACCACCAATCAATCAGCGAATCGTTCAAAGCGGTGCGCACGTCATCCGTTTGGGCTGCGGCGAGCCGGGCATGGCCTGATTTCAGCAAAGCGGCCCAACCCTCCAGCGAAAGGACTTGTCCCGAAAGGGAAGGGTGCAGGGCAATCAACAAAAGGAAGGTCCAGGTTCTCACGGATGATGAACGCCGGGAGGCCGCCGATTCGTGCGTGCGGGTCACAGGTGCATGAAGGCCTTCTTCGCGAGAAGTTGCTCTTCGGACTCGCGGTGGTCGGGATCGTCCACGCAGCAATCCACGGGACAAACCGCCGCACATTGCGGCTCATCGTGGAAGCCTACGCATTCGGTGCATTTGTCCGGAGCGATGTAGTACACGTCCATGTTGATGGGTTCGTGTTCCGCATCGGCGTCCACCGTTCCAGCGGTCGGGTGGTCTCCCGTCCCTCGGAATCCCGTTCCGTCTGCAAACTTCCATTCTGCCCCGCCTTCGTAAATGGCATTGTTGGGGCATTCGGGTTCGCAGGCTCCGCAATTGATGCATTCGTCGGTGATGATGATGGCCATGTGCGTGCGAGTGGGTGTAATTTTGCTGCGAAGATACAACGCATGATTTCGAACACCCTCAAGGAAGGTTTGGTTCATTTGGGCGCTTGGCTGCGAGGCGAGTTGCTGGGTGAGGGAGCCGATGATTCGACGCTTTTGGCGGCTGCTGAGGCCCGCAATGGCTGGTTTACCGCGGACAACGTGCGGGCGGCGATGCGGGCACACGGGGAGGCGCTGCGGCCGGAAGTGCTGGAAAAATGGGAGGCGCGGATGCCGAACGGACTTCCGGTGGATGCGCCGCGGAAGGTGGGGCTGGTGTTGGCGGGGAACTTGCCGATGGTGGGGTGGAACGACGTGCTGTGCGTGCTGGTGGCCGGGCACGTGGGGCAGGCCAAATGCGCCACGGACGATGCCGTGCTCATTCCGGCAGCGTTGCGCTTTTTGGCACAGCATGCTCCACAGGACGCGGCCCGCATCCACCTGACCGATGCGCGGATGAACGACATCGACGCGCTCATCGCCACCGGTTCGGGCAACACGGCTCGGCATTTCGACCACTACTTCCGCCACATTCCGCGCATCATTCGCGGCAACCGGACGAGCGTGGCGGTGCTGGATGGGCAGGAGCGTCCGGAGGACATCCGGGCCTTGGGCGAGGACGTGTTTGCGCATTACGGGCTCGGGTGCCGCAGCACGACGAAGCTGTTCTTGCCTCGCGGCTTTGACTTGAATCGGTTGTTCGCCGAGTGGGTGGCGTGGGGGGATTTGGCCTTGAACAACAAATTCGCGAACAACTACGACTACCACAAGGCGCTGTGGCTGCTGAACCGCGAGCCGCTCATCGAGAACGGTTTCCTTTTGGTCAAAGAGGACGCGGGCTGGACGAGTCCGGTGGGCACGCTGTTCGTGTCGCATTTCGATGAGGAGGCGGAGGCTTGGGAGGCGATTTCAGGAAACTCAGAGGGATTGCAGTGCGTGGGGATTCGGGCGGGGCGAATGGGAGAGGTGCCGGCGTGCGGTGTTCCGGTATTGGCTTTCGGAACGGCGCAGTGTCCGATGCCTTGGGATCATGCGGACGGCAAGGATACGCTGGCGTTCCTCGTTGCTGTATCTTAGGCCCATGCAAGGAATGCTGAAGCTAGGTACGGGCCTCGCAGCGGGTGCGCTGTTGGTGGCCTGCAGCACGGACATCGAGTTGAATGCGCCACATGATCGGACGCCGGTGGTGTTTGGCTTGCTCGATGCTGCGCAGGATACGCAGTGGGTGCGCATCAACCACACGTGGCTCGGAGATGGAAACCAATACGATGCTGCGCTCATCGCCGACAGCAGCGAATACGCGCCGGAGGAAGTGAACGCGCGCATTGAACAGGTGGTGAACGATCAAGTGACGGCCACCTATCCGCTCATCGATACCCTGCTGGACAACAAAGAAGAGGGCATTTTTTTCGCTCCGGAACACCAAGCGTGGTACGTGCCCACTCCGGGCGGGCTGGACGTGGACGCCGAATACCGGTTCGTCCTCGACGTGGCCGATGGCCACACGGCGGAAGCCCAAACCGACATGATCGAGGCCATCACCGGCAACATCACCCAACCCCCTCCGGGCGTCAACAACTTCAAATACAGCTTCGCCAACATCGGGCCGTCGCTGACGACGTATCCCATCCTCACGTTCAAGTGGTCGAGTGCTCCGGGCGCCCGGCGCTACGACGCCTCCATGCGGGTGCACGTCGTGGAGCGGATTTGGGCGGATTTGGAGCATACGGTGCTGCAGCAAGAAGTGGAGCGGGTCATCGAATGGTACATCGGTTCGGTGACCACCAACGACATCGACGGCGGCGAGTCGATGCAGTTGGAATTGGAGTCGGAACAGTTCTACCGGCTCATGAATGCGCGGTTGGAGGTGGATCCGTACATCACGCGCGTGCTGGGTGTTTGGGATGAGCAAGTCCAAATCGCCCGCGCCTTCGACTTCGTCCTCACCATCGCCAACGACGAGTTGGCAACTTACCTCGACATCACCTCACCCGTGACCGGCATCATCCAGGAACGCCCCTCCTACACGAATGTGACGGGGGGCTTGGGCTTGTTTGCTTCCCGCGGACAACAAGGCGTTTTCGGCATCGGCTACACCACCGATTCGGTGGAAGAACTCATCAATGGGGAGTTGACATTTGGCCTGAATTTTTGCTCCGCGAATCCATTCAGCCCTTATTATTGTGAGTGATTGCGGAAGCGCTTTCATTCACAACCATGCGACCGACCCTTCAAATCCAATTGCCTGCGGCCACCATCGAACTTTCGATGGGCTTGTTCGTGGTGCGTTACCGTCCGGATGTCGTCCTCGATTTGGCTCAGGCCCAACGGGTGGAGGCTGCCCGTCGCGAACTCTTGCCTGAAGCCGATAACCCGGTTCTGGTCTTGATTCCGTCCACCATTGCCCTAGTCGATCAGGAAGCGTTGGTCTGGCTCAGTTCGGAGGAGGCCATGGAGAATGTGCCCGCCCGAGCGGTGGTGGTGCCTTCTTCGATTCAAGTGTTGCGTGACCGAATCCGATGGGCGCTGTTTCGTCCAGCCATTCCGTTTCGGGTGTTCCGCAATCCCCAGGTGGCCAAATCCTGGGTGCTGGACTCGTGGTACGAGCAACGACTCGGTCACGAAATCGACGCCTTCGGCCCGGAATTGCGGGCCGAGGAACTCGAAGAAGAATGAGCGGTTCCTCCGTTCAGTAAACCACGAACCGGGTAGCGGCCTCACCGCAACGAAGGATGTAGATGCCCGGCCGTTCTGGAGCGTCAATCGCCATTCCTCGCAGGCGTTGAGTCGATACGCGTTGTCCCCGAGCGTCGAACCATTCCACATCGGCACCTTGCGGCGCATCGATGCGCACCGGAGCTGAGCAATGCGCGGGATTCGGGTAAGCAGCGAACTCCTGGGAGCTGGTTTCCACCACGGAGCTGGGCTCCACAGACAAATTGAGGTACCTCGAAGTGGCCGGAACACCGAACAACGAAGTCACTTCCAAGAGGGGGAATCCATGCCCTTGGCCCCACCATTGGTAGACCACTTGCGTGCGGTCGAAAGCGAAAGGCGTTCCGATTTGGGGAATGTAAATGCTGTCGTGGGCGAAGATTTCCGTTCGAACCCGGAGCACGTCGTGTTCGCCGTCGGGCAACACCAAAGTGCCCCACCCATCGACCACCACATCGCGCGTTCCATCCGACCAGTAACCGAAGGTCTCCGGGATGTCCATCGCCAAGGCATTCGTGCTCGAGAACGTCATGTCCGCTGAAAGGGGAAGGGGGAAGAGCTCATCGCGATCGGTGTACGGCACCGGCACGTCAAACCCCGCTGCTCCCAATGCCAAGCCCGCGATGGTGTAGGCATCGCCGTCCGTTTTGTAAAAGTTGCTGAAGCCATCCACTGGGATGATGCCGCTCAAATCAAAGCCGACATCCGGCAATTCGGTCGGCAAGAAAAAGTCGCATTGGTAGCTGGAGTTGAACGGGTTGTTGAAGACAAACAGCGCCGTAGCGGAAGCGGAGTTCATCGGTTGCGGCGTCTGCGGTGCATCGTTCAGGTCAATGACCGTTGAGAAATCCCACACGGCATTCGGCCCCGCAAACTCCAAGTCCGCCAACACCGGCGGGGCGATGTCGACCAGAGGATACACCACACCAGGTTGTGGGAGATCGGATGAGGTGAGGGTGATTTGGCCGATAACGCTCAAGGGCAGGGCACAAAACAAGGTGGGCAACCAGGCATTCATGCCCCCAAATTACCACAGAATCAGTCCAGTTGCTCCTCTCGTCGCCACATGCGCCCCCACAATTCACGGAACGAATTGAATTCCGATTGCATCAGCAAGCCCACGCCTTGGGTCGTGCTCCCGGCTTGGCCGGTGATGACGGGGTTCGACGTGGTGTAACCCGTCACCTGAAACGTTCCATCGGGAGGCAGGTCATAACGGATGCGAATGTCCTGAACCTGAAGGTCTTGGGCGCTCCCTCCGAACAAGCGGTCGGTTCCGACGGCGCCTTCGACGTGCAGGCGATCATCGAGCAGTTGGGCGCTCAGGGCGACGGCAAGGGCTTGCTCCCCGCTGGCTGCACTCGTTCCGTAGTCGAGGCCGACGTTCACCTCTTGGGTCATTTGGGAAAGCCAAAACCCAATCTGCGAAGCCAAAAACTCCGTGCTTTTCTCCTGCAACCCCGTCGTCCCAATGGCCGAAGTCGGATCGGGCGATAAAAACTGCTGCAACACGAGCAGCCCCATCACCTGACGGTTCAATTCCTCCTCGTTGATGAGGGCACTCTCCACAAGCGCTTGAATCCGCGTATCCACTTCCGGAACGTTCACACTGAAAGCAATTTCAGGCCGCATCAAGTTGCCCATCAAGCCCATGCCCAATTGCACCTTCGACCGCCCTGGAAGTTCGTTTTCCAAAGGCAGCAACGGCTCAAGGCCCGTGCGCACTTCGTACCGCGCGTCGAGGTCAATTTCAGCGGCATAGGGATCGCCGAACCACGTCACCGTTCCCCCGGGGAGCACCGTGAAGCGCTTGTTGATTACGTTTTGGAGCGTGAACAAGTAGCTGCCTTCCACCACTTCAAGTTGCCCGTTCATGCTGAAGCGCTCGAAGTCGTCGATGGTGAGGTTGAGTGCACCTTTCGTGCGCCCGGTGATTTCATCGCCAACGCTTTCGTCGAAAATGATGCGCGCCTCGGCGTCTTCGTCAATGTCCAAGGCCAAATCCATTCGCACCCGCGACAAATCCCGCACCACCTCCACTTCGTCCTCCCGATCAGGCGCCTTGAACGAGATGAAATCGGCATACCGCGCGTCGCTCGCCGCGTCAAGGGGAAGGGCAAACCGCGTTCCCGGCTCCGATTGCAGCCTCGCTTCGATGACCAAGTTGTTCGCGTAGCCCGAAACGTTGGCATCCCCGCGAACGAAAGCGCTCCCGTAGAACAGGTCGTTCTGCTGGCGGGTCAGCTCGAGGAGGTGGAGTGGCTTCCGGTTGGCATCGAGGCTCAAGTCGAAGTTCCAGTCGGCTAGGTTTTGGTGTAAAATGGTGCCCGTAAGCGTGGCGGCATTGCCCAAATCATCGGTCACCGACCACTCATCGAAGGCGAAGTGATCCGGCCGAACGTCCGCCGCCCCTCGTACGGTCATGTCCACTCCAAGGTATGCGATGCGCGCAGTGGCGCCTTCTGTGGCCAACGTTCCTTCCAACCGCGGCGCATCCCAAGGCCCGGTCCACCGCACCCAACCGTCGATGCCTCCCTCAAGTTCGACTGTGCCCGGCGGCATCAACGGGTTCACCCAATCCAGGGGCAATCCGTCCATCACGAGGTTCAAATCCACTTCGGAATCGCTCAACAAAGGCACCCTGCCCGCCCCTTTGAAAAACGCCACATCTCGGCTCCCAGCTTCCCACCAACAACTGAGTTCCTTCAGGTCGCCGTTCGCATGCCACGTCAACTGTTCAACTGAAGCTTCGCCCCATTCCACATCCATGACCTCGCCAAACGCCGTCCACTCCAAATCGTCCAACAAGTCGCACGCTTCCAACGTAATGTGCGCAGAATCCACCTCCACAGGCCAGCCTTCCAGCCCTTTCCAACTCGGCAAAGCGTTCAACGTGGCTTCGATGATCACGCCGTCGGAACCGTCAGAACCCAGGCTTCCCGCAATGTCGAGCCGAGCCCCGGAGGTGCCCCAGGATAGACCGTTCAGATCCCAGCGCGCCGGAGTGCCGGGTGTGAAGGCCAATTGAGCGGGAACGTCAAGGAGCTCAAGGCGCTCTTCGAGCCATGGAACGCTGGCCTCGTAAATGGCGAAATCCCAGGAATCGCGGATTTGCTCGGCTTCAAAGCGCAATCGAGTGGGGGCATCGCCCCATCCGGTCCATTCCACGTCGGCGGCAAAGAGCGAATCCCCGTGCAAGTCGATGGCCCAGTTCCGCGCCCTGACTTCTTCGCCTTGCCGGATGGAATCGGCAGAAAAGTTCGCGTACACGTCTCGGTTCCAATTGTCCGCATGAACGACGATGCCGCTGGCCTCCCATTCACCGAAGGCCAGCCGTTCACTCGTGCCCACGACTTGAAACCCGTTGCTGCGGGTGTCCGCTTTCAATCGGGTTCCATCCGCCACATCAATCGGTTGCCCAAGGAGCAGGGCGATGGGGGCGAAGCGGTTGATTTGGAGTTCGGCCTGGAAATCCGGCGCTTGAGGGGTGCATGTGCGGTCTTTCAAGCAGCTCCACCAATCTTGCCAAGCCGGGACGTCTGTGGCAGCGAGGACTTCTCCGGTCCCCAAATCCGATTCCCAACGCACTTCAGCGTGTTTCCCGTCCCATTCAGTGAGGAGGTCGAGGCGTTCAAACGAAGTGGGGCGACCGCCGTCGAGGAGGATGAGGTTGCGGAGCGAGAGCCGACCGTTTAACGTCCGGTCCGGGGTGCTCCTGAGTGCACCCGACCACTTTCCATGCAGGGTCCAATCCGATGAGAACTGCAGTCCACTGAGTTCTCCTTCCCAACCGAATTCCCAATCCTCCGCGCGGCGCTCCCCTTGGAATTGTGCCGAGAAGGGTTCTCCCTCGCCCGAGGAGGTCAGGTTCCCTTCAAGGGTTTGGGATTCGCCATCGACGAAACCATTCAAAGCCAGGCGCTTGAGGGGCCAATCGGCGTCGTCATGGGAAATCGTGGCATCAACCCGGGCGGACGTGGCTTCCATCAAGGGGACATCCGATGCCACGTGCGCCTCGAACTGTGCCGCGTTGGGGCCGGGAAGGTTCCAGTGAGCGAGGTTGATGCCTTCAACGCGCAGGTGGGCTTCGTGGCCTGTGCTTTCGGTGCTGAGCGCGAAGCGTGGGGCGTTGTTGGCGGTGCGCAACGTGAGCGACCCCGTGAGGTCGGGTTGCACATGAAACGCGAGGTTGGGGCGGTCGCCCAGCCACGCGCGAAGTTCGGTGAGGGGCAGGGAAGCGGCGGTGGTGGGGACGCGCGTTTCGAGCCAAGGGAGGAGCGCGTTCAGCTGCAGGTGCAGGCCGCCTTGGATCTCGGGGGGCGTGCCGGGCGAGGACCAGTTGGCCGCAATCGGCGCGGAGAGGGAGAGGCCGGCAGGGAGGGTGGCGAAGGGGATGTGGAGGGTGGAAGGGGAGGATTGGATTTGGCCTGAATGGGGGTCCATGGCCCACCAGGTTTGCCCCCAATCGAACGGAAAATCGTCCCACCATGTGCGGCCTTTGGCAGGGTCATAGCGCCAATTCAGGCGGGCTTCGGGCAACGGTTTGGCGCCATCCATGGCCCATGTCGCCGAACCGGAAAGGTGCCATCCCAGAGCATCGAGGGCCTCCCAATCAGCGCGCATTTCGACTTCGGAGGCGATGAGGTTGAGCTGGCTCAACGCGGCATGGCCCGCGGGGCGGTTGCCTTGCGCGTCCCAATCGATTCGCGCTGTTTCCAGGAGCATCGTGCCGATTCCGTCTGCAAAGCGGATGTTCGGTGCGTGGACGTGGCACCGCAGGCGTCCGCCCCCCCAAAGGGAGTCCGGCAACACGACATCGAACTCCTCGATGAGCAGGCGGTGCACTTCAATCGATGGAAGCGAGCCCGTTGAGGGCGGGCGGCTCGCGCTCCAATCTGCGAGGGCTTGGGCGTTCAGGAAGCCGCTTTGGAGCTCAATCCCGTGCAGGATCCATACCCCGTCACGGGGCCAAGCCGCACGCAAGCCCAGGGAAGATGCCGCGGCAATGGGGGCGCCGTCCGTGGAGGTCAGTTGCAAGTCCGTGACCTGGATTTGGCCCTTCCACCAAGCCCAATGCACGCCTCCGAGTTCCACCTCCAACCCCGTTGAACTTTTCGCCCAAGCACTCACCCCGAGCACCACGTTCCGTTGGATGGAAGGCAACTGGAGCAGGCCCGCAATCAGGACCAGCAGCAGCGCCCATGCCAACAAGACATGGAGGAGTCGACGGCGGAAGGATTTCACGGTGAAAAATTAAGGGTTTCCCCGCGAAGAGGGGCTAACTTTGGGCTTCTTCAAGCGAAAATCATGCCGACTGTACTCGCCTTTGAAACCTCTTGCGACGATACGGGTGTGGCCGTGGTGAGGGACCGTTCGGTGTTGTCGAACCGCGTGGCCAATCAAGACGTTCACGCGCAATATGGAGGGGTGGTGCCTGAATTGGCGTCGCGCGCGCACGCGGCGCATCTGGTGCCCACGGTGGAGGCGGCCTTGCGCGATGCGGGGGTTGAGCCTCATGAGCTCGACGCTGTGGCTTACACCCAAGGTCCGGGATTGTTGGGCTCCTTGCTGGTCGGGAGTTCGTTCGCCAAGGCTTGGGCTTGGGCGCGCGGATTGCCTACGGTCCCCGTTCATCACATGCACGCCCACGTGCTCGCACATTTTTTGGAGCCCGGACCTGCACCGAATCTGCCGTTCTTGTGCCTGACCGTGTCCGGCGGGCACACCCAGTTGGTCCTTGTGCACAGCGCCGATCGCTTGGAGGTCATCGGTTCCACCCGCGACGATGCTGCGGGGGAGGCGTTCGACAAGGTGGCGAAGTTGCTCGGCTTGCCTTATCCCGGAGGCCCTTTGGTCGATCGCTATGCGAGTCAAGGAGATGCTTCAGCGTTCGCGTTCACTCGCCCCCGAATCGAGGGGTTGGACATGAGCTTCAGCGGTTTGAAGACCCAAATTTTGCACTTCCTCCAACGAGAGCTCCAACACGACCCTGATTTCGTGCGCCTGCGACTTCATGACATCTGCGCTTCTGTTCAGGAGGCCATCATCGGAATTTTGATGGAGAAACTCGAGTCCGCCGTCGCATCCACGGGCATTCGAGACGTGGCCATCGCCGGTGGCGTCAGCGCCAATTCCGGATTGCGCTCCGCTTTGGAAGCGCGCAAAGCCCAGCTCGGCTGGACGGTTCATGTTCCACCGTTCGCCTACTGCACGGACAACGCTGCGATGATCGGCATGGCCGGGGTGTTGCGCTGGGAAGCCGGCATTCGGGGCACCCTAGCATCCGCTGCGGATCCGCGGTTGCCGTTCTGAAGTCAAGCGCCAGCAGCGTGCAATGCGTAACTCCGCCATTGAAAGAGGCGGAGCGTGGATACGGCTCCGGGTGAGGCAAGCGGGAGGCTCCAGCGGTTTTCGACGCTGAGTTCGCCGCCTTGGGGGAGCAACGAAAGGCGTTCCCGTACGATGCTGGTTCCACGGGAGGTGTGGTTCTTTTGCGAATTTGAATGGGCCCCGAGTCCGCGTCCATTGTCCTCTACCCGAATGACGAGGTCTTCGTCGTTCTCCCACTGGATGGCAATGCGGATGGCAGGGGCTTTGGTTTGGCCTCCGTCCAATCCGTGCCAAATGGCATTCTCCACAAGGGGTTGAATCAAGAACAAGGGGCAAGGGGTGTTGCCGGGATCGACATCGGAGTGCACGTCCATCGACCACTCAATGGGATTCGTGACCCGAATGGCTTCGAGTTCGAGGTAGCTTTCCACGTGCTCAAGTTCTTGTTCGAGCGTTCCGGTGCTGCTCTCTCCTGAGAGGAATCCCTGCATCAACAGGTGCCGAAACCGCCGAAAGAGGTCGGAAGCGCGTTCGGTTTGGTCTTGCATGATCAGGTGCTGGATTCCCGTCAGCACATTGAACAGGAAGTGCGGGTTCATTTGCGATCGCAGGTGTTCTCGCTTCGCCTTGCGCAGGGTTTCTTGCAGGGCCGTGTTCCGTTGGATTTGGGCCAAACTCTGCGCCAAGATGATCTCTTCAATGAACCGCCCGTCCGATGTTGGAATGGTCTGCGAAACAATCCGCTGCATCCCTTTGCGATGCAAGGCCAACACCGCAAGGAGCGTGGCCACCGACGATCCCAACAGCCAAGGCGCCGCTTGCAACCAAGGCGCCGAGTGGCCAATGGACCAGATCCAATTTCCCAAAGCAAACACCGCAAAAGCCCCCGTCAAGGCGCGCAACCAACCCGGGAAGGGTTTCGGAAGCCGCCTGGCATGGTGCCACTGCATGACCCACAGGACCAAGCCAGCGGTGGCGAGCACCAGGAAACCCAGTTGCAGGAGCGATTCGAGCGACCAGAAAGGTTGTGAAACGGGCATGGCCGAAAAGTACATCCTCGCCTGCTCGAACGGCGGTGAACTTCACGAACGTTGGTCGTGAATTCACGAACGTAGCTTAAGCGGCGTTTATTCGTCGTCTGCAAAGGCTTGGCGAAGGGCACTCATCAGCTTGCGCGTATAGTCCTCTTGCAACCAGTTTTTATAGTTCTCAGTGGTCTTCGCGATGCATTTGGCATACTGCCGCACCCGGAAATTGATGTCCCCTTCAATGGTCTTCACAAAGTCCGCAGCGTCCCAAAAATCCTCGCACAAGTAGCGAATGATGGAAACGTGGTGCTCGATGCTTCGGTCGATGACGAGCTTCGGACGATCGCCGTTCCGCGTCACCTCGAGGTACACCTCGGAAACGTCGAAATCAACGGATGGACCTCCTTCAAGGCGCTTCAGCAGCTCGTCGTCGTACTCGTAGACGAACTCCTCTTCGATTTCTTCATCCGAATACAGCCCTTCGATGTAGGCATTCGGAGCCTTGAAAATTTCCGCCCAATTGATGTGGGTGTCCCACAGCCCAAACCGCCGGGCATTGTTTCCAAGGTCAATGACGTTGAATTTCTTTTTGTGAGGCAAAACACGGGATCCCCGACCGATCATTTGGTGATAGAGGGTGAGGGATTTCGTGGCCCGATTCAAGATGATGGTTTCAACGGACGGGGAGTCGAAGCCGGTGGTCAAAATGCTCACTGACGACAGGATGGCGTCCGGTTTGTTTTCAAACCACGTCAAGATGTCCTCGCGCTCCTTTTCGCTGTGTGTGTTGTCAAGGTGCATGCATTCGTACCCTTCTTCGAGGAACATGGCTTGCACTTGCTTGGAGGTGTTGATTCCGTTGTTGAAGATCAGGGTTTTGGTTCCCTTGGCTTTCTCTTCATAGGCGTAGAGCAACTTCTCCTGCATCAGGTAGTTGCCGTACAACCGCTCAGAACTGCTTACCGTGTAATCCCCGCTGATGCCCACTTTCAAGGACCGCAGGTTCACGTCGTATGAGTACGTGATGGCTTCAGCGAGGAACCCCTGACCCACGAGCGCAGAAATGGATTCCCCGACGATGAGTTCGTTGTAGTTGTCCTTCAGTGGGAGCTTGATGTTGCTGCTCAGCGGCGTGGCCGTCACGCCGAGGATGATCTGCTGGTCGAAGTAGCCAAACAGCTTGCGGAAGCTGTTGTAGTGGGCTTCGTCGATGATGACCAAACCCAAGTCCTCGAACTCGATGCGCTCGTCGTTCAGTCGGTTGTTCAACGTCTCCACCATGGCCACAAAGCACACGTGGTCGTGGTCTTCTTCGAGTTCCTTGACCTTGCTGTTGATGATTTTGTTGGGAACGCCGATTTCCGTGAGCATCCGGCTGGTTTGGCCGCACAATTCGATGCGGTGCGTCAAAATCAGCACCTTTTTGCCGGTCTCCTCGATGAATCGGCGGGTCAATTCCGAGAAAATCACGGTCTTTCCGCCCCCTGTTGGCAGCTGGAACAGGAGGTTGTAATGCTCAGGGAATTTCCGCATCCGGTCCATCAACTTCTCGATGGCGGATTCTTGGTAGTGGTAGAGCTTTTTGGGTTCCTTGACGGACATGGGGCGAGGAGCAGGTTCTGCGGTCAGCACAATGGGCGGGGCTTGAAAGGTGCAAAAGTACCTTTGGAATCGGGGAACCTGAAGGATTCGCACGCCTAATTGAACGAACTTTTTCCCTTGAACATTGTGAACACTCGAGGGGGACTGGGAAGGGCATTCACCTGAATTCTTGCCTACCTTACGCGCGTGAAACGCTGGATGGAGGCATTGAACCCCGGATGGGGAAGCGCGATTCGGGATGCCTTGAAGCCAGTTGAGGTGGACCAAATCCAGCGCCTGTGGGATTCCGCCCATTCGGACCCCGAAGTGCTGCCTCCCGCCGGTGAGGTGTTCGCAGCGTTGGATTGCGTGCCGCTCGAACGGGTTCGGGTGGTGATTTTGGGACAAGATCCGTATCACGGCGTGGGGCAAGCGCACGGTTTGGCGTTCTCGGTGCGTCACGGTCAAGCGCATCCGCCGTCCCTGCGCAATGTGCTGAAAGAACTTGCGGCCGATGTGCCCGCAGAGCGGGGGTTCGAGCCGCAAGTGGGCCCCGGTGTGCTGAGCGGTTGGGCGGAGCAAGGCGTGCTGTTGCTGAATACCGCCTTAACGGTTCGCGCAGGAAAGGCGGGGTCGTGCCGTGGCCAAGGTTGGGAAGCCCTGACGGGGGCGCTTGTGGATGCGGTGTGCGCGCAACCTCAGCCCGTGGTGTTTTTGTTGTGGGGCCAACCCGCTTCCGCCTTTGCCAAGCGCGTACACCGACCCGCTCACCGCGTCTTTTCGGCGCCTCACCCGAGCCCGCTTTCAGCGTACCGCGGATTTTTCGGCAGTCAGCCGTTCAGCCGGGCGAACGACTGGCTCACGGAATGCGGGGCGGAGCCGGTGGATTGGTGGCGAGGCATCCCGAATCCGTAAGTCCGAACAGGCGCGCTCGGCGGTCGTCTCCTCCGGTGAGGAGTTGCCAGCCGCTGGGGGTGGATGCGGCGACGAGCGCGTTCACGGAGCGGGTGTGGCCGCCGGTTTGGAAGCTGACTTTATCGACGGGTGCCAAATCCCGAGTGCGCCAGGCCTTGATGGATTTGTCTCGGCTGGCAGTCCAAACCGTTTCACCGACCTGCACCATCCGATACACCGGGCCTTGATGCGCGGGAAACGCCAAGACCAGCGATCCGTCGTCGCGGTAGGCCCGAAGGTGCCCGTCCCCGTCGGCCACGATCCAAGCCGCTCGGTCGCGGGCGCGAACTGCGCTGTAATGGCCGGTTTCTGGGGCATCTTCGAAGCGAGAGAACCCAAATGATGGGGAGAACGTGCCCAGCCAGCCTGCACTGGTGCCGACGAGCCATCGGTCCGCGTCGGGAAGCAGGGTGCGCACCTTCGAGCCGTCCGGAACGCGGAAGGCCGGTCC
This sequence comes from Bacteroidia bacterium, assembly GCA_030427925.1. Lineage (GTDB taxonomy): Bacteria > Bacteroidota > Bacteroidia > Flavobacteriales_D > Sanyastnellaceae > JALQTD01. The sequence continues at coordinate 128,647 of JAUICJ010000003.1, read as the reverse complement.
AGGTTGCCAGCGGTCCCCGTTGAACGTCCAGGGGCGGATCGCCCCCGATCCTCCACCAGACCACAGGCCGCCGCCGGCCACTGCCAGCGCGAACACGCCCAGTTCGTGCGCTTCCACCCGCTGTGGCGGTCGACCGTCCCGGTGCATCACCATCACTTCGCCCGAGGCACTGCCTGCGAACAACCAGTCTCCGAACGTGGTCACGCTGAAAAATGGCGAGGCGTGATGAAGCAAAGCCGTTCCCTGCCCATCGGCATCCCACTGGGCCACCACGCCGTCGCCGGCCGCGGTCACCCACCGGCCGGTCGCCTCCCAAAACGCGGCATCGTACACCGCCCCCGAGTGGCCAGAAAATACCGCGAGAAGTTCCGAGCGTTCCATGGAATTCACGAAGTTAGCACTCCGCGCGGTTGCGGGCTTCGAAAATGAAACGGTCATGATGTGGATTTGGTTTGGTTTGGCGGTGTTGTTGGTTTTCACCTTCATCCAAAAACGATTGGGGAACAAGCGGTAATTTCGCGGCATGAACAAGCCGAGCATTCCGAAGGGAACACGTGATTTTGGTCCGGTGGTGATGTCCCGCCGGAACTACATTCTGAACACCATCCGGCGCGGGTTTGAGCGCCATGGATTCGCTCCCGTTGAAACGCCGGCGATGGAAAACCTGTCCACGTTGACCGGCAAATACGGGGAGGAGGGCGACCAGCTCATCTTCCGCATCTTGAACAACGGGGACTACCTGGCGAAGGCCGATGTCGCGGCGCTGACCGACCGAAACAGCAAGGTACTGACGCCGTCGATTGCGAAAAAGGCGTTGCGCTACGATTTGACGGTTCCTTTTGCGCGCTTCGTCGTCATGTCTCGGAACGACTTGAGCTTTCCATTCCGCAGGTACCAGATCCAAACCGTATGGCGCGGCGACCGACCCGGCCGTGGCCGCTACCAAGAATTCACCCAGTGCGACGCCGACATCATCGGGACTGAAAGTTTGGTCAGCGAATTCGACCTCATCCAATTGTTCACCGAAGTGTTGACAGAACTGGGGATTCCTGGGTTCCAAATCGTGCTCAACGATCGCAGAATCCTCGCGGGCATGGCGGAAAAATGGGGGGTGAGCGACCGGCTGACGGACCTGACGGTGGCCATGGATAAGTTGGATAAGGTTGGTTCCTCGGGAGTGGACGATGAGCTCGCCTTGCGAGGTTTCAGCGAGCACGTCCGGTCGGGGGTTCAGGAGGTGTTGCGGTGGCCGGAATTGGCTTCGGACGCGGACCGGTTGGCGGCAACTGCGGCGTTGCTCGCGGACTCGGATCAGGGTACGCAAGGGGCTCGGGATGTGGAGCAACTCCTCGCATGGTGCGCGGGCCGATCGGCCGAAGGGCACGTCGTCTATGACCCGACTTTGGCCCGCGGTTTGAACTACTACACCGGGGCGATTTTTGAGGTGCGCGTTCCGGATGCCCCCGTGGGCAGCATTTGTGGAGGAGGGCGGTATGCCGATTTGACAGGCATCTTCGGCTGGCCGGATGTCAGCGGTGTGGGCATCAGTTTCGGGGCCGATCGGATTTACGATGTGTGCGAGCACTTCGGTTTGTTCCCGGAAGGCCAAGAAGTTGCTGCGGATGTCCTCGTGTTGCGGATGGATGAAGCGGGGACCACTCAGGACCTCCAGCTCGTTGACGACCTGCGCGCTGCAGGCTTCCGGACCGTGCTTTACCCCGAACTCGCCAAGTTGAAAAAGCAGCTCAAATACGCGCTCGACGTCAACGTTCCGTTTGTTGCATTTGCAGGGGAAGAAGAACGTGCGGAAGGTGCGATCACCATCAAGGACATGCACGCCAGAGAGGAAGTGCGCGTTGCCCGAACCGAAGCGGTAGCAGACCTCAAGCGCCGTTCGAGCTAAGCCCGCTTCGCGGCCGATCCCATCAACTTCAGTCGCAAGGAAGGACCATCGTTCAATCGAAACACGACGTCACCGCCTTCCAAGTCCGCTGTGATGAGGTGAGGGTCCGCCACGTCCGCAGTTCGCTCAGCAGCTTCAAACAGCGGCCACGTCTGGGCTTCCACCCACGGGGTGATCTCCATATTGCGCGTCATGCGCACCCCGTTTTCCGGTTCGATCATCCCGTCGTCCAAATCAATGAGCAACCGTTCAGCCGTGAGCGCTTCCATCAGCGCCAAGTAATTCCGAATGGCTTCGAGCGTATCGTTCAACCGAATGAACGGACTGCTCGCTTCGTTCAAGACGCCGCGCAAGTGCTTTCCGAACAGCGTGATGAGCCGTTCAGCGCGCTCGGTGTCTCCCAAGGATAAATGCTGTTCAATCGTCAACAGAATGGCGTCAAATCGGCGGTAGGCATCCGCCAGCGTCGCCCGTTCGGTTTCCGTTTGCTGGATGCGAAGGGCCATCCGCTCTTGTTCATGCAGCCGCGCGAGCTGTCCCCGGAGATCCATCAACCGCGCTTGCTGTTCTGAGGTGACGATGGGGTCCTGTTGCCCCCATTTTTTCAAGCCCAACACCGCGCGCCACGCCATGGCCACACCATGGAGCACCGCGCCCCCCCACACGGCGACGTTCCACGGCCCGGGTAGGCAAATCAACGCAACGAGTCCAACCGCCCAAATTGCCGCCCACCGCACCGGATGCAATCGCCACATCTTCAGCAATTCGACGGGCACTCCCCACACCATGGCGGCAGAGGCTATGCCCAAACATACATGCACAGAAAACAAGACAAAATCCATATTCATTTCGACGAATCTACGTTATTCACGAAGAAGCTCGCTGCTGAATAAGGTGAAATTTGTCCGTGCGCTACCTGACTTTGTAAACGTTCCCATAAGGCCTTCAAGGCGGTGTGCTGAACCGCGCGCTCGAGGAGCCGTTCCCGGACTTGACGCTCGAACCGCTCGAGGCGTTGTTCGGTGCGTTGCCGTTGCCACCACCCGGATTCCTTCCACGTTTGTTCCAACTGGTCCAAATGCGCAATCACCGCGTCCAACCCCCGTCCCTCCAGTCCGCTGGCTGTAAAGACCTCAATGGGCGATCCGTGCGGGGCGGGAGGAAGCAAGTGAAGGGCAGAGGCGCATTCTTGAGCGGTTCGGCGAGCGGCGTCTGCCCCAGGCCCGTCAGCTTTGTTCACCACCACGGCATCCGCCATCTCCATGATGCCTCGTTTGATGCCTTGCAAGTCATCCCCCGCCCCGCTGATGAGCAGCAGCAGGAAGATGTCCGTCATTTCTCGGACGGCGGTTTCCGATTGGCCAACGCCCACGGTTTCAACGAGGATGCGGTCGTAGCCCGCCGCCTCGCAGAGGAGGATGGCCTCGGAAGTCGCGCGATTGACTCCTCCCAGGGCGTCAGCCGCGGGGCTGGGCCGGACGAAGGCTTGCGGATTCCGGACGAGGTGTTCCATGCGGGTTTTGTCCCCGAGCAAGCTCCCTCGCGAACGTTGGCTCGACGGATCCACGGCCAACACCGCGACCCGGTGCCCGCCGCGAATGAGCGACAAGCCAAATTCCTCAATGAAGGTGCTTTTCCCCACCCCCGGAATTCCGGTGATGCCGACCCGAACAGCATCCCCATTCCTGTCGCCCCGGATGACCGCCTCCAACAGGGCTTCTGCGGCTGGCCGGTCCGCTAGCGATCGGCTCTCGACCAGTGTGATGGCCCGGGACAACGCATCCCGATCGCCCTCGAAGAGTTCGTTTGCCCAGTCGTCAGGCGATTGCCGTTGAGCCGCAGCGCGTCGAATGCGATCTGCCGCTCGGTTGCGGGCAGCGTCGCGCTTCGGAGAATTAGCAGAAGTTTGCGGCATGCCTCGAAATTAGCGTTTTTCAATCCGTAACTTTCGCCGCGATGCCATCAGTTTTACGGAAGTTTTTTTGGGGTGCGCTCATGGGATTGCCGCTGGTAACGCAGGCGCAGCAACCGGATCGCGTGTTCGTTTCAGGCTCCGTGACCGACGAGCGAGGGCGCTATGTTCCCGCTGCCATGGTCGTCAACCGGAACGGCAACGGAGGTGGACTCATCGTCGATGCGATGGGGGAGTTCGTGCTGGCAGCCTTGCCCGGGGATACCCTGGCGGTGGGGGCCATCGGCTTCCACACGCGGAATTGGGTGGTGCCATTCGATTCGGGCTCGGTCAACGTGGAAATCGCCTTGCACCGGTTGCAGGTGAACGTGGGCATCGCCGAAGTGGTCGCCCCGCGCGAGCTCCGAGAAATCTTGAACGACATCAAGGCGTTGGGCTACGATGAGGCCGATTACCGCGTTTCGTCCGTCGATGCGTTGAGCAGTCCGATTACGTTTTTGTATCAAATGCTGAACCGGGACGAACGCTCGAAGCGGGAAGTGGCGCGTTTGGAGAACGACGACCGCCGCCGGGCCTTGCTCCTCGAGCTGTTCATCAAGTACGTGGACTATGAAATCATCGATTTGGAGCCGGAAGAGTTCGATGCGTTCATCGCGTTCTGCGATCCCGGTGATGTGATGCTCCAAACCTGGTCCCAGTACGAATTCATCCAATACGTCAAGCAGCGATTCCGCATCTTCGTCACCCTGCCGGACCGGTTGGATGACGGCGATTACCAGTACCAGTTGGACTGAATCACGCGAGCGAGAGGGCGGAGTCGAGGAAGAAGACGAAGAGTTGGGCCAACACCCCGATGACGCCCAATGCCACGAGCAACACGTGCGCTGGCCGCACCCGGCGATCCAATTCGTCAAACCGCGCAATGAGGTCTACGAACACCACCGCGGCGGCAAGGCCTTCGAGGATCATCAGCACCGCTCGCTGGCTTCCGAGCCCCGCGTCCAGCTGCTGCAACCACACGGGCAACGGCCACGAAACGATGTGGTTCAAGAAAAACACGCCGTGCAAACAAAGCAACGTTGCCAAAGTCAATGCGACGGTTCGCCGTTGGGAAGCAGATGGGGCCATGGGAAGGATTTCGACTGCAAGGTAATTCGAAAGGAAGGATGCACTAAATTGTGCCTTCGCACGTTTGTGAAAGCATACCAAATCATTTGACTTGCGCCATGACCACTCGCAACCTTGACCACACGAATCTCCAGCGGCTCATCATTGCCGCTTTGGGTACCCTGTTTTTTGCCGTGCTGTTGACCAGCTGTGGAACCCGTCATGCGCAATGCAGTGCATACGGGGATGCAGAGTGGAGCGAAGTCCAGCCGGCCGACTGAACGAGTCGGTTCAGAACTGGAAGTAAATGAACGGCTGCATGCCAGCTTGCATGGCGCTCCACGCCACGCTGATGCCCACCACGGCGACGATGATTTGGACCGGAAGGGAAGCTTCGCTGAATGCTTTTCGGTACCGCTCTTTCCAGGCATCAGGCAGGAGGTGAATCGCATATCCGAAGGCCATCAAGACGACGAGCGGGGCATAGCCCGCTAGGATTTCGAGGAACGGACTCTCTGCAATGCGCGCCAACTGGGCGATCATCGCATTGGCCGTGAACCATTCGGTCAGCAAGTTGTGCCCCTCGCCGAGGGATTCCCACGTGGTCTTGCTGCCCGATCGAAACCAAATCCGCGTTGCGGTGATGAAGTGAAACGTCACCAACCCTCCCACCACCGGCTTCCACCACCGGTCGTTCCCTTCCCACGGGCTCACCTTGCGCCAGAGTTTGTAGACCACGATGCCGAGCCCATTGAGGCCGCCCCACAGCACGAAATTCCAGCTCGCACCATGCCACAACCCGCCGATGAGCATGGTCAGCATGACGTTGATGTTCGTGATGCCCCAGCGTTTGAACTTGGGAAACCACAGGGCCGCCCCCAAGGCAAGGCAGAGCGCGCCGGCCACCACCAACAACACGCCGGGATCCGGGACCAATAGCGCAAAGAACAGGAGGATGAATCCGGAGGTGATGGCCGTGAACAACGAGCCGCTTCGGTTTCCCCCCATCGGAATGTAGAGGTAGTCCTTCAGCCACGTGGACAAGCTCATGTGCCAGCGCTTCCAAAATTCACCCACGTTGCGCGCTTTGTACGGTGCATTGAAGTTTTGGGGCAACCGGAAGCCCAGCCAAATCGCCACGCCGATGGCCATGTCCGTGTAGCCGCTGAAATCCGCATAGACCTGCAAGCTGTACGCGTACAGGCCGAGCAGGTTCTCGAACCCCGAATACGCTTCGGGCCGCGAAAACACCCGGTCCACCAAGTTCACTGCGAGGTAATCCGCCAGCCACACCTTCTTTACCAGGCCATTGAGGATCCAGAACAACCCCATCCCGAATCCCGCCCGCGTCAGCGCATACGGCCGGTACAATTGGGGAATGAAGTCGCGCGCCCGCACGATGGGGCCCGCCACCAGTTGCGGGAAGAAGCTGACGTAGAACCCGAAGTCGAGCGGATTGCGCACGGGTTCGATTTCCTTCCGGTACACGTCGATGGCGTAGGACATGGTTTGGAAGGTGTAAAAGCTGATGCCCACAGGGAGCAAAATGCGGTCCACCCGGAACGAGGTGCCAAGCGCTGCATTCGCCCATTCGCCGAACGCGTTCGTGGGCTGCCAATGCGTGCCCAGCAGCGGGTTCAAGCTGTCGGCGAAAAAGTAGGCGTACTTGAAGTAGAAAAGCACGAGCAAGTTGATGACCAAACTCAGTGCCAACCAGCCCTTGCGAGCCGACCCGTTGGCCTGTCCAATCCGCTGCCCAATCCACCAATCGCTCCCCGTGGAAAACAACAAAATGAGGAAGAACCACCCGCTGGTTTTCCAATAAAACAACAAGCTGACGGCGAACAAAAACGCATTCCGCAGCGCGACCCGCCGTTCGAGCAGCGCAAAACCGGCCAACACGACGGCAAGGAACCCCCAAAAGCTCACCCGGGTGAACGTCAACGGCGCCTCCGGTGCGAAGGCGAACCAATCCATCAAGTCGTTCAAGATTTCCATGTCAACGAGTCAGTGGTTTGAATGCGGACACGCCGGCGCTCTACCGCGCTCGACTCGGTCCACGCGTCCAGCAGCGCATCCCAATACAAGTCCGCCAATACGCGGTACCCGTCCCGGGTGAAGTGGATGCGGTCTGCACGCGCGAATCCCGCATCCTGCCAGACCTGCACCGAGCCCAAGCCGCCCATCGCATCGAAGAGGTCGAACACCGCCGCTCCCTGCCGCCGTGCCAATTCGAACATGGCCTCCCGCACCGCAAGGGCCGACGGGTTCGGACGTCGTCCATAAAAACTGTCGGTATTCGTCAGGTAGAGGAACGCCGTTTCGGGCACCACGGCTCGGATGCTGCTTACGAGGCTGTCGTAGCGTTGCACAAAGGCCTCGGGGTCGAATCGGTCGGCAGGCCCGTGGGCGTCGTTGATGCCGATTCCGAAGATGACCAAATCCGGAGCCAGCGCTTCCCAATCCCGCGCGAACGCTTCATCCGCCACCCCACGCAGCACGCTGGCCGTGCTCGCTCCGTTGTTTCCGATTTCGTGGTACACCAACCCTTCGCACGAACAACTCGGCGATTCCGCCACCAGTCCATGGAGGCGAAACCAGCGCGGTCCTTCGACCGCAGCCGAGTCCAACTCGAACCCGATGAACAGCGTGTCTACAGGGACTTCAAATGCCAAGCGCCATCCCGACCGTCCCTCCAACGGCGTCACGCTCACACCCGCTTCCGGTCCGTCCCACCGCGGCCTCATCCCGTTCGATTCCCCCAGCACGGTCACCACGTCGCTGAAGTACAGGCTCGAATCCGAACGCACCAGCGCGTGCCACCACGTTGCGGAAGCATCAAAAGTGACCGCGCTCAGCCCGGTTCCGCCGAAGGGACCTTGGTGCCGACTGCGCGAACACCGATTGCCGCTCCAGCTTCCGGTGAATTCCGTTCGGATTTTGGGCGGCGTGTTGGTGCCCGCCATCCGATAGGGCGCGATGAGCCCTCGGCTGCAGGCCGTTCCCGCCAATTCCAACCAGCGTTTCCGGATTTGGTCCCCCATCCAGCCCGCTTGCACATGCGAGCCGCCAACGTGCACCACGCGCAGGGCGCCGCTTCCGTCCAGCAAGGTTTGCGCCAACCGCTCGTTCACCTCGTCGAATGCCGCGCGCCCGCCGGGGAATTGAAGTACTTGCGGCCGAATCGGCAACGTCCGCAGCAGCGTGTCATAGCGCCCCGGTGTCCAGCCCCAAGTGCGCATCGGCGGACGCTCACTCGACATCAGCGCCAAGCAGATCAACAGGCCCAACAGTGCGATTCGCCTCGGTTTCATGGGGCAGCAAGTGAATCAGAACGCAACGAATCGGACTCCAAAGGCGCAGCCGTCAAAGCCGTCGTCCACAACCGGTATTCCGCATCGAACGCCTCCCCGAGCAACGACCCAATGCGCCGCGCGCCGCGTCCCGTGAAGTGGATGTGATCTGCGGCTGCGAGCGCGGGTTCGGCGCCCACCCAAGCGGGCATCGAATTCCGCCCCCCCATGACCGCGTAGAGGTCCCAAAACAACACGTGCTCTTCGCGGGCCATCGCCAGCATGGCTTCCCGCACGGCGGGCAAGAGGGGATAGGTGATGTAATTCAGGCCTTCCTTCGTGGACATGTCAGACGGGCCGATGAGGACGATGGGCGCGCCCGGTAGCGTGGTTTTGAACAGCCGAATTTGCGACGCGAGCCAGCGCGCATACTGCCGGGCTTCCGCTTCATCCTCCACATAGGGCACCGCATTGCCACCGTATTGCAAGAGGACCAAACCCGGATTCAGTTGCTTGACCTGTGCCGTCCAATGCGCGCGGTCTGCCTTCCTGAACAGGGTGCCGGAACTGCCGCGCATCGGAACGTTGTGGACCACCACCCCGGTGTCGGCATAGAAGCCCAGCGCATTCACATCGGGTCCGGGGGCCTCGAAGCGCACCTCCACTTCGCGGCAGGAAGGGGGGAGGGCGACGTGGAGGGCGCTGGCGGTGGTGTCGCCCGTCAACCAGGCTGCGTAGTTCGTGGAATCGCAACGGATTTGGACCGCTAAACTGTCCCTGTCCAACGGGCCGGCCAGCACGTGCAACGCGGCCCACACCCGATTCCGGGCATGCCCCATGTTGCGGGCGCGCATGGAAATCGGATCGGTCCACTCGGCCGCGGTGTCGGTCGCGTCCCAGCGGCCGACCGTGGCGAGGATGCCGTAGCGGTTGTGCCCGAGGGTCGTGTCGCGCTTCCCGAAGAGCGTGTGCCGCGTCCACCCCTCGGCCTCGTGCACGAATCCCGGCACTTGCGCCTGGGGAACAGCCGACACCAATCCCGGCCCGGTGCCTCCCCATCGCCGCTGAAATGCGTGGCGGAGTTCGGACGTGATGCGGTCCCCTTCGATTTGGGAATCGCCGAAGTGCACCACGTGCGTGGCCTGCCCGCCCCTCGCAGCGGTTTCGAAAAATCGCCAAAGCGCCTGAAATGCTGACGAGTCCCCGATGAACTGCAGGTTGGGGTGCAGGCCCTCGGGCTTCCAAGTTCCCGCTGCACGCCGCTCCGCCCACGCCCCACTCAGCGTGCGCATGGTGACCACCGAGTCGCCCAGGTGCTCGGCGGCTGCCTGTGTTGCGGTGAGCCAATCGGCCAAGGCGGGAAGAGGGGCGTCCGTTTCGATCGGGGCGAGCTCCATGGAATCCGCTAGCGCCGATTCGTCGGGATACGTCGCGAGCAGTTCCTCCACATCGGAAGGCTGGACGATGACCATCGCTGAATCGTCCTCCGCGCTCCACTCCGGAAAGGAGAGCAAGGTGGTGTTGCCGACGCGCAGCGACCATCCGCTCCACGAGGCCAACGCACAGACGGCCCCGACGGAAGCCAGGAACATCAACGTGCGGCCCAAACCATGGGGAGCGTTCGCGGGGTTCATGGAAGGGGAATGCGCAAGGTGGCCCCAGCGAGCAGGGGCTCGGCGCTGGGGTTGAGTTCGAGGATGGCGTCAACGGTGGTGCCGGGGTACATTCGGCTGATGCTCCAGAGGGTTTGGCCCGATTCCACGGTGTGGATGGTGTAGCGTCCGGAAGTTGGGCCGCGCGGGTCGGCCTTCGTCGCATCGATGACGCCTCGGATTTCCAGGGTTTGGCCGATTTGAATGAGGTCCGTCTTGAGCCCGTTCCATTCCTTGATTTCGCGGACGGTGACCCCGTAGCGCCGGGCAATGAGTCCCAGCACGTCGCCGCTGCTGACGCGGTGTTCGGTCGTGGAGGATTGGCTGTAATCGGCAAAGCTGTGCGGCGTCCAGGCACTCCAGTCGACCTCCCCGAGTTGTTGGGCCAAATCCCGTGGCAACCGCACCTCCGCCGCTTCCCACGCTTCACAGTCCACTTCAGTCCCCGTCCACCACGGCAAATACGTGCGTTGGGCCCGCCGATCCAACCCCGCCCATTCGACCAACGCCACCCGATCCACCGGCCCGGGACACGGCACCTGCTCCCACGTCGAAAAGTCCTCCACCCATGCGACGGTGGTGCGGTCCCGCTCCAAGTTCTCCCAAAGCCTCGCGACCACCCGATAAAGGGTGAGCCATTCGTCTAAGGCCGAATCTTCGCCCGGCGTTCCGCTCCAATTCCGCGCATACCCCGGACCCTTCACGTACGCCACCAGCACGCGGTGCGGCTCCGCTGGAAACCGCTCGGCCAAAACGGCCAACTGCGTCACCGCGGCCTCCGTGCAGAGGTTCACGTACATGCGGGGGTCGGTGCCGGGTTGGGTGAAGTCGAGAAGGATTTGGGCAGAAGGCCAATCCAACGCCCACAACCCCGCACGGTCGCCCGGGCCTTCATAGGCGTAATCGAATCCGGTCAACATCGCAGGCAGCCAGGCGAACGAACGTGGCAGCCCTGCAGCTTCGACCAGGGGTTGGATTTCAGGCAGGTACAAGTCAGCCAACGCGGCAAGCACTTGCCACCGGTGCATCCCGTCGGAAAGCAACGCCTGCACGGCCCGATCCTCTAAATCGGGGAGGTTCTCCCAAGCGAGCAACCGGTTCTCAAGGGCATCGAGCTCACCGATTTCTTGCGCCAAATGCGGCACCGCGCCGTTCACGAACGCATCGGGATGGCGTTCAGCAAAACCCGCAAAGTCGGGGTAGCCCGCGCGCTGGTCAATGAGCTGGACCCACCGCGTCAAGTCGGGCTGACTCCGAAGCACGCAAGTCGCCAGGACGCAGGCCGCCAGCAGCACGTACCGGAGCCGTGCTAATTGTTTGGGGGCCAAATCAGTGGGCGTTTTTTCGCGCATTGGTTTCAAAGAGTTGGAATAACATTTGGATTGTTTAGAACGAATTTTTGCGGAGTTTATAAAGCTATTCGTCGAATTTATGTTGATTATGCACGGGGTGTGATTTACTTTAGCACCTGGGTCTTTGAACGACATGTTCATGGAGGACCTAGTTGTGAATCGTAATGGAGTGTTGGCAACGGCTGACACTCCATTCTTTTTTCCATCAAGGCTGGAAAACAAGGTCAATCAGATGCACAGCATGGGCGCGGTGCGCGGCGGTCAAGCCATCCCCTCGGGGAGCCGCTTTCAATTGCGATCGGACCTTCATCAACGTAGCGAACATCATGGATTGTGCAACCGGATTCGGGTTTTTCTCGTCGGAATACGCGGACGCAAGCCGCTTGATGTATTCTAGCTGGAGCTGTTGTCGGAAGGTGTTGACATTTCCCTTCAAATCCGCCGCGAAGATGGCGTCGGTGAGTTCGTCCATGTACGCGTCGAGCCCGTATTCGTTGCCATAAGTGCTTGCATCGATGATCCGCTGAAGCACACGGGGGTGCAGGAGGTGATCGAGGACGCGCTTTTGGGTCGTGAGCACGCGGGCATGAATTTTCGGATCCTCGGGTTCGCCGAAGTAACCAAATCCGCGTCGCTGATCTTGCAAATAAGCGTACAACGTGGATTCTGCGTTGAACGCGTCCGGTGCGAAGGCGTAGGTGGTCAGGGCTTGCATGGCTGCGCGTTGGTCGGCGGCGGAAACGGGCGTCAACGGGGGAGCGTCCAATTGATCGGGGCGCGCTCGGTGGTAGCGAACGCCTCCGATTTGGCGTGACATGATGCCCAATTGCGTGGCGTACTCCGCCGTCAGCGTCAGGAACGCCTTCCGGACCAGCGCATGGTTCTCGGCGTCGTCGCCCGCATACTCCTCGCGCAACGTGGGAAGCAGTTCCCGAACCAAATCGCAACGGGCCGCAGCATAGGCCACCGGGTCGCTCGACAAATCGTAAATGTTGACGTCCGGGTTCATGCCGCCCCCAGGCCTCCGCATGTCATCGGCATCGTTGCCGAAGCGCAGCGTGGGGTCCGTGGACCGCTCGAGCAAGGCAGGCAGGGCCGATTCGTCGGGGGAGTAGCCGTAGGCGATGGCCCAGCGGTCGTAAGGTCCGGGTTCATCGTCGTAGAATTTGGAATGCGTGGCCGGGTCACCGGTGAAGTGAATCGCAGGATAATCCATCACGCTGTTGCTCAGCCCCGACTGCATCACCACTTCGGGGTCCATCAGTTCTTCGAAGGAATGCAAGGTGGTGCCTGCCATGTTGTGGCTCAACCCCAGCGTGTGGCCCACTTCATGCAGCACCAAACGATGCAGCGTTTCCCGGGTGAATTGTTCCTTCAGCTCTTCGCTCAATCCCGCAGCGCGCAACACCGCTGCGCCCAACAGCGTTTGTTGCGCTTGGGCCGCTCCGGCATCGCAGCGGTGCATCCATTCGGCAAAGGTGGCCCGGCTGTCCCGCTCGTCTTCCATCGTTCCCGCCGATTCGAACACCTCGGCGCGCCAAAGCCGACCGACCATTCCGCCCCATTCCAGCATGATGTCCGCACCGAGGATTTCACCCGTTCGGGGGTTCACGAAACTCGGGCCGTAACCCGAATACTGCGGACGAGGAGACGAGGTCCAGCGCAGCACATTGTACCGGATGTCGCCGGCGTCCCATGTGGCGGTATCGGGTTGCATGCGCACTTCCACCGCGTTCCGCAATCCGACCGCCTCGAACGCTTGGTTCCACTTTTCCACCCCCGTTCGGATGAGGTCGCGGTATTCCAAAGGTGTGGTGTTCTCCATCCACCATACGATGGGTTTCACAACGTCCGAAACCGCCGCATTGGGATCCTGTTTTTCCAACCGCCACCGGTGAATCACGTCGGCCCACGGGATCGGATCGTCGGTCGTCATGTCCTCGATGCGGGTCGTGAAGTAGCCGACGCGCTCGTCGTCGCGTCGCGGAATGAATCCGGGCTCCGGCACTTCGATGAGGGCGTGCCGGTACTTCACGGAGATGACCCGACCGTCCACCACAGCGGCTCCTCCCGCAGCAGGTTTGGGGTTGTCGTACACGTATTCCACCTCGAGCTCGGTGTTCTCGGGGTAGTTGATGATGGCCGTGATCTTGGATTTGTCGTCGTTCAGTTTGCCCAAAACGGTTTTGCCTTCCCGCTGCGGCTTCACCGCTTGCATGTGCTCGGTGAGGAACAGTTCGTCTCCGCTGATGAGGCAGCCCCGTTCAGGGTCTTCCGCGTCGATGCTGATGCTGGCCAAAACCGGTGTGTTCAAATTGGCCTCAGCCGCCCGGCTCAAAGGCGACGCCTCGTCGAAGTAATAGGACGTGTTCGCCGCGTGCACCTCGATGCGATCGAAGTGGCGTTCAAATCGGATGATCTTCGACCCGCGGTAACTGCCCCGCGTCAGGCCGGACTCCGAGACGCCATCGCTCACTTGCGAAAAGTAGATGAACTCGCGACCGAGCATGGAATCGGGGATCAGCACATGCGACGCTCCGGTCAGCGTGTCCTGGAAAACTGTGAACAACCCCGCATGGGCGATGGCGTGTTCCGTCAGGTCTTCGATGGTTTTTTTTCCTTTCTTTTCCCCTTTGGTCGACGCGTTTTCGGTGGCATCGGAAGGGCGTTTTCGCCGTTGGGCGTGGCTTTCAGAAGGAAGGACAGCGACGAAAAGCGCCGCGAGAAGAAGGGCGGTGATGCGCATGGCTTGCAGATTTCAGCCCAAATTACGCCGCCCCCCTTCACCGACCAAGACCTGCCGCGTCCTCGACGTATCTTCCCTGCATGAAGTTCGGGTTTTTGGCATTCGGGTTGTTCCTCGCCGTCGGGCTGGCTTCGGGCCAAGCCCCCGACTATTGGTTCCATCCGGATACCGTGGTCGAGGCCGATTTGCCATTGGACAGCACCGTGTTGGTGGTCCAGGTGGATTACGGCGACGCGGCCGCTACCGATTCGGTGGTTTGGGCGTGGAAGCGGGTGGCGTGGTCGGCGCCCGAGGGCTGGACGGTCGATGCGTGCGATCCCACCGTTTGCCATACGGGCGTTCCGTCGAGTGCAACGCAGCTCCCTCTTGCGGCCGATGCGCCCTCGTTCCTCAAGTTTCTCCTTTCTTCGCGGGGCATTCCGGGGCAGGCTTTGGGCACGTTTTGGGTCTTTCCCCAAGGCCAAATCGAACACCACCTCACCTTCCACTTCACCTTCACCGCTGGCCCCCTGGACGCCCGTCCGGTGCTCCACACCCCGACCGTCCGCGCCCACCCGAACCCGACATCCGGTCCCCTCCAATGGAGCCAACCCGCGCCGGCCTCGGGCACGTGGTCGCTCCACAGCCCCACCGGTCGGTTGCTCGAAACGGGCCGATTCCCGGCCGCTCCCGACCTCACGAATCGGCCACCCGGCACCTACCTGCTGAAACCCGGAGACGGGCATTTGGCCTTTCCCATCTTGAAAACCGACACCCCATGAAACTGCACTTCCTCTCGATGCTCCTCGTCGGAGCCGTGACCGCTGCTGCCCAAATCCCGGGCGCCACGTGGACCCCACAGCCCGATGGTTCCGCGCTGCTCACGTGGAACGGCGCTGCACCTGAAGCCACGGCCGTCGAAGGCGGTGTCGTGTACCGCCACCCCGATGCCGTTCCCTTCCTCGAAGCGGGCGCCCCCGACCTGTGCCGGTTCACCACGTCCCTTGCCCTGGAAACCGCTCCCGGTTGGACGTGGGAAATCGAGGCCGCCGAGTTCGAGGAGTCGACCGGCCTGCCCGTCGTGCCGTCCCGCGGAAACCTCTACCGCAACGTCGACCCCTTGACGGTGCCCCGCACCGAAGGCGCGCCCTATGCGCAACCGGCATTTTGGCCCGCACAACCCATTGACTTGGGCGCCCAGTTCGCTTGGCGCGGGGCCATCGGCCAGCCCTTGCACCTCAACCCCGTAGCCTACCGCGCCTCCGACCAAACCACCCGGACCTACACCCACCTGACCGTGCGGTTCACGCCCATCCCCGGACCCGAGCCGCGCGTCGAAGTGGCGGTAGACCCCATGTTCGCGGCGCTGCACCAACGACGCTTCATCAACGCCTACGCGCCCGATCGCTACGACCAACTCGATGAAACCGCGCGCGTGCTGGTCCTTTCGCCCACCGCCTACTTCGAGGCTATCGCCCCGTGGGTCCAATGGAAGCGCGAGAAAGGCCTGCTGGTCGATGTGGTGGACGTCGCAGAAGCCGGTACCACCGCGAACCAAATCGCTGCCTACGTGGCCAACGCTTACGCCGAATTGGAATACGGATACCTTGTGCTCGTCGGGGACGAGGATGCGGTCCCGTCCGAATTGGTCGTGAACGGGGGAGGAGCGGGCTACTGCGATCCGTGCTACGGTTACATCGAGGGGGACGATCATTTCCCGGAGTTGCTCGTGGGGCGCTTTTTGGGCCACAATGCAGCTGAAATCGCGTCCATCGTGAACCGGACCTTGGAGTACGAACGGACCCCGGTGATGGACACGGATTGGTTCAGCCGCGCCATTGCGATTGGGAGTGCGGAAGGAACCGGGATCGGCGATGATGGACAAAGCGATTGGCAGCACAACAACGCCATCAAGGAACAGCTTTTGGCCTTTACTTACACCGCGGTGCAGGAGCTCTACGATGGAAGCCAAGCGAGCAATTCGCCCAGCGGCGGTCCGACAGCCGATGCGAACGGCTCGCCCGGTCCCAATCAATTTGCGGCAGCGGTGAATGCCGGGGCTTCGCTCATCAATTACACGGGGCATGGCTCGCACAACAGCATCGCCACGACGGGCTTTACGAACAACGACATGGACCTGCTCCACAACGCGGGCATGTGGCCATATTTCATCATCGTTGGGTGCTGCGTGGGCGATTTCGATGAGGCCACGGGTTCCGGAGATTGCTTCGGTGAAGTGTGGAGCAAACTCGAATCCGAAGGCGAAGCGACGGGCGGCATCGGAGGTGCCTTTTCGAGCGTGTTGCAAAGCTGGGCGCCGCCGATGGAAGGGCAAGATGAAATGAACGCGCTCATTGCGGAACTCGGTTCGGTGGAGACGGAGCACACCTTCGGGGGCATTCACTTCCACGGCTGCAGCGGGATGATCGAGGCGTACGGAACCGGCGGAGAGGAGATGATGGACACGTGGTGCTTGTTCGGCGACCCCACGGCGGTGCTTCGCACGGCGATGCCGGAGCCCTTGGTGTTGACGCACGATGCGGTGATGCCGCTGGGCGTGAGCAGCATGGACGCATTTTGCCCCGTGGAAGGAGCACTCGTTGCGGCCACGGTTGACGGCGCCTTGCTCGCTCGCGGATGGGTGGAAAACGGGGCGGTGAACTTGGTATTCGATGCTCCGATCAACGAGCCCGTGGAGCTGCTGCTCACGGGAACGGCATTCAACCACTTGCCTTACCAAGCCACCGTTTCCCTGCTCCCTCCCACAGGGCCGTATGTGGTGGACGAATCGGTGGCCTTCATCGACGCCTTCGGCACGGGACTCAACAACGCGAATGGCATCCCAGAATCGGGTGAGCACCTGGTGTTGGACGTTGAGGTGACGAACGTGGGCGTGGACACCGCGTTCAACGTGATGGGGACGATCGCTACCGCGAATCCGAAGGTCGAATCGTGGAGCGTGGAACCGGCGAGTTTTGGAACGCTGGCGCCTGGGGCGTCGGTGGTGGTGGAAGCGGCCTTCGCGGTGGACCTGATGCCGGTGGCCTTTGAGGATGGGGAATGGGTGGTGTTTGAGTTGGGGCTGGAGGCCGATGGGGGGCTTGCTTGGGATGCGGGGTTTTCGGTGGCCGTTCGCGCTCCGGAGTGGGCCTGGGGCGGCTGCACCGTGGCGGACGGCAACGACGGGTGGCTGCAGTCGGGAGAAACCGTGGACTGGACGGTCACGTTGACCAATGTGGGAGGCGGTGCGGCGGTGAATGCGGTGGTGGATGCGGCGGCATTCAGCGGCCCCGTGACCGTGGTGGATGCGCTGACGAATTGGCCGGAGTTGGCTCCGGGGGCCTCTGCCGAGTTTACGGCTCAGGTGGTGGTGGATTCGGAGGCGCCTTCTGGTAGCGAGCTGAACTGGACGTGGGCGGTGGAGGCCGGCCCGTATGCAGGGGAGTCCGAGGAATGTTCGGCGGCAATCGATTTGGAAGTGGAAGATTGGGAAGTTGCGGGGGGGTGGCCGTGGGAGGCCGATGCTGCTGCGCCTTGGTTCGCTACCCAAACCACCGCATACTCAGGAACCACGTCCATGCAAAGTGGAGCCATCGGAGGGAATGCTGTGACAGAGTTGTCGCTGGACGTGGAACTCGTGAACTACGGCGTCATCGAATTCGCTCGCGCGGTCAGCAGCGAAGCGGGGTTCGATTACTTGCGCTTTTACGTCGATGGTGTTCTGAAAGGGGAGTGGTCCGGAGAGGTGCCGTGGAGCGAGGAATCGGTGGTGGTGTTCGGCGGGCCGCACACGTTGAAATGGGCGTATGAAAAAGACCAAATCGTAAACGAGGGAGCCGATGCCGCTTGGGTGGACCAAATCGTCCTGCCCGCCAACGCCACCGTTGTCGGAATCCAATCAACCGAATCCCGTCCGATCGGTTGGACGCTTCAACCGAATCCGGCGACGGCATTTGTTTCCTGCGGCTCAACGCCCGAACCGAGCTCCGTGCGCATCACCGACGCCCAAGGCCGAGTGGTCCTCGAACAGGCATTCGGCCCAGGCGCGGCTCGCCAATGGTCGGTATCGGACTGGGAACCTGGCGTGTATTGCGTCCAACTGGGGCACCAAACGAAGCGCCTCATCGTGCAATGAGCCGCCTCATTTGAATCCCCGTTCTCCCTTGATCTGTTCGTAGGCTTCCTGCACCGCGATGAACTGCTCCCGCGCAGCCTCTCGGTGCGCTTCACCCAAGTCGCCGACCTTGTCAGGATGGAACTTGACGGCGAGGCGGCGGTACGCTTTCTTCACTTCCGCATCGCTGGCATGCGGCGCGATTTCGAGGACCGTGTACGGATCGGCCTTGAGCCGGTAAAAGTGTTCCTCGATGCTTGCGCGATCTTTGTCGCTGATGCCCAAATACTGGGCGATTTGGCGAATGATTTCCACCTCCTTCGTGTGCACCTGCCCATCGGCCTTTGCGATGCCATAGAGGTATTGAAGCAACAGCAAGCGCTTCGGGTGCTCCATGTGGAAGCGGATCTGCTCCGCCACTTCGCGCAAAGCGAACGGCCGCTTCAACACATCGCGCAGCAACGCGGTCAGCTGTTCGGCCTGAGCCCGCCCGAAGTTCTTCACCAAAAACTCCTTCACGAAGTCCAACTCCGATCGCATCACGCGGTCATCCGCTTTCATGACGGCGGCGCTCAACACGATCAACGCGGCAGCGAAATCGCCGGGCTGGGCCCGGCGATTTGCATGCTGCGCAGGGGGCGCATCGGAAGCGGCGCCCATTTCGCTGAAAATTTTTCCAAAGGCGAATCCGAGGATGCCACCGATGGGCCCGCCGAACGCCCAACCAAGCGCTCCGCCAATCCAAGGTCCGTACTTGCTCATGCCAGCTCTTCGTAGCCGGAAGCGATGAAGGCCGTCAATTCCTCCCCTTCGAGCAGGCCTTGCGACAACCGGGCGAGGTCCACCGCACGTTTCGCAATCCTCAACTTCTCGCTGTCTTCGCTCGCGTTGAGCAATTTCTGGGCGAGGGGGTGGTTCGCATTGATGGCCACGTCGTAGCTGTCGGGCAGGGAACCGAACATTTGGAAGCCACCGCCACCGACGGCCTGCTGCTCCTTCATCCGGCGCATGAATTCACTGCGCGTGATGGTGATCGGAGCGGCTGTGGGCGACATCGGAACAAATTTCACCTTGTACTGGTCGTTCGGGAAGGCCCCCTCGATCAGCGGCTTCAACGCGTTTTCCTGTTCCTCGTTCAAGGCGCTCGTGGATGCTTCGTCCGTTTCGATCAAGGCGTCCACCACGTCGGAGTCCACGCGCTTGAATTGGATGTCGGAGAACTCCTGCTCGAGCTTCTGAAGGACGTGCGCGGCGAGCGGCCCTTCCATGACCAGCACCTTGTAACCGCGTTCGATGGCCGGCTGCACGAAGCCGTGCTGGGCCTTTGCATCGGACGTGTAAGGGAGAACGATTTTGCCGTTTTTGTCCTTCTGCACCTCGCCCACGGCGGCGATGAGTTCCTCGTAAGTCTGGCAAGCGCCGGTCGTGTCCTTGAACAGGAGGAACTTCTTCGAGCGCTCCATGAATTTGTCGTCGGTGAGCTGACCGTATTCAATGAAGATGCGCAAATCGTCCCATTGGGCGGCAAAGGCTTCGCGGTCCTGCTTGAACATGCTCGCCAACTTGTCCGCCACCTTTTTCGAAATGTGGCTCGAAATCTTCTTGACGTTCGCATCCTCTTGGAGGTAGGAGCGGGAGACGTTGAGTGGAATGTCCGGCGAGTCGATGACCCCGTGCAACAAGGTCAAGAAGTCCGGAACGATGTTTTCGACGTTGTCGGTGATGAAGACCTGGTTCGAGTAGAGGTGGATTTTGTCCCGGCGAAGCTCCATTTCCTTCTTCAACTGTGGGAAATACAGGATGCCCGTGAGGTTGAAGGGGTAGTCCACGTTGAGGTGGATGTGGAACAGCGGGTCCTCGAAATTCATCGGATAGAGGTCGCGGTAGAATTCCGCGTAGTCCTCGTCCGTGAGGTCTGCCGGCGTGCGCGTCCAAAGCGGCGTGGTCTTGTTGATGACGTTGGGCACTTCCACGTCCACTTGCTTGACGTTGCCGTCCTCGTCCTGTTCGCCGCTGGGGTCGTCTTGTTGGATGGTTTTCGTGCCAAACACGATTTCCTCCGGCATGAACTTGCAGTACTTGTTCAAGATGCCGGCAATCCGATCCTCCTCGAGGAATTCCTTCGAATCCTCGTGGATGTGCAAGACGATGTCCGTTCCGGCCTCGTCGCGGGTTGCGGGCTCCAGCGTGAATTCGGGCGATCCGTCGCAACTCCACTTGACCGCTTCGCTGCCTTCGCGCTGGCTTAAGCTGATGATGTCGACCCGCTCCGACACCATGAACGCCGAGTAGAAACCGAGGCCGAAGTGGCCGATGATGGCGGTTTTTGCTTCTTCGCCTTGGTACTTGTCGAGGAATTCAGTCGCACCCGAGAACGCGATTTGGTTGATGTACTTCTCGATTTCCTCGCCCGTCATGCCGATGCCGCGGTCCTTGATGGTCAAGGTGCTCGCATCTTCGTTGATGACGACTTCAACTTGTGGATGGCCTTCGACCGCGGGGATTTCACCCAATTTGGCCAGCGTCCGGCGCTTTTGGGTCGCGTCGACTGCATTGGATACGAGTTCCCTCAAGAAGATCTCGTGGTCGCTGTAGAGAAACTTCTTGATGATCGGAAAAATGTTTTCCGTCTGTACGTTGATGGTTCCTTTTTGCATCGTGGTTTCGATTGATCGACCGCGATGAGGCAAGGACCGCGCCACGGGTCAAATCCTGACACGGATGCGACAGGATGTCAGACCAGCGTGAAGGAAGGGTCAAACTGACGGAAAGGCCGCGTCAGAAATTCGGGCGGAGCAGGGATTTGGCGTAGTAGTCGTCGAGCACTTTCACCACTTCCTCGGGCGAATCCACGAGGTGCAACAATTCCGGGTCGTGCTCGGAAATCGTGCGGTAATCTTCCCACAAGGTCTTGCGAATCCAGTCCATGAGGCCGGCCCAAAACGACGAATCGTACAGCATGATCGGCACGGGATCCACCTTCTTCGTCTGCACGAGCGTCAACGCCTCGAAGAGCTCATCGAGGGTGCCGAAGCCGCCGGGCATCACCACGAAGCCCTGGCTGTACTTGACGAACATGACCTTGCGCACAAAGAAGTAATCGAAATCGATGCTCTTGTCGCGGTCGATGTACGGGTTGTTGTGCTGTTCGAACGGGAGCTCGATGTTCAGGCCGACCGACGTTCCGCCCATGTCATGTGCTCCGCGGTTCCCCGCCTCCATGACGCCCGGTCCGCCGCCTGTGATGACGCCGTATCCGCGCTCAGCGAGTGCCCGTCCAACCGCACGCGACGCGTTGTAAACGGGAGAATCCTCCTTCATCCGCGCACTTCCATAAATGGAGATGCACGGCCCGATTCGCTGCAGGGTTTCGAAGCCTTGCACGAATTCGCCCATGATTTTGAAGATGGACCAAGCGTCGTTCGTCTTGCTCTCGTTCCAGTCGCGTTGTTTGAATGCTTTTGCCATGATGCTGCGTTTTCGCCTCGTTGCCTGAGAAGGGCTTATGCCCAATCTTCCGCCAACTCCACCGGCGACTTGCCGGACAAGGCCCGAGCAATATACGGCGCAGTTCGGCTTCCGGTTGCGCGGGCCACGTGTTCAGGCGTTCCCTTCGCGACGATGGTGCCTCCCGCTCCGCCGCCTTCGGGGCCGACGTCGATGAGGTGATCGGCCACCTTCAACACGTCCAAATTGTGTTCGATGACCACCACCGTATTGCCTTGTTCCACCAACCGCTGCAACACGTCGATGAGCATCCGGATGTCTTGAAAGTGCAGTCCAGTTGTGGGTTCGTCCAGCACATACAACGTTGAACCCGTGCTGACCCGAGCCAATTCCGTGGCCAATTTCACCCGCTGCGCCTCCCCGCCGCTCAAGGTCGGGCTTTGCTGGCCCAACGTGATGTAACCCAGTCCCACGTCCTGGAGCGTTTTCGTGATCCGCGAAATTTTCGGGAACGCCGCAAAAAACTCCACCGCCTCATCGACCGTCATGTTCAGCACTTCCGCGATGGACTTGCCGCGATACCGCACTTCGAGCGTTTCCCGGTTGTAGCGGCGACCGTGGCACGTTTCGCACTCCACGAGCACGTCCGGCAAGAAGTTCATTTCAACGGTTCGCAACCCCGCGCCTTTGCAATCCTCGCAGCGACCCCCGCTCACGTTGAAGCTGAAGCGCCCAGGTTTGTAGCCGCGGATGGCCGCTTCGGGCAACTTGGTGAACAGGTTCCGGATTTCGCTGAAGATGCCGGTGTACGTAGCGGGGTTCGAGCGGGGCGTGCGGCCGATCGGGGTTTGATCGATGGCGATGACCTTGTCGAGGTGCTCGAGGCCCTTGAGGGATTTGAAGGGCAGCGGTTGCTGCGTGGCTTCGTAAAAGTGGTTGTGCAGGGCGGGGTAGAGGGTCTGGTTGATGAGCGAACTCTTGCCACTGCCTGAAACGCCGCTGATGCAGGTGAGCGTGCCGAGGGGGATGCTCACGCTGACGTTTTTCAGGTTGTTGCCGGTGGCGCCGGTGAGCTTCAAGGAGTGGCCGTTGCCTTTGCGTCGTTTTTCAGGCCAAACAATCCGTTCCCGTCCCACCAAATAATCCGCCGTCAGCGATCCCGCTGCCAGGTGCGCTTTCGGGTCGCCCTCTGCCACGATTTGTCCTCCGTGAACGCCCGCCCCGGGCCCGATGTCGATGAGGTGGTCGGCGCTGAGCATCATCTCTTCGTCGTGCTCGACCACGATGACGGTGTTGCCCGCGTCGCGCAGGGCCTGCAGGCTGCCGATGAGCCGGCGGTTGTCCCGTTGGTGCAGGCCGATGCTCGGTTCGTCCAAGATGTACAGCACCTCGGTCAGCTTGCTGCCGATTTGGGTCGCCAAGCGAATGCGCTGCGCCTCCCCTCCAGACAAGCTGCGTGCGCTGCGGTCCAGCGACAAATACCCGAGCCCCACGTCGTTGAGGAATCCAAGGCGCGCTCGAATTTCCTTCAACGGCTCCCGGAGGATGGTTTGTGCCCGTTCGGTCAGGCCGCTTTCGATGTCCTCGAACCACGCTTGCAAGTCGCCGAGCGACAGGGCGGCGAGTTCACCGATGTGCTTGCCGTTGAGGCGGAATTGCCGGCTGATGGCTTTGAGTCGCGTCCCGTCGCACGTGGTGCAGGTCTGCTTGTGCAAGAACTGAGCGGCCCATCGCTTGAGTGGGCGCGAGGAGGTGTGCCCCGCGGCGCGCTCAATCGTGGCCACGATGCCGTCGAACGCGACGTGCTCGCCCCGGACACCCGCGCGATCGGGCAGTTTCACGGGGGAGTCGGTGCCATAGAGGATGCGGCCTACGAGTTCGTCCCCGAGATCGCGGATGGGCGTGCGCAAGCTGTGCCCCTCCGCTTCGAGCAGCGCTTCGAGGATGTAAAGGGTTCGGCTCGATTTGAGTTCTCCGAGCGGAGCGATGCCGCCTTGCCGGATGCTCTTGCTGTCGTCCGGAATGATGAGGTCGCGCCCAGCTTCAGTAATGGTACCGAGGCCGTTGCACGTTGGACACGCTCCGTAGGGCGAATTGAACGAGAACAGGTTCGGCTCCGGTTCGGGATACGCGATGCCCGTGGTGGGGCACATCAAATTGCGGCTGAAGTGGCGCAGTTCGGTGCCTCCATGTTCCATCACACCCATCGATCCCTTGCCCATGCCGAGGGCCGTCCGAATGCTGCTCATGATGCGCTGTTCGTCATCCAACCGCACCGCTAACCGGTCCACGACCACCTCGATGTCGTGGATTTTATAGCGGTCCACGCGGTACCCCGGTTCGAGTTCCACGAGTTCGCCGTCCACCCGAGCGCGCAGGAAGCCTTGGCGCATGATTTGGTCGAACAGTTCGCGGTAGTGGCCTTTTCGGCCGCGAACGAGGGGGGCGAGCAGCAGGATTTTTTGGCCTTGATAAAGCTCCAGGATCTTGGCCAAAACCTGTTCATCCGTAAACCGAACCATCGGCTCGCCCGTTTCCAGCGAGAACGCATCGGCCGCCCGCGCATACGCCAACCGCAGAAAATCGTGGACTTCGGTGATGGTCCCAACGGTGGAACGCGGATTGCGCGAAATCGTCTTTTGCTCAATGCTGATGACGGGGCTCAGACCGGTGATGCCCTCCACATCCGGCCGCTCCAATCCACCGATGAACTGCCGCGCATAGGCAGAAAAGGTTTCCAAATACCGCCGCTGCCCTTCCGCATACAACGTATCAAAGGCGAGGGAGGACTTGCCACTTCCACTTACGCCGGTGATGACCACCAATTGGTTGCGCGGAATGTGGACGTTCAGGTCCTTCAAATTGTGTTCCCGAGCGCCCGTGACGCGGATCATCGGGTCATTCGCGGGGAGGGAAGCCGCCATGTTCAGTTCGATTCTCCGTCACTAACCGATGGGAGGCGCCGAATGTTCCAACCAAGCGCCGCCACCGTCAACGTGGTCAATGGACTGATCCAATTGAATACGCAGTACGGGAGGTAAGCAAATGTGGAGATGCCCAGGATCCCGCTTTGTGCCACGCCGCAGGTGTTCCAAGGAATGAGGACGCTGGTCACCGTTCCCGCATCCTCAAGGGTGCGCGACAGGTTCTCGGGGGCCAGCCCTTGTTCTTCGTATGCGGCCTTGTACATGTTGCCGGGCACGACGATGGCCAGGTATTGGTCAGAAGCCAAAACGTTGAAGGCCAAACACGTTCCCGCCGTGCGCGAAATCAATCCAAAGGTGGATGTCACGCCGTGCAACAGCGATTCGGTGATGCGCCGCAACATGCCCGTAGCCTCCATTGTGGCGCCGAATACCATGGCGCAGAGGATGAGCCACACGGTGTTGAGCATGCCGGCCATGCCCCCACTGCTCAGCAACTCGTCGGCGAGGGCATCGCCGGTCACCACCGCAACGTCCACCGACATCGCTTGGAAAACGGTCCGGTAAGCCGCTCCCCAACGGGTGGTCGCCCCACCGGCCTCTCCGATGGACCAGACCAAATCCGGTTGAAACACGACCGCCGTCGCGGCCCCGAGCAACACGCCGATGAACAATGCGGGAGCGGCAGCGACCTTCCGCGCGATGAGCACGATGACGGATACTGGCGCGATGAACAATCCCGGGTGGATGTTGAAGGCCTGCTCGACCGCCACGCCGAATCCCGCCCCCAGGTCCACTTCGGAACCCACCGCTTGGGCGCCGCCCCCCAAT
Source organism: Bacteroidia bacterium (assembly GCA_030427925.1). Taxonomy (GTDB): domain Bacteria; phylum Bacteroidota; class Bacteroidia; order Flavobacteriales_D; family Sanyastnellaceae; genus JALQTD01. The sequence goes on along the minus strand of JAUICJ010000003.1, from coordinate 103,387 downwards.
CCAGCAACGAGGAACACGGCCAGTGCAAGGGCGATGCTTGGAACCGTGGTGTAGAGCATGTACCGGATGTGGGTGAACAAGTCGCTGCCCGCCACGGCAGGGGCGATGTTCGTGGTGTCGCTCAGCGGCGACATTTTGTCCCCGAAATACGCACCGGATATGATGGCACCAGCCACCCAACCGTCGTGGAGTCCAAGCGCTTGGCCGATGCCCATCAAGGCAATCCCGACGGTTCCGACGGTTCCCCAAGAAGAACCCGTCGCCAGCGAAAGCACCGCACAAATGATGCACGCAGCGAACAAGAAAATCCCCGGTTCGAGGATTTGCAATCCGTAATGGATGAACGCCGGAATGATGCCAGCGATGAGCCACGTGCCGGACAGCGCACCGATGAGGAGCAGGATGAGGAGGGCTTCGCTCGTGGAGGCGATGGTGGAACCGATCCGGTCCGAAATGGACTTCCACGTGGTGCCGTGCGCCAGTCCGATGCTCCCGGCCACGAAGGCGGCAATCAGCATCGCGATTTGGTTCGAACCGTACGAACTGTCCTCGCCGAACAGGGCCACGTCTGCAGCGAGCAGACCGATGAGCACCACCACCGGGACGAGCGCCCAACCGATGGGAATGCGCCGCGCCGCGCCGTTCATCAGGCGTTCGCTTGCAGGTCCTGTTCGGACGCTTGGCCTGAGGGATTCAAGGCGGAGCGTTCCACCCGAATTTTTCCGCTCTCCACTTCGAGCAAGACGTTCGTTTCCTTCACTTCTTTGATGCGCCCGTGCAGGCCTCCGATGGTGACCACGCGGTCTCCAACTTGGATGTTGTCGCGAAATTGCTTCGCCTCCCGCTGCCGCTTCATTTGAGGGCGGATCATGAAGAACCACATGACGAGGAACATCCCGCCGATGACGATGAAGAAGCTGTAATCGCCTTGTGGGGCCGCTTGGGCCAAAACAGTCAATTGAATCATGGCGGTGAAGTTAGTTCAATGGCGGCGGATGGGCATCGCCGCGGGCTCTGAAGTTCCCTCCGGAGCCAAGATGAATCCATCCAACACCAAATGCACCACCGAGGGTTCCCCGTTGGTCACCACGGTAACGCGCTTGTCCACCTTGCCACTCCAGCCTCGGGTGTTGAACGTCACGTCGATGGTGCCGCCCTCACCCGGTGCGATGAGCTCTCGGGGCCAGTCTTGCGGCACGGTGCACCCGCATCCCGAGTTCACATCCGCAATGGCCAAGGGGGCTGAACCCGCGTTTTTAAAGGCGAACGTGTGTGCCACCACCGCGCCTTCCACCACCGTATCGTAGTTGAACACCGCTGCTTCCGGGGCAAAAACCGCCACATCCGGAGTGGACACGTTTTCCCGGGCGCCCGTTGCGGGGATTTGAATGAGGCGGGTATCCACTTCCGGCTCGTTGCAAGCCACCACCGCCAAGGCACAAAACGCGATCCAGTGCTTCATCAGTCGAGCAATCCGCGTCCCACTTTGACGATGCGCTTGTCCGCCTTCATCTCGTTGAACAGTTGGTCCAAAATGCCATTGATGAAGCCCGAGCTCTTCTCGGTGCTGTAGTACTTCGAAAGTTCGATGTATTCGTTCAGCGTCACCTTGAGCGGAATGGATTCAAAGCTCCGCGCTTCCGCAAGTGCCATTTTCATCAGGATGCGATCGATGAGGGCGATGCGCTCCAAATCCCAGTTCGCAGCGGCTGACGTGATGAGCTCTTCGTTCTCTCCGGCTTGTCCGAGGGTGTTTTGGAAAAGCGTTTCCATGAACTGACGGTCGTCTTCGTCCTCGCGCCAAAGCGGCAGCAACTCCACGTCATCGTCTTCCTCCCGAATGGTTTTGATGGTCTTGATGACCATGGAAGCGCACAGGTCCAAATCGTCGTTCCAGAAAATGCTCTTGTCCTCCAACACGTCTTCAAACGGCTCGTTCTGGATCATGTGCTTGCGGAACATGCGCGTCAGGTACTCCCGGTCGTGGCGAAATCCCCGTTCTTCCGATGCCATGTACTCCACGTACTCTTCGTGTTCAAGGAGTCCTCGGAAGACCTTCCGGAGCATCTCCTGCTGATCTCCCCAACCGATTCCCAATTCTTCAGAGGCCTTTTGCAGGTTCCGGCTGTTGGCGATGATGCGCAACGGGCGGTTGGTGACGAATTTCGTGTTGGGATTCAGGTCTTCAGGGGCCGGAAGGCGTTTTTTGCGACCCGCTTCGATGCGGTCGATGGCCATTCCTTGCATGCTGCCGATGAGCAAAAGCAACAGCACATAGAGCTCCTGCATTTTCTGCACCGAGTGCTCCAAGGTTTTGTGGGCACGCACCGGGTCCGGGTTTTCGTCCTGGTAATACCCGTAAAGGACGTGAAGGAGCTTGATGCGAAGTTGTCGGCGGTTCAGCATGTCAATGATTCGAGGTGCAAAATTAGGGGCTGCGCTTCGAATTGAATCGGCATTTTGATTCGAATTTGGAATGGGGGCACGGAGGCTGCGGGTTCGGCGTTAGTTTTGGGCCAACTTTTCATCGCCATGTTCCTTCGCATCTCCTTGCTGCTTGTTGCTGTTCTCGCTGTCCAAACCGCTTGGAGCCAGCGCTATCCTGTCCGCTACGTTGAATGGAGGGCCACCCAAGCCACCGTTTTCGGACAAGGCGCCTGGGTCGAACACGCAGGCCAGGTTTCGGGTGCGACGGGTGAGTTTGCGCTCATCCTCGATGGCATCACCCAGCAACTGGATGCACGCACCATCCAAGTTGAGCTTCCCGAGTCGTGGCGGTTGGTCGGCACGCAATTCACCACGGGCGTGCGCCCTGAAATCTCGGAAGAGGTCGAAGCGTTTTGCGATGCGGCACGCGAGGACATTGAAGCGTTGCGCAACACGGCATCGATGCGCGAAGCCCTCCACGCCGTCTACGAGGAGGAACTGCTGATGATCCAATCGAACCGAACGTTGAGCCACCAAGAAACGCTGTTGATGGAGGACATGCAGGATGCTGCTGATTTTTGGCGGAATCGCGTGAAAGAACTGAAATACAAACAGTTGGAATTGGTTCAAGAACTCGCGGATTTGACCAGCCAAATCGAAGACCTGGAGCAAGCCATGCGGGAGGAGCGCCAGCGGTTGTCCCGGTTCACCGGCCAAATCCGGTTGCGCATCCAAGCCGAAGACGCCTCCGCGGGCCCCATTTCCGTTCGCTACCTCACCCAATCGGCGCATTGGCTCCCCGAGTATGACGTGGCGATCGCCCCAGACGGCGCCATCCTGTTCGACCGGTTCGCGTCGGTGTCCCAAACCACGGGCGAAGATTGGGAGGGCATCCCAGTGGAGTTCGTCGTGGGCAATCCCCTGAGCACGCTCGCTCCGCCGTCCTTTGAGCGCTGGGTCCTGCAGCACCGTTCCGAGGTCCGTGGCGCCATGGCCGGTTCGTACTCGAATCTGGACTTTGCCCCTCAAGAGGACGACGCGATGATGTGGGACTCCAAGGGCGAGGAAAGGGGGGCAGAGGCTCCCGGAATGGCGACCGACCGCTTTCGGTTCAATCCCGCCGTCGCTCCCTTCGTCGTGGGAACGGGCGAGCGCGAGCGCGTGTTCATCGAATCCTTTGAGCTGCCCGGCAAACTGAGCTACTTGTTGATGCCCTATGCCTCAGACGAAGCGTTCCAACTGGCCACTTCAGATCGTTGGGCGTCTTCCCGTTTGCTTCCGGGTCGGGTGCAGGTCGAGGCCGGGGGCGCGTTCCGCGGATGGTTCGATTTGCTGCTGCCTGCCCCGGGCGACACCTTGGTCGTTCCCATCGGACAGGATCCTCAAGTGCGCTGCAGCCGAGAGCGGTTGGCGGATCGGTGTTCCACATCGGGCTTTGGCGGCAAGCACAAATCCGAGCAAACGTGGGTCATCGAAGTGGAGAACCTGCACAGCCGTCCGGTGGAAACCCGCATCGAAGATCGCATTCCCGTGGCTTCTCGCCCGGATGTGGTGGTCGAGCTCTTGGATGGAGATGGGGCTTCCTACGACGCAACCCAAGGGAAGCTGACCTGGACGGAATCCCTGCAACCCGGTGAGCGCCGGAGCTTCACCGTCCGCTACCGGATCGAATACCCCAAGGGGTTGAGCATCCTGAATTTCTGAACGGCTACTGCTTGAACAGCAGGATGTTCGGGGCCTCATGGCGGTGGCCATCGGGGGTTTCGATGTCCAAGCCATTGAAAAACAACCCGCTGCCGCTGGGCGCTTCCGCAAGTGCTTGGCGCATCGCGTCAGTGAGTTGACTCCCTTCGCTGGTGTATTGTTCGATGGTTCCGTCGACGAGGGTGTTCAGGATGAAGCCATGCCAAATCAACTCGACGTCTTCATTCAATTCCGGAACCCAAGCCCGCAAGGAGCTCGAGGCCAGTTCTTCGGAGGTCAGGGAGTCGCCTTCCGTCGCTCTTCCAAACCGAACCACGGGCGAAGGCAACGCTTTCACACGGAACACCGCAGCCGAGGTCACTGCAGCCTCGCCGAGTCGCATGGCCACGCTCACGGTTTCGGAATCGGGGTTGGGCACGATGGACAATCCCGCATGGCGGTCGCCCTTGAATTCCAGGGCCACCGCGGTGCCTCCCGTGATGCGCACGTCATCGAACGGGGCCACGCTCGTGATGTTCACGGGGTTTTCGATGCCTGCCCAGAGGAGGTTTTGGTTCAACGCAGCGACCGTGGCTTGCCCCCAACTCAAGGCGGTGCAGCTCGAGGTCAAGAGCAGAACGAGGGCGGTGCGGGTGAATTTCATGAGGTGCATGTGGATGGGCTTACGCGGTTGCCGGGAGAAGGTTCCCCCTCAGTCCCGTTGAAAGAGTCCCAAGGCTTCAAGGGAAGTGAGCCGCACACCCGTGTAATAGTGGTGCAGGATGCGGTCGTACGTGGCCCCTCGAAGCGCGCGTTGCATCGCGCCTTCTTGGCACAGGCCCACCCCGTGCCCAAACCCTTGCCCCATGAACCGCACTTCCCTGCCATCATCAACGGCTACGAAGTAACTGGATTGCAGGCCAAATGCGCTCCGGGCTTCGATGGCGCGAATGCGCGCTCCGCTGTCGGGCAGGGCGTCGAATCGCTCGTTGGGCAGGAAGGTGGTGCGCTCGCTGGAGCCCGCTCTTCGTTCGTCGAGCCAACTTCGCCAAGCTTCTGACGGCACGGATTTCGTCCATTGGGCGTGCGGCATGGCGAGGCAGAAGGTATCGGCTACCCCGACCAAATACTCCACCGGACGTTGCCAAACGTTTTCAGCGCCTTGAGTTTGCCCGCCACAATTTGAATGGAAGGCCGCGGTGATGGGGCGGCCTTGGCGATCGACCAACAGCGTTCCCGCGGTGGATTCGACGGCCTGGCGCAGGGTGTCGTTCACGGTTCCGATGCCGTGGTAGGCTTGGCAATGCACGGCATCGCACACATCGAACCCTTGCATTCGATGCCGCCCCATGGCTTGGATGGTGTAGGTTCGGCTAACCACGGCTTGAGCGCGGTAGTATTCTGGATGGTGCCCTTTGCCGGCTTCGGCGGACAGCACCCCCTGCAAGTACGCTTCGAGTTCCGCCTCAAGGACGCAGCGAATGCCGCCGGATTCGACGAGGAAATGGAGCCGGCCGGTGTGGACCGTCGGGTATTTACCTGGCGCACGGAGCTGCACACGGCTTTGGGGAAGAGTGGGGCGGAGGTGGACGTAATCGCGTTCTCCTTCGACGAGGTTCAGGCGGCCGTTTGCCAAGGACAAGGCGCTCTTGATCCCCATTTCGTGGATCACCTTGCCCTGCGCATCCACCCATTCAAAGGCGCCAGAAAGGGCCGTCAGTTCCACCGAAGTGGGCAAGTTGCCCTCGAACAAACCGATGCGCACCGGCTGTTGGGACCAAACCATTGTGAGGGGAGCCCACATCACAAGCACCACCACCAATCCCCACTTCATGGTTCCAAGATTCCTGCGGCCACCCGTCCACCGGCACCGGGATTGCCCAACAGCTCATGCAGCGATTGGTAACCCGCCAGCTGGCGTTCGCGTTCCTTCCCTCCGCGTGCAAGTCCCTCGCTCAGGGAGGCGATGGCTTCGGGCGTGCATTCGCTTTGGATCAATTCCGGGACGAGGTCGGATTTTGCAATGAGGTTGGGCAGGCCGATGTGGCGCACGTTCGCCAATGCCCGGGCAATCCAATACGTTAGGCGACTGGTCTTGTAGACAATGAGTTGCGGGGTGTTCAGCAAGGCGGTCTCCAAGGTAGCCGTTCCGGAGGTGACCCACGCGAATTCGGCATCAGCAAGCAAGGCCCGCGTTGCGCCAAACACCACAGGAAACGGCACCCCGTCATACGCCGACCGGGGCTGCCCGGGTGCTCCTGCCACCACGGCTTGGTACGCATCGGGTAGGTGTGCAGCGGCGGCCTGAAGCACGGGCAGCATGTGCTTCAATTCTTGCGTGCGCGAACCGGGCAGCAACGCGACGAGGGGACGGTTGGTCGTCAGCCCTGCGCCCGCTCGCCAATCCCCAGAAGCCTGATCCGCCAAGTCCAGCAGGGGATGCCCCACGAACCGAACGTCCATGCCGACCGCCTCGTAAAGCGGCGTTTCGAACGGCAACGTCACGTACATCCGGTCCACATCGCGCCGAATGGACTTCAAGCGCCCTTTGCGCCAAGCCCAAATGGAAGGGGAAATGTAATGGTGCACGACAATGCCCTTCGATTTCGCCTTGCGGGCAATGCGCAAGTTGAAGCCCGGAAAATCCACCCCCAGGAACAAATCGGGCGCGAACGCCTCGATTTCCGCCCAGCACCGGTTCAGGTTGCGTCGAATCGTTCCCAGGTTTTGGACCACTTCGAGAAAGCCCATGAAGGCCAAATCCCGGTAGTGCGTCGTCACCTCAGCCCCAGCGGACTGCAGCTCCTCGCCCCCCCATCCGCGCACCTCCACGGACGGTTCCCGCTTCAACAGCTCCCGCACCACTTGTCCCGCGTACAAGTCGCCCGAGGCCTCGCCCGCCACGATGAACACTTTGCGAGGCGTCATGCGGTGTCGAGGTTGATCATTTGAAGGTAGATCACCACCGGGACGGCCGCCAAAATCACCACCATCACCCCGCGCGCCATGGCTTCCCGATTGAAGTGCAACAACCCGTAAAAGAGCACCACGTCCATGAGAACGCTCACCGTGACGATGGAATCTTGGTACAGCCCACCGTTCCAAAACACCTCCCGGATGAAAAACCCCATCGAATCATCGGTATTCCACTGCCACCAAGCTGCCGTCAGCACGAGCCCCAAAACCGCACCCACCAACCCCAAACCGACGCCCCAGAGCGATTCCCGCTGCGAACGGCTCATGACCAATTCCACTGATTCAACCGCGCAATCGCATGGTGGGCGGTCAAGTCAAATTGCGTCGGAACCACACTCACGTAGCCGTGCTTCAACGCCCATTCGTCCGTGTCTTCCCCGTGGTCCGGGTTCGTGAATTGGCCACTCATCCAATAGTACGTGCTTCCCCCAGGCGATTGCCGTTCTTCAAACGCCTCCTCCCAATAGCCTGCCGATTGCCGGCACACCTTGATGCCCTTGATTTCGGACCAAGGCAGCTTCGGAATGTTGACGTTCAAGCACGTTCCACCGGGCAATCCGTGCTCGAGGACTTGAGGCACCACGCGCTTCACCGCTTCCCGAGCCGCTGAGAAATCGGCGGTTTTTGCATGGTCGAGCAAGCTGAACCCGATGGAGGGGATTCCTTCGAGCGCCCCTTCCACCGCGGCCGACATCGTCCCGCTGTAAATGACGTTGATGGAACTGTTGGAGCCGTGGTTGATGCCGCTCACCAACAAGTCGGGCTTGCGGTGCAAGATCCGGTGAATGGCCAACTTCACGCAGTCCACGGGCGTTCCTGTTGTCGAATGCGCGCGCACCCCTTCCACAGGGAAATAGGCCTCCTCCATGCGCAGGATGTTGCCGATGGTCACCGCATGGCCCATGCCCGATTGCGGGCTGTCGGGCGCAACGACCCAAACCTCCCCGAAGGCCACCATTTCACTCGCCAAGGCGACGATGCCCGGGGCCGTGATGCCGTCGTCGTTGACGACCAGGATGAGCGGGCGATCAAGCATGGGAAACGGGGATGCGGGTCAAAGCGTCCAAGAGGTAGCCCCAAAATTTCTGGACCGAGCTGATTTGCACGCGTTCATCGGGGCTGTGCGCTCCGCGGATGTTGGGGCCGAAGCTCACCATGTCCATCGCGGGGTAGTTCGTACCCAAAATGCCGCATTCCAATCCCGCATGACAGGCCAAGACATTCGGCTGCTCCCCATAGCGCTCAACGTACAGGTCCTTCAACAAGGACACAATGGCCGAGTGGGGATTGGGCGTCCAGCCGGGGTAGCTGCCGCTGAACTCCGTGTCCAGTCCCGCAAGGGCGAAGGCCGCTTGAATGCTGCGGGCGTGGTCCCATTTTTCCGTGTCCACGCTGCTGCGGCAGAGGCATTGAATGGTGACCGCGCCGTCGCCGATTTGCACGCGGGCGAGGTTGTTCGAGGTTTGGACCAAATCATCCAGGTCCGGGCTCATGCGGTGGATGCCAACCGGGCACGCTTGAATGGCCAGCAACAGCGCTTCTTGCGTGGCTTCCGGCAGGGCATGGACCGGTGAGGGGGCGTCGTCCATGACCAAGGCCAAATCCGGATCCGTAGTCGCATATTCGGCCCTTACGCCTTCGAAATAAGCCGCCAACCCTTCTTTGAAATCGGCCACATCCTCTTTCGCCAAGGCCAAGAGCGCCGACGATTCCCGGGGAATGGCATTGCGCAAGCCGCCGCCATCGATGGATGCGATGCGGAAATCGACTTGGTCGGAGGCCACGAGCAGCAGCCGGTTCATGATTTTGTTCGCGTTCGCCAGCCCTTTGTGAATGTCCATCCCCGAGTGGCCTCCGCTTCCCCCTTTAACGGTCAGCGTCAGGCCGGCCGTGCCGTCCGCGACTTCTTCGGCGTCGTATCGGCACGTTGAAGTCACGTCGACCCCACCGGCGCAACCGATGCTGATTTCATCGTCGTCCTCCGTGTCGAGGTTGAGCAGGATGGAACCCGAGAGGAACCCGCCCTGAAGGCCCAATGCCCCGGTCATCCCGGTTTCTTCGTCGATGGTGAACAGGGCTTCCAATGCCGGATGCGGAATGTCGCTCGCGTCGAGCAGGCCGAGGATGGCCGCTACCCCGATGCCATTGTCCGCGCCCAGGGTGGTGCCCTCGGCTTTGACCCAGTCACCGTCGATGCGCATGCGGATGCCCTCCGTCATGAAATCAAAATTGGTGTCGTTGTTCTTTTGGCACACCATGTCGAGGTGGCTTTGCAGCACGACCGTTTCGCGGTTTTCCATGCCAGCAGTCGCGGGCTTTTTGATCAGCACGTTGCCCACTTCGTCGAGCGCGGTTTCCAAGTTGCGGCTGCGTCCGAATTCCATCACCCACTCGACCACGCGTTCTTCGTGTTTCGAGGGGCGGGGGATGGCGTTCAGTGCGGCGAAGTGCTTCCAGAGGGCTTGGGGTTCGAGGGCGGCGATGGCTGAGCTCATGGATGGGGTTTTGGCCAAATTTACAACCGCCAACCTCCCCGCCCGAATCCGCCAAGCCAACGCCTGCAAACTCCGGACCTTCGTCCGTGAAGTGGAGGGGCCGGGGTCGGTCGCGTTGTGGATAATTTGGCCTTTCACAGCAGCCCGCGCTTCGCGAGAAGGCAGTAAGTTTGAAGCGAGATGACGGACAAGGAGAACGAACAAGTAACGTACAACGAGGACAACATCCGCTCCCTCGATTGGAAGGAGCACATCCGGATGCGTCCGGGGATGTACATCGGTAAACTCGGCGACGGGCAGTCGGCGGACGATGGGATCTACGTCCTGTTGAAAGAGGTGATCGACAACAGCATCGACGAGCACGCGATGGGCCATGGCAAGAGCATCCGCGTCACCATCAAGGACGGCGAGGTGCGGGTGCGCGACTACGGTCGAGGCATTCCGCTGGGGAAAGTGGTCGATTGCGTTTCGAAGATCAACACCGGCGGGAAGTACGATTCGCGGGCGTTCAAGAAGTCGGTCGGCTTGAATGGAGTGGGTACGAAGGCCGTCAATGCCTTGTCCGAGTCGTTTTCCGTGGAGAGCTTTCGGGATGGACAGCGCAAGTTGGCGCGTTTCGAAACCGGAGAGCTTTTGGAGGAGACGGGAGTGGAGGCTTCGGAAGAGCGCAACGGCACGCTCATCGTATTCCGTCCGGACCTGACGGTGTTCAAAGGCTACCGGTTCCGCATGGAATATGTGGAGCGATTGCTTTGGAATTACGCGTACTTGAACACGGGGCTTTCGCTTTACTTGAATGGGGAAAAGTTCAAAAGCGACAACGGCCTGAAGGACCTGCTCACGAACGATTTGGACACGGAGCCGCGCTACCCCATCATCCACATCAAAGGGGACGACATCGAGGTGGCCCTGACCCACACGGATGCTTACGGGGAGGATTACCAGAGCTTTGTCAACGGCCAATTCACGTCGCAAGGGGGGACCCACCAGAGCGCGTTTCGCGAGGCGGTGGTGCGCGTGATGCGCGATTTCTTCGGCAAGGACTACGACGGGTCGGACGTCCGATCGGGCATCAAGGCGGCCATTGCAGTCAAGGTGGAGGAACCGGTGTTCGAAAGCCAAACCAAGACCAAGCTGGGCTCCACCGAAGTCGGTCCCGATCGCCCCACGCTCAAGAGCTTCGTGTACGATTTCTTGAAGCGCGACTTGGACAATTTCTTGCACCGAAACCCCGAAATCGCTTCGGCCTTGCAAGCGCGGATTTTGCAATCGGAACGGGAGCGCAAGGATTTGGCCGGCATCAAGAAGCTCGCGCGGGATCGCGCGAAGAAGGCTTCGTTGCACAACCGCAAGTTGCGGGACTGCCGGGTCCATTTGTCCGATAAAAACGACCTGCGCGAAGCGACCACCCTGTTCATCACGGAGGGCGATTCGGCTTCGGGCTCCATCACGAAAGCCCGAGACGTCAAGACGCAAGCCGTGTTCTCTTTGAAAGGTAAGCCCCTCAATTGCTTCGGCAAGACGAAGAAGGTGGTGTACGAAAACGAGGAGTTCAACCTGCTCCAAGCCGCACTTGACATCGAGGACGGACTGGACACTTTGCGCTACAACAACGTGGTCATCGCAACGGACGCGGACGTGGACGGCATGCACATCCGCTTGTTGCTCATCACGTTCTTTTTGCAGTTCTTCCCGGATTTGGTGAAGAAAGGCCACTTGTACGTGCTCCAAACCCCGCTTTTCCGCGTGCGGAACAAGCAGAAAACCATCTACTGCTACAGCGAAGAAGAGAAGCAAGAGGCGATGGCGGAGCTTGGGAAGAATCCCGAAATCACGCGATTCAAGGGACTCGGTGAAATCAGTCCGGACGAGTTCAGCAACTTCATCGGGGAAGACATCCGATTGGATCCGGTGGTCATCGGAAAGGACAGCGGCATCCAGGATTTGTTGACCTTCTTCATGGGGTCCAATACGCCGGATCGCCAGCAATTCATCATTGAAAACCTGCGCGTCGAAAAGGACGAAGTGGCATGAGCGATTTTCCAGAAGAACCGAACGACGAGCTGGAGGGCTCGGAACAGCAGGAACCGCGCGAGGAAGCCGATGAGGTGGAAGAAGCGGAAGTCTTGGATGACGATGTGAGGGAAGGGGAGGAGTTGGAGCGCGTCATCAAGGTGAGCGGCATGTACAACGACTACTTCCTGGATTACGCGTCGTACGTCATCTTGGAACGGGCCGTGCCGCACCAAAACGACGGCTTGAAGCCGGTGCAACGCCGCATCTTGCACAGCCTCAATGAGATGGACGACGGACGCTTCCACAAGGTGGCGAACGTCATCGGCAACACCATGAAGTATCACCCGCACGGGGATGCGAGCATCGGGGATGCCATGGTCCAAATCGGACAGCGGGAATTGCTCCTTGACTGCCAGGGAAACTGGGGCAACATCTTGACGGGCGACCGCGCAGCAGCCCCGCGTTACATCGAGGTGCGGCTGAGCAAATTTGGCAAGGAAGTGTGCTTCAACGCGAAGACCACGAACTGGCTTGCCAGTTATGACGGACGCAACAAGGAGCCCGATACGCTGCCGGTGAAGTTTCCGCTTCTGCTGGCATCGGGTGTGGAAGGCATCGCGGTGGGCCTCGCCTGCAAGACGCTGCCGCACAACTTCATCGAGCTGATCGATGCGAGCGTGGCCGCGCTTCAAGGCAAGTCGTTCACCCTCGTTCCGGACTTCCCGACGGGCGGAATGGCGGACGTGGAGAACTACAACGATGGCCTCCGCGGCGGGCGGGTGCGTGTTCGCGCTCGCATTGAGAAGGAAGACTCGAAGACTCTGGTTGTGAGGGAATTGCCGTTTGGCGTGACGACGGGTTCGTTGATCGATAGCATTTTGAAGGCCAACGAAAAGGGCAAAATCAAGATCAAGAAGGTCGAGGACAACACCGCGGACGTGGTGGAAGTGGTCATTCATTTGGCCAACAACGTTTCTCCCGATAAAACCATCGACGCCCTCTACGCCTTCACCGACTGCGAAGTGAGCCTTGCGCCCAATTCCGTGGTCATCCTCAACGACAAACCGCATTTCCTTGGCGTCCGGGAGCTCTTGAGGATCTCCGCAAATTCGACGCGCGAATTGCTGAAGCGGGAGCTGGAAATTGAACTCGGTGAGCTGCAAGAGAAGTGGCATTTCGCCTCCCTTGAGAAGATTTTCATCGAGAACCGAATCTACCGCGACATCGAGGAATGCGAGACGTGGGAGGAAATCCTAAGCTCCATCCACAAAGGGCTTGAGCCGCATGTGAAGCACTTGGTCCGGGCGGTAACGGACGACGATGTGACCCGGTTGACCGAAATCAAGATCAAGCGGATTTCGAAGTTCGACGGATTCAAGGCAGATCAGTACATCGCGTCGCTTGAGGAGGACATTGCCCAGGTGCGGCACCATTTGGACCACCTCACCGACTACGCCATCGAGTGGTTCCGGACGCTGAAAAAGAAGTACGGAAAGGGCCGTGAGCGGAAAACGGAACTGCGCACCTTCGATACCATTTCAGCCGCGGAGGTGGCCGTCGCGAACGTCAAACTCTATGCGAATTACGAGGAGGGTTTCGTCGGTACGGGCATGAAGCGCGGAGAGGGAGAATTCGTCTGCGATTGCAGCGACATCGATGACATCATCGTGTTCAGAAAGGACGGCAAGTACTCCGTGAGCAAGGTGTCTCAGAAGGCCTTTTTCGGAAAAGACATCCTCTACGTTGGGGTGTGGAAGAAAGGCGATGACCGCACCACGTACAACTGCATTTACCTCGATGGAGCGTCGGGTCGAAGCCACGTGAAGCGCTTCCCCGTGACGAGCAGCACCCGCGACAAGGAGTACGACGTGACGAAGGGCACCGCAAAATCGCGCGTCCTGTATTTCACAGCCAATCCGAATGGCGAGGCGGAAGTGGTGACCGTGCATTTGCGGGCAAACCAGCGACTGAAAAAACTGCGGTTCGATCTGGACTTTTCGGAAATTGGCATCAAAGGCCGGGGTGCGGGAGGCAACCTGGTTTCGAAGTACCCCATCAAGCGCATTGAATTGAGCGAAGAAGGCGTGTCGACCTTGGGGGCGCTGAAGGTGTGGTATGACGAAACGGTGCGGAGGTTGAATGCGGACGGCCGGGGGACGTACTTGGGCGAATTCCGAGGGGACGATCACCTTTTGGTCATCCTCAGTACAGGGGAATACCTGTTCACGGGTTACGACTTGAGCACCCATTTCGACGACAAGATGATTCACCTGGAGAAATGGGATCCCAACCGCGTGGTCAGCGCGGTGTATTTCGAAGGGGAAAAGGAAGACTGGTACGTCAAGCGGTTCTTGCCGGAATACGTCCAAAAGCCGTTCCGATTCATCGGAGAACACGAGCAATCTCGGCTGGGCGTGGCCACGACGCTTTTTCATCCGGAGGCGGTGGTGCGCTTCAATCGCCGATTCAAGGAAACCCGCGACCGGGAGGATGAGGTGGTGGCACTCGAGGACTTCATCGCCGTGAAGGGCATGCGGGCCCTGGGGAACAAACTGAGCACCTTGCCCGTGGTGGACGTCACCCTGAACGAACCCGACGAAGAGCGCGAGGCGGCGGCGTTGGAGGCCCACTTGGCCCAATTCGCACCCAAGCGCCAACCGGAGCCGGCCCCACAGCCCGCTGAAGAAGGCCCCGTCTCGCCACCGGAGTTGCCATCGGCGCAGGTTCCGCGCTTGGACGCGGGAGCCGATTCGCCCTTCAAAAAGCGCAAGGCACGTCCCGAAGACGACAACCAACCCACGTTGTTCTAAGGTTGGTGTCATTTCGACACTTATTAAAAAAATCAGCTAACTTCGCGGCATGCAAAAAGGAATGTTTTGGGTGATCGCTGCAGGATTCGCGATTGCTACAGGCTGCGGTGAGGCCGCGGTGAAGCAGGCCACTTCGGTGGCTCGCGTTTCGGAAGGAACGGCCATTGATCCCGAGGTGCTGGTGCATCCGGAATGGGCGCGATCCGCTTCCATTTACGAAGTCAACATCCGCCAGCACACCCCCGAAGGCACCTTCAAGGCCTTGGAGGCGGACTTGCCGCGCATTCAAGCACTCGGTTCGGACATCTTGTGGTTGATGCCGATTCATCCCATCGGGGAGCAGAATCGGAAAGGGGGAGAAAACGCGAACAACTACATCGCGGAGCCCGGAAGTGGGAGCCTCGGCTCACCCTACAGCGCGAAGGACTACAAGGGCGTGAATCCCGAGTTTGGAACGTTGGAGGATTTCAAGTCCCTCGTCAACCGAGCGCACGAGTTGGGCATGAAAGTCATCCTCGATTGGGTGGCCAACCACACGGCATTCGACAGCAAGTGGACGGAGGAACACCGGGAGTTTTTTCTCCTAGATTCCTTGGGGGAGTTGCAGCCTCCGATTGGAACGGATTGGTGGGATGTCACCCAATTGGATTGGGAGAACGGAAAGGAGAATGGATTGTACGCGGCGATGGAGGATGCCATGTTGTATTGGATTGTGGAGGCGGACATTGACGGGTACCGCTGCGATGTGGCGGAAAAGGTGCCGACCGAGTTTTGGACTCAGGTGAGGTTGGCCATGGAGGAGGTGAAGCGGGATGTGTTCATGCTCGCGGAGGCGGACAAACCGGAGCACCACGAGCGGGCATTTGACATGAGCTATGTTTGGGAAGGCATGCACGTGATGGACCAAGTGGGTGGGGGCGAGTGGCCGTTGGACAGCCTCCGGGCGTTCATGAAGCGCGAAGAGGAACGTTATCCGCGGGAGGCCTACCGCATGTTCTTTGTGACCAACCACGATGAGAACGCGTGGAAAGGCACGGTGGAGGAGCGCCACGGGGAGAACGCGGAGGCGATGACGGTGGTGGCCAGCACGTTGTTTGGCATGCCCCTCATTTATTCGGGCCAAGAAGCCCCGAACGACAAGCGCCTGCGGTTTTTTGAAAAGGACACCGTGAATTGGAAGGACTACGCGTGGTCGCCGCTGTTCACGCAGTTGAATGCATTGAAGGAGTCGGAATCTGCGCTTTGGAATGGTGCGGATGGTGCGTGGCCGGAACTGTTGGCGACGGAGGCGGACGAGCAGGTCTTTGCCTACCGAAGGGCACAGGAGGGCAGCGAAGTGGTGGTGGCTGCGAATTTGAGTGGAGTGCCACAAGCGGTGGCTCTGCCCGTTGACGCCCTGTCCTTGTATGCCGGTGCTGCCGCATCGAACGAGGACGGAACGGTAACGCTGTCTCCGCGCGGCTACGCGATTTGGACGCGGAAATGATGGGAGACGAACGACGGTGCATCGCGCTCATTGCGCACGACGGCCGAAAGCAAGCCTTGGTGGACTTTGCCGGGGCGAATCGGTCCTTTTTCGAGCGCTTCAAGCTCATCGGAACCGGGACCACCGGGGGGCGCTTGCAATCCATCGATTTGGAAGTGGAGTGCCTCGCGTCCGGTCCCCTCGGAGGCGATGCCCAAATTGCGGCGCGCATCACGGAAGGCCAAGTCCACGCGGTCATTTTCTTCCGGGACCCCATGGGCAAGCATCCACACGAGCCGGACATCAACATGTTGCTTCGCCAATGCGATGTGCACAACATTCCGCTGGCCACGAACGCAGCGACGGCTCATTTGTTGATCGGCGGATTCTGAAGCCATGATCGGGCGGCACACGGGGCCCTGGCCTGCAAAGAACGATGAGCGCTCGGTTCAACGCTGGTTGGAGGATTGGATCGGCGGGGAGGAGGCCGCTAGCACGGTTCGGTTGCTTTTGCACCACGTGACGGGAAAAGACCGCGGTCTGCGGCTCATGGGGCACCTGTATTCCGAGTCCGAATTGAACCGATTGGCAGCGTGCGGCAAGGCCTGTTCAGAGGGAAGGCCGGTGCAGCATGTGCTGGGATGGACGGTGTTTCACGGCTTGGAGTTGAAGACGGACGAACGGGCGCTGATCCCACGCCCTGAAACGGAAGAACTCGCTGCTTGGGTGTTGGACTGGTTGCGCGAGCACGGGGCGAACCGGGTGTGCGATGCGGGGACGGGTTCGGGTTGCTTGGCCCTCGCGTTGAAGGCCGGGTGGGGAGCCGCGGAGGTGGTGGGGCTGGATGCCTCTTCGGAGGCGCTGTCTTTGGCCCAGGAAAACGGCGACCAACTGGGGCTGCCGGTTACGTGGAAATGCGCTCGGTTTGAGGATTTAGCGGCCTTGGCGGTGCCACCGTTCGATGCGGTGGTCAGCAACCCGCCTTACATTCCCCAATCCGAGCTCCGCCTCATGGAGCCCGTTGTGGTGGACCACGACCCGCATGAGGCGCTGTTCGTCCCCGATGAGACGCCTTTGGTGCATTACCGCACGCTCATCGAGCAGTGCGATGCGGGCGGGGCCTTGCGTCCCGGCGGACTGCTCGCGTTCGAAGTCCATGAAGCATTTGCCGATGACGTCGCTGCGTTGTTCACCGGTTGGCTCAACCCCACCATCCACCGCGATCTGCAGGCCAAACCCCGCATGGTCACCGCTCAGCGTCCCTCCCGATAACGCACCATCAGCGCGTCTTCGATGAAGTGCAATGGAATGGCGAATCCGATGCCTTCCACCCCGAGCTCCATGATCTTTTCATTGACCACTCCGATGAGGGTCCCGTCTCCGCGCACCAGTGCCCCTCCGCTGTTTCCCGGGGAAATGCTCACATCGGTTTGGATGAGGTTTCGTTTGCCGTCCTTGCGGATGGCGCTCACGATGCCCCGCGTAACGGATGCGCCCAAATCCACGTCGTAAGGCGTGCCCATCGCGAACACATCGTCCCCGATTTCGACCGTTTCGAGCCGCAAATCCGTTTGAAACGGAACGAGCCCTGTCGTATCCACCTTCAACAAGGCCAAATCGTACAACGGGTGGTACCGCACGATCTTCGCTTCCAAGCTCGTCCCATCGTGAAAGTGCACCGTGTGCACCAATTGCGTATCCAACACCACGTGGTGATTCGTCAAGATGAACCCGTCGCTCGACAGCACACACCCGCTTCCATGCCCCGTTTCGTCTTCAATGGTCACCACAGACGACAAGGCACTCGCTAGCTTGCCGGATGGCGCGCTAACCGCATCGATGACGATGGGCTCCCAGTCCGCCTTCCACTGCGCTTCCAACGTGTCTTTGCGGGTGGCGTCTTGCCGCAGCTTCGGGTTTTCCGCCGCGTCAAAGCACACCTTGACCACCGCATCCGCCAGCGCCTGCCGATCGAACGGGCTCTCAACTCCCGAAGCGAATCCCCAAGGCGTGCGCGTGAAGTATTCCACCGTGTCACTCGCTAGGCCGTATGGATTGTAAACCCACCACTGCGAATGCACCGTGTACTGCGCGAGGTTCCCGATTTGCCGCTCTTGTACGCCCACGATGGCCGCCTCGAGGACCATTTCGTCTTCCATCGTGAACAGGCTTCCGCCGTTGGGCCCCTGATATCCTTGTTCCCAGAGGCGTTCCAGCGCGTCTTCATCCAGGTTCGTGTACGGCATTTCGAAGGCCTCCTCGTTGCTGAAGGTGAAGGCCAAACGATTCGCATAGTACGCATTGCGGTTTCGGTAATGCTCCGTCACGTGCTTTCCCGGGGCGATGTCAATGTGCACCCCTTCGATCCACACGGGCGGCGCTGCGTCGTCCGCTTCAGGGAGCGGCTCCAATTTCGGCAAGGTGAAGGATTTGTCGTACACCCGCCACGGGGACAGTGCAAACCCCAACACGTTGTATCCCAGTGAGATCGCTTGGGTCCACTGCCGCGCGGCCCACGGTTCGTCCCCATGCTCCACCAACGGCCGCGTGAACACCAGCCCCAAGCCCAAATCCACGCCTTTCCACCGGTTGCTCCGTTCGCGGAACACGGGCAGGTTATCCGGATAATAGCCGGGACGCTCCGCTCGAAGGATGTGACCTTCCACGTAGTTGTCCAGCCCGATGTCAACCCAGTCGTAGCCGAGGAATTCGAACGACTCGGTCTCATCCCAACCGCGCACTTCGAGGGAAACTTCGACGCTGTCTTGACCCGGAGCTGAAAGCACTTCGACCTGCGTGGTGACGTTGTAAAAAGAGCAGCTGGTGAGGAACATCAGGCCAACTGCCATCGCGGACAAAGGAAATCGGGTCATGAATTTGAAGGCGTTCACGGTGCGGAATTCAAGCCCTCACCACCCCGCAAGTTAAGGTGGGGGGCGGTATCTTCGGAACATGACAAACGAGGAGGTACAGGCGCGGCTGGCTGCGCTGCGGGCCGAATTGCACGCCCACAATCACCGGTATTACGTGCTCGCTGAGCCCACCATCACGGACCAACAGTTCGACGAACGGATGGCCGAATTGGTGGCCTTGGAAGCCGCTCATCCCGAGTGGTTCGATCCCAATTCTCCCTCCGTTCGGGTGGGCGGTGATTTGACCGATCGCTTCGAGAAGGTGCCCCACCGCACCCCGATGTTGTCCCTCTCGAACACCTACAGCCCGGAAGAAGTGGCGGATTGGGCAGAACGAACCGACAAGCTCCTGGAGGGGGAGGCCGTGGAATTCGTGATGGAACTCAAATACGACGGCGTGGCCATCAGCTTAACGTATGAGAACGGGGCATTGGTCCGCGCCATCACACGCGGAGACGGTGAAGTGGGAGAGGACGTAACCGCCAACGTGAGAACCATCAAATCCCTGCCCTTGAAGTTGGCCGATGGCGCCCCCGATTTCTTGGAAATTCGGGGAGAGATTTACTTTCCCTTCGAAGCGTTCGATGCCTTGAATGCCGAGCGCGATGAAGCGGGAGAGGAGCGTTTTGCCAACCCCCGCAACACCGCGGCGGGCACCTTGAAGCTGTTGGACAGCCGGGTGGTCGCAAAACGCGGGTTGGACATCATGGTGTACGGTGTCCTCGAGGAGTCGACGCAATCCGTCACCCATTCGGCGGCGGTGAGGGAGGCCGCGGCCTGGGGATTCAAGGTGCCTGGAAAGGACATGTTGGAAGTCGGGGCCTGCGTCGAAGACGTGTTGGCCTTCATTCGCCGCTGGGACACCGCGCGGGCCGAATTGCCGTTTGCCATCGATGGAGTCGTCATCAAAGTGAACCGCTACGACCAGCAGCGCGAGCTCGGCATGACGGCGAAGTCCCCGCGTTGGGCCATCGCATACAAGTTTCCTGCAGAGCGGGTGACGACGGGCTTGCTTGGCATCACCTACCAGGTCGGAAGAACCGGCGCCATCACGCCCGTAGCCGAACTCGACCCGGTGTTGCTTGCGGGGACCACCGTCCGGCGAGCCTCCCTCCACAACGCGAACCAAATCGCGGAACTGGACATCCGGTTGGGCGATCAGGTCTATGTCGAAAAAGGAGGGGAGATCATTCCGAAGGTCATCGGCGTGGACGAGTCAGCGCGGAAGGCCGGTTCCGAGCCGCTGGTGTACGCCACGCACTGTCCTGAATGCGGCTCGGAGCTTGTCCGGAAGGAGGGTGAAGCCCAGCATTATTGTCCCAATGCCGCCGCTTGCCCCCCGCAGGTGAAGGGACGCATCGAGCATTTTGTGGGGCGAAAGGCCTTGAACATTGAAGGCTTGGGGCCGGAATGGATCGAGTTGTTGGTGGACCAAGCGGGGTTCCGCTCAGGCAGCGATTTGTTCCAACTGCCGAAGCGCTTCGCCGAACCGGGTTGGCGCCAAGCGACGGGAGCGTGGAAGCTGCCGTCCAAGGGGGCTTCCGAGTTGGAAACCCGCGCGCGCTTGTTGTTTGCGGCATCGAATTGGTTCTACCGAACGAGCAAAGGCGGCAGGCCTTCCAACCCGGCTCACGCCACCATCGCTCGGAGCCAAGCCGACGCGGCTGCGGCGCACATGCCGGATCAGGATGCCGAGTGGTCCTCGGTGTTTTTCGCCGCTATGGGAGGGGCCAAACAGGCTGAAAAAATGCGGGACTTCCTGCGTTCCCGTCCGGGCTTTCGGTGCATGCCGGCTTTGCGTTCCCTGGATTGGCGTGCCCTCTTGCAGGCTTGCGTGGCCGACTTGCCGACGAATTGGAACGAGCGCATCGGGTCCGTTTCATTCGCCGATGAATTGCTGGAGGGACCGCTTGCTTTGGATTTTGCAGCGGACGCGTGGGGGTGGTCCGCAGCGGATTGGGCGCATTTCGAGGTGCTGCTCGATCGCCTCAGTCCCCGACGCCGAATCGCTTTTGGGGAGGTGCAGGCCGCGAATTTGGTTCAGGCGTTGGAAGGTGCACGGAACCGGACGTTCGCCCAAGTGCTCTTTGCGCTGGGCATCCGGCACGTTGGGGCCGAGGTGTCTTCCTGGTTGGCCGAATCGTTCCCGACCATTGAAGCCCTGCAAGCCGCCGACCGGGAGGCGCTCCTTGCTGTTCATGGCATCGGGGAGGAAATTGCCGACAGCGTGCGGGCTTGGGCGGAGGATCCGAAGTCGCGCGAGGAAGTCGAGCGGCTCCGAGCGGCGGGGTTGCAATTCGAAGCCGATGGGGCCGAGCATGCTGACCGAGGAGATGCGCTCGCGGGTGGCACCTTCGTGATCACGGGCACGCACCCCGAGCCCCGGGAGGTGTTGGCCGACCGGATTCGAAGCCAAGGGGGCAAAGTTTCAGGCGGCGTATCAAAGAACACCACGGCGCTCATCGCTGGAGAAAAGGCCGGTTCGAAGTTGGCGAAGGCGGAGGCCTTGTCCGTGGACGTTTGGTCCTACGAAGAGCTGATGCGTCGGTTGGGGGATGGATTGGATTGATGCGGGATTTTTTGTAATTTCAAGCCCCTGATGATGAAGGGGTTCGGAAGTTTTGTGGGCATTGATTTGGAGTGGGCGTCGAGCGTGCCGGGCAACGTGTGCGAGGTGGGGGTGGTGTGGTTCGAGCAGGGGGTCGCGGTCGATTCGTTCAAGTCGCTCGTCCGACCGATTCACCCGGAGTGGGGGACGTGGCAGTATTTGAACCTCCCGTATCGCTTGGAGCAAGCGATGGAGGCGCCGTCGTTTGCGGAGATTTGGTCAGCGCTCAGTCCGCGCCTTGCAGGCCAAACCCTGATTGCCCACAACGCACCGTCCGCCGAAGCGATTTACCTCGGAAGCGCACTTGCCCATCACGGCTTGGCCCCACCGACGGGGAGCGAGCTCTTCTGTTCCCTTCAACTCGCAAAACGCGTCTGGCCCAGTCAAACGGCCCACGGATTGCGGCGCATGGCGGCCCTGTTGAACTTGGATTTGGACCACCACGATCCGGAGAGCGATGCGCGTGCTTGCGGCGAAGTCGTCCTCGCGGCGGCCCACCGAACGGGAGCGCAGTCCCTTGCTGAACTGAAGCAGGCAGCGGCATGGCGTCCTACCGCGTTGCACTTGGAAGCGCCTGAACTGCCCAGCGCTCCCAGTGAATCCAGTGCAGCCCGCGTGTTTGGTGTGGAACTGACGCGATGGGAATCGCCCAAAGTCTTTGAAGGAGCTCGGCGCGGGGATCGCTTGGTCCTCTCGGGCCTTTCCGAGGCGGATAAGCACCGGATTCGCATCGAAGCCCGAGCCATGGGCCTGCGCCCCTCCACCACCTTGAACGCCCGAACCGCCTTTGTGGTGGCGGGTGAGTTCATGGGGCCCGCGAAGTACGCGCGTTGTCAGGACTTCCAAATCCCCATCATCTCTTCAGCAGATTGGGACAGCTTTCGCAACTGACGAAGCCTTAAAACGGCGATCCCCAAGGGGAGTTTACAAAGTCGGTGGTGTCGGAAAGCGTCAACAGAAACGCCACCAGCGCTTCCCGTTGTGCGCTGTTCAGGGGCATGGCCATCGGCGGTTGACCGTTGGGCCCCACGCCCGTGTCTGAAAGACGGTGATTCAAATTGGGGTGCGGTTGGATGCCATCGGCGTAGAAATCCACCACTTCGCGAAGCGTTGCAAACCGGCCGTCGTGCATGTACGGAGCCGTAAGGCCGATGTTGCGAAGCGAAACCACCCGAAACAGGCCATCTTGAGCGGGATTGCCCGTGAATTCAGAGAGCCCGCCATCGCCAGCCGCACCATAGTTCACGTCGAGTCCATTCACCATCAGTTCCGAAGGGGTGAAGAAGTTCAAGGTGCCGTGGCATTGCGCGCATCGGGTTTCTCCATTGAAAAACAACGACTTCCCCTCAAGCTCTTGCGCCGTAAAGTTGCTGAATCCGGTTTCAAGGCCCGCGTCGTAGCGCGAACTCGTGGTCTGCAAACTTCGCAGGAATTGGGCCAAAGCCAACGCCACCCGATCCGTGGTAATCTCCTCATCCCCGAACGCTTCGGCAAACAATTCTCCGTAGTAAGGCACCCCTTCGAGCCGGACCGGGATCGCCGCGAGGTCCATGCCCATTTCGTCCGGATGGGCAATGGGTTTCAGCACTTGCGCTTCAAGTTCCGCCTCGCGCGCATCCCAAAACAGCCTTCGCTGGTAGGCCAAGTTGATGAGCGCCATCGAATTGCGGTGCGTTACACCCCCCTCAACCCCGGAAGAAACGGCCTCGCCGTCAGCAAATCCGTGTTCTGGCCGGTGGCACGAGGCGCACGACACCCGCATGTTCGAGGACAGCTGGGGGTCATAAAACAACACGCGTCCGAGCGTGGCTCCTGCGTCTGTGATGGGGTTGTTCGCGTCGTTTACGTGAAACAGGTTCATGGCCGGGTCGTTCAACCACGTTTCAGGGAAGGTCACCTCGCTGTACGGAAACGCAGGGTCGGGGAGTTCCGGCCACACGTCCACCACGATGGGCGGCTCGGGTTCGGGCACCGGCTTTTTGCAAGCGGTCATGCTGGCGATTCCGAGTACAGCCCAAGTCCGCCAATTCATGGCCGCAAAACCTTCAACTCGGTGCGCAGTGTACCTTCTTGCACCCCGCCGCACGTGATGCGGTAATCGACCAGCACATAGTACGTGCCGTCCGCGCAATCGCTTCCGGAATTCATCGTTCCGTCCCATCGAATGGGCAGGCCCGTGTTGACGAAGACCACGTCCCCCCAGCGATTGAAGACCTCGAGGGTGTACCGCTCCATGATGCCAAGGACCTCAAATTCGGGATCGTCGGCGAGGAAAGGGCGGAACGTGTCGTTCTTGCCATCGGCGTTGGGCGACATGACGTTGGGCAGCGCGATGCTCGACGCGTCCACGGCGGCTTCCGGGTCTTGGTACACCCAAACAGAATCCACCCCCGCACAGCCGTTTTCCTCCAATTCCACCACGAGGTAATGCCATCCCGGTGTGTGCGCCGTCGGTGAAAGTCCGTCCACTTGGGTCATGCCACCGGCTCCTTCTTCCCAGGTCCATGCGAAAGCCGGTGTGTAGCCCACTGGGCCGATGCTCGCCCCTTGCACCACCGCCGTCGGTTCTTTGCACGTCAGCGTATCCGTCCAGCCCGCTTCAACCGCGGGGGGAGTGAAATCGGAAGTGGCGGTGAAGGCTTCGGTCGTCGTGCACCCGTTGAAGGGGTTCAGTACCGTGCACGTGAGCGTGCCTGCCGAGGTGACGGTTAAGAACTCCCCTGAACCGGTGAATGCGGCCCCTCCGGAGGCAGACCAAGTGAGCTCGGCGGCTGGGTCGGAAGGGGCGGCGATGAGATCGAGGGTCGGGGTGTTGCAGTCGATTTGGCTTTCATCGCTGAGGAGCTCCACCGTGAACTCCTCAAAATCCGCGAGCACCTCAACGCTTTCCTCGGCCGTGCACAAGCCCCCCGCTGCGGAACCTGAAACCGTGACGGTGCCGGGGGCATTCACCACCGCCGAGGCCCCACCAGAAGCAAGGAAGCCCTCGGGCGCTGTCGTGCTCCACGTGTAATCGACCCCGGGGAAGTTGGAATTGACCAGCAGGTTGATTGTCGGCGCGTTGCAGTCGAGTTGGTAGGGGGGAGGAGGAACCAAATCCAACGTCAACGGCTCAACGAAGACGGTGTAGTCCGTGGTGATGGCGTCCCCGCACAACCCCGTGTAGGACACCGTATACGTGGTCGTCACAGCCGGCGTGCACCACGGGTTGGAAATGGTCGGATCCGATAGGAATGCGGGGGGCGACCACTGGTAGCTGCCGGAGTTGGACCCGACCACATTGAGTTGAATGGAGTCGCCCGGACACAAGGTGATTTCCGGCGGGGTGGTCAGGCTGTTTTCTTGGAGACAAACGGTTTGGACGTTGAACGATCCGCCCGTTGATCCCGTGAAGCCCCAAAAGACTTCACTTGATCCTCCGAACACATCGGCAATGAGGTCGACCTGTTGCGTCAGCCGCAAGTCGCAGTCGAACAGGACGGAAATGAGCTGGGTGTTGGGGTCCCAGAGGATTTGGCCGATGTGATTCGCGCCATCTTCGCCGTTGCCGTTGCCTGCGATCATGGGCACCGGGCTGCCGAATGCGGTGGCGGCGTTGTGGTCCACGCTGCCGTCGCTCACGCAGCCGATGTGGTCGTACACGGGGTCCCCATAGTTGCCGTTTTGCCACGTGTCGAATTCCACGCCAAACGCCGTGGTGAAACCGAGAAAGCCAAGTCCGCCTCCGCTTTGGCCCAGCGCATTCGTGCCGTCGGTCTGCAACACGAACATGATGCCGTCGGCGCCGTTGCTGTCTTGGGATCCCAGGCCGATTTCAAAGGCGATGTTGAACGGTTGAGTGAGGTCGAGGGGCTCGGCATACCACACGGCACCGGTTTGGGTCCCGATGGCGGGGGTGAGCTGGTAGCAATCTGGGCCCGTGTTCGTGGCGCTTCCTTGGAGGAAATAGGTTTGGCTCGCCCCATGCATCGGCAGGAGCAGGGCGAACACCAGTGCAAAAAGGAGGGCCAATGATTTCATCTTGCACAAAATACGGCGCGTTCCGCAGATTCAGAATTGCAGCCCGATTTTCACGTTCACTCGGCGATCCGTCAGGAAATTGGAAATGGCGTACAGCCTTCCGTTGACGTCCTCGATCCAGGTGTGGTTGATGGTGTTCCGAATCCCGAGGATGTTGAACACCTCGACCGAGACAAATCCCGATGCCCTCCGATTCGGCCGTTCCTCCGTCGGCGTGAACAGTTCCCGTGAGAACCCCACGTCCACCCGGCGATACGGCGGCGTCCGCAGGATGTCTTTGTAGCGCTCGAACGATGGCGGTCCGAAAGGCAGTCCGGTCCCGAAGTACAACGAAACCAACACCTTGTACCGATCGTCCCCGGGCATTTCGTCTTGAAACAGCATCGACATGTTGAACCGCTGGTCGGTTTGGCGGGGAATGAACCCCGGTTCGATGCGCACGCTGTCGACCGCCTCGTTGTTGAGCGTGAAGCCCTGAATGATGTATTCGCCGTCGCTGTTGAGCGGTTGCCAGTAGCCGTCGTCGACGAGGTCTTCAGCGGTTTTCATGACGCTTGCACGCATCCAGCTTTGGACCCCTTCAATGAACTCGCCGTTGAGCATGAGGTCCAACCCCGTGGCGTACCCCCGCGAGTTGTTCGTCGCGTAATACCGCATCCGGACGTTCTCGATTTCGTAGGGGATGAGTTGGTCCAAATCCTTGTAGTACAGTTCCCCGACCAGCTTGAACGGGCGCCCGTACATCACGAACACGCGGTCCATTCCCAACACGGCATGCACCGCTCGTTGCGCCCGGATGTCGGGGTTCACGGAGCCATCGAGGAACCGCATTTCCCGGTAAAACGGCGGCTGGTAATAGTACCCCCCAGCCAAGCGCCACACCGTCGAAGTTCCCGACGTGTCTTCTGGAGCGGTGTACGCAATGCGCGCCCTCGGTCCCCCCACGAGTTGCTGGTTGAAACTCCAGTAATGCCCGCGTATCCCGGCATTGAGATCCCACCGCCCGCCGTTCGCCCGTTCCCGCGACCACGAGTCCTGGAAGTACGCTTGGGCCCGCTGGGATGCCACGCGGTTGGAGGCGCGAACGATGTCGTTGAGTTCGATGGTTTGGTCCGGTCGCTCGGAAGCATCCGCATAGCCGATGGAATCCAAGGGGTGGGGACTGATGTACCCCGCCGAATCCACCAAGCTCCACTCGCTCAGTACGTCCGCAATGTCCTCGTGCGTGAATTTGACCCCCCATTCAAGGAAGTGGCGCGAACCGGCTGGCGTCGTCGACCCCTTCAATGCCGCGCTCAGTACGGATGCATCCAACCGATTCCGCGCGTGATCGAGGAAGGCACCCACCCCGCGATTCACCAGCACCGACCCCAGCTCGTCCGACCCCAAATCCCGATCCAACTCATCCAAATAATACGCCCCCAAGATGTCAAACTCCTCGCTCTCCTGCGTTCGGAAGGCCGACCCGATCAGGCGCCACCGCGTGTTTTCCGTCGTGCGGTTGATGGACACGGCACCGAAGCCTGTGGTGTACGAAGTTTGCTCCTGCCCGTCGAAGTAGATCGTCAGGCGCAGGGCTTCGTTGATGTTCCCAACATCGGTTTGGCGCGTCGCGGGAAAAAAGGTGTAGCGGTTGGCGCCCACCATGCCCAGCACTTCGACATCCCAAGGTCCAAAGCCGTCCGGGTCGTACGTCAGGAAGGCCTGGCCATCGAGGTAGCGCGGCTGGTATTCGCCGCCTTCGTCCAAGGTGCCGAGCACGTAGCTGTTGTCGCGGTAACGCAATCCCGTGTTGAGCGTAAGGCGGTGCCGTTGGCCCAAATCCCCCGAGCTGACGGCGTCCTGCTGCCATTGCACACCGAGGAGGCTTGCACTCAGGCGCGTTCCGGATTCGGTGGGTTTCCGGTAGCGGATGTCGAGGACGGAACTGAGTTTGTCTCCGTATTTGGCCTCGAAACCGCCCGCGCTGAACGTGATGGATTCGACCATGTCAGGGTTCGGAAACGAGAGGCCCTCTTGTTGGCCAGCGCGCACGAGAAAGGGGCGATAGACCTCGATGTCGTTGACGTAGACCAAATTCTCATCGAAGCTGCCCCCGCGCACGTTGTACCCCGAACTCAATTCGCTGGTGAAATTCACGGGCGCTTGAAGCAAGAGGTCCTCGATGCTGCCCCGAGGCGAAGGAATGCGCACCGCCACCCGCGGGTCAATTCGGCGCACGGGTTCCGTTCGTTCCCCGTCCGCCACGACCTCGGAGGCTCCCAAGGACACCCCGGCTCGCAGCCGCACGTCGACCATCCGGTTTTCGCCCTCCTCAAGGGTGATGACGCGCACCACGGGTTCGAAACCGACGAAGCTGAATCGCACTTCGAGCGGGCGCCCCGCCGGCAATTCCAGCCGATAGGTTCCATCCTGTTCGGTCGTGCGTGCAAGGCGCGGAAAATCCGTTGGAATGACGGTGGCACCAGGCAATGCGCCTCCCGCCGCGTCCATGACGCGGCCCTGGAGCACACCGGATTGGGCCCACCCCGCCGAGACCCAACACCAGCCCAACACCACCCACGCAATCGCCCTCATCGCTTGAAATCGCCGTTCCGGAGGGCTTGGAAGAATTGGGCCCAAGCCAAGGGGTTCAGCAGGCTGACCGTGGGCATGGTGCCGAGTTGACCGGCTTGAATTGCTTGCTGCTGCATTTGGGCCGCGTAAGCACCTGCTGCATCGTCACCGATGTAGACGAGCCGGTCGTAGTCGCTCAAATCCCTCAAGCGCTGGTTTCCGACGGAATACGCGTCAAGCCCGACTTCCAAGGACAAGAAATCCGCTCGAAACCGCTCGCGCGTCGGCCACGGATAAATGAACGCTTCTTCCAGCACCACAGTGTCCTGTTCGAGCATCTGAACGGTTCGGTAGCGACCGCTTTCGTTCCCTTCGGGAATGACGAAATCGTTGGCGATGTAGCCCACTGAGCTGACCCTCAACGTGTCCCCAGCCAAAGCCGGCAACGAAAAGAATCCCCGAACATCCGTCATGGTGCCGCGTTCGTCCCGAATCCGGTAAACCGTGGCGAAGGGAAGCGGCGTCAGCGAGTCGCCCACCACCACCATTCCCGAAACCTGCAACACGTCGGGCAACACAAGGCTGTCTTGCTGGGCCATCGCCCCGCCCATTCCCAACATCAAGCAAAGTGCTGCGAGCATGTTCCGAACCGCGTTCATGGCTTGCAAGGTACTGCAGCGCGAGAATGTTGAGCCCGGCTTCCTCACAATCAAATGAAAATTCATTACGCCTTGGCGGTCTTGAATTCGGAGGTGAAGTGGAAGGTGATCTCGGGATAGTTCGCGATTTCCATGTCGAGGAGGAACTTCGAAGGCGCGAGGAAGACGTCGTTTCCGTCTTTGTCCTTGACCATTTCCGTTCCTTTGATGCGCTTGAATTCCGCGAGTTTTTCCGGGTGGTCGGAGACGAGCCAGCAGGCTTTGTAATAAGGTTTCGCTTGGAATTCGCATTTGGCTCCGTATTCGTGTTCCAAACGGTATTGGATGACCTCGAATTGCAGTTCGCCGACCGTTCCCACGATCTTCCGGTTGCCGACTTCGCGGATGAACAGCTGGGCCACGCCTTCGTCCGTCAGCTGCTGGATGCCCTTTTCGAGCTGCTTGCTCTTCATGGGGTCCTTGTTGACCAATTCCTTGAAAATCTCGGGCGAAAAGCTGGGGATGCCTCGGAATTGCAGGTGTTCGCCTTCGGTGAGGGTGTCTCCGATTTTGAAATTGCCGGTATCGTAAAGGCCCACGACGTCGCCCGGCCAGGCTTCGTCGATGACGCTTTTATCTTGGGCCAAAAACGTCGCCGGATTCGCAAACTTCAACTTCTTGTCCAGCCGGGTGTGGTAGAAAAAGGTGTTCCGCTTGAACGTGCCGCTGCAGACGCGCAGGAAGGCAATCCGGTCCCGGTGACGGGGGTCGATGTTCGCATGGATTTTGAAGATGAAACCGGTGAAGGTGGGCTCGGTGGGGGCTACATCGCGGACATCGGCGGACCGTTTGCGCGGATCCGGAGCGATTTGGATGAACGTGTCGAGCATTTCCTGAATGCCGAAGTTGTTGACGGCGCTGCCGAAGAACACCGGCGCCATTTTGCCCTCGAGGTAGGGTGCTGCATCCCAAGGTTCGTATACGCCGTCGATGAGTTCGACGTCCTCGCGGAGCTGGTCCGCGTGGGGTCCCGTGACGAGTTCGTCGAGGGTGGGGTCGCTGAGGTCATCGATGGCAACGACGTCTTTGGCGATGCGGGTTTTGTCCGGATTGAAGAGCCGAACCTTCGAGTCGTACAACGAATACACGCCTTTGAACGATTGCCCTCCACTGATGGGCCACGAGAGCGGGCGCACTTGGATGTTCAACTTGGTTTCCAACTCGTCCAAGAGGTCGAACGGGTCTTGGCCTTCCAAATCCAGTTTGTTCACAAAGATGATGACCGGGGTGTCGCGCATCCGGCAGACTTCCATCAGGCGCTCGGTTTGGGCCTCGACCCCTTTCACGCAATCCACCACGAGGATCACGCTGTCCACCGCGGTCAGCGTGCGGTACGTGTCTTCAGCGAAATCCCGGTGACCCGGGGTATCGAGCAGGTTGATGAGCTTGTCACGGTAATGAAACGCCATCACCGACGTCGCGACGGAGATGCCCCGCTGGCGCTCAATCTCCATGAAATCGGACGCGGCGGTCTTCGTGATCTTGTTGTTCTTGACGGCCCCAGCGGTTTGGATGGCTCCGCCAAAAAGGAGGAACTTCTCGGTCAGCGTGGTCTTCCCGGCGTCCGGGTGGCTGATGATGGCGAACGTCCGCCGTTGGGCGATTTCTTCTTGGATTTGCGACATGGCGGCGCGAAGATAGCACCGGAAGCGAGTGTGACTTCGTTCACGGACAAGCCGACATTCGCGCCTCAACTTTGCCGAAAAATCAACGACATGTTCTTTGGACCTAAAACAGATTTGACTGCCGAGCAGTTTGTGCAGAAGTTGCAAGCGGAAGGCGGCGTGGTAATCGATTGTCGGACCCGGGGCGAAGCGGCTGAAGGCACGTGGCCCGGAGCGAAAGTGATCGATTGGATGGGTGGGGAGATGGAAGGCCAAATGGCTTCCCTCGACAAGTCCCAAAACCACTACCTCTACTGCCGGAGCGGAGCCCGCAGCGGAGCCGCCACCCAGTTCTTGAAGTCGAACGGATTTCAAAACGTCTACAATTTGGGCGGTTTTGGATCCATTGCTCACCTCGCCTGAGCCATGGCAAAGGAGAGTTTCAAGGACCTGATTTCGGGGGACACGCCGGTGTTGGTGGACGTGTTCGCGGATTGGTGCGGACCGTGCCAAGCCATGATGCCCGAGATCGACTCCTTAGCGGCTTCGCACGGCGAGCAATTGCGGGTATTGAAGGTGAACATCGACCAAAACCCGCAGCTCGGTCAAGCCTTCGGCATCCGGGGCGTTCCCACGCTGCTGCTCTTCAAAGCGGGTGAATTGGTGTGGCGCGCGAGCGGTTACCACACGAAATCCCAGTTGGAGTCCGCGGTAAAGCCGTTCGAAAACAACTGAGTTTACGCATTGTTCTAAAAAAGGAGGGCCATCGCCCTCCTTTTTTAATTTATGCGACCGAGGTCACGTTTGCGCCTTCGGTGGTCGTGTAGTTTGGACGCGAAATACCTTTTGCAACGACACAGCTCATGAGCAAACACCATCAAATCCTCATCGTCGGCGGCGGGACCGCAGGCATCATGACCGCGGCTCAGCTTCGGAACCACGACGCTTCGCTCGACATTGCCATCATCGATCCGTCCAAGGATCATTATTACCAAGCCGCTTGGACTTTGGTCGGCGCAGGGACGTACAATTACGCGAACACCCGACGCGACATGGCGTCGCTCATTCCTTCCGGCGTGAAGTGGGTCCAGGATGGGGTGACAACCTTCGATCCCGCGAACAACTCGCTGAGCACCAAGAGTTCCGGGGATTTAACCTACGACTACTTGGTCGTCTGTCCTGGGTTGCAATACGATTTGGATGGCATTGAAGGCCTCCGCGAAGCGCTTGAGACCGATTCGGTGTGCTCGAATTACATCGATCCGGAGAAGACGTGGCGCATCATCCAGAATTTCAAAGGCGGAAACGCGGTGTTCACGCAACCTGCTACGCCGATCAAGTGCGGCGGTGCTCCGCAAAAAATCATGTACTTGGCGGATGACGCGTTTCGGAAGGCAGGAGTTCGCGACGATGCCGAGGTGATTTTTGCCACACCGGGTAGCGTGATTTTTGGCGTGAAGGATTTCGCCAAAACCTTGACGAAAGTCATCAACCGCAAGAACATCCACCTGAAAACGTTCTACTCTCCGGTGAAAATCGACAGCGCGAAGAAGGAAATTCATTTCCGTTGGACGAAGGAAGAATCGGGCTGTGTCATCCAAAACGGCAACCCGCTGGGCGAAGACCTGGCAGGCGAAACCACGGTCGTCATGCCTTACGAAATGCTGCATCTGGCCCCACCGCAAAGCGCGCCCGACTTTGTGAAGGCGAGTCCGTTGGCGCACCAAGACGGTCCTTCGAAAGGCTGGCTCAACGTGGACAAGTTCACCCTGCAGCACAACGAGTTCCCGAATGTCTTCGGATTGGGAGACGTGGCGGCCCTGCCCACCGCGAAAACCGGCGCTGCCGTTCGCAAGCAGGCCCCCGTGGTTGTGGACAACATCCTCACCCTCATCAAGCTAAAGTCCATGGGGAAGAAGCGTTACGAAGGATACAGCTCGTGCCCTTTGGTGACGGGCTATGGCAAAATGGTCTTGGCAGAATTCAAGTACGACAACGTCCGCGACAGCGATCCCTTCCTCAGCAAATTCGTGGACACCACGAAGGAGAACTGGAGCATGTGGATTTTGAAAAAGTACGGTTTGCCCTACCTCTATTGGAACAAAATGATGAAGGGCAAAATGTGATTGCCCGATCAAACGAACCCAAAAAAGGAGGCCCCGCGGCCTCCTTTTTTATTGCAAACGGTACCTCAAGCTGATGGCACCTTCGTCGCCGACCAAGCCGCCAGCCCCGATGATGGCTAAGCTCGGTTTCCAGTCTGCGCTCAAGCTGATGGGGCCTTTGTTGATGCGGTATTCGATGCCGATGATGCCGTCGATGCCGATGTCCGTTTCTTTCGAACTCATGGCCAAATGAGGCCCCGCCCCATAATACCACCGCAGCGCCTCGGAGGCGAAGTCGTAGTTGTGGAGCTCGTACAATGCGGTAATGGCGAGGGTGGAATTGGAACCCGATCCGCGAACGGTCACAATGCCTTCCACGGCTTCGGTGTCGCCTGAGAGGAACCATTTCAGTGCCAATCCGTTGGCCAAGCCTCCACGGATTCCAATCGACGGGGACTCTTGTGCAAGGGAGACGCAGGTCATCCCGAGCACCGCGAAGAGGAACAGGGTGTTTTTCATGCGAGCAGAATGTTGAGCGAAAAAAACCCGAATGCCGGAGCATTCGGGTTGAACAAAATGGGTCAGGCGATTACTTCGCCATCATGGGGTTCGGGGTAACGTTCGCCTTGATGGTCAAAATCGTCTGCGCAGGATCCGTGTTGGCATCGATGGTGACGCGCTTGGTTTGCGCATTCTTTTTGCCCTTGGAGTTGAACTTCACTTCGATGGTTCCGGTGGCTCCGGGAGCAATGGGCTCCTTCGGGCACTGGGGGACCGTGCAGCCACACGAGCCTTTGCAGTTGGACAACACGAGGGGCTCGCTGCCGGTGTTCGTGAATTCAAAAACGTGCGTGACCACATCTCCTTCGTTCATGGTACCGAAATCGTGCTCGTATTCGGTGAAGGTCATCGTGGTCGTCGGTGCTGCCGGAGTGGCGGCCTCTGCTCGCGCGGGGTCCATGGCCTTGTCGGGCTTGGCCTCGTTGGTGGTTTCCGTTCCGGCTGCAGTGGCGTTGGTTTCGCCGCCTTCAGCGCAAGAAAACAACGTGGTAGCAGCGGCAATCGCTGCCAAGAGCGGAAGTTGAGACAAGTTCATCGTTGCGTATTTTGATTTGGTAAAATTAGGGGTTAGAACGTTCGGTGTGCCAGGTTGGTGCGATCAAACGTCCCGTCTTCAAGGACTTCAATCGCCCGTTGGAGCGACTCATTGAGTTCGCTGATGATGCGGTAAAAGGTTCCGCCTTCGTGGAGGTTCCTCCCGATCATGGCCCGCAAACGAAGCACGATGGCGTTGGACGAGCGCTCCCAATCCTCAGCGCTGAATTCGACTCCTTCTTTTTCCACGAAAGCGATGAAGGCGTCGATTTCTTCTTGAGTGGGCTGGAACCCCTCCACGAAGTCATCTTCAGTGGGGTATTGTGCCTCCAACGATTCGCGCAAGCTGTCCACGTACGTGAGGGCGTAGCGGCTATCGAGGCCTTTGCGCAGGATGTTCGTGAAGTACGGCGAATTGTCGGTGGTGTCAAGGGGCACGAATACGTCGGGCAAAATCCCGCCTCCCCCGTAGACTGTGCGCTTGCGCAACAAGGTTTGGTATTGCAAGGAGTCCGGCAAATCGAGGCTGTCCAATGACAACAATTCACCGCTTTCATACCGTTCGTATTTCTCCTGGCGATAAGCGTCCACGCCATCGTCATACGGCTTCTGGATGCACCGACCCGACGGGGTGTAGTACTTTTGAACGGTCAGGCGGACCGCCGAGCCGTCCGGCAGGTTAACGGGGCGCTGGACGAGTCCTTTTCCGAAGCTCCGACGGCCCACAATCAAACCGCGATCCCAATCTTGAACCGCGCCCGAGACGATTTCAGAAGCCGAAGCGGAACCTTGGTCAATGAGAACGCAGAGCCGACCCTCTTCGAAACCCCCACGGCGGAAGGCGTGCGTTTCCTCCTTCGGGAACGCTCGGCCCTCGGTGTAAACGAGCAACTTGTCGTCCGAGAGGAAGGTGTCCGCCATGTGGGTTGCGGTCCGGAGCATGCCGCCCCCGTTGCCTTGCAAGTCCAAAATGAGGTCCTTCATGCCCGCCGCTTTCAAATCGGCCAACGCTTCCATGAATTCTTCCATCGTCGTCTTCGCAAACCGGTTGACTTTGATGTAGCCGATTTCAGGAGTCACCATGAAGGCCGCGTCTACAGAGAAAATGGGGATCTTATCCCGGATGATTTCAAATTCAATCAAGCCTTTCACACCGGGCCGCTTGATGCCCACCGTAACCACTGTTCCTTTCGGGCCTTTCAACAGCCGCTGGACGTCTTTGTTGGTGACGCCTGTGCCCGCAACCACTTCGCCATCGACGGTCACGATGCGGTCGCCCGCAAGGATCCCCAATTTCTCCGATGGGCCTCCCGAAATCGGACTCACCACCATGATGGTGTCCTTGAAGATGTTGAATTGAATGCCCACGCCTTCGAAGTTGCCGTTGAGCGGCTCGTCGGCTGCCTGAAGTTCTTCAGCTGGAATGTACACCGAGTGGGGGTCCATCTCTTCGAGCATGGCCACGATGGCCGATTCAACCAAGTCGCTTGCACTCACGGAGTCGACGTAGATTTCGTCGATGTAGTACAACAGGGTGCTGAATTTTTGGGCTTGTGCGTCGCGATCGGGGCTTTGGGCCCAAGCAATGGCGGGGAAAAAGAGAACTGCCAATGCGGCCCTGCTCAGAATCAATTTCAACATGAGGTGGTATTCGAGGTGCTCGATGAAGCCGCAATTTACCGATTTCAGCGGCGCAGGCCGGGGAACGGAACGCTAATTTTCCCCAAGACTTTCGTGAACATCGTAACTTGTCGCCTTCAAAACCTCGCTATGAAATTTTTGTCGCTGTTCGCGTTGTCCTTGCCCTTGGTGGCGTTCGCTCAACCCCAAATCAACATTCAAGCCCCTGACGTTCAATCCTTGTGGGATCGAGCAGCCTGGCACGAAGCCGAAACGGGAAAGACGTACATCGGGGAAATCATCGAAGCGGACGTCGATTTCTTTCAGGCCGCAACCTCGACCGAATTGCCCGACGGCGGGATGCAGTGGCAACTTGATTTGCGGATTCCGGGCGCACCTGCCCTTGCCGTTTACTTCGACGCCTTTCACTTGCCGGTGGGGAGCGAATTGACCTTTTCCTCTCCTGAGGGAGCGTTCCCAGCGGTCTACCAGGACGCGTTGGTCGATGCTTCCGAGAACAACGAGCACGGCTTGTTCGTGTCCGGGGAGGTGCCTGGAGAAGTGGTGCGCATGACGTACCGGGAAGCGCCGGGGACCATCGGTCAGCCTCAGCTGCACGTGAACGGTTTGGGGTACTTCATCCGTTACCTGTGGTTGCCGGAGGCGTTTGATTTGGTCGGAGATGGGGGCGATCGGGGAAGCGATTTTTGCGAGGTGGATGTGAATTGCCCGGAAGGCGCGGATTGGGTGTGCCAACGCGATGCCGTGGTCCGCTTGCGCGTTTCAATGGGCGGGGGGATTTTTTACTGCTCGGGCTCGATGGTGAACAACACCGCCCGCGATTGCCGGCAACTGCTGTTGTCCTCGTTTCACTGCGCCGACAACATGAGCGACTCGGATTGGGCGCTGATGAAGGTGCGCTACAACTACGAGTACTTGGAATGCGGAGGCACCATCAGCCTTAACTCACACGACCGCACGGGGGTGATTTTCTTGACGTCTTCGGACGACATGGTGGGCTCCAACATCACCGGATCGGATTTCCTGCTCGTTGAAGTGGAGGATCCCATCTTCGAGTCGTGGACCCCTTACCTCGCGGGCTGGGACGCGACAGGCATTCCCGCTCAAGAGGGGGTGGGGATTCACCATCCTTCAGGGGATCGCAAAAAGATTTCGACCACGTTCGACCCGGTGTCTTCGAGTTCTGCTTATGCCCCGGGCGCTCACTGGCGCGTCAGCTGGGACGCTACCGAGACGAATCACGGCGTCACCGAGGGGGGGTCTTCGGGGTCGCCTTTGTTTGACCAAAACAAGCGCATCATCGGAACCTTGACCGGCGGGAGTTCCTTCTGCACTTCCCCGAGCTCGCCCGACTACTACGGGAAGCTCAGCTACCACTGGGACGGTCCCAATCCCATCCCGGCCGCGGAGAAACTCCAAGCCTTCCTCGATCCCGCTGGAACCGGCGAGGAGGTCCTCGATGGCACGTACATCGGCGACGGCACTTCCTGCGAACCCGAGGATTTCTGCACCGCGCTGAGCGTGGAGAACACCTTGCTCACAAGCACGGCTTGGCAGCTGTACCCGAATCCCGCCACAGACGTGGTTCGCATTCAATGGCCCGCTCAACTGCACGTCGTCGAACTCCGAATTTACGATGCGCAAGGACGCCGCGTGGACGTGCTCTCCCATGCGAATGGAATCAACGAGTTCTCCGTGTCCGGTTGGCCATCAGGGCTGTATTACGTGACGGCGCGTTCGGCCTCCGGCGCATCGGGAACCCAGTCCTTGCAAGTGCGCTGATCAGTTCGCGAGCCAGGTGAGCTTGTTGCGCTCCACCCGCATGCGCATCGCCCCGAACAACACCGTGATGTCATCGCCTTTCACGGCGACCACTTCGCCCCGTTCGTTGCCGTTGCGGAGGCGGACTTTCGAGCCGACTTGAATGCGCTCCACGAAGTGCTTCGGACGCCGCTTGGGCTCGTTGGCTTTGGCTGCCGCGCGTTTCGCTCGCGCGAGGGCAGCGGCGTCTTCTTGGCGGGCGCGTTCCACGGCGAGGTACTTCCGGAGGTCCTCCAGCAGCTCCTTGTTCTTGGAATTCACGTCCCAGCGATCGATGAATTGCTGCATGCGCTTGCCGCGCGTCAGGGCGATGTTTTGTTCTTCCGCAATGGCCTGTTGGGATTCCGCTTTTTCGGCCAAAACCGCTTGCTTCCGCTCCAATTGCGTCCGGAGCTGATCCACCTCCAAGTCCTTCCTGAGCTGGCGGTCGGTGAGTTTCGTCAGCTGGGCTTTTTCCCGTTCGAGGGAGTTGATGAGGTCGTCGAGTTTGACCCGGCGTTTGTCCAATTTGCCCTTCGCCCGTTCGATCAAATCCGGTTGAATGCCATTGATTTCAGCCACTTCAAAGGTGAAGGAGCTTCCTGGACGGCCGATGTCAAGCTTGTACAGCGGCTCAAGCGATTCCCGATCGAACCGCATCGAGCCGTTCAGCGCCTCGGGCATTTGGGCGGCGCGCGTTTTGATGTTCGCGTAGTGCGTGGTGATGACACCGAAACAGCCGCGATCGTACAATTCCTCGAAGAACACCTCGGCCAACGCCCCGCCCAGTTCGGGGTCCGATCCGGTTCCGAATTCGTCCAGCAACAGCAAGCTGCTCGCCCCGCCGACTTCCAAGAATCCGCGCATGCGGTTCAAGCGGTAGCTGTACGTGCTGAGTTGGTTTTCAATGCTTTGGTTGTCACCAATGTCCGTCAAAACCGCATCGAAGAATCCGACCTCGCTGTTCGGGTGGACAGGAATCAAGAGGCCCGACTGCAACATGACCTGGAGCAGGCCCACGGTTTTCAGCGTGATGGATTTCCCTCCGGCATTGGGGCCTGAAATGACGAGCATGCGGCTGCGCTCGGCGAGCTCGACGGTCTGGGGTTCGGTGTGCCGCCCCGTTGCCGCGTTTTGCATGCGCAGCAACGGATGGTACGCTTGAATGAGGTGAAAACCGCGCGCTTTCCGAAGGTGGGGGAGGTGGGCTCCGCATTCTCCTGCGAGCCGCACTTTGGCCTGGGTCCAATCCAATTCCACCACCACGCTCTGGTACGCGCGAATCAAGGGCAGGTGGTGGCGAATGCGCTGCGTCAAATCCCGCAGGATCCGCAAGATTTCTTTGCGCTCGTCGTCGCGCAGCATTTCGAACTCGGCATTCAAGGGCATGCAGGAACCCGGCTCGATGAAGGTGATGGAGCCGTTGTTCGATTGGCCGAGGACGGTGCCCGTGAGCTTGCGTTTGTGCGTGCTGTTCACCGCGAGCACCCGCCGTTCATTGATGAAGCCCTCCTTCGTGTCGGCCAGCCAACCCTTCTCGACGCCCACCTTGATGGCGCGCATGAACGCGCGGTTGATGGCCCGCCGCACCCGCGTCATTTCGCCGCGGATGGAAACGAGCAGGTTGGAAGCGTCCGCACGGACCTCGCCCTTGGCGTCGAACACCGATTCGATGGCTTCGATGAGCTCCGTGGTGTTCGGAATGCCGTCGAGCAATTCTTCCAGCCGCGGGAAGGAACGTTCGGATTCTGACAGCGCTTCCAGGATGCCGTTCACCGTTTTCGAAGCGTCGAGGATCCGCATGAAGCCGGATTCGTCGAGCACGGAGTCGTGCACCTTCAACAGCCGGATTTCGCGGCCCAATTCATCGCATGCGACTTTCGGGAACGGCATGCCTTCGCGCCGAATGGTGAGCAGTTCGGCCGTCGTTTCCAAGGCAGGAATGATGCGCTTCGGCGTGCGCCAAGGGCGCAATTCCCTGGCCCGCTGCGTGGCCGTTTCGCCATGGCAAAAACTCACGAGCAGCTCCTGAATGACGTCGAACTCCAAATCCTCCGCGACTTGGCGATCGAAACCACCGAGCCATTCTCCGTGAAAGCGGTGTGGGGTCTTCATGAGGCGGAGGATTGGGCCCAAAGGCGGGCGCGTTCGACGGCGGCATTCAAATCCTCGGCACCGAACCATTCCACTTGGGGCATGCGGCGGAACCACGTCATTTGGCGCTTTGCAAATTGCCGGGTGCGCGTGGCAATCCAAGTGAGGGCTTCGTCGCGGGTGAGCTCGCCTTCGAAGTGGGCGAACCATTCGCGGTAACCGACCGTCTGCAGGCTGTTCAGCGCTTTGCGAGGCCAAACCCGGCGCGCCTCCTCCTCAAACCCCTCCGCCACCATCGCCGCTACCCGCGCACCGATTCGGGCGTAGAGTTCCTCCCGCGGCCGCTCGATGCCGATGACCAACGCGTCGAACGGACGCTCCGAAGCACCGCCGCGATGGAACTCGGAAAACGGTCGGCCCGTGGCGCGGCAAACTTCCAAGGCGCGGACCACGCGCTGCGGGTTGGAGGCGTCGATTCGGCGGGCGGTGACGGGGTCTTTTTGGCCCAATTCCTCCACGAGCTTCGGCAGGCCATGTTCCTGAATTTCAGCATTCAGGGCCTCCCGGATGGCCAAATCCCGCGGCACCTCATCGAGCCCATCCAACAGCGCCTGCAAGTACAAACCGCTGCCCCCGACGACCACAGAAACCGGCCGCGCCATCACCCACGGCACTGCGTCCCGCTGAAAATCCCCAGCGCTATACAGTTCCTCCAATTCCAAATGCCCCACGAAATGATGCGGCACTTCCGCCTGTTCTTCCGGGGTCGGCTGGGCGGTACCGATGGGAATGTCCCGGTAGAATTGGCGCGAGTCCGCATTGAGCACCTCAGCTCCGAGGGCCCGGGCGATTTCAATGCCCCACGCCGTTTTCCCCACAGCCGTTGGCCCCACCACCACCACCGCTTTCGCTCGCCGCATGGGCTCCATCAAATCAAGTCGTGGTCCAGGTCGTCCAAGCTCGTGTAACCGGCTTCATCCTCCTCGTCGTCTTCGCTCAAGTAGGCATCCAGTTCGGCATCCCCCGTTGAATCGGCCCCTTTAGGCTCCAAGTCCCCCAAGTCTCCCAAGTCGATTTCACGGCTTTCCGGCGCAGGCGCCACCCCAAACTCGCCCACCAACCGCGGATACGAAGCGCCCTCCTCCGGCTCAAGCACCTCCACCAGCTCCACGTAAAAGCACCACATGCGCAGGAAGTCGTACACGTAAACCGCCCGGTCGTTGACCTCAGCGAACAACTGCCCCACCTGCTTCGACTCCATGCTCGGCGTGTCCGCATGCCCCGAACTCGTCGACAAATCCATCTCCTCAAAATCCAACGGCTCCTCCGCGTCTGCGAATCCATCCGGCATGGCCATCAACGGGATTTCCTCCCCGCGATCCCACTGCTCGTTGCTCCGGTAGAACGAGGACATTTCATCGCCTTCCCACCCGAACGCATCCAAGGTCGCAGCATGCAAATGCACCAACGGCACATCGGCTTCAATTTCGATGTCGCGGAAGACGTCCTCCACCACGTCGAGGACCACCCGAATTTTTAGGATCTTCTTCATTCAAGCACAAAGGTAGCATCCAACACCGCGGGGTCGATGCTTGAATGGGACATGACTTGCGTGGCCATTCCGTGTTTCACCAGCAGCATTTGGGGCGACTCGTGATCGACCCCGAGGTGCTGGGCGATGGCGTTGCTCACGTCGCGGTGGGCGATGAGGTCGAGCAGGAACGGCGCGATGCCCGGGTGATCCCAGCGCTGTTCCGTCAGGCGTTTCGCCATGCTGCTCACCGGGCAGCGCGTGCTGTGTTTGAAGAGCATCACGGGTTGCTCGTGGGAGCGTTCGATTGCGCGTTCCAAATCTTTCAGCGTCGCCATTTCATTCCATTCCATCGTTCAGGTACTTTTGTAGGCCAAAAATACCACCTTCCCACATGGACACCCGCATCATAAAAATCGCCTTGACGGCCGCCTCCCTCGGATACGCCATCTTCTTGTTCACGAAAGGGCACATCGGAAGCGGCATCGGCATGGTGTTGGTCGCGGCCTTGGGCGTGTTGGCATCCCTGCAAAGCATCCGGCTCATTTTGGCGTTCGCCAACCTGCGGCAACAAAAAATGGACGAGGCGCGCACCTGGCTCGGGCGCATCAACCCGAATCATTTGTGGAAGCGCCGCCGCGCCTATTACCATTTCTTGACGGGAAGCTTGACGATGGAACAGAACATGAACGAGGCGGCGAAGCATTTGCGGACGGCGTTGGATTTGGGCTTGAAGCAATCCTACGACCAAGCCGCGGCGAAACTCAACCTGGCGGTGGTGGCGAGCGCCCAACGCCGCCCGCAACAAGCGAAGGCCTTGCTCAACGAATGCAAGCGTCTCGACGAAAAGGGCATGCTCAAGAAGGACATCAAGCAGGTCGAGGCGGCGTTGCGCAATCCTCAGCA
Source organism: Bacteroidia bacterium (assembly GCA_030427925.1). Classification (GTDB taxonomy): domain Bacteria; phylum Bacteroidota; class Bacteroidia; order Flavobacteriales_D; family Sanyastnellaceae; genus JALQTD01. The sequence continues at coordinate 61,945 of JAUICJ010000003.1, read as the reverse complement.
GTTTCAACAGCGGGCTCGCCGATGAGGTTTGGAATTGTGAATTGGAAGTCCTACTTTGACGGGAGTTCTGATTCACTTTTTTCATTCCACCATGCCCTCAACCCCCGCGCCAGTTCGCCGTGCCGTGCACGTTTTGCTCAACGATGTGGTGCTCGCAGGGTTTCAACTTTCCTTGGATTTGCCTGAGTTTGAGGCCGAGGCGAACAGCATCATTCGGGAAGCCACGGCCTCCATTGAGTCCCTCTGTGCGGAACTCGATGTGGTGGATGCGCACCAAATCCCAGGCGTTCCCCTCGCGCCCGAATGGAAGTCCGAATTGCGGCGCATCAGCGAAGTGGCTCAAGCACGGAGTTTGGAACTCCTCGGACAACTTCAAGCCATCCGCGCGCTGAACGTTACCGATTGATCAACGCCTCCATCGCTGCTTCCAGCTGGTCGTTGGCGAGGAAGGCGCGTTCCAAATCAGCCGCAAAGGGTACGGGCGTATCCAAGCTCGCGACCCGCACCACCGGGGCATCGAGGTGTTCCCAGCACCGTTCGTGCAGGACCGACGCGATTTCGCCCCCAATGCCTCCTGTCAGCGTGTCTTCGTGCAGGACCAACGCGCGATTCGTCCGGCAAACGCTTGCCACCACCGCTTCCTCATCCCACGGAGCCAGCGTGCGCAGGTCGATGATCTCCAAGTCCCACTCAGGGCGTTTTTCGGCCAAGGCCAGTGCCCAATGCACGCCCAGTCCGTAAGTCACCACCGTTGCGTCCTGGCCGTTCCTCACGACGCGCGCCCGGCCGAATGGAATGACGTAATCGCCCTCGGGCACGCCTCCAGCGAGGGAGCGGTACAGGAATTTGTGCTCGAAGAACAGCACGGGGTTGGGGTCGTGGAACGCCATGGTCAAGAGCCCTTTCGCGTCCTTCGGAGTGGCGGGGTAGGCGATTTTCAGTCCCGGAACGTGGAAGAACCACGCTTCCGTGCTTTGGCTGTGGAAGGGCCCCGCGCCCACGCCCGCTCCCGTGGGCATGCGCACCACGACGTCGGCGCTCGCACCCCAACGCCAGTGCAGTTTCGCCAAGTTGTTCACGATTTGGTTGAACCCACACGTCACGAAATCACTGAACTGCATTTCCACCATGGACTTGCGCCCGCTGATGGACAGGCCCAAGGCCGACCCCACGATGGCGCTCTCGCAGAGCGGCGTGTTCCGCACGCGGTCCTTGCCAAAGCGCTCAACGAACCCGTCCGTCACCTTGAACACGCCACCGTACTCCGCAATGTCTTGTCCCATGAGAACGAGGTCGGCATGCCGTTCCATCGCTCCGCCCAATCCTTCCGAAATGGCGTCAATCAGCCGCAACTCCCGATCGCCTTCCGCCAGTTCGTCCCCATCGAGCAAGTCCGTGCTCGGGGCGTCCGCGAACCGATCGGCCAATTCCAAGGAGGTGTTGGCCACGATGGTCGGCTGCGCTGCCGCGAATTTCAAGCCGTCGGCGATGGCCGCCTTGTGCTCCGCACGACAGGCTTCGATGAAGGCTTCGGTGAGCACACCCGTTTCGCGTCCCCAGGATTCGAAGCGCTCGACGGGGTCGATTTGGCCCCAATGTTCAATGAGCCCTTCGGGGTAGTATTTCGTGCCGCTCGCCTCTTCGTGGCCGCGCATGCGGAACGTTTTGAATTCCAACAGGATGGGGCGCGGTCGTTCCCGCATCCGGGCTGCCGCGTCGCGCACTGCGTGGTACACCGCGAGGACGTCGTTGCCGTCCACCTGCACGGCGTCCTCTTCCGGAATCCCGTATCCGATGGCCTTGTCGGTGAAATGCGCGAATCGGAACTGTTCATTCGAAGGCGTGGAAAGCCCCCACGCGTTGTTTTCAATGCCGATGATCACGGGCAATTGCCAAACCGCAGCCACGTTCAGCGCCTCGTGAAAATCCCCTTCACTCGCTCCGCCATCCCCCGTGAACACGAGGGTCGCTTTGCCGCCTCCGTTCAGTTTATTCGCCAGCGCAATGCCATCTGCGATGCCCAATTGTGGGCCCAGGTGCGAGATCATGCCGACGATGCGGTGCGGCAACGAACCGAAGTGAAAGGAGCGGTCTCGTCCTTTCGTAAAACCGGCCTCCTTGCCCTGAAATTGGGCGAAGAGCGCGCCGAGTTCGATGCCCCGCGTGGTGAACACGCCGAGGTTTCGGTGCATGGGCAGGATGAACTCGTCCGGGGCCATGGCCGCTGCAGCGCCGACGGAAATGGCTTCCTGTCCCATCCCGCTGAACCACTTGGAAATCTTGCCTTGGCGCAGCTGGCTCATCATCTTTTCCTCGATCATGCGCGGCAGGAGCAGCTGCCGGTAAAGCGAGCGGATGGCATCGTCGTCGAGCGGGCCGCGGTCAAAGCGCAGCGGATTGTGGGGAAAGGCGTCGTGCATGGAGGCCAAAAATAACCCCGCTTCGCCCCACTTGGTGCCCTCGGAGGCAAGAGCGCCGCTGTATCTTCGCGGCCTCATGGCGAATGAACTTCCCAAGCGAACCGTCCGAGTGCGCCTGCCCGCGCGGGATGTGGACCAGCCCGGTCGGTTGGAGGATGCCGTCCGGCAAGCCGTAAGCACCGGTCCGTTGGGGGCGTGGCGGGTGGACCGACGTTCCTTGGACGCTCGGAAGCGGCCGGTCATGGCCGAGCTGACCATTCATTACGTGCACGAGGGCGAAACGCTGGGGCCGTTGGAGCAGGCTGGACAGAATTGGCCGCGCCTCCCCGAGGACGCCCCGCGTGTGGCCGTGATCGGGATGGGCCCCGCGGGCTTGTACGCGGCATTGGAGTTGGTGACGAACGGCATTCGCCCCGTCATCATCGAGCGCGGAGGGCCGGTTCGCGAACGGCGCCGGGATTTGGTCCGCATCACGCGGGAGCACCTCGTTGACCCCGACTCCAACTACTGCTTTGGCGAAGGCGGCGCAGGCACCTATTCCGACGGGAAGCTGTACACCCGTTCCCACAAACGAGGTGACATCCGCAGCGCCCTGGAAATCTTGGTGCATCACGGAGCGGACCCCAGCATTTTGGTCGACACCCATCCGCACATCGGTACGAACAAGCTTCCCGCCATCATCGAGCGCATGCGCGCCACCTTGATCGAGGCCGGAGCGGAAGTTCATTTTCACGAACGCTGGGTCGATTGGTCCACCCAAAGCGGCGCCGTTCGCACCGTCGTCACCGAATCCGTCAAGGACGGAAATCGCCGCGAGCACCTCGTTGAATCGGTCATCGTGGCCACGGGACACAGTGCCCGGGATGTCTTTCGAATGCTGCATCGGCGTGGGCTCACCATCGAGGCCAAGCCCTTCGCTTTGGGCGTCCGCGTGGAGCACCCGCAGTCCTATGTAGATCGCATTCAATACCATGGGGAGCAGGGGGATTGGCTGCCTCCCGCTTCGTACAAATTGGTGTGCCAAGTCGGGGACCATGGCGTGCATTCATTCTGCATGTGTCCTGGGGGCATCATCGCGCCCTGTGCGACCGCTCCCGAGGAGGTGGTCACGAACGGTTGGTCGCCATCCAAGCGGAACAATCCGTTCGCCAATTCGGGCATTGTGGTGACGGTGGGGGAGGCCGATTGGGAGCGGGCTGGATTCGAAGGGCCTTTGGCGGCAATGGAGTTCCAGGCTTCGGTGGAGCGCGCGGCTTGGCTTGCCGCAGGCCAAACCCAACGCGCACCAGCTCAACGGCTGCTCGATTTCGTGAACCGACGGCCCAGCACCACGTTGCCGGCATGCAGCTACCTCCCGGGCATCGTTCCCGTCAACTTGCACGACGTGTTGCCGCCATTCATTGCGGAAGCGCTTCGAGAAGGCTTCGTGACCTTCGGAAACCGCATGCGCGGTTACTTGCACCCGGACGCCGTGCTCGTGGCCCCGGAGTCACGGACCAGCAGTCCGGTTCGCATTCCCCGCGACGGGCAATCGTTGCAGCACCCCCAGTTGCCGGGATTTTACCCCTGTGGTGAAGGTGCGGGTTACGCAGGTGGCATCTTATCCGCGGCCCTCGATGGACAGCGCGTGGCGGCGGCGGCGGTGAAGAAGTTGAAGGGGAGTTAAAAAAAAAATCGGGCCGGCTCGCCAGCCGACCCGATACATCCTGTTACGCACCGGGTAAAACCGGACAGGATTCCCCGGGGGGAGATCGTTTACGTAAACATGGCGGTTTCCATCGGTGTGCGTCCGCCCGCCATGTCGCCCTTCTGAACCGCGTCGCTTTCGACGCAGCTGCGTCAGGAAAATGCTTCACCCAATTGCTTGGATGTTGTGAAGATACGAAATCCTTTTCTTTGAAGTCAAAAATATCGGCAAAAAAATCCCGTGAATCGATGAATATTTTGCGTTGAAGGTCCCAAGACGGGGATTGGTCTTCGACAACGGGTTCGCGCGGTGAAGCGTTAATTTATGGATTTTCAGAAGGTTGTGATGGGCTCGGGGCAAAGGCCTGACCGACCGGCAGGTGAGGGCGGGTGCCGGTGCTCGGTTCGGCAATGATTTGTCGGAAGTCCCAGTGGGGCGTTTCGATGAGGCGCGATTTTTCTAAGAAGGTTTCCCACTCGATGGAACGGCCTTGCAAATCGACGGGGCCGACGCTGTGGGCCTCGAAGTCGAGGTGGTCAGCGACGCCATCGCCATCCGAATCGGAGGGACAGCCTCTCGCGTTGACCGGAGCACCCAGGGGGGTGTTGAAGCAGCGGTCCCGTCCATCGCGCACCCCATCTTCATCGGCGTCAGCTCGGCGATCGAGAAACTCCGATGGAATGTCGGGGTCTTGGAACATCGTTGACCCCGGACGCCAGCCAAACCCGACTGAAAACGCGGTGATGGCGTTGTCCACCGGGCCTGCGACGGGGGCGACACCGAGGTACACGAAGCCACCGGCTTCCATGGTCAAGGCGTCGCTGACCTGCCATTCGAGCCCGAACTGAAGGGGCAGGCCCCATTGGCTGACTTGCGCAAGCTGGGTATCGAATTCGTAGTCGGGCAATTGGGTTTGGGCCAACAAACGCGCATACGGAGCGTCTTCCGGCATGTCGTACAACTGGCCATCGGACCAAACATGGTACGGCAACCCCTCCTGGTTCAAGGCATCGAGCCACGCCACCTGAGAAAAACGTCCAAACGCGATTCCAGCAGTCGGATTGATGCGGTGCGATGCAGACCAGTTCGGATGAAATTGCAACCCCAAGGTTCCTCCATGAAAGTGTTCAATGGTCCGGTTGTGCGGGACAGCCGTCAGGCCAAATGCGCCGCGGCTCACGCTCCCAGTGGCCCGGATGCGCGCACCGAGGTCGCGTCGGGTCGATAAGGACGAGACGAAGGCCCCTTGCGAGCTGGGACCCGAAGAAGCCCCCCAGTAGCTGGTGGCTCCGGTGTTGAAGGCGAACTGCCAAGGTGCTGGAGTTTGGCTCCATCCCACCAAACAGCTGCCTGCGAGCACGATGCTGAGAAAGAATCGCATGTCCGCACATACGCAAGCAACGGTTCGAAGGTTACCTATTCGTAGTGCTTCCCGATTGAATTCCTTATTTTTACCCGTTGATGTTGAACAAAACCCCCATCCCGCTGCGCGTCGCCTTGCGTTTATTGATGGTGTGCTTGGCGCTCTTGCCCAGTGCAGCCGGATTCGCGCAGGACGATTTGTTGCTCGTAAGTGGTACGCTGACCGATGACGGCAACCGCAAAAAGATGCCCGGTGTGGAAGTCGTTGTCTACCAGGACGGGGTCGAATATGACCGCATGACGACCGATGCGCGAGCGAGCTACAGTTTTGAGCTCCCACTGCGGCACGATTATGTTTTCAGTTACGAGTTCGACGGATACGGGAACAAGCGGATTCAAGTGGATGCGTCGAACGTGCCGCTTGAGGACTTGAAGGGCGGATTCAACTTGGATTTGGACATGACGTTGTTCACCTTGGTTGAGGGCTTCGATGTGACGATTTTGGAGGAGCCTTACGGGAAGGCAAGTTTTGATTCCCAGCGCAATACGGTAGCGTTTGACTTCGCGCACACGGATCGCATGCGGACGAAAGTGGACAATGAATTCGATCGCGTGGAGCGGATGGCTGAGCAATTGGCCCAAATGAAGAAGGACTTTGCGGACCTCATGACGCGTGGACAGCAATTCCTCGATCGGGAGGATTGGGACGAGGCGCTGAACGCTTTCACGGATGCTTTGGCGTTGTTCGCGGACGATGCCCAAGCGCTTGCGAAACAAGCAGAGGCCCAAGCAGGGGTGGACGCCGCCCGTGCAGCTGAGCAACTCGAGGCGGATTTCCGTTCCGCCCTGGAATCCGCCGAATCGGCCTTGCGTTCCGACCGCCTGGACGCTGCGCGTGAAGGGTTCCTTTCAGCCCAAAACCTGAAACCGGCAGCCACCGAACCGGCCGACGGGTTGGCCCGAGTGGCAGCACGTGAAGAGGAGCTCGGAGCGGAAGCACTGTACGCCGATAAAATCAGCGCAGCGGACAAGGCGTTTGCCCAAGAGCGTTACGAGCAGGCCAAATCCCTTTACGAAGAAGCCAGCGCGCTCGACCCCTCCGAGCGCTACCCCCGCGATCGCGCAGCCGATTGCCAGGCCCGCATGGACGCCTTGGCTGCCGACGCGGCTGCCCTTGCAGCCCGAGCCGCCGAATACGAAGGGCTCATTGATCTTGCCGATAAGAACTACCGCGCGAAGAATTGGCGCGATGCCCTGCGGCAATACGAGGAAGCAGCGTCCCTGATGCCTGCTGAATCCCACCCAGCCGAGCGCGCCGAGTTGTGCCGCAAAAACATCGAAGCAGCAGACGAAGCTGCCGCCGCCGCCGCCGCCGCGGCCAATTCAGCAGCGGCCGACGCAGCGCGCGACGCAGCTTACCAAGGCCACATCGATCAAGGGGATGTGGCGTTCGATGCGGGGAATTGGGCAGCAGCGGTTGCGGCTTATGAGGCGGCCTTGGCCGTGAAACCGAATGAGCGCTATCCGGTCAGCCGGTTGGAGCGGGTCGAACGGGAGCAGGAGCGGGAGGCGGCGGCTTTGGCCGATGCCGCCGCCGCGGATGCCGCCGCTGCAGAAGCCGAGGCGAATCGCCGTGCAGCCGAAGCGGCCGCGCGCGAAGCTGCTGCAGCAGAGGCGGCGGCTCAAGCCGATCGCGAAGCCCGTGCCGCCGCCGCAGCGGAAGCCGCAGCAGAGCAGGAGGCCCGGCGCCGCGCCTCGGAAGAAGATGCCCGCCGCAGGGCTCAAGAAGCGGCAGCCGCCTTGGAAGTGGATGAGGACGATGAAGCAGAGGCGTACTACCGGGAAGCCCTTGCTTCGGAGCGTCGGGCAAAGGCCATGGAGGTCGAACGCGAGAAGGAACAGGCGCTCGATTTGAATCGCGATGCTTCAGACCGAGCGAAAGAACGGCGCGAAGCGGTGGAAGCGGATTTGGCCGTTTTGACTGAATCCACCTCCGCAATGCATGCCTCGGGCGCATCCCAGCGCGCCCGTCGGGTGGAATCCACTGCCGAGCGGAAAGCGTCGGTGGAAGAGCAAGCCGCCCGCATGGCGAACCGGGGCCAAACCCTGTCCCGCGATGGCATGCTCGACGTCCGCGATGACCAACAAGCGGTGACCCGCGTTTCCAGCGAGCACCGATACGATTACCGGGACGAAATGCCCGCAATCGAAGGGGAGTATCGAAATCAAGCAGATCGGAATGCCGACTGGGGCCGAACGGCAGCGGACTACCGCGAAGTGGCCTACGAAATGGCCACATACGAGGCCCAGGAATACGCAGCGCTGGGCGAAGGTGAAAGCGAGCGGTTGCGCGCCACGCAAGCGGAAATCAATGCCACCCAATCGGTGCACGCTGCAGCGGAATTGCAGCGTTCGATGCAGGCGGAAGACCGGCGCTACGATGCCCGTCAAGAAGTGTTGGCTCTGGACCGTGGAAGTCCGCCTGCGGCTGAGGAGTACGAACTCGCACCCGAGGACGCGGATGTGGCTCCCGGCATACAGGAGCAATCGTATGACATCCCCAACGGGTTGGTGATTGAGCGGACGGTTCGGGTGGGCAACCACGTGCGGCGCTTTCGAAAGGTGGTGACGAGGACGGGGGTGTATTACTTCGAAGGGGACGACAGCATTACGGAGGCGACATGGCGCCGCGAAACCACGGTGATCCTCGATTGATGGATGCGTCCGCGAGGTCGCGTTCCACCTTTGCCCTTCAGGCCGTTGCGCTGACGTTGGCGGTGCACGCTGCCGTTCTGGGGGGCGTTTGGTACTGGGATTTGGGGGAGGGGGCGCAGCCCGTGGCGTATGCGGAAGTGGGGTTGATGGAGGAGCCGATGGAGTGGGTGGCCCCTCGATCGTTGGAGGCGGAGTTGCGCGCGTCTTGGGAAGGGCGCATTGCCAACGTGCAGTCCGACGCTTCGAAGTCCCGGGTGGCGGAGCGGGTGAATTCGGGGAGCCAAGCGATGGGGGAGGCGGTTGAGGCGGAGTTGCGGGCCTTTGAAGCGGCGGAGATGGCGCGGTTGGCGGCGGAGGAGAAGGATTTCGGTTTGGAGGGGGTGCCGGAGGTGGACGATCGGGAGGTGGAAACCTTGACGGGGTGGGATGCGCAGTACGACGGCGACGTCACGGTATCGTACGACTTGCCGGGGAGAAAAGCGAAGAAGTTGGACGTGCCGGGGTACCGATGCCAAGGGGCTGCAACCGTGGTGGTGGCGGTTGAGGTCACCCGGGCAGGGGATGTGCGGTCGGCGGAGGTGGCTGCGGATTTGGCCTTGCACCTGGAGGATTGCTTCATTCAAGCGGCCCTGCAAAGTGCTCGCCGAAGCACGTTTTACATTGACGAACAAACCCGCAACGTGACGCGAGGCACGCTGACGTATCGGTTTGTGCCGCAATAGCCGGTTGAGGCATCGAATCCTGTGCCCGACTTCGTAAATTGGCGGGTACTATGGAAACGACCTCTACTTCTCTCCTCAATTCCTCTTTGCGCATCGGAATCATCCGGGAAGGCAAGGTGCCTCCCGATGCTCGGGTTCCACTTACTCCAGCGCATTGCGTGGAGTTGATGCGCCGGTATCCCGAGGTGGAGGTGGTGGTGCAGCCGAGTTCCGTTCGGAGGATTGCGGATGCGGAGTACCGGGAGGCGGGGGTTCGGTTGGAGGAGGATTTGTCCTCGTGCTCCATCTTGCTTGGGGTCAAAGAAGTGAACAAACCCGACTTGATCGCGGATAAAACCTATTTGTTTTTCAGCCACACGTACAAGCTGCAACCGTACAATGCACCGCTGCTTGCGGCGATCCTTGCGAAACGGATCCGGCTCATCGATTACGAGATGCTGCGTCGCCCGAGTGGCAAGCGCATCATCGGATTCGGGCGTTGGGCGGGCTTGGTGGGGGCCTACAATGGCTTCCGAGCCTATGGCCACCGCACGAAGCGCTTTCAGCTCAAACCTGCAACGGAATGCCGGGATTTGAACGAAATGCTCGCGGAGGCGACTGCGCAGATATCGTTGCCTGCGGATTTTAAAATCGTGTTGACAGGAAGCGGGCGCGTTGGGGCCGGGGCGAAGGAGGTGCTGGATCACCTGAAGCTGCGTCGGGTTCATCCGGAGGATTTCTTGCGCATGTCCTTTCCCGAGCCGGTGTACACGCAATTGGAAGTGGAGGATTACAACGCGCACAACGAGGGGAAGGCGTTTGATATGAAAGAGTTCAAGGAGGATCCCACGAATTTTCACAGCACGTTTCCGCGCTTCGCTCACGCGGCGGATTTGTACATGGCCGGACATTTTTGGGCGGAGGGTTCTCCGTTGTTGTTCACGCGGGAAGACATGCGAGTGGCGGGTTGGCGGGTCCAAACCGTGGCCGACATCAGCTGCGACATCGACGGTCCTGTGGCCTGCACGATTCGCCCTTCGACCATCGCAGATCCGTTCTACGGGTACCACCCGCAACGCGAGGCGGAGTGCGCTGCCGACGATGCTTCCGGCATCACGGTGATGGCGGTGGACAACTTGCCGTGTGAATTGCCTCGGGACGCTTCCATGGGCTTCGGCAACGAATTGATCGAGCACGTGTTGCCGCTGTTGATTGAAGGCGACCGGGATGGGATTTTACACGCGGCTACGGAAACAACGTTGGCGGGGGAGTTGAACACGCCTTACAGATACCTTGAAGGCTACGCCGCGGCAGGTGCTGCAGTGCGTTGAGGGGCTGAATGATGTACCTTTGCCTGCTTGTTCTTTGTTTCTGGGGCCGATTTTGGATTTGACAGCGAGATGATATCGCTCGTAAGCATGCCGAGCACTTGTTAGCACAGCTCGTTAATCTTGAACTTTCAAGTCAGAAATGACAACACTTCCTACGCGCTCGCGGCATAATCGACTCAGTCGATTCGCCTAATCCCGTTACCAGGTAACGCGACGAGCTGCCCCAGGTTTGGCGTACGGACCCTTCCGCCAAATCAACGGGGTATCGGATAAATGGGACTAGCAAAGGATGGGTTCGACGTCCGGAGCGAAATTTACTGAACTACGCCGTTGGTGGGGTGCCCTTGCTCAGCCACCGGTCGACAATCAATTGAGGGATAAGCATGTAGAAAGCTAGTGGTGTCCTTGTTTGGACGGGGGTTCGACTCCCCCCGGCTCCACTTTTTAGGTTTTAAAGCGTTATAATGGTTTAGTGGGCGTATCCCAGATGTATCCCGCTTATTCACGCCCTTTCTGCTTCCCCTTGCTCCACCAATGGTGTGAAGGACTTGGTGTTTTGAAAGCACTCTAAACCATGAATAGGTGCCGACGCGCATGCGCATCTGCTTGATTTTGTTCGCGCCTTGAGAGGATATTCAGGGTTTGGTTTGTTGAATTGCGCACGCAGTAGTCAATGGACGAGGAGCAAATGTTCGATCCATCCGTTGCAGCAGTGGATGCGTCACGTGCCTGCCGAAACGGACGTCAAATCGACGCGCAGCTCGCCCTGACGGATCGCTTGAGCTTCGCTTGCCGCTTGTCCCATTGAATTGAGGAGTGTGACGTACGTTCTTTTTGGAACCCTTGGAGGACCGCCTCATCTCGGGCCGGATTCGGGAACTCGATGGGCGGTGAGTTGACGGGATTCGTCGCGGAAGCGGTCTGACATTCCATTTGCGATGAAACGTGCGCCAATCGGTTGCTGACGAGGGATTTCAGGCCGTCATGGTGTTGGCCACCGATGAATCGGTTGAAGTCGATTGTGAACGACTTCTTGCCTCCAGGATGCGAGTAGCTCGAGTTGCCTTTCAATCGCACCCCGACGCTGTTCAGGAAGTGCGTGCAGCTGATGTCCGTCAGCGTGAGCAGGGCGGTGATGTAGGCGTTCTGGTCGGCCTCGCATTTGGCCCGCAAAGTGGACCAAAATCAGGTTGTGGAAAGGTCAGGTCAACGGCCACAACTTGGCAGACGGAAAAGAGGTTGTCCCCATCGATTTGGGCTTGAGCAGCATGTGGGTGCAAGAATCCGCACCATGTCAGGCTCAAGCAATGGGCCAACTTCAGCGGGGAAATCGGAGCGTTCATTGCGCCGGTGACGTGCGCATCCATGAAAAGGGCAATGTCCGTCGAAAAACGGTGTGGCACTCAACGCAGCAACCACACCGTGCCTTCCCGCTGCTGAGGAAAGCGCAACTGGTCGGTGAAGCGTACTTTCCACAAGTAGAGCCCATTGGGCACAAAGTGACTCCCGTCCCGGACGTCACCGAGCCAAGGCTCCTCGTGGTCCTCGCTCCACCAGATCCGTTCTCCCCACCGGTTGAAAACTTCCAACCGGTAATCCAACACCCCGGTCACTTCCGGTTTCCAAACCTCATTCCGTCCGTTTTCGTCGGGAGTGAAGGCCGTGGGGGCAAAGAAAACCGTTCCGCTCACGGCCACCTCGCCGGTTGCGGTGCTGACGCAGCCGTTGGCATCCACGACGGTTTGGACCACGTTGAAGGTGCCTCCTTCAGTAAACGTGTGGAAACCATCGGGGGTGGACAAGCTTCCTCCATCGGCCATCCAGTACGACACGGCATCATTCGGAGCGGCGAGGGACGTGAGCTGGACGGTGCCCTCGAGAACATTGACGACGTTGGGCTCAATTTCAAACCCGGCAACGGGCTCGTCATGAACGGTTACGGCGTTTGGCACGAGGAAACTCACCGAAGCAGGGCACCCCACGGTGGAAACGGCAGAGACGGTCACATCATACGTTCCGGGTGTTTCGTAGGCGTGAACGGGCTCGCTCGCCGTTGACTGCGCTCCGTCTCCGAACTGCCAATCCAAGGCCACGGGCACTGGTGCCATCGCGCTCGGTTGCACGAGGAGCGGCGGACACCCCGCAACCTGCAATCCGTTCACCGGAAAGGCTTCCAATGGGGGAGTGGCTTCCAAGTACACGGAGTCAATCACCGATGTCGTGCAGCCCTGTTCAGTTAACGTGAGCGCAACTTCATGCCATCCCAACTCTTCGAACACCACGTCCGCGACACTCACCCCGAAAGCCGCCACAGCCCCCTCGAATTCCCAAGAATACTCGGCGTCCGGGTAAAGCGCTCCTTGCCCCGTGAAGTCCACGGCATGGCCATCGAAACAGACCGAATCGGGCGCGTCAATGGCGGGTTGGGGCTCATGTACGATCAGTTCGTAGTCTGCGGTGTTAAGCAAGCAGTTTTGGCCTGCGAAGGTGATCTCCAAGGCGTACACACCTGCGCTCGTGGCGTCCAAGTCATAGACTTCCGCCACCGCTTGGTCGCTCACGAACCCTCCCGGCCCCGACCACGCGTATTGCGCCAGCGACTCCGCAAGGGGATTGTCCGCAATGGCAGGCACCGCGAGTTCCACATCCGATCCCAGGCAAGCGGGGCCCAAAGGCTCGATGCTCACCGGCGAGCAGTTGCCTGTGGCTACCGTGACCTCCGCTCCCGAGTCAAGCGAGCAACCATCGGCATCGACCTGTGCGCTCAGCCCGTTGTTGGTTTGGCTGTTGCCTGAAATGTCGCCGGTTCCGAAAATGTGCGCCACGTCGCTCAGCGTGCCGTCACACTGCAGGATCAGGCAATCATCGGTGAGTTGAACTTGGAATCGGAAGGCCACGCTGTCGGCTCCCGTGGGGTCATTGGCCAAATCCCCACCCACCACCGTCCCGGCGTCCGTCCCCACCCGAACCCGCACCGCCTGGATTGCTGGATCGTACTCCCCTTGGTCGTCCCCTGGGTCATCCGACAGCGGGCCCGCCCCAGGCCCCGTTAACATTTCCAATGAACCGGGAACATAGCTCGTTCGGAAATCCAAGGTGTCGACGATGAAGGTTCCTGTGGAGAAGTCGGTGCCCAGGTTTTTTCCCACCACGGTGTATTGCAACAAATCCCCCGGTTGAGCCAAACCACCATTCAGGTCCTCGATGAAGACTGAAGCTTTTAGATCCGGCTCAAACACGTCCACAACGGCCGAAACCGTTTGAATCATCACGGATTCGCCGTTGGTGGACATGCGGATGACCGCGTCCGTTGCGCCGTTGGCGAGGTAGTTGAAATTGCTGTTGTCGGGAACGAATATGTTCGCGTCGTGGCCGAGCGTGTTGTTGGCGGCCGGAATCCGCCACGGTTGGATGACCCCATTGCGCGAGTGGGTGCTGTTGTAGGTGTTGTTTACGTCGTGGGTTGCGTCTTCAATGTATACGTAGCTTCCGGCTCCGTTGAATGCCATTTGGTCTCCTGTCGCCCCCCGGTCTCCATCGTAAGCCACCACGCCCAACTCCAACTCCACCGGTCCGACCACCGGGGTGACGAACCCGCTGATGGGCACGTCCAATTCCGAATCTTCGTTGTAGGAGATGAAGGCCAATCCATCAAAAACAGTCAAGTTTCGAATCGGGTCGAGCGCGTCGCGGTACGCGATGACGAGGGTCCAGCCTGCCCATGCGGAAAAATCCTCTTCTCCGACGACGTTGGCTACCGTGTATCGGGCTTGGACTTCGTTCGTTGTGATCCAATCGGTGACGTCCGTGAAGCAGAAGTACGCGTCGAAATAACCGCTGTTGAAATCGAGCAATTCATCCGCAGTGAACTCCACGTATGGCCCATTCCCAGCGCGGATCTTGACTTGGTCTCGGAGCGCGAGGTTGGGGGTGTAGGCATCCACACGCCCAGCCCAATAGAGCCCCGCCCAAAGCACTTCCGCACACCCCCCCAAGTTCAAACTGTCGGATGAGGATGACCAGGTGGACGAATCATCGTCCACATCCACGTAGGTCATCTCGAACGCGTTGTTGTTCTCCTGCGCGTTGCCGGAGATGGGCAGGGATGCGAGCGCGTCGGCGCACAGGCCGTTGCCTTCGCAGGAAAGGCTGTGATTGGCTAAAAACCAAATCCCGCCCTTCTCCTGAGCCGAAAACCGCACTTCAAAATCATCCGCCACTTGCGCGCTCATCGTGCCGCAGACGAATGCGAGCCACATCGCAAGCCAGCGGCTGCTGCTGTCCGAGCTGCAGAAAGCGGCGGGTGACATTTCGTCCTGTCGCCGTTCGATTTTACCATGGAATCGGTTGCAGGCCATGTTGAACGACGCGATCAGTTCGACGGTTGAACGGTTCAAAACTTCCTTCATCGGGATTTCATTCCCGTCTGAAGAAAAACTCCGAATGAAGAGGGAGATGCGGCGCTGCATGACCCCAAAACGATGCGTCAATCTCCGATTGAATCTGGTGAAGGTGGCGTGGGCAGATGGCATTGAATTTCCAGGTTTTGAAGGCGTTCTGTGGGCTTTGCGCTGGAGGGGCATTTGTCAACTACGTCCAAAAAAGGGCCGCTAACAACACGCAGGAGATCAGGACCGGGATGAACACGCAGATGAGAACAGATGAAATGATATAATTTGACCCAATGCTGTCGAAATACAAAAGAAAATCGACTGACTTGTGAAACAGCCATTCGGACCGCCTACGAGAGCTTCGTTGAGCCCCAATGAAAACCAACCAACCGAGCAAATAGAGCCCCCCGATGACTCCCCGAGTTCCAAGGATCAAATCAATGGAGATCAGCCAACTGAAGGGAATCAGGATGAAGTAAACGATGATGTTGATTTCGACGTGGATTCTGTTCGCAACCTTTGCCACGCGTGCCAGGGCATCGCGCACCCAATCAAAGACCCTGTCTGCGATCCAATTTCTTGTCATAACATCAACATTAGGAATATTTTACAACTTGTCCAAATCGAGGTTCGATGTGCGGCAGCGCCTCTTTTGGACGGCAGTGCAAACGGCGGTTCATTTTCCGGGAGCAGCAGTGTTCGAAATGAGGGGAAAATGACGGACTTTCGGGGGCACAAGTTTGACCCCATGTACGCCGTCATCGCGATCCAAATCAGCAACGCGCTGAACATCTGGAAATGCAAGCAAGCGCTGGCCTTTCCATCTTGTTTTCCGACTCCGACGAGTTGTTCCTCGCAAGCGGGGATGAGCAGTTCATTTACGTCTTCCAATACGGCGTGGTCGCCTTTTTCAATCACAATTCTTCGGAGATCAACGCGTTCGTGAAGTCGCTGAATCCCGACGCCCGGAATTGGGAAGACCAAGAATTGAGCGAGACCATGAAGGTGCTCGTCGAGCCCGGAACGGACGCGGTTTCGTTCGACCACGTGACCATTTCGGACTTCGATCCAGAAGCCATCCGCCTCATCATGCTCAACACGTCCCAATTCGTGGCACTCGACAAGCATCTTGAAATGACGGAGTACCTGCTCGGCGAAACGTGCCAGTACGTGGATGCCCTCGAGCAGCGGGGGCGGCTCACGATTTCCGGCAGGAAACTCAAGCAGTTCATCGGCCACGTATTGAAGATCAAAGGCCAAATCTCCGAAAACCTCTACATCTTCGATTCTCCGGACATCACCTGGTAGAACGAAACGTTGAACCAACTCAACGCGTCTCTGAAACAGACGTTTGACCTGAAAGTCCGCTACCGGTAAATCCTCGAACGCACGGTCATCTTGAAGGAAGATTTCGAGCTGTTCAAGGACATCATGGACCACCGAGAAAGCAGTAAACTCGAGTGGGTCATCCTCGTGCTCATCCTCGTGGAAGTGGTGGACGTGTTCGCCGTCCGCATTCTTGAGCTTTTTTAGGGGGCGGCGCACGATGTTATTTGTTTCTTTGTTTCATGAATTCAAATGAAAAAATGGACGGCGCATTGAGCCGCGCCCAAGGGTGCCTGCTCGGGCAGTTGGCGGGCGATTCCTTGGGGAGTTTGGTGGAATTTCAACACGCGGACCAAATCCAACACCGCCATCCCCAAGGACTCCACGAATTGCAAGACGGCGGCACGTGGGACACGCTCGCTGGGCAGCCCACCGACGATTCCGAAATGGCCTTGCTGCTCGCTCGGTTGCTCGTGAAGTCCGGCTGGTACTCGGACCGGGCGGCGTTTCTCGAGTACCGCCTTTGGATGAGTTCGCAACCGTTTGATTGCGGCAACACAATCCGTGCGGCATTGACGGCCACACGGAACGAGGAGAGCCAGGCGAACGGTGCCCTCATGCGCGTCAGCCCGCTGGGCATTTTCGGTGCGCGTTTCAGCACCGATCAAGTCGTCAAGTGGGCCAAGGCCGACGCCCGGGTCACTCACCCGCATCCGATTTGCCAACAAGTCAACGCCTTGTACGCCGCGGCCATCGCATCGGCGGTGCGCTCCGGCCATTCCGCGGAGGCGACCCACCGCCAAATCAAAGAATGGGCCGACGAATGGGCCGTGGATCCCGCCATTCGCCAAGTCATTGCGCGATCAGAACAGGAGGCGCCAGCCGATTTCTCCGAACTCCAAGGGTGGGTGCTGTTGGCGTTTCAGAATGCCCTGTACCAATTGCTCCATGCGCCCAGCCTTGCGGAGGCCGTCAAGGACACGGTCATGCGCGGGGGCGACACGGACACGAATGCGGCAATCTGCGGCGCGTTGTGGGGAGCGGTGGAAGGCCGTCAGGGCATCCCCGATCAGTGGGAGCGCGCAATCCTGTCGTGCCGGCCGGAGTATGGAAAGGAAGGGGTCATGCGGCCGCGGCCGGCGGTGTTTTGGCCGGTGCACGCCTTGGAGCTCGCCGAGGCGTTGGTCAGGGGGCCGCGGACTTGAGCTGTCCCGCAAGGAACCCCGTGGTCCACGCCGCTTGGAAGTTGAATCCGCCCGTGACCCCATCGATGTCGAGCACCTCGCCCGCGAAGTAAAGCCCCGGCGCCCGACGGCTCTCCAGCGTGATCGGGTGGACGTCGCTGAGCGCCACGCCGCCGCAGGTCACGAATTCTTCTTTGAAGGTCGTTTTACCGCGCACTGCATGCACGTCGTTGAGCAAGGTGTTGAGCAATTGGTTGCGGCTTTTTTTGCTGAGTTCGGACCAAATCGCTTCGCGCCCAATGCCGGTTTGGTCCAGCAAATGCCCCCACAAATTCCGAGGCAAATCGAACGGGCAAGCATTCAGAATCCGCTTCTTGCCGTGCGCTTCGCGCTCCTCATCCAGTCGCGCGCCCGCCACCTCCTCGTTGGGCTCACCCACCCAATTCACGTGCACCGAAAAGTGGTAATTCAAGTCCGCCAACGTGCGCGCCTCCCACGCCGATAACTTCAGCACCGCTGGCCCGCTCAACCCCCAATGCGTGATGAGCACGGGGCCTGTCTGGGGACGTTTTGAGCCTTGAATGCGCACGATGGCTTGCGGCGCGACCAGCCCCATCAGGTCGTTCAACGCGCGGTTCGGAATGTTGAACGTAAACAACGAAGGCACCGGGTCGACGATGGCATGTCCGAGCGCTTCCAACCACTCCAGGCCCGCTCGCTTGGGGCTTCCCCCGGTGGCGACGATGACCCGATCGAAGGGAGCGCCATTCACCAACCACGCGCCCGTTCTGGGTTCGAGCGCGTGAATCGGTTCGTGCAGCCGCAACGAGACCCCCGCATGGTGCGCCGCTTCATGGAGGCAGCGGGTGATGGTGGAGGAATCGTCGCTCGTCGGGAACATGCGGCCGTCCGGCTCGATCTTCAGTGCCACACCGCGGTTTTCGAACCAAACCACCGTGTCCCGGACTTGAAAGTGCTTGAAGGACTTTTTCAAGAACGAGCTGCCACGGGGGTAGTGCTGGACGAGCGCGCTGGGCGACGAACAGTGGTGCGTAACGTTGCAACGGCCGCCGCCAGAAATCGCCACTTTTGCGAGGAATTTATTCGATCGTTCGAACAGAACGACCGAGGCCCGTGGGTGGTGTTCGGCCGCGGAGATGGCCGCGAAAAAACCGGCCGCACCGCCACCGATGACGGCGACTTTCATGCCGCGAAGCTACCGAATCCGACGGGGAAACCGAAGCGGGCTCGCGGTTGTTCCATTCCCATGGGGAAGCAGCTGACGGATCAAGACCGCGATCGCATCGTGGAGATGGCCTGGGAGGACCGCACGCCGTTTGAGGCGATTGAAGTGCAGTTTGGCCTGAAGGAGAACGAGGTTCGCGCGTTGATGCGCCAAACCCTGAAGCGAAGAAGCTTCGAACTGTGGCGCAAGCGCGTAAAGGGCCGGCTCACCAAGCATCGGGCTGCCCGGCCGACCCACGTGACGCGCTTTCGAAGCGCCAACCAGCGCAGTGCCTGATTTGGGTTTTTAGTGACTTGGGTCGTAGCGATTCCAGAGCTTGGGGGCTTGGTTTGCATTCATGCGCGGAATCCTCTTTTTGATCGCTGTGCTTTGGGCACAGGGGACCACGGCCCAAGGCCATCACGCAGCTGCATATCACGTGGATGAAGTGGGAATCGGCGTGGCTCCGGTCTTCAACATGACCGAAGAAGACGAGCCTGGGACGGCCCTTCACGCACATTACGTTCATCATTTGGGCAGGACCACGTTGGGACTCGGAGCGGATGTGGAGTACGTGCTTGCCGATCACGAGCACACTTCGTTCATGGCGTTGATCCAGTGGTCACCTCATCCGTACACCCATTTGGTGCTCGCGCCGGGGCTGTTCCATGCCACGCATGGCCCGTGGGATCCTGCGGTCCATTTGGAAGCGTATCAAGATTTTCATTGGCATGGCATGGCCATCGGGCCGTTCATGGAGTGGGCGTTTGAACCGGGCCAACAACAGATGGAGCTTGGCGTTCACTTGGGGGTGCCCCTTGGCGGACGAGAAGTGCTTCCGCAGCGCAGGCATGGACACCACCACCACGGACACACCGTGGATTAACTCGCGTTGGAGTTGGAGGCGTGCATGGCCAAAGTTCGCTGCGAAGAGAGCTGACGCCGTCCCGCATCGGGTTGGTGGGCCTTGTCGTCTCGCGCTTTGGCTTTCCAAAACTTTTTCTTCGCCCGTTGGCGCTCCACTTCAGCCTGCAATCGCAAGAGCTCAGAGCGCTGTTCTTTTCGGGCGGCAATCCATCCGTACGCGATGGAGCCGGCTGTAATGGCCGCTACTAGGGCAATCCAAATCCAATCAATGAAGAGCATGTCAGTGCATTTTTGGTTAACAATTTCTTAATATACGAAACATTCGGTTAACATGGGAGTCGCAGAGCCTCAGCCCGTGGCTTTTCGCACAATGTGCTGTGCAGCGCAAGGCGGTGAGCAACCACGTCACCCGTTGAGGCCGGCGAGCCTGCTTTCGTGGGTGCCCATGAGCTTGCGTTCGACGATTCATTGCCCGCAGCGCAACACCGAGAGGGACCGGGCTTTTCTTGGATTGCAGGCATTCGGCTCCTCTGGCCTAACTTGTCCGGATGGAATCGTTCGCACTACGTGAAACCTCATTTGGACGAATGCGCACCCTGGCCGAGCAGCAGGGCGAACCCATCGCCGAGTGGCTCGAATTCGAACGCAATGGACGCGCACACCGGCACGACCGCTGGGAGCACGTTCGGGTGTTGAACGGGGAGGGGTGGATTGTCTTTGGGGCGAATCGGCAGCGCGTCGGACCAGGAAGCGCATGTTCCATTCCTCCAAACACCGACCATTGGATGGAGACCGAATCCCGACTTGAGCTCGTGCTTTTGTACGGCGATTCCGTCAGCGGATGAGGGCAACGTGTCCCGAAGCGGTCCGGGCATGCCCCCGTGAATCCCGAAGGATGGCTTGCCAAACGTACACGTCCGTGGAGGCAAAATGCGTTCCCCCCTGCACCCGGCCATCCCACCAATGCTCCAGCTCAACCGATCGGAACACCTCCATGCCCCAGCGATCCCAAACGATCACCTCCAGCTCGACGACATCCCCTCCCAACACAAGGCGCCACGCTTCGTTCTTCCCATCACCATCCGGCGTGAACGCGTTGGGAGCGTAAACCGTTAAGCCCGTTCCGGGATTGAGGGCAATGCATTCCGTCGCCGAACACATCGCCGCGTCCGTCGTGGTGAGGCACAGGTTCCAAGGCGACTCATCGACCTCAGCAGGAACCAACGACACCGAAGATTCCGTTCCCAACAGCGCCCCGTTCACGGTCCAAACCCATTCCACATTGGGTTCCAGCGCTTCAAGCGTTACCGATGGGTCAGACCAATCGGGGGAGTAGGGGGACCACGTGAATTCCGCTGAAGGCGGGGCACTGACGCATACCGCATCGTTCGCTTGGAAGGTGTTCGTGCACCCGTTGCCATCGATGACCGCGTGGCTCACGTCGTAACACCCCGGGGCGTTGAACACGTGCGCCCCGCTTCCACACCCCCAGCTCGACGTCGCGTTTTCAGGACCATTGAAGGCCCACGAGCACGCCACCACATCGCTCGCAGTGAGGGGCTCAAATTCCACCCACAATGGCGCACAACCGGAGGTCGAGCTCCAATTGAATCCGGCCTCGGGCAACGGCAGCACCTCCAAGGTCTCCGTGGTGGCCGATCCGCACACGCCGGGCAAGGTGTAGGTGACGTCAATCGGACCCACGCCCGCCGCGGCTGCGTTCAAGGCCCCGCTGCCGGACCAGCATCCCGCGCAATCCGCTGTCCAGGTCCCGCCTGCAATTTCGGGCACGAAGACCACGGGGGCGTCGTTCAAGCAGCTTGTCCCGGGCGCATCGAACGCGCTCGAGAGGTTCGGCGTCACTTCGAAGGTGCCTGTCCCTTCGCTCGGGCAGGTGCCTCCGATGGCGTATGCAATGGACCAAATCCCTTCGCCCGCCACCCCCGTATTGAACGTCCCATCTGCATTCAGGCAATCCCCACAATCCGCCGCCCAACTCCCACCGGCGACTGCGGGCACCAACACCACCTCACCCGTCCCCAAACACGCGCTGAACGGCGCTCCAAAGCCCGCGTCCGGTGTTTCCAAGACCTCCAGTGACGCCGCAGCCTCCACGCCACAGGCTCCGGCCGAGGTGTAGGTGAACGTCACCGTTCCGGCGCCGGCCAGAGCGGGATCGAAGCTGCTGCCCGTCAAACAGGCCCCGCAGGATGCTGCCCAAGCGCCGCCCCAAGGGTCATCCACTTCGAGCGGGAAGGCCGGTTCACCGGTGCAAGCGGTGGGGGGGACGTTGGGCGTTAGGGGGGCAGGGATTTGGACCGTCAACAGCACGGAATCCGATTGCGCCGGACAGCCGTTCACCTCGCCGGACAGCACGTACCAACCCGCATCTTCCTCTGCCACAGCGGGCCAATTCAGGACCTCCCCGGAAAGCTCCACGCCCAACGGAGTGGTCCACAGCCAATCTCCCTCGGGAAGTCCCAAGGGTGCGACGGACCAGTCCGTTCCTTCGCAGGCAGGGGCCTCGTCATCGGGCAGTTCGATGGCGAACGCGGGACTGAATGCACCCTCCCACGTCGCCGCTTCCGAAGAGCAGCCATCGATGGAAGTGGTGACCGTGTACGTCCCAGGTTGGTCCACTTCCACGGAAGCGCTGGTGTTCATCAGCGGCCCGTCCGGTCCCGTCCACGTCCACGATTCTCCCGGCCCCGAGGCCACCAATTCCGCAAGCGTCCCTTCGCACCACGGGTCGGTCGCTTCCAACACGGGGGCAGCGGGCCCCGGGTTGACCACCAGCACGAGGGTGTCGGCCTCAATCGGACAGTCGCCCGCCATGCCCGTCACCACGTACTCGCCTGCATCGTCCACGGAGAGCGGCCCGAGCTGAATTTGATCGCCACTTGCTGTGAAATCATTGGGTCCCGTCCAGTCGTAGGTGCCTCCCGGGATGGGCTCCGCGGTGAGCACTACGGTTTCGCCCGGGCACACGTCGTCGTCGTTTACGGACGTGGTGTGCTGGTACGTTTGGAAATCGCTGAAAAAACCGTATCGCGCATAGCTGCCCGGCATGCCGTTGATGGTGCCCAAATGGAAGCGCCCCAGCGAATTGGTGATCCGCGATGAGGCCAACGTGGGCACGAATCCGGTGGTGGTGATTTGGGCAAAGAGCCAATCACCGCCGGTTGGCGCAATGGGGGTGAAGCTCGCAGCGGGAATCCAAATGGGATTGCCATTGAACGCAAATCCACCCTCCGCACCGGCTGGTACGATGAGGGTGATGGCGAAGTCTTCGTTCGTCGATCGCACGAACGCAACTTCGTCGGACCCCGTGCAGAGCAGGGGAGGCAGGACCGCGCCGGCGACTTCGCAGTCCACGCCCGTCATGTGCAAGACCATCGCTGGAGCAGACGTGACGTAGTATGCGACGTCGGCGAGCAGGGAGTGCGTGAACGTCTGCCCGGCGTTGAGCGTGGCGAACACCACCCCGTTGATTTGGACTTCCGTGCCGTCCTCGGTGGCGAGGATGAAGATTTTATCAGGGCCGTCGAGATCAGGCCCCTTCACCGCAATGTGCTCCGTTCCAGCAACCGATACGGGAATGAGCTGATCGCCGAACAAATCGAAGCAAGTGCCCCCATAAGGAGCCCCCACAATCGAATCGTCGCTCATGGTGATGGCGATGGGGGCGGAACTGACAATGTGGGTGCCCGCAGGGTGTTGGGCGGCCGCGGTGCTGGCAGCCCGCAGTGAAAAGGTTTGGCCGGCGTCCAAAACGATGTCGAACGGAACGCCCGCTGGATGCCCCACCATCGCCGTGGACGGGGTGATGGTGATGGTCGTGTTGTCCTCCGTGGCCACAAGGTCCAAGCCCGCTTTCGACTCGTTGTAATTGTTGTTCAGAAAGGTCTGAAAAGGCGTGTAGAATTCCGTGCCGAGCGCCGCGCTGCCTTTGAGGGTGAAAATGTCCGGGTTGTCGACGTTGTTGACTTCGTAGTAAGCCGTGATCTCCGCGGTTGCTGTGATGTGCAAGCCCAAATCCAAGACCGCATTCACCGGCTTGTTTTCCACCAAATCCATCCACGGCGTCAAATCCAACGTCGCCGTTGCGTTGGCGGCCACGTTGAGGGTTTGGGTCGGAAAGGCGGCGTTCGCGGGTTGCTCCACCGTGATGGTCGCGGGTGCATTGAGGGTCGCAAACCGGAGCACAATGGGGGCGTCGCCGTGCCCTGCCCACACCTCCGGGGCAACGAACCAAAACTCCGTATCGGTTTGGCTCCACCCCACCAACACCCAGCACAGGCTCATCACCAATGCCACTCCACGAAAACCGTTCTTGCAGCGCATGCCACGAAGATAGGCCGCTCGGCAAGCCTCCTGACGCACGGTAGGGGCGATGTGCAGGCTGCTGCAGGGATTCATGCTAGTGTAACTCGCCACGCTCTAAATGGTTGCGCCCGCCCGCACCGATGCAACGGACGGCAGCGACACGGCGTCATGCACTCGGGAATGTGGAGATTTCTCGCGTTCATCTTACCTTCCCACTCGCGTGAGGGGTTGGACCAAACGATTTGACAACATGATGGGAATTCGAAACTTCGCAGCGAAAGCTGCATGTGCGGGTATGCTGGTGCTCGGAGCCGCCGAGGCTTGGGGACAGTGTGCAACCTTTGGCTCATTCGATTTGGGCGAAGACATCGAGGTCACGTGCGAAGACAGTTGCCTCACGTTGATTGCCCCCGGAATCGCTTCGGTGGCCTCGGGTGGTGGATCGGAATACGACGTGGACCCCATTCCCTATGACCCGCCTTACGCGTACAACGCGGGCAATGTCGCCATCGCCACCGGGGATGACGTGTACAGCGGAAACATTCCCATTGGCTTCAATTTCAACTACTTCGGAAACGACTACACCCAAGTTCGCATCAGCAGCAACGGGTGGTTTTCCTTCACCTTGACCGAGGCCGCCGGATTCAATCCCAACGGGCCCATTCCCAACGCCAATTCCCCGTTGAACGCCATCCTGGCGGTGCACAGCGATTTGAATCCCAGCGTTTGTGGCGATGTGCGGTACGGCACCTTCGGCACCGCGCCGTGCCGGCAGTTCGTCGTCAGCTGGAACAACGTGTGCCAATACAGCTGCACCAGCCAACAGGTATCTGCCCAAATCGTACTGTACGAGGGAACCAACGCCATCGAAGTGTACCTCGCAAACCGCCAGCCGTGCACCTGGGGCAACGCGACGATGGGCATCCAAAACATCGACGGCACCGTGGGCATTGCCGCGCCGGGGTTCAACACCGGCAATTGGAACGCGAGCAACGTGGCGTTTCGCTTTTCGTCGAGCGAGGTGGTGGACGGCACCACCCTTTGGTACCAAGCCGATGAACTCTTGGGCATCGGGGACACCTTGCCGTTCTGCACGTCTTCAACCACCACGATCACGGGTTGGTTCAGCCAATTGCCAGTGGGCACCTTCTGCACCGAGTTTGAGGTCAGTTTGCCCACGACGGGATCGTTCAGTCAGAACAACCAAATCGACTGGGTGCTCATGAGCGATGCTGGTGCGGTGTTGTACCAAGAAGGCGCGCCCTTCAGCGATGATGTCTGCCTGCAAAACGGGTGCTACACCTTGATGATGGAGGATTCGGGCGGCGATGGTTGGGGGACGGAGCTGACTTTCACGGGGTCGAATGGCAACGTGTACGGGCCGTTCACGCTCGAATCGGGCAGTGGGGAGGAGGTCACGTTCTGCGTGGACGATTACACAGGGCCCGAACCTACGGAGAGCGATTACGTCCAAATCACGTCCGATGAAATCGAAATCGTGGCCGTCAGTGACGTCGATGCGGCGTTCACCTATCCCGCGCCGATCTGCGTGGAAGGCGGTGCGGTGCAATTGACCCCGCTCGAAGGCTCGGGCACTTGGGAAGTCGATTGCGACGGGTGCTTCGACGCCGAGACGTTGACGATTGACCCGCTTTTGGCGGGTCCGGGCTTCTTGTCCGTGACCCATACGCTCGATGGAACCTGTTTCGCGGACGTGGACCAATTGAATTTGACCATCATTGCGAACCCGCAACCGCAACTGAACAATCCGCCGTTGAGCATGTGCGTAGGGGATGTGTTCGACATCAACCCGACGCCCGCGTTCGGGATTTGGACCAGCGATTGCGGCAACTGCTTGGCGAACAACGGGTACTTCAATTCGAACAACGCGGCTTTGGGCGAAAACACGCTCACCTTCACGACGGTCGGCGCATGCCCCGGAGACACCACCATCGTCATCGGCGTTTCGGAGCCTACGTCGGGAACGGTCACGGGCCCCTTCACCGTGTGCGAGGGCGCTGAAGTGCAGATGCTGGCGGACGTGCCCGGGACGTGGTCCGTGGCGGATTGTGACGGGTGCATGGAAGCTTCGGGCTTGTTTGAACCCGCGACGGGGGCTACGGGAAGCTACGAGGTCACCTTCACACCGGAGTCGTTCTGCCCGGTGGACAGCACCGTCACGGTCAACGTCATTCCCGGGGTGGGCATTTCCGCAGACAACGTTCCTCCATCGCTGTGCGCAGGGACCGAGGAATTCCAATTCAACACCGATGCCCCGGGCGGAACGTGGACCGCGGATTGCGGTGGGTGCATGACGAACGCCGGCCTGTTTGCACCGCCTTCGGCAGGGTATGGCGACGTCGCCATCAGCTACACCGTTTCGGACGGCCTGTGTTCCGATTCAGCCAGCTGGGTGGTGGAAGTCCTCCCCGTGTTGGAAGGAACCGTGGAGACGATTCCCGATTTGTGCGAAGGCAGCGTGTTCAATTTCGATGTCTTGTTGGATGCGGGCATTCCAGCCGAATACGCCTCGAGCAGCTCGGGAGTGTGGAGTTCGACCGCTTGCCCCGATTGCATTACGAATGCGAATTCGGGGGTGTTCGCGGCGAATGAGCCGGGGGTCATTGATTTGGTCTTCACGTTCAATGCGGCTTGCAGCGAGCCGATTGTGGCCACGGTGAACGTGGGCGAAAGCGTCAATGCCACCATTTCGGCGGTGCCGACGTTGTGTGAGTCGGAGGACCCGGTGGTGCTTCAGGCGGTGGATGGCGGGGGGACGTGGAGCTCGAGCTGTGCGGAATGCTTGACGGGGAATGTGTTCGATCCGGGGGCGATTGATTTGGAAATCACCTTGGGAACGTACACGGTCACGTACGTCATCAATGACATTTGCACGGATTCAGACCAAATCACCATCGAAGTGATGCCGCAACTCGACGCCTCCATCATCTTGACGGACGAAATCTGCGTCGCAGCCGAGTCGGTTGAAGCCGGCAGCTACATCCAAAACGGCATTTGGTCCGCCTCCTGCGGTGGCTGCATTGACCAGGACGGCGTGATCGACCTGCAGCAAGCGGGCCTCGGCTTGTTGGACGTGACGTACACGCTGCCGGGGCTGTGCGGCGACGAACAGAGCACGACCTTGGCGGTTGAGCCTTGCGCGATTGAGGTGTTCAACGTCATCACGCCCAACGAGGATGGCATGAACGACGCGCTGGTGTTCTCGAACCTGGAGGGCTTCCCCGGGAACGAGCTGGCGATTTACGACCGCTGGGGTGCCGAAGTCTACCGCGCGACGAATTACAACAACGGCTGGAAGGGCATTGACCAAGCCGCAGGCACGTACTTCTACATCCTGACCATTCCCGGCTTGGATACGGTGCAGGGAACGTTTACGCTGCTGCGCTGAGGATCAGTCCCGCAGCACTTGGATGGTGCCTGAGCACCACTCCCGCAATTCCGGGGTGCCGGCGCACGGGTAACGCTCCGCTTCGAACGTATAGAAGTAAACGCCATCGCCCAGCGGCTGCCCCGATTCGTCCATGCCGGCAAACGGTGCGGTGTTGTGGCTCATCGTGTAGACGCGATCGCCCCACCGGTTGAAAATGACCAGTTCGTATTTCAGGCAGCTTCCCGAAGTGCCGCCGAGCACGACGTAATCGTTCATGCTGTCGTCGTTGGGGGTGATGACGTTTGGAATTTGGAAGCCCGTCAGGTCGAAGTCGGACGGGAGGTCGAGGATTTGGTCCAACGAATAGCTGCATCCGTAAGCGTCCGTTACCGTCAGCCCCACTTCAAAGTCCCCTCCAGCCGAGTAAAAATGGCCGGCGGTGGTTTGCTCTCCGATTTGGATCCCGTCCACAAACCAGCCGTACGTCAGCGATTCCGATGGGTCAGGCGTCGTGGAAACCAAGTCCAATCGGTTGCACAGCACGGACCATTCATACCCCGGATTGAGCGGTGCCGCCAGGACATAGGTTGCGGAAGACGTGCCGGTGCACCCGTCGCTGTCCGTGAACGTGTACGTCACTTCATACGTTCCTGGATTCACCCCCACGTGGTTCAGGTTCAACCCGCTGACGGTGGGGCCGTTCAGTGTTCCTCCCGCGGGCGTTGGCGTCAACGGAACGGTTTCGTCGTATGCGCAGTAGCTGCTTGCAACGTCCAATCCGATGGCGGGCAGGGGGTGGACGATGAGCTGGGTGGTGATCGTGCTGTCGCAGCCTGCGGCGGTGGTGAACTCGTCCACGTACAGTCCGGAGTTCGTGACGACCACGCCATCGGGCAAGGTGTACGTTTCGCCTTGGCAAATCTCGGGGTAGAAATTCAAGTCATACGCGGGTGTAAAGGTGATGTCGAGGACCACCGCGCTGTCGCATCCAGCCGATGAGGTCAAATCGAAGGCATACACGCCTGAACTCAACGTCACGCTGCCATCAGGCAGGTAGTACGGGCTGTCGTTGCAGGCGTTGATGTCGAGGTCCAAATCGTACACTTCGTTGATGACCACTTCCGTCGTTACCGTGCTGTCGCATCCGCTGACCAAGGACGTCAACACCGTGGTGTACGTGCCGGTTTGGTCCACCACTTCGCCGTCGGGCAGCACGATGCTTTCACCTGCACAGGCCGTGAACGCCTGCGATGAGCCCAATGCGGGAATCACCTCCAACACCGTGGTGACCGTGCTGTCGCATCCCGCGAAGGTGGTGGGAACCGTCATCGTATACGTGCCGCTGGTGAAGGTGGTCGAGCCATCGGGCAGGACATAGCCCTCGTTGCCGCATGCAAACGCCTCGAAGGTCAAATCATAGTCTGGGGTGGCCTGCAGTTGGACCGTCAAAATGCTGTCGCACCCCGCAGCCGCCGTGTACACAAATTCATATTCACCCGGCGCGTCCGTCACCACCCCATCGGGCAACGTGTAGGTTTCGCCTTCGCAGAAAAACGCAGCTTGTTCATTCAAGACCTCCAGCGCCACGGTGACGGTTTCGGTAACGGTGCAGCCCGGGACGATGCCCGTGACGGTGTAGGTGGTCGTGGAATTGGGGCTGGCGGTGACCACGGGCCCCACGATGTTGTTCAGTCCTTGAGGCGGCGACCACTGGTAGAAGTTGCAACCCGATGCTGTCAGCACCACCGACTCCAAATCGCACGCTGCGGCCACCGGCGGGTTGATTTGCAGGTTGGGGAAGGGCGTCACGTTCACCGTGATGTCAATGGAGTCTGCACATTCGGGCGAGCTGGCGTAAACCGTGTAAATGGTCGTTTCCGTTGGCGCCAACGATGCATTGGGTCCTTCTGCAAAGACGATGCTGGGGTCGTCTGGCCAAACGTACGAGTCCGCCCCAGAAACCACCAAATCCAACGTGTCTCCTTCGCACAGGATGGGGAATCCCGGATTCGTTGACAACGCCAAGCCTCCCACCGTCGTGATGGTCAGCGATCCCGCTCCGGTCGAGTTCCCGGCGGTACAGCTTCCTCCCGCAGGGGTCAAGCTCGACCCACCGCCGCCTCCGCCTCCGCCAATGGATCCTCCATTGAAGCAATCGCTTCCACCGCCTCCGCCGCCATAGTACCCGCCTCCACCTCCGGCACCCGGAGCCGCATTGAAACAGGGATCTGTGCCGCCCGCACCCCCAAGCCCGAGCGCACCCGAAGCGCCTGCATTGCCGCTGGGGGTCCACGGAGCGCCTCCGGCGCCCCCCGAACTCGTGGTTCCGGCCCCACCGCCATCGCCGAACGTGTTCGTGCCGGCCGTTCCGGTTGCGCAGCCGCCGATGCCCCCCGCGGCATCGGAAGTTCCGCCGCCCATGCCGCCGCCGCCCGATGCCACGATGAGTCGATCATTGAGGTTATACGGCGCCTCGCGGATGTCGGTGGCGCCGCCGCCTCCGCACGAAGCGGCTGCGGTGCCGTTGGCCGCGTTGCCATTGCCGCCCCCGTTGTAGCCGCCGTTCGGGCAACTGCCTTGGCCGCCAACCCGGATTTCCAAGACCTGCCCAGGAACGACATCCAGGGTAGCGGTCACGGTTGCACCGTTCGCACCTCCCGCACCTCCGCCTTTCCCTCCTTTCGCCGTAACCTCCAATGAGCTCACACACGCGGGCACGGTGTAGGTTTGCACACCACCGGTGTAATTGAACGTGGTAACGGTTTGGCTCCAAGCCCCAAGGGGGAACAGCAAAAGGAGACCCGTAAGGATGCGATTGTTCATCATGACATGGCGGTTCAGGTTGGAAGTCAAGGCGAAAGGACGACGCGGTGAGGCACAATGGCATCGACGCAGTCAATCGGGTGCAAAATAAGCATGAGCCATCACATTCGAATCGCCACCGTGAGCGGCGAATTTCCGTAGGTTCGCAACATGGTCGATTTGGAACGCAAAGAGCGGGTGTGGAATGCGGTCGTCCGAGTCGCTCAGGAGCGGTTGGATGCGGCTCGCGAGCGGTTCGAAACCCTGCGGCAATCGTTGGAGTCGGAAGGCAAATCCACGGCGGGGGACAAGCACGAGACGGGCCGTGCCATGGTTCAACAAGAAATGGAACGCGCGGCTGCTGAGCTGAACCAAGCCGAAGCATTGCTCCGAAACGTGATGCGCCCCCTGCCCGCGAGGGCCGTGCCTGCCCAATGGGGAAGCTGGGTCGTGCTCGATTCCGGCGAAGTCGTGATTGCGGCGGCTTTGGGCGCCATCGATTTGCCTTGGGGCCGGGTTCAGGTCATTTCCCCCGCGTCACCCCTCGCCCAAGCGTTGCTTCACGCCCAAGCCCAACCGGGCACCGAAGTCAGCGTCAACGGGCGCGTCGTGCGCGTGCGGTCCGTGGTTTAAAGCGCGGGATTGACCGGCTGGTCGGCCACGATGGGCAGTTCTTCGAGGTGGCTCCATTCGGTCCACGAGCCGTCGTAATTCGACACGCGCTCGAATCCCAACAATTCCCGCAGCACGAAGGTGGTGTGCGCCGACCGCACTCCGGTATGGCAGTACGTAATGATCGGAGCGTCGAATTGGACCCCCGCAGCGGTCAAATCCCATTCCAAATCCGCCACCGCTTTGAGGCAACCTGAGCCGTTCAAATCCACGGCATTTCCCCAGTTGTAATGCAAACTCTGTGGGATGCGTCCCGCGCGCACCGCGCCCGATTTCATGCGACGTCCGGTGTGTTCATCCTCGGTCCGGGTGTCCAGCAACACCACGCCTTCGCCCGCCGCCTTCCGCACATCATCCACGGTGGCGAGCAACGACGCATCCGGTTGGCCCACGAATTGAAATCCCGAGGAAGGGGTCGGCGAAGGAACTTCCACCGAGAGCGCATCGCCGCCCAACGTCCAAGCGCGCGCCCCACCATCGAGCAAGGCCACCTTGGGGTGCCCAAACAATTTCAACAGCCACCAAAGCCGCGCTGCATCGCAGCCGCCAACCCCATCGTACAGGACGATTTGCTGCCCAGGAGCTACGCCCAAGGAATCCATCAACTCGAGGACGTGTTCACGCGAAGCCGCCATCCCACCGTACGGATAATCCGTGGACTCGATGTCGGTTCTCCACAGCTGATGCGCGCCGGGCAGGTGGCCTTCCGCGTAGTCCGCATCCCGGCTCACGTCAATGAGCACGGCAGCAGTCCCTTCGGCTTTCCAGCGCTCGATGGACCACAACGAATCGGAATGGGGCGTGCGCTCCTCAGCCGGTTCTGAACATCCAAACAACAACGACGCGGCAATCGCCGTTCCGATCAATCTTCGAGCACGTACCATGTCGGGGTGGGGAGGTTGGGGCGACGACCGGCTTCGTCCGGCGCGTAATGCTTCGCCAAGTAATCCAGGATGAGGTCTTCGTTGGTGCCGAGGTCCCACAGGTTCTGGGTCTCTTGCATCCAGCGGATCATTTTTTTCCAGCCATCGCGCGTGGCTCGGTTTTGCGTCACGAGTTTGGCTGAGTGACAAGCCAAACACGTGGCCTTCACCTGAATGAATCCATCGTCTACCACCAACCCCGACGCCACGTGGATGCCGTCCACGATCAGCGTGTCGGAAACGACTTCTGGCGCCTCCGCCATCGGTGCGGCCATTTCCGGTTCGGGGCCCCACCATTTCTCTGCGGTGTCCGGTGCCATGATGTTCACCAGCGCCACCGCTACGATGACCAACGACGCCGCCACCAAGCGATTGAGGTGGCGAACGGCTTGGTCGAGGTGTTCGCGGTTTTTGGGGTCCATGTGCACGTTATTCGGTGACTTTCACAGCGATGCGGTGCGTCGCGTTGTTCAAGTAGCCTTTCGGATTCCATCCTGGAACCACCATCGGTTGGGCCACTCCAGCATCGTCGGTGGCCCGAGCCCACACTTCGTAGTACCCCGGCTCAGGGAAGCCCACTTCGGCGGTCCAGCGTTGCCAGGCCAGCCGGTTGGGAGCGTCGCTCAGTTGAGCGGTTTGCCACGTGGCGCCGAAGTCGATGCTGACTTCCATGCGCTGAACGGAGCGGTCACCGGCCCACGCGTGTCCGCGCAAATTCAATCGCTTGCCCTGGGGAATCATCGCCCCCGTCTTCGGGTAGGTAATGAGCGATTTCACGGGCATGCTCTCGATGATTTTCATGTCCTCCGGCTTGACTTCGGTCCCGGGTTCTACCGGATGATTGGGCACGCGGTAGGAGGGAGCCTCCATCTTCGGACCATCGTGCACGCGATCCCGGACGCTCAACCGCGTCAGCCACTTTCCGGAGACGGAGGCCGGCCAGCCGCCCACCACCAACCGAAGCGGGTAACCATTGAGCACAGGAATGTCCTCTCCGTTCATTTTCCAAGCAATGAGCGTCTCGTCTTCCATGGCTTTGGCAATCGGAATGCCCCGTGAGATGACGACCTTGTCGGGGTTCTTCGTCAAGTGCAAATCTTTCCCATAATAGCCCACGTAAACAGCCGCCGAAGTCACCCCTGCCGCTTCCAGCACATCCCGCAGGCGCACCCCCGTCCATTCGGCGCACCCGACGGCTCCCGTTGTCCACTGGTTTCCTTTCGCAGGCGGATTGAATTCCGCGCGTCCGTTTCCACCGCATTCCAGCGTCAATGCGTAGGTGTGCTCACTGAAGCGCTCTTTCAGCTCGTTGAGGGTGAAGGAGATGGGTTCTGGGACCGCTTCGCCGTCGATGGTCAACGTCCATTGGTCCACATTGAATTCTGGCGGAACCAACCCATTGTTCCGCACAAAGAACTTGTCCGCAGGCGTCAAGTCGTCATCCAGCAAGTGCGCGGGCGTCTCGACGTTCCACGGTTGGTCATTCAACACCACCAAGTCGGGATGCTTGCCTTCAAGCGCGAACGGAGTCGCCGCGGGATCGGCCAACACGGCAGGAATCAATCCTGCGGGCATGTGCTTTGCGAAGACGATCGGGCCTCCAACGGCCATGCCCATTGCGGCCAGTCCTGCTTGTTTCAAAAAACCACGTCGCGATTGCGGATCCGATTCACGTCCCCACAACTGCCGATCGGCTTCGATGGGGTCTTGGGCGTAGAGGGCATGGATGCCGATTTTGCGCTTCTTGCTCATGAGGTGCAACCGTTGATTTGCGCAAGATAGCCGACTTCCTCAGAATCGAACGCGTTGCCGCGTGGTGCTCGGAATGGGCGTGACTGCGGTCACGGATTTACTTGGAGGTAGGCGGAAACGTTCCAAAAATTGAACGCATCAACACCATAATCCTGAGCTTCGGGGATGTCGAGCGCGAGCTCTTTGGCGACGCCATCCCACCGGCCCAAATCGAATGCTTTCGGAGGCACGTCGCTTCCAGGACACCAATTCGACCGGCTCAAATCCGAAGACGCCAGCCGTTCCGTTCGGCCGGCATGCTCCACTTCCCAAACCCCGCTCGACGGGTTGAATCGGCGGAACGCTCCACAGTCTGTGCGCCACGGCGTCCACGCGTTCACGAGCTCCCCATCGACGAGCAGCCGATGGCGCTGGGGGGTGAATTCGTCACCGCCCTCGTGGCCGCCGTGGCCGGTTGTGATGAGGTGGCACGTGACTTGGCCGGCAATTCCGGAGACGACCGTGCGCAGCGGACCTTGGGGAAAGCCCGTGTAGTCGCGTTGATCGTGGGCGAGTCGCGTGGTGTTCCACAGGGGCAGGATTTGGTGAGTCGGCGCCAGATCGCAGGCCAAATCCGACTCCTCAAACCGCAATTCCAAATCCACCTCATAGCCCTCCGACGTCCACGTGTCCACGTACACCCCGATCCACACCGTATCCGCCGCTTGGAACCACGGCTGGAACGCACTCACGTCCCGCTGCCAATGCACCGAATCCGCCCACTGGTCCACCGAAACAGGACGCCACGATTCCGCCTTCGGATGATCGCTGAAGTGCCCCGCCCCAAATGGCGTAATGAACCGCAGCAGCTCCAGCGGCGGCGTCCCCGTCTCATCGGCCATCACGCCCGCGAAGGTCGTGGTGTCTGCCTCAAGCCCATCGGCCAGGCGTTCCATGAAGTGGCGTCCCGCGCCATCGGCGAGGGCAAACACGGAACCGCTTTTGTCCCACGGATCGCCGGCGCTTCGCAAGGTCATCGCGAGCGTGATGTCGCAACGGCGGGCGCGGTCCGGCACGACCAAAGGCCGGAGGAGCACCCTGCCGGCATCGAACCGAAGCCAGTCCCCTTCAGTCAAGGCCGGATCGGATGGGGTGAAGGCAAGTCGTGTGCGGTGGGCGAGGCGGTGGATTTGGTCTCCCAAAGCCGGAGCCTCCGCGTCATTCGCGCAACTCGCCATGCAGGCAATCGCGCTCAATCCGAAGATGGCAGGCCAATTCATGTGGCCAAAAGTAGTCCTCAATGGATGAAGCCCCGGCTTCGCAAGTAATCCAGCCCCGTCTCCAAGCCCAACCGATAATCTGCGTCCACGTCCGAGCGTGCAACCGAGAACCCGTCGGACGCCAAGCGTTCCATTGGAGCCAATTGCGCCCACTGACCGTCCGCTACGCGGTTTTCAATCTCTTCGGCCAAGTCATTGTAAGCGCCGTGCCATTCGGCAAACAAGCGGGCCAGGGCGCGCTGGTCGCGGTGCCAGTAAACTCCGAACCAGTCGAGGTACGATTGGTCGACCCGCGCAGCAGCTGGCCGGGTGCGAATGATGAGCGGGAACTGGCTGCCGCGTCGAACGGCTTCCCGGACCGGCACGGGATCGGCGTAGCCGCCGTCGAACATCCACGTGCCCTCCACTTGGACCTTGCCGCGGGTGACGAACGGCAAGGTGGCCGAAGCCAACAAATACCGCTGCCAAGTTCCCGGCCTAGGTCGCAAATAAATCGGCGTGCCTTGCTCAAAATGGGTCGCCACCACGCGCAGGTCAACATCTGAAAAGCGCCGTTCCGCCTCCGGTTCGTCCAGTGGAAAGTGGCGATTCGCGTACTTCTGCAAGTACTCCAAGTTCATGATGCCTTGCGCTGAGAAGGCGGATTTGAAATCGATGAATCCCGGGTCTTCCACCAAGTTGCGGGCGATGGAAACGAAAGCCCGTGGTTGATTTGAGGCATAAAACGACAGGGCCATCGCTCCGCTGGAGACCGCAATGATGCGTTGGAATGGCCGGTAGTCAAACGCCATGAAGACGTCGAGAATGCCTGCACTGAAGGAGCTCCTCAGGCTACCTCCTTCGATGATCAATGCGTCGGGTTCTCGCTCCATGAACGTTGAAGTTACACCCGAAGTGCCCATGTGCCAACGTCAACGTGACGTCAAAGCAAGGGGGCCTGGGCTACGCTCGCTGCCATGAACAACAAGCAGGCTGCTAAAATGAGTAGAAATCTGCGCACAAGTGAAATCTGGTGCGGCAAAAATACGCCCGAGGCTGCGCATTCAACTGATTTGAATCAACAAAAAGATAAAAAAATGATTTTTTCCTGAAAATACTTCATTGTCAACCGGAATACGAGTTGATGATATTTTAAAAACATTGCCGATGGGAAGTTGGCATTCAGTGAGTTGTCCAATGAAGTAGTTCGCGGACTCCGTTGTTTTTTTCGAACACCGCAATTCCCGTCTGGGAATGCGGCAAATCCATTGAACCCCCGGGTTGCATCGGCGCTTCAACAAGCAGTCGACCTTGAAGGTCCCAAAGGGTTAAGGTGCCCTGTGAACCCGTGTGCAACTGTCCGTTGGCCATGGTCAAGTCCATCGGGGCGTGTTGCGCGATGTGGTTGACGCCGACTTCAACGCTCAACGAAACCGGAGCCGAAGTGCACGTGTCCGCGTATTCTTGGACCACGATTTGGTAAACGCCCGACGCAGGCCAGGTCACTTCGACGGTGGTGTTTCCTTGGCCGCTGAGCACCCCACCGCCTTCCACGCTCCAAAAGCAGTTGCTCGCCGGATCGCCGGGATAGGAATAGGCGGTTGCCACGTTGTCCAACGTGGTGCTGGGGCCGGCAATGGCAAAGGTCGGAAGGTAGGTGCAGGAGCCGTCGTCGTCCGTGGCCGCGGGATTGAAATTGCACGCATAGACCCCCATGCAGCCCGGAATTTCGAACGGGTCGCAGATGCCATCCCCGTCGCCATCGGCCAGGCACTCTCCGTTGCAGTCGTATCCGGGTTCTGGAAACACGCACGGAACGAGGTCCGTGGCTTCCGGTTCGAAATTGCACGCGTCGGGATCGAAGCAGCCAGGGACTTCGAGTTGGTCGCATACGCCGTCGCCATCCGCATCGTTGATGCACACCCCTTCGCAGGTGTAAAACGGTTCGGGCACGCAAAAGACCGGAGTGGTGTCGCGGCAGGTATTCGCATCCTTGAGTGCGGCGAAATAGCTGCCCGGAGCCGGATAAAACGCTGAATCCGCGCTGAGCGTATCCAGGGCCTCCCCGGTCAGGGCATCGAACAACTCAATATCCACCGGCCAAGCCGAAGCCCACGGAATGAACACCTCAACGGGATTGGATTCCGAAGCAACTGCGGGCTCCGTGTCGAACGTCGCCCACGGCGCGCAGGGCGGTTCCAGGGCGAGCGGACCGTCGGGGAATTCCGAGGCGCACCAGTTTTGCAGCGTGCCGTTGATTTGTTGGACTTGAAAACAGGCGGAGAATTCGAGGGGACCGCAGGTGGTGATTTGGCCGACGAGGACCCGGAGGTCGCTGCCAGCGAAGACGCCGCCGAGGACGTACATCGCCGCGTCTTCGAGCACGGTGTTGCAGACCGCGGGGAGGTCGGGCGCGCCGCCGAGCACCGGAATGCCGCCCGCGATGGTCGTTCCCGGGTTGGCGTCCATCGTGAAGTAGCTGTCGTAGGCCAAATCCGGAAACGCATCCAACAACACCGCGTTGCTCCCCGTACCGATGGACGAGCCGAAGGGGTGCTCGAAGCAACCGCACGGCGCATCCAGCACCCACGGGCTCGTGAGCGTGCTGCCCAAGCCCAAGGCGTACACGGCCTGCAACTGGTCGCCCGGGTGAGTGAAGTGGGCAAAAAGGCGGTAGGTCGTGTTGCCGGGCAAGTTGCCCTCGGGATCGAACGTCCCGGTGGGGTCGAGGTTTGCGTAAAAGCAGGTGTCGACCTCGAACGCGAGGTGGGTCATTTGGCCTGAAACCGATCCGGTCAGCAGCAGGGCCGCGGAGAAGGCGTGCAACTTCATGTCCGCTAAGTTGCGATGAAACGCCCGAGGTTGCGCAATTTTTCCTTTCTTGCGCCCATGCACAAACGAAACCTCACCCGGGCCGCAATCGCTGGCCTGTTTCTCGGCTTGGCGACCTATGGAAGCGCCCAGGTCACCCCGCAAGTGGACCGCAAATGCCAAAAGGCCCTCGATAAAGCAGACCTCGTTTATGAAATCGATTCCGACGGCGACTTCAAGTTGGTCGTGAAGGTGCCCGACAACCGCACGCAGCTCGTTTACGTGTACTCGAACACCCTCACGTACGATGAGGTGGAGGTTCGCACCATCATGTCTCCGGCGCTGGTAGCAGACACCGACCAAGCCCTGACCGCCGAGACCATGCGACTGCTCCTGGTGGACAACTTCGAAAACAAAATGGGCGCGTGGGAAGTGGTCGAACGCCCCGATGGTGGCATCGTCATTCAGTACGTGGTGAAGCCGCCAGCGGACATCGGAGCGGATGAGTTGCGGAGCTTGATCGGACTCGCGGCCATCGCAGCGGACATGATCGAGCAGCAAATCACGGAAGGCGACGACCTCTGAGCGCAACCCGCTGGGGATGTGTCCCGTATACGGGGCATGGTTTACAATTGGCACCCGGGCGTTAACGCTGAATTTTTAGACAAGTCGTGGGTTGTGCGGCATGCGCACCGCGGCATTTTTTACCGCGCTGAGGGCGGCATTTCGGCTGTTTTGGGCCAAATGCCTTTCGACTCCGTCGAGCACGTGCTCGCCACATTGAGCGTCATGCGTTCGTGGGCGCCGGCCCAAGTTCAGTCGGTGCGCGCAGCGTGGCAGCGCCTGCTCGACGAGGAGCTCGTGGGGCTGCAGGTCGGTCCCGAAGTCGCTTCTTCGTGCGTCTGGGCGGCGGGATTGACGGCTTGCGGTTGGAGCGAGTTGGGGCGGTATGCCGAATCGCAGGAATGGCTCGGGGATGATTTGTCCGATTCGGATTTGGCCCATTCAGCCGACGGCGATGAGGTCGATCCCCACGATCCCTACTGGTGAAAAAACGTTCGCCCTCGCTCCTTGAAGCAACCAAAGCGGCGGGCGTTAGTTTTGTATGCAAAATCACCCCATGAATCGCTTCGTGCTTCCTCTCTTTGCCGCGTCCGTCGCCCTAATGGGCTGTGAAGGCAACACCCGACAGATCTACTTCATCGCCAACGAAACGAGCGGTCCCGTGACCGTCATCCACGCCCATTCATCCTACATACAGGGAATGGCTCTCGACACGGTGACCGTGCCCGCCGGGGAACGCCAAGAGCTTGGAAGGGAGGACTGGTTGGGCGGGCGCATCGATCCGGATTTGCCGGCAGCTTTCATTGATACCTTGTTGATTTACAATGAGGATGGTGCGTTGACGGACCGGGATTGGACGCTCATGGAAACCTGGGAAATCGAGTCGTTTGAAGACCGGAAAATTCCTTCGCAATGGCGGCATGAATACACCATCGAGGTGACCGATTCTGACTTTTAAATCAGCGGGCCTCCACGATGGAGGCGCATTCTGAAAGCACCTTGTGGTGCTTTTTTTCTGGCACCCCCGCTTCTTTCAGCTGCGCGGCGTCCAGTTCGCTGCACAACACGATGCCCCGATCGAGCAAGCTGTGTTTTTCGGCCCGGTTCAAACCACTGAGGCAGGTCAAGGGATGGAAGCCGCTCTCGTCGATCCACTGCTTCAAGCACCCGGTTCGCGGCGCATCCCACCCCACGAGTTGCATGCCCATGCACCGCCCATAGGCGGCTGCCTCGGACGTGAATCGCGTGTTGGTCACCACGTAGCTCACAGCGTTGAGTTCCGCTTCCGGCCCGGACAAGTTGCTCATCAGGTCCTGGAATCGGGCTTGGACGTAAAGGGCGGTTTGGATGGAGGACTTGCGTTTCGCATCGCTGTGAAATTTGCATTCCACGATGCGCAAGGTTTGGCCATCGCTTGCCCAAACATCCATTTCGTGCGATACACAGCGCCCGGGTTTCACCACGCCCACTTCGGCGCGAAAGCCCTGATGCTCCATCAATTTGCCCACGAAATGCTCGAACGGATACCCCGACGGCCCCAGCTCGAACAATGCGCGCTTCAGGCGGTACCGACCCGCGGAATGCCGCGAATGCGCGCGCAGGCGCTTGAAGGCCTCCCGGTAAATCGTGCGGGTGGACATGCCATCGACCAGCAGCTGCCTCACCTCGCGCACGATGCCATCGACGACTTGTGGCTTGGCGTCGCTGCGCTCGAGGGAGGCCCGCAATTTCGATTCATCAAACGGTACGGTTTCCCCGTCGGCCTTTCGGATGAGGACCGCGTCGGGGCTCACTTCCACTTCAGGTGCTTGATGGAACGGCCTTCGGATTGAATCTCCTTGATGGAGTCCATGCCGATGCGCACGTGCGTCTCGACGAAGTTTTGGGTGACGTGCCGGTCGCTGGCTTCGGTTTTCACGCCCGACGGGGTCATGGGCTCATCGCTGACCAAGAGCAACGCGCCCACTTGCAATCGGTTCGCGAACCCAACGGAAAACAGGGTGGCCGTTTCCATGTCGATGGCTTGGGCTCGGGTGCGTCGCAGGTAGGACTTGAATTCCTCGTCGTGTTCCCACACCCGACGGTTCGTGGTGTACACCGACCCCGTGTAGTAGTCGCAGTTGTAGTCCCTAATGGTCGAGGAAACCGCCCGTTGCAGGGCGAAGCTCGGCATGGCGGGCACTTCCGGCGGGAAGTAATCGTTCGACGTTCCTTCCCCGCGAATGCCCGCCAAGGGCAAAATGAGGTCACCGACTTTGTTCTTCGACTTCAAAGCGCCGCATTTCCCCAAGAACAGGACGGCTTTGGGCGAGATGGCGCTGAGCAGGTCCATGATGGTGGCGGCGTTGGCGCTGCCCATGCCGAAGTTGATGATGGTCACTTCGCCGGCGGTGGCGGAGGGCATGGATTTGTCCTGGCCGACCACCTGAACGCCATGTTCCTTTGCAAAGAACTCCACGTACGAATTGAAATTGGTCAACAAGATGTACTCCCCGAAATCTTCCAAGGCGACCCCCGTGTAGCGGGGCAGCCAATTGCTCACGATCGCTTGTTTATTGTCCATGGGGTAAATGTAATCGACCGACCACCAATGCGGCTGATTCGGTGCTTTATTCGAACTTTGCGGCATGAAACATGGTGCGATGGTGTGCGCGGCGGTGGTCGCATTGGCGGGCTGCTCCCGGGAAGATGTCTTGCCGCCGGAATGGGAAGTGGTGGTGAATGGGGTTTCGAACGGCGGAACCTTGGAACTGGAGGCAGGGGATGTGGTGACGTTCACGGCGGATGCTGTGGACGATGTGGAGCTGGCGATGGCCACCATGGAGGTGGTGCCTTTGGAGGAGGCGTTTGAAGTGCGGACGGGGTCGTGGCCGCTGGTCGATGAGCAGGAGCTCTCGGGCACGAACGCGCTGGTCGGTCGCCATTGGGTGGTGCCCGATTCGGTCGTGGGAACCCTGCAGTTGAGGGCGCAATTGGTCGATGCGGTAGGCCAAACAACCGATCCGGTCACCTTCAGCTTCGAGGTCTCCAATCCCACGACGTCCGTGGTCACCCTCGATTCCCTGAACGGCGTGCCGTTTGCCGACTTATCGCCCTTGCCGACCGCAGCTCCCGGCACTTCAATCGGCCTGGTCGGCGATGTGTTCGATGCAGAGGGCTTGAATTCCGTTCGGGTGGAGCTGGAAGGCCCTGATGGGGAGGTCCTGCAAACCTGGACGTGGCCCACACCGGGCGGACTGCTCTGCCCTTTGTCGGAAGTTGATTTGGCATTCCCTGAAATGGCGCCATCGGGTGTCTATTGGGTTCGAATCAGGTCCGTCGATGGGGCGTTGATCCCGGCGCATTCGTACTTTCCGCTTTCAATCCCCGAATGAATGCCGAAGGAAATCAACGTCACCTGCACCCTCGAAGCGTGGGCTTATGAGGAGCTGCCCGCCGCAGATCAGGCGCTCTTGCGTGCTGCGCATGAAGCCGTGAAGCGGGCCTATGCGCCGTATTCGGGGTTCCGGGTGGGAGCCGCAGCGCTGTTGGAGAACGGAGCGGTCATCACCGGGAACAATCAAGAGAACGCGGCCTATCCCAGCGGGATGTGCGCGGAGCGTGTGGCGTTGTTCCATGCCTTGAGCCAGTTTCCCGGGGTGGCCGTAACGGCCCTTGCGGTGGCTTCGGACGGGGAGGCGGAGTGGGGGGCGTTTTCGCCCTGTGGGGGGTGTCGCCAAGTCATCCAAGAATGCGAGTTGCGCCAACCCGCGCCCATCCGGCTCATCCTGCAATCCCGAGACGATGAGGTGGCGGTGGCGGCAGGCATTGCCCAGTACCTGCCATTCAGTTTTCGGGCGAAGGGGCTGGGGAAGCAAGGGAGCTGACGTCGGGCAGAATTGCCGGCCTTTGCCTTAGCTTCGCGGGCATGAGCATCATCATGAGCTTGATCGGCATGGCTTTCCTTATCGGGATGGCCTTGCTGCTCTCGGACAACCGGCGGGCCATTCGGTTGCGCACGGTCCTCGGCGCCTTCGCCGTTCAGCTGTTTTTCGGAGCTTTCGTGCTCTACGTTCCATGGGGAAAGCAGGCCTTGCTCGCCACGGCCAACGGGGTTTCTCGCGTCATCGATTACGGAAACGACGGGATCGGGTTCATGTTTGGCGGATTGGTGGCTGATGACGGCAGTTTGGGGTTCATTTTCGCATTCCGCGTGTTGCCTGTCATCATTTTCTTCTCCTCGCTGATTTCCGTTTTGTACTACATCGGGGTCATGCAGTGGGTCATCAATTTACTGGGCGGCGGGTTGCGAAAGTTGCTGGGGACTTCGCGGACCGAGTCGCTGTCGGCTACGGCGAACATTTTTGTTGGCCAAACCGAAGCCCCCCTCGTCGTCCGGCCCTTCATCGCGCGCATGACCTCCTCGGAACTCTTTGCCGTGATGGTCGGCGGCCTCGCTTCCGTTGCGGGATCCGTGCTCGCCGGCTATGCCTCGATGGGCGTTCCCCTCGAATACCTCATTGCGGCGTCGTTCATGGCGGCTCCCGGTGGCCTCCTCTTCGCGAAACTCATCAAGCCAGAAACCGAAACGCCCGCCGAGGCCTTGGT
This sequence comes from Bacteroidia bacterium, assembly GCA_030427925.1. Lineage (GTDB taxonomy): Bacteria > Bacteroidota > Bacteroidia > Flavobacteriales_D > Sanyastnellaceae > JALQTD01. Next base: position 19,670 of record JAUICJ010000003.1, on the reverse strand, counting down.
CGACGCGGCGGCCGATGCAGAAGGCGACGATTCGCCAGTGAACGTCATCGATGCTGCGGCAGGGGGGGCGGCCTCGGGCTTGAAATTGGCATTGAACGTGGGCGCCATGCTCTTGGCCTTTGTGGCGCTCATCGCCCTCCTCAACGGCTTGTTCGGTGGCATCGGTGGCTGGTTTGGTTTCCCCGAATTGACCATGGAATGGATCCTCGGTTACGTGTTTGCGCCGGTGGCATTCCTCATCGGGGTGCCGTGGTCCGAAGCGGTGACGGCAGGTTCCTTCATCGGACAAAAACTGATCGTCAACGAATTCGTAGCCTACCTCAACTTCGCCCCCTACCTCGGCGATGCCCCGGCTTTGGTGCTGTCCGAAAAGACGAAGGCCATTGTGAGCTTTGCCTTGTGTGGATTTGCCAACTTGTCGAGCATCGCCATCTTGCTCGGTGGGTTGGGGAGCATCGCGCCCTCGCGTCGTCCGGACATTGCGCGTTTTGGCTTGAAGGCGGTGTTTGCAGCCACCTTGTCGAACCTGATGTCCGCGACCATTGCGGGGTTGTTCTTGTCGTTGACATGAGCGCATTGCGGGATGCTCAAGTGCTGGCGTGCACGGATTGGACGACCCTGACGTTCGAGGAAGAGGAGTCGGATTTGGCGCGCATGCTGGACCGGGTAGAGGCCATGGAAGGTGGACCTGCGGCCTGTTGCATTCCCTTAAAATGGGTGGAATGGTGGGCTGAACGCCGCGTTCGCAAAGACGTTGCGTTGGCGACGGTGTTGAACTTTCCCGCGGGAAATCATTCCATCGAAGCGATTGCGGAGGAAGCGCAACGTGCCGGTGGTGCGGAGGAGTGGGACGTGGTGTTCCCGCACGAAGCGTTCCGGTCGGGTGACGAGGGACCTGCAAGGGAACTCATGCCCTTGATCCGCGAATGGGCCGGTTCGCGGGCGGTGAAGGTCATCCTCGAGACGGGCGCCCCGTGGGAACCCCGGAAGTTGCAGCGAGCGGCAGAGCGGTGTTTGGAAGCCGGGGCCGATTTCCTCAAAACATCGACGGGTAAAGTCGCCGTTGGCGCCACGCCGGAAGCGGTGGATGCGCTGCTCGAGGTGCTTCCCGGCTCCGGCAAAGGCATCAAGATCTCGGGTGGCGTCCGCACGCTCGATGCCGCTCATGCCTATCTTGACCAGGTGGAGCGCGCACTGGGTGCCGACTACATTGCCCCCCCAACTTGCCGCCTCGGCACCTCTAATTTGCTGATCCGATGACCTACCCTGAGATGATCCGCGCAAAGCGTGACGGCTTGGCACTGAGCCCGACCGAGTGGCGGAACTTCGTCCAAGGAATTACCACAGGCGATGCGTCCGATGCACAGGTAGCCGCGATGGCCATGGCGTGCTATTACCAGGACCTGAATGCCGAAGAACGCATCGCCGTGACCTTGGCCATGCGCGATTCCGGACAGGTCCTCGATTGGTCAGAAGTGCCGTGCAACGGGCCCATTTTCGATAAGCATTCAACCGGCGGAATCGGGGATTTGGTCTCCATTGCGCTGGGGCCGTTGCTCGCGGCTTGCGGCGGATACGTGCCGATGATCGCCGGCCGGGGGTTGGCGCACACGGGGGGAACCGTGGACAAATTGGAATCCATCCCCGGCTACAATCCCCATCCCGATCCCGCCGATTTCCAACGCATCGTCCAGCACGTGGGCGTGGCCATCGCAGGCCAAACTGCCGCCCTCGCCCCAGCCGATCGCCGCCTCTATTCCCTCCGCGACGTGACCGCCACGGTGGAGCAAGTCGGCCTCATCACCGCCAGCATCCTGTCGAAAAAGTTGGCCGCCGGCTTGGAGCACCTCGTCATGGACATCAAGGTGGGCAAAGGCGCCTTCATGCAAACCATCGAACAAGGCCGCGAGCTGGCCCAAGCCATTTGCGACGTGGGCACGGGAAGCGGCATGCCCACCACGGCCTTGCTCACCCGGATGGACGATCCGCTCGCCCGTTCGGCAGGCAATGCCGTTGAGATCGAAGAGGCCATGGCGTTGCTGCGTGGAGAAGTGCGTTCAGAACCCCTTCGTCGGGTGACGTGGGCACTTGCGTCCGAATTACTGATCAACTCGGGTTTGGCAAAGGATGAACCCGAGGCGCTCGCCCAACTCGATCGGGCTTGGCAATCGGGGGCGGCCTACGAGCGATTCGAGCGGTCGGTCGCGGCCATGGGCGGCGACCTGAGCTCCGCGTTGCCTTCGGCTCCCGTTCGAAAGCCCATTCCGATCGTGCAGCAAGGCGTGGTCACAGGGATTGATTCCCGGGCCATCGGGTTGGCGGTCGTGGCCTTGGGCGGTGGACGCACCCGTCCGGGTGCGCCCATTGATGCCTCCGTGGGACTCACCGAACTCGCCTTCACCGGCGAATCTCCGGGGCACCACCTCGGCGTGGTGCACGCCCGCACCGAGGCGGCCGCCGAGGCCGCCATCCGTTCGGTTCAGCAGGCCTACACTTTCGGAATGGAGGCCCCCCGTGCAACCGATGCCCTCATTGAACGCGTCATCAGCAAAGAACATGGTTAAGGTAAAGGTATTTGATTCGAAGGAGGCGACGTCGAGGAAGCGCGTTGCAGCAGCAGCGCCACAGCACGACGCTGCCAGTTTCCACGCCGTGGTCGAAGCCCGCAGAAGCGTCCGGATTTATGCAGATGAGGAGGTACCGGAGGACGTGATGCGCCGGTGTTTGGCTTCTGCGCAACTCGCGCCCAATTCGTCCAACTTGCAAGTCTGGGAAGCTCATTGGGTGCGCAATCCGGACCAGCGTCGGGAACTTGCCCGCATCTGCATGGGCCAACCGGCGGCCGTTACGGCGCCCGAATTGGTCGTCTTCGTGGCGCGTCCCGATCGGTGGCGCGAACACAATGAATGGATGATCCGCCGGTTGAAATCGGACCCCAAAACCCCCGCAAAGGGCTTGCAGTACTTCGAGAAAATCACGAAGCTCGTGTACACCTTGGGACCTTGGGGGGTGTTCCGTCCGTTCAAGTGGGTGTGGTTTACGGTCCGCGGGTGGAGCACGCCCACGCCTAGGGAGCCGCTGAGTTTGGCCCAGTTGGCCACGTGGGCGCACAAGAGCACTGCGCTGGCGTGCGCGCATTACATGCTGGCCCTGCGCGCAGAAGGATTCGATTCGTGCCCGATGGAAGGGTTCGACGCTTGGCGGGTGCGGCGGTTGTTGGGTTTGCCGCGCGGAGCGAAGGTCACCATGGTCATTTCTGCGGGGCGTCGTGCGGAAGGAGGAGTGTACGGACCGCGGTTCCGATTTGACCTTGACACCTTTGTGAAGGAGCATGTCTAAGCGGGCCCTCGGCCTGATTTTGGGCCTCGTCTTCATGGGCTCCGTGGTGGGTCAAACCCTCGTCGGGTCAGCATCCGTGCTGTCACCAGGATGCTATCAAGTCACCCCGAACCAAAACAGCGTCAGCGGTGCCGTGTGGTTTCCCGGGCCCGTGGACGCTTCCACCTCGTTCGAAATGCGGGCCGATGTGTTCCTCGGCGCCAATGACGGAGGAGCCGACGGCATGGCGTTCATCCTCCGAAATCCCAATGCCTTGTCCATCGGCACCACGCCGGGCGGCGCGAACCAAGGATTCGGGGGCATTTCGCCGTCGCTCATCGTGGAGATGGACACGTACACGAATTCACTCAATCCGGCGTGGGACCCGGTGGGTTCGCCGGCAGATCATTTGGCCATCTTGTCCGCAGGCTCGCCCAGCCACCAAGCAGCGAGCGCGTTCGCCGGCCCCATTGCAGCGATTCCACCCAATGCGAACATCGAGGATGGGCAGTACCACGAGTTGCGGGTGACGTGGGACGCGGAGACGCAGCTGTTCCAAGTGCACTTCGATTGTTTGTTGCGGCTTGAGGCGATCATCGACGTTCCTGCGGTCATCGGCGGGGATTCAGGGATATACGGCTTCACGGCGAGCACCGGGGGGTTGAGCAATGCGCACCGCGTCTGCGACGTGCAGTGGAATCCGTTTTCTCCGGATGTGTTGCCGGATGAAATCGCTTTGTGTCCCGGTGCGGACGTCACGTGGACGCTGCCGTCGGGGGCCACCGATGCGGTGTGGTCGCCTGCGGATGGCCTCAGTTCCACGGATGCCAACGAAGTCACGCTCACGGCGGAGGTGGAGGCCGTGTATTCGGTTGCATGGGTGGATGCGTGCGGGGTGGAGCACGAGGATGAAGTCGCGGTGAGCCTCGTGGTGACGGAGGATGAGGAGGTGGCGTACGACCTGTGCCCGGAAGCCTCCTTGGAGTTGAGTCCGGCAGGCCCGGGGGCCAGCGTAACGTGGTGGGATGGTTCCTCGGATGTTCCGCTGTCGGTGAACGCGGCGGGAACGTATGTGGCGGAGGTGGATTTGGCGGGATGCGCGTTCACGTGGACCGCGGTGGTTTCCGAGCTTCCGGCGTATGGATTGGACTTGGGCGAGGATGCGGTGTTGTGTTTGGGCCAAACCGCAACGCTCGACGCCACGGACCCGCAATGGACGGGAATGGAGCCCGTCGTGCTTTGGTCGGATGGAACTGAAGAGGGGGTGCGGTTCGACCTCGGTCCGGGGGATTACGCGGTGGAAGTCGTGGCTGCGGGATGCACCTATACCGATGCCATTTCGCTCGAACCTTCGCCGAACACGGGGCTGGATTTGGGTCAGGACTTGGAGCTGTGCTGGTACGAATCCGCGGCGTGGTCGCCGGGGTATGCGGCGTCGGAAACGAGTTGGAGCGGGTTGCAGGCAGGGGGGTGGTCGGATTTGGGGACGGGTGCGGAGTGGTTGTGGGATGGGGCGTCGGCGGCGGGTTGGGAGGCATTGGCGGCGACCGTCACCGTGGGAGCGTGCGTGGAGTCGGATACGGTGGGCATCGCAACGGTGGCCGAATTTGCTCCGGACTTGCCGGAGTCCGTGCACTTTTGCGCAGGAAGTTCCGTGACGTTGGAGGCCGCGCCGGGAGCCGACGGGTACGTGTGGGCGGGTGGTCCTGCGACGGCTTCGTGGACCGTGGACGACCCGATGACGGCCACCTTGACGGCGACGGTGTTGGGCTGTCAAGTGAGCGAAAGCGTCGAAGTCATCGAAGACCCGGTCCCGCCGGTGAATTGTGGCCCGGATGTCTTCGTCTGTGAAGGCACGCCGGTGACCTTGGATTGCGGGGTGTTCTTGGCGGACGCGTTCTTGTGGTCGGGACCGATGGGCACGGGCAATGGTACGCAATTTGAGGCACCGGTTTCTGGGGATTACAGCGTGACGGTGGTGGAGGGCGATTGCGAGGCGTCCGACGAGGTTTCCGTCACCATCCAGCCGCTCCCTGCATTCGATTTGGGCGATGACGTCCTCGCTTGCCCTGGAACACAAGCGGTGCTTGTGGCCGAAGGGGTGCCAGGTCAAGCCACGTTGAACTGGGGACACGGACCGACGTCGCCGGACGTGGTCGTGACCGAAAGCGGGGTGTACACGGCGTTCGCGGAATGGAACGGCTGTTTTCACTACGATGCGGTGCAGGTGGCGTTTGCGGAGGCGTTGGAATTGGATTTGGCCACCAGCTACCTGAAATGCCCGGAAGACACCGTGCACCTGAGCGTGGCCTTGCCGCCTAACCTGTTTCCCGTCACCTATTCATGGAGCACCGGAAGTGCCCAGCCGATGGAGTCCTTCGCTGCGCATGGGGACTACAGCGTATCCGTGAGCAACGCCTGCCAGACCTTGGAAACGGCGTTTTCCATCGAGTTGCAGTCGTGTGCTTGCGAGCTGTTCGTTCCCACGGCGTTTACGCCCGACAACGACGGGGTGAACGATGCGTGGAGGCCGGAATTCAATTGCCCGGTGACGAAGTACGAGCTCGTGGTGATGAACCGCTGGGGAGAAGTGGTGTTCGCCACATCGGATCCCGAGGCGCATTGGTGGGGCCAAATCACCGCCTTGCCCACCGACCTCGACCCCTACTTCGGAGGGAACGGTTTGTACCAGTGGCAGCTGGAATTGAATTACTTCCAACGGGGCGATGCCCGAGCGACCCAGCACGCGGGGCACGTGCTGCTCGTACGCTGAGTCACCGGACAACGAACCGAGCGGTGGCGCCCGATTCGTGCCGAAGCGTATAAAGGCCCGGGGGCCAATCGTTCACGGGGATGTTCCATGTTCCTTCCACCGCGACCCCGGACGCTTGCACCGCTCCAAGTGCGTTGAAGACCGACCACCTTCCGGCAGGCAATGCCGCGTGAATCCGCTCGGTAGCGGGGTTCGGGAAGGCCATCAGTTGAGGCCGGGCCATGGGGGCGTTCACCGAGGTCAACGTGGTGTTCAGGGCCACGGTTTGGGTCGATTCCAACGCGCCCGAGACCATGCTGATGTAGTCCACTTCCATCGTGGTCCCCGTCTCCTCCGGGGCATCAATGAGCACCGAATAGCGCTCCCCGGGATAGAGCACGAGCTCCTCCACCGACAAGGCGACCGGCAACGGCCGCCCATCGCTCATCACCACTTCGGCGTGCCATTCGCTTGGAAAGCGACACGTCACCTGCGCGTAAGCCATGGAACCAAGCCGCAGCGCGACCCGCTCTCCCGCCACGGCTGCCGCCACGCTCTCTGAATCGGACAAGGAGGCTCCGCTCAGCCCGTTCACCATGAAGTAGTCGGGGCGAATGGTGTGAAACGGATAAGCCGCCGTGGGTGCCTCGTTCACGGAACGGTCCAAATCACTGAACAGCAACGGCACATCCCGATCGTACGCAGGCCCCCCTTCCCACAACGTCCCGTCGGAACGCGTCACGAGCAACATCCCGTACATGCCCATCGTCAGGTGCAGCGTCGTCGTCACGTGGCAGTGATATAAATACGTGCCCGGATGGTTCGCGGCGAAGGCGTAGCTCGCTTCCGCATTCGGCATCACCGTGAAGGAAGTGCTCGGCACGCCGTCGTTGCTTTGGTTCACATCCAGTCCGTGCAGGTGAATGGTGTGGCCTTCTGGGCTGTCGTTGACGAAAGAAAGCAGGTAATTCCCACCGGCTTCATAGGCCAAAAAAGGCCCCGGCAGCGTCATGAACCCATCCGCCACATACCCGTACCCCCAAAACGGCAACAGCGTGCCATCATCCAGCAGGTGTTCGCCGTCCATGCCCGAAAACAGCAACGGAGGTGGCGAGAACTGGGCCGATGCGAGGAGGGGAAACAAGGCGGACGCGAGGGCGGCGATTCGAGCGAATGGGATCATGGCGCAACGATGATTTGGGTCAGCATGCCCCCGGGGTAGAATCCCGCATTCGTGACGGCGATCAAGTTGTGGTCGTGGACGGGGTAGGTGCCCGTTTGGTCCGGTACAAGGAGCAGGGTGAGTCCTTCGCCGCGGCGCACGGGGACGGAGTCTTTGAGCCAGCCCACCCGTTCTGGGGAGCGGGTGGATTGCAGGATTTCGACGTGGAAACCGTGGAAGTGGAAGACGTGGTCCATTTGGCCTGCATTCGCCACGGAAATGATGGCCGAATCGCCCAATTGCACGCTCACCAAGGCCCACGGGTCGTCGAGCGTGTGCGGATAATGGGCTTCGTTGATGGTGAAAAAATCCGGCGTGTACGTCGCGGCATTCCACGTGCCCCCCGCCGCGACCGTGTCCAGCAGAGCCGCCTCCAAATCGGCCACGTGCCAAACAAATTCATGGTCCGCATCGATGCCCGCGCGCAAAACCCCGCTCGCCTGAAGGTAGTTGCCCCGCTCGCCATCCAAATGGTATCGGTAGGAGCCCAGGGGCAGCGCCGGCCACTCAAACGCCACGGTATCTCCCGCGGGAATTTCCACCCCGGCCCACGCCACGTCGTCAATGACGAGCACGTGATCCACGGAGTCCAAATTCACGACCTCCGCCACCGCCGGTTCACCGACTTCCAGGTCGACGATGGCGTTGCTGCCGAAATCGTCCGAAGCTTCCAAGAACCGCAACACCGGGTGCGGAGTGCCCAGAGCGCTCCATTCGCCGGGTTGTATCCGGTAGGTTTGGGCAGCGGATGGTGCGGCGCATGCCGCCCCGCAACCGATCAAGAAAAGGGCGCGCACGTTCATGCGCTCGAAGTTACGTCAAGAGCGGTAGCCGTCCTTGTGCACTCCTTGTACGGCGCGTCCCGATGGGTCGACCACGTTGCGCAAGCTTTCGCTCCATTCGAGGGCCTTTTCCGTGCTGCACGCCACGGACTTTCCGCCAGGAACCAACGCAGCGCAAGCCGCTGAAGGGAACAACCGCTCGTAGATCGTGCGGTAGAAGTAGGCTTCCTTCGTCGCGGGTGGGTTGATGGGGAATCGGGTGGTGGCGCGGCTGAACGCTTCGTCGGAGACCCGCTGTTCCGCGTGATCGCGCAAGCCATCGATCCAGCCGTAGCCCACGCCGTCGGAGAATTGCTCCTTTTGGCGCCACAGGATTTCATCGGGCAAGAGGTTCGGAAACGCCTTCCGAATGGCCTCCTTTTCCATGCGGCCCTTTCCGCCCATTTTCGCTTCCGGATCGAGGCGCATCGCGTAATCCACGAACGGCGTGTCGAGGAAGGGGACCCGCGCCTCAATGCCCCAGGCCATCATGCTCTTGTTCGCGCGCGCACAATCGTATTTGTTCAGTCCCAGGACCTTGCGTACGCTTTCCTCGTGGAATTCGCGCGCGTTCGGAGCCATGTGGAAGTAGAGGTAGCCGCCGAAGAGCTCGTCGGCGCCTTCGCCGCTGAGCACCATTTTGATGCCCATGGCTTTGATTTGGCGCGCCATCAGGTACATCGGGGTGGAAGCGCGGATGGTGGTTACATCGTACGTTTCGACGTGGCGGATGACGTCTTCGAGCGCGTCGAGGCCTTCTTGGATCGTGAAGGTCAGCGGGTGGTGCACCGTGCCGATGTGCTCAGCGACTTGCGCGGCTGCGGCCAAATCCGGGCTGCCTTCCAACCCGATGCTGAAGCTGTGAATCCGCGGCCACCACGCCTCGCTCGCCTCATCCTCGTCCACCCGTTGCCGCGCAAATTGCTGCGCCAAGGCGGCGATGACACTGGAGTCCAATCCGCCCGAAATGAGCAGGCCGTAGGGCACGTCCCCCATGAGGTGGCTCTTCACCGCGGCCTTCAAGGCGGCGTTGAGTTCCTCGGGCTTGTAGGCCTCTTTTGGATGCGTGTCCCATTGCATCCAGTCGCGTTCGAAGTAGCGCGTGGGCGCATCGTCTGTGCTGTACCAAACATGACCCGGGGGGAACTCCTGCACGTCGTCGCAGTGATCCGCCAATCCCTTCACTTCTGAGGCCACCAACAGCCGTCCCTCAGCATCGTGGCCGAAGTACAGCGGAATGATGCCGATGGGATCGCGCCCAATGACCCAGCTGCCATCGCGCGGGTCCAACAAGACGAACCCAAACATGCCATGCAATCGGCTCCAAACGTCCCGATCGCCCGAGCGGTGCAACGCCAAAATGACTTCACAGTCGGAGCCCGTTTGGAACGGATAGGTCGATTCCTTCCGGAGGGAACGGTGGTTGTAGATCTCACCATTCACGGCCAGCGCGACGCCCGTTTCGGGGTCGATCAACGGCTGTGCTCCGCTGCTGACGTCCACAATGGCCAACCGTTCGTGACTCAAGATGCCAAATTCGCATTGGAACACCCCGGACCAATCCGGTCCGCGATGCCGTTGCAGTTTCGAAACGTCAAGCGCGAGCGCACGGTCCGCGTCCGTGGTGCCTTGCGCTTGGAGGAGTGCGGTGATGGAGCACATGGGGAATGGAATTTTGGAGGGTGTACGCAAAGATTCCGTGGGAGGTTGCGATTGCGGCACGTGTTGTATTTTCGGAGCAAACCTGTACCGATGAAACTGAACCGATTGGCCGCCTTGGTCATGGGCCTCCTTGCTTGGGGCTCCCTTTGGGCCCAAATCCCGGGCGATCACGCCCCAGGCCAGCTCCTTGTTAAACTCAGTGCCGATGTCGCGGTGGATGATTGGGCGGCCTCCGTCCGTTCACAAGGCTGGGACGTGTCGCTGATTTCAACGCCTTCCCGCAGTTCGAACATCCACTTGATTGCGGCCCCCGACGCGTCGCTCGATGCGGTGCTCCGTGATTTGAGCCGCCATCCGGATGTCGTTGCCGCGCAGTTCAATCATTACGTGGAGGAGCGGCTGGTGCCCAACGATCCCAATTTTGGCCAACAATGGCACCACGTCCAATCCGGCGACCACGACATCGACTCCGACGCCGCATGGGACATCACCACGGGCGGCTTCACAGCGAACGGCGACCGCATCGTCGTTTGCGTCATCGAGGGCGGCGGCAGCAATTACAATCACGTCGACCTCATTGACAACCACTGGACCAACCCCCACGAAATTCCAGGCAACGGCATCGACGATGACAACAACGGTTACGTGGACGACGTCGATGGTTGGAACACCACGAGCAACAACGACAACGTCGCTGCGGGCGGGCACGGAACTTCCGTCAGTGGCATGATCGGGGCGAAGGGCAACAACGGCACCGGCGGCGTCGGCGTCAACTGGGACGTTGACATCATGCAGGTGGACATGGGCGGCATCAGCGAGTCCGGAGTCATCGCAGCCTACGAGTACCCGAAGGTGATGCGCGAACTGTACACCGCCACCGGCGGAGCGCAAGGGGCGTTCGTGGTGGCCACGAACGCGAGCTGGGGCATCGATGGCGCTGATCCTGCGAATTACCCGATTTGGTGCGCTTTCTACGACGACCTCGGCGCCTCGGGCATCTTGAATTGCGGCGCGACCACGAACTCGAATTTCAACGTGGATGCTGTGGGGGACATGCCGACGGCGTGCGACAGCGACTACATGATTTCGGTCACCGCGACGAACAACAACGACGTGCGCACGTTCTCGGGCTACGGCGCGACGACCATCGATTTGGGAGCTCCTGGGGACAACGTGTACCTCCCTTCGGGATCGAGTGGGTACGGATCCACTTCGGGCACGTCGTTCGCTAGCCCGTGTGTGGCGGGAGCGATTGCTTTGATTTACAGTGCGCCGTGTGCGGATTTGGCGGGATTGGCGATGACCAACCCGGGCGCGGCAGCCGATTTGGTGCGCGGCTATGTGTTCGATGGGGTGGATGTGGTTCCGAACCTCGTCGGCGAGACGGTGACTGGAGGTCGGCTGAACGTGGCGAATTCAATCAACTTGGCATTGGGCAATTGCGGTCCAGTGGTTTGCGACATCGAAGGGTTTGGGGTGGAAAGCATGTGCTGGTACGACGAAGACGCGATGGAGGTAGCCACTTCGGTGACGTTCACGGCTGAGTTCAGCAGTTTCCTGTGTTCCGTTGACAGCCTGTGCTGGGGAACAGACGATTTCACGTGCTTTGCCCTGGCCGATTCAGGCTGGGTCATGGCCGACGGGGTGCCGTTGGAAGTGGAGCATTGGTCCGGTCCCGCTGCGTTCGAAGTCTACTTTGCCACCGACAGCTTGCATTCGGACACGTTGGTGGTGGAGCTGCCCAACTGCTCCGCATTGGTCCCGGGCTGCACCAACCCCGACGCGTTCAATTTCGACGCTTCGGCGACCATCGACGATGGGTCTTGCGAGTTGCCGTGCACCGACGTGGTGATGACGGTGTTGACGGATTGTTACCCCGATGAGACGGGATGGAGCATCGTCGACGGCGATGGCGAGGTGTTGGCTTCCGTGGAAGAAGGCGCGTATGCAGATGACGCGACGGAATACGTTTGGACGGGGTGCGTGACCAACGCGTGCTTGACGTTGACCGTCACCGACGGATACGGCGACGGGTTGGGCGGTTCGGTTTGGTTCGGTTGCAGCGTGGACGGGAATTACGTGTTGACGACCACCGATGGACTCGTGCTGGCGAGCATGGATGAAGCGAATTTTGGTTCCTCCGTGGCGCATGAAGTGTGCTTGCCGCCTGTGCCCGGTTGCACGAATGGAAGCGCGTGCAATTACGATGCGTTGGCCACGGCTGACGACGGAACGTGTCTGGTGGTGGGAGAGGCGTGCGACGATGGCGATGCCGAGACCGTGTTGGATGCCATTACGGAGGCCTGCGATTGTGCGGGCGTGCCCGCGGTGCTCGGTTGCACGGACGATTTGGCGTGCAATTACGATCCCGAAGCGAACGTGAACGAGGGGTGCACGTACGTGGCTCAAGGCAGCATTGCGTTCGATGTGAGCCCGATGGCGGGTTCGGAAACGACGTTTACTTACACAGGGGGCGGTTCGGGCAACGAGTTGGTTTGGAGCGTGATCGGCGGAACGTTTGTGGGGGCGAGTTCTGGGGTGGACCTCTCGACGGTGACGGTGTTGTGGGATGCGACGACGCTGAATGGGTCGGTGTTCGTGGTGGAGTCCTTGGGCGATTGCTCAGGGGAGGTGAGCGCGCAGTACACGCTGCTGCCGAATTCCGTGGAGGAATGGGATCGGCTCGCGTGGTCGCTGTATCCGAATCCCGGGGTGAACGGGTTTTGGTTCGAAGGGGAAGCAGGCCAAATCACCTGCACCGACGTCACCGGTCGCATCCTCCTTCAAACGCCGCTGACGGCCATCCGCACGTGGATCGACGCGAGCCAATGGGGGCCGGGCGTGTACACCATCGAAGTGAAGGGTGAGGAAGGGCGCGCTGCCCGCAACTGGGTGATGACGCGCTGATTTTACGGGTCGAAATCATGAACGGTCGTAGGCCTCGCGGAGGCTTGCGACCGTTTTTTCTGTCCAGGCGTGGATGGCGGTTTGGGCCACCCCGCCGTCCTCAAACCGCCGAGTCTCCCCGAACGTCACCGCGACCTCAATCCGCTTTTTCCCGAAGTGCTTCCACGCATGGGGAATGAACCAATCGTTACCCACCCACGCAATGTCCGGGTCCTTGTACTCAATGGCCACCGGGGTGATGGGGAATCCCCCTTCGGCGCAGATGTAGAACATGGATGGGCGGTATTCCAACAGATCAGGACCTTTGTGCGTCGTGCCTTCCGGAAAGATGATGATGCTGCGGCCGTCTTCCAGGCGTTCTCGCACCCGATCGCGCGTGCTCCGCCGGCTGTCCGGATCTTTTCGGTTCACCCAAATCGTTCCCAGCAGCGTGGCTCCCCAGCCGATGATGGGCCAATGTTCCGACTCGCTTCGCGCGACGAACGTCACGGGAAACTTGGACGGGATGAGCACCGCGTCCACGTAGCTGCGGTGGTTGCCCATGAAGACCGACGGCTCCGACGGAAGCTCGCCTTGGACGGTCACGTGGATGCCCATCAACTTGTGGACACCCTCGATGAAGCGAAGCAGGTGCGCATGGACCGGCTGGGGATCATCGGGGTACCGCTTGACGATGCGCGCCAAGCGCATGCTGTGGTACAAACTGTAAACCAGAAAGCCGGGAATGCGGTAGCAGGAACGGACGAATCGGTCGATGACCATGGGACATGATTGAGGGGACAAGATAGCCCTCAGCCGCGGATCCACGGAATGCGCCGAAACCGCTTGGGCAACGGGGCGCTCACCGTTCGGCGTTCCCCGGTGGTGGGGTCGAGGTAGGACAAATCCGTGCAAACGAGCAGCAGCGAACCCGGCCCTCCTCCGTACGGCGCGTCGCCGACGATGGGGTGTCCGATTCCGGCGAGGTGGCGGCGAATTTGGTGCGTTCGCCCGGTGTGGAGGTTCAGCTGGACCGCGCTGGCGGAGCGGCCTCCGAGCTGGCCGTGAGCGAGGCAAGTCAGTCCTGTTCTGGCCGGTTTGCCATCGAGCGGGACCTGGATTTGGGCGCGACGTGGTGGGGCGCCTTGACACACGGCGAAGTACGTTTTTACGCACGTGCCTTCCGGCCGAACCTGCTGGGACAAATGTGCGGCCGCTTGCGCCGTCTTCGCAATCAAGACCCAGCCCGCAGTCGCGCGATCCAATCGATGAACCGGTTCAGGTTGCGGCAATCCGCCGGCGCTTGAGCTCGGCTTCAGTGCTCCGCGCAATCCGTCGCGCAACGAGGGGCGCTGGGGGCCGGAAGTCACCCAACCCGCGGGCTTCCAAACCACGGCGTGGTCGTCGGACTCGTACCCGATGACCAGGGGCGGCGCAGTGGTTTGGCGGCGAAGCGGGGGCGCGGGGAGCAAGCGGAGGCGGTCTCCACGTTGGAGGCGCGTGGCGGTGGTGGCGAAAGCGGTTTGGCCCGAACGAATGACTTCCACGCGCTGCGCAGCCAAGGCCTTCTTGCACGACTTGCGCGACGGCAACTCCTCCGGGAACAGGCCCACGAGCCCTTCCTGAATCCGCGATCCCGCCCGCTCATCGGGCACGCTGACTTCGCTCGGATTCACCTTCCGCCAAGCCCCATGGCATCGAACATGAACGCCCACTTGTCCGCCTGTTCTTCCAAGATTTTTGAGGTCGGTTTGCCTGCGCCGTGGCCCGCATCTTGCTCGATTCGGATCAAAACCGGGTTGTCTCCTGCATGCGCGGCTTGAAGGCGCGCGGCGAATTTGAACGAATGCGCGGGCACAACGCGGTCGTCGTGATCCGCGGTCGTGACCAAGGTGGACGGGTAGCGCACCCCGTCTTTCAGGTTGTGCAACGGGCTGTAGGCCAACAGGTTTCGGAATTCTTCTTCGCTGTTGTCCGCGCTGCCGTATTCGGGGATCCACCCCCAACCGATGGTGAATTTGTGGTACCGCAACATGTCCATGACGCCCACTGCGGGAAAGGCCACTTCCGCGAGTTCGGGGCGTTGGGTCATCACCGCGCCGACAAGCAGCCCACCGTTCGACCCCCCGGCAATGGCCAACCGGCTCGGCCGGGTCCAGCCCGAAACTTGGAGGTATTCCGCCGCGGCGATGAAGTCGTCGAACACGTTTTGCTTGTTGGAGAGCATGCCCGCTTGGTGCCACTCTTCGCCGAATTCTCCCCCGCCGCGCAGGTTGGGCATGGCGTAAAGTCCGCCGCGCTCCCAGAGGAGGAGGTTGGAGGGGTTGAAGCCGGGGGTGAGGTTCACGTTGAATCCGCCGTATGCGTAGAGGTAGGTAGGGACGTCGCCGGTGGGCATAACGTCTTTGCGGTGGACGAGGAACATGGGAATGGAGGTGCCATCCTTGGAGGGGTACCAAACCTGTTCCGTGACGTAATCATCCGGGTTGAAGTCCACCTCCGGGCGTGCGAACAAGGTGGAGGTGCCATCCGCCGGATTGAGGCGGTGGATTTCGGTGGGACGGGTGAAGGAGGTGAAGGCGTAAAACACCTCGTCCGCGTCTTTGCGGGCTCGGAATCCTCCCACGCTTCCCGTGGATTCAGGCAAATCGATGGTTCGCACGTGCGTGCCGTCGAGGGCGTATTGGTCTACGCGGTGGCACGCGTTGTGAAGCCAAATCGCGAACAGCGATCCCGCAGCCGAATTCACGCTTTCCAACAAGTCGGTGCGTTGCGGAATGACCACGTTCCACAAGGTTCGGTCCGAGGGCGCTGCGGCATCCACGGAAACCAACTGATAACGCGGAGCGCCGATGTCCGACATCATCAAAAGCCGGCCATCCACGTGATCGACAATGGAGCAATGCGAATCGAAGCCTTCCACAATCGGCTTCCACTCGCCCGCGGGATCGGTCAAGTCGAGGACGTGCAAGCTGTTGCCGTCGGTGCCCGTGGAGGTGTTCAAAATCAAGTACTTCCGGTCCTCGGTGATGCTCGTGAAATGGTAGCGATTCGGGTGCTCCTCGTCGCGGAAAATGAGCCGGTCTTCCGACTGCGGTGTGCCGATCCGGTGGAAGTACACGCTGTGGAACCCGTTCGCTTGGGACAGTGCACTGCCATCCGGTTCGGGATAGCGGCTGTAATAAAAGCCCGTGCTTTCGGCATCCCAGTTGGTGCCGGAGAACTTGACCCATTCCAGTCGGTCCTCCAGTCGTGCTCCCGTTCGCGCATCCAAAACGTGGATGACTTGCCAATCGCTCCCGGCCTCGTTCCGAATTTCGGTGACGTACCGATCATCGGGAGATGCAGCGCCGAGTGTGGCGGTGACGGTGCCGGCCTCGCTGAGCGCGTTGGGATCGAGGAACACCGATTCGGGGCCGTTGAGTCCTTCGCGGCGGTAGGTTACGGCTTGGTTTTGGAGGCCGCTGTTGCGCGCGATGTAGTAGGCGTCGCCGATTCGGCGCGGAATGCCCACCTTTTCGTAGTTGTACAGTTGGCCAAACCGTTCCAGGAGCTCCGCGCGGGCAGGGATGCTGCGGAGGTAGCCGAAAGTGACGTCGTTTTCGGCGGTCACCCAAGCTGCCGTGCTTTCCGACCGGTCGTCTTCGAGGGGGCGGTAAGGATCGGCAATCGGGGTGTTCCAAAGGGTGTCCACGGTGGCGGAAGTGGGAGCGGGGGGATAGGTCAAGCGCATGGAGTGTTCAGCGGGTTCTTGGGGCGGTTGGGCGCATGCTGCAAGCAGAACCGTGCCCAAGAAAGGATGCATTTTCATGGAGGCCAAATTACGTCATTGGGGAGCGGCGGAGGAGGAATTGGATGGGATTTGGCCTATTTTCGAGCCATGCAAAGCCACGAAATCGAATACACGCTGTACGGCGACGACCTCCAAGCGGTGGAGGTCATTCTGGATCCTCAAGAAACGGTCATTGCGGAAGCTGGGGCCATGAACTGGATGGAAGATGGCATTCAATTCGAAGCGCGGATGGGCGACGGTTCGAAGCCTTCGGGCGGTTTTTTCAATGGGCTGCTGGGAGTTGGCAAACGCCTGCTGACGGGGGAGTCGTTGTTCATGACGCACTTCACGAACCAGGGCACTTCGCGCCGGAAGGTGGCTTTTGCAGCCCCCTATCCCGGGAAAATCATGCCCGTCGATTTGGCGGCCATCGGCGGCAGCATCACCTGCCAAAAGGACGCTTTCCTGTGTGCTGCGCGCGGCACCGAGGTGACCGTGACATTCAATAAGCGCATCGGCGCGGGGTTCTTCGGTGGCGAGGGCTTCATCCTTCAAAAGCTGCGGGGAGATGGGTTGGCTTTCCTCCACGCGGGAGGAACCGTGGTCCAAAAAGAACTCGTGAACGATTCCCTGCGCGTCGATACGGGTTGCATCGTAGCGTTTTCAGGCAACATCGATTACTCCATTGAACGAGCGGGTGGCTTGAAGTCCATGTTGTTCGGTGGTGAAGGCTTGTTCCTTGCAACGTTGCGGGGTACGGGAACGGTTTGGTTGCAGTCTTTGCCGTTCTCGCGATTGGCGGATCGCATCTTGGCGCATGCTCCGAAAGCGGGCGGTACGTCGAAGGGGGAGGGGTCCGTGTTGGGTGGGCTCGGGCGGCTGGTGGATGGAGACAATTGGTGAGCCTCAGAGAATTTTCACTTGGTGTGGTGGAAGTTGTAGGGCATGATGTACCTTCGTATTCAATTGGCCATTTGGTCAAACCATTCAAACTCAAACTCTTGGTTTCGCAACGTTGCGGAGCCCATTGACCCCAGCCGCTGACCCCGCATGAAGCTATTCGTTGCTAAACTCAACCGCGATGTGCAAGATGAGCACTTGGTGGAGTTGTTTTCTCAGTTCGGTGAAGTGGCGTATGCCCGGGTCGTGACGGATCGCGACACAGGCCAATCAAAGTGTTTTGGGTTCGTGCAAATGCGCGAGAAGTCCGCTGCGGAGGCCGCAATGGCGGAATTGAATGGCAAGGAGTTCATGAGGTTTCCTATGGTGGTGAAGGAGGCAGAGGAGCGTGCGCGCCCAGCGACCGGAACCAGCCGTCCGAAGCCCGATGGAGCTGCTGCACCTGCTGGCCGCGACTTCAGTCGCCGTCCCGGAGAGGGGCAGGGACCTGCTGCGGACCCCGCCGCTCCGCGCCCTGTGGCGAAGAAAAAAACGACCGCGAAACGGAAGGAACGGGACATGTGGGCCGATGGCCCACGCCAGCCTCGTTTGAAAGGCAAAGATCGCCCCAAATACAACGACTGGTTGGGCGATTTGGACGACGAATGATGCCCGTTAGGGGTTCATTCGAAAAAAAGTCGAAACTTTTTTCGCAAGGGAGCGTATAGGGCTTCCGTTGTGCTGAATGCCTTGAAGGCGTGGAGATTATTCATCTGGAGGGGAACCAAACAGGTGGATTTCTGCCGCGTCGGGATTCGGTTTTAAGGGCGAAATGTGGTAATTTGTCGGCTTCAAGGGTGTAGCTGTCGAATCTTAACAGGATTTTGGCTATATTTACGATGCCATAAATTAGCACAACATGAGCCGTTTTCTGCTGCTTTTCGCGGGACTATGTACCGCGCTTTTCTCACTTGGACAGGATTATACCATGACCGTCGAGGCGCACGCCACGAACGGCATTCCTGGGACAACGACGTATCGATTGTACATCGATATGAACGATGAGACCGATTTCTTGAGTTCAATTTTCGGGAACGACGAGGCCCCGTTCGAGTTGACCACTCCCAGTGGCTTCTACAATGACGGGTTCGCTTCGGGTTCGACCGCGGACGGTGTGAATCCGGCATTCTTCGGGTTCTTCCCCACGTTGCAGTACGACAGCTGGGTTACCATTGGCATCTCAGGATCTCCCGTTCCTCCTCAGACGGCCATCAGTTCAGTGGAAAGCTCCGCTCAACCTTGGTTGGGTAGTTTCAATGCAACCTCACCGCTTGCTGGTCAGGACATCCTTGTGAACGATGTCACCGGTGGAGCATGGTATGTGTTGAACGGAACACCGAATGGCTTGCCCAATCCCACGACCATGCGAACCCTGTTCATGCAGGTGACGTGTGCTGGAGAACCCAGTGGCACCGTCAATGCCCAGGTGTTCCCGCTGGGCGTTGGTGCAAACCAAATCCAACTCACCTTCTCCTTCAACGGTCCAGGCACGTACACCGCAGGCGGTGATGGCGGCAGCACCGACGTTCCAGGTTGCACGGATGACACCGCTTGCAACTTCGATTCGGCCGCAACGGCTGACGATGGTTCGTGCACGTTTGCGGATGCCGGTTACGATTGCGCAGGCACTTGCTTGAACGATTCGGACATGGACGGTGTGTGCGACGAGTTCGAAGTGGCGGGTTGCACCGACAACATGGCGTGCAACTACGATGCCGCGGCGACGGATGCAGACGATTCGTGTACCTACGCTGATGCGGGGTACGATTGCTCGGGCAACTGCCTGAACGATGCGGATGGAGATGGGGTGTGCGATGAATTTGAAGTCGGTGGTTGCACCGACTCTTTGGCTTGTAACTACGACGCAAATGCAACGGATGATGACGGCTCATGCTCCTTTGCAGATGCAGGTTACGATTGCGATGGCGTGTGCTTGAACGATGCCGATGGCGATGGCATTTGCGATCAATTTGAAGCAGGGGGTTGCACGGATGCGACGGCCTGCAACTACGACAGTGCGGCTACGGACGATAACGGTTCGTGCACGTATGCCGAGACGGGCTATGATTGCGACGGCTCGTGCTTGGCCGATGCAGACGGCGACGGCATTTGTGACGCGTTTGAAGTAGCGGGTTGCACGGATGCAGCTGCTTGCAATTATGACAGCGCAGCTACGGACGACGACGGATCCTGTGACTTCTGCTCCTGCGGTGGTTCGGGTGGAGGAACTCCTACGGGTCCCGTTTACACCATGACGGTTGAGGAGCATGCTACGAACGGCATGCCGGGTACGACCAC
>JAUICJ010000034.1 GCA_030427925.1 Bacteroidia bacterium | reverse complement strand
GACGAATTGCCACCCACCGACGAATTGCCCGTGATCGTCACGTCATCGCCGAACGCCGCGCCCCCACCAACGTACAAGCTGTCGCTGAACAAGCCCGGCGCGTTCACATGCAACGTGTCGCTCAGCGTCGTCTCGCCGCTCACCGTCAAGTCGTCCGAAAGGGTCGTCGCGCCCGTCACATCCAACGTACCACCCACAGAAGAGTTGCCCGTGATGGTCACGTCTTCGCCGAACGACGCGCCGCCCCCAACGTACAAGCTGTCGCTGAACAAGCCCGGTGCGTTCACATGCAGCGTGTCACTCAACGTCGTCTCGCCGCTCACGCTCAAGTCGTCCGAAAGCGTCGTCGCGCCCGTCACTCCCAAGGTGCTGCCGAAATTCACCGCACCATCCACCTGCAAATCGCTATGCAGGTGCGTGTTGCCCAACACATCCAACGAGTCGCTCAAGAGTGCGGGTGCCCCCGCGTACAACGTATCGCGCAGCGTCGAAGTGCCCGTCACATCGATGGTTGATTGGAACACCGCTGCCCCTGCGACTTCCAGCATCGCCTCCAGCCCCACGTTGCCGACCACGTTCAAGCTGTCACCCAAGGCCGTCACGCCCGTGACGTAGAGGCGCTCCCCGATGCTCACCGCCTTGACGACCCGCAACGAGTCACCGAACTCGACGACCCCTTGAACCAACAAGGAATCCGCCAAAGACGTCACCCCGGTCACGCTCAAGCGACCCGCAATCTCGGCATCCTTGTTCAACACCAAGCTGTCACCGGTGAAGGTGCCCGTGGTCGTGATTTGGCCTGCTCCATTCAGCGCATAGCCGCTGAAGCTCACGTCCATTCCTGGATTCGTGCCATTGCCCAGCACGTCGGACCACGTTAGCGACTGGATGGCTGCTGATCCCGCAGCAGTTTGCGAAAACAAAGAATCCAAATCGGCTTGCAGAGCAGGCAAGGCCAACTCCAAATACACCTTGCTTCCCACGTGGTTCGCCGTCACCGCTTGCTGCTGTTGAGCAAAAGCGTCTCCAAAAGCGAGTAAACTTCCCGCTAGGACGACCAAAAATGCGCTGAATTTATTCATTTCTTCGACAGAATTTCATTGCGAATTACGCGAAGCCAACCACAACTCGTTGCGCCGCAGACCACGAATCACAAGGATTAGAACATTACATGAAGAAATTGCACGCAATCACAGATATGTGAACTTATGTGAACGAGCTTGTGTTTGAAGACTATTTTCGAGATTTGACCGATGCGATTTTTGATTGTCCTGTTGTTGTGCCTGGGGGCTTGGCGGAATGTCACCACGACGTTCGCGCAGCCTCACGCCAACGTTGAAGTGGACCGCGCTGTTCGCGAGTGGCAAGACCGGAGCCAAGGAAGCAACGACTACCTCATCGACCAAGGAAATCGCCTGCGAACGGCTGGATTGGCCGCGGGAAATTGCGACACGTTGCGCATCGCTCATGCCTTGCTCATGCACGCGTTCACGGACAACCCCGAAGCGTTGGAACTGCCCGAGCTGGACACGCTGTTGTGTCCCATTGAGGGATTTGAGCTGATGCGCGAGATTGGCGTGTACGAATTCCTGTTTGGGGACCTTGACCGGGCGCGACATTGGTTCGAGCAATGCCTGCCGTTGACTGAGGTTCCAAAGGAACGGGCGAGTTTGTCCCAAAACATCGGTACGTGTTACTACCTCAACAACGAATTGGAAGATGCGGTCCATTGGTACGAGTTGAGCACGGAGTATGGCATGGAACTCCTATCCGCCATCAGCATCATGAACATCGCGAGCGTCAGCATGGCCCTTGGGGATGCAACCAATGGATTGAAGTGGGCAGAAGCCGCGGAGGCCCGGTTGCTCCAGCAGCTGGATGAAGGACTCGACGCCGAAACGTTCGTGCGACAGCGCGACCTCATATTGCTCAATCACAGCTTGGCTCATTTGGAATTGGGCCAAATGGACGAAGCGATGGACGCCTACGACCGCCTCAAGCTCGATGGCTTTCTTCCGGGCGTGTCCATGGAGTTCTATCACCTCGCGGTGGCCTTGGCTTTTGCCATCGACTCGCCCTTGCCGATTGAACGGCATCAGGTAGCATTCAGTGAGCACATCGTGCAGGATTCGGTGGGGGCTGTTGCGCGGTTTGGCCCGACCTTGCTGATGTTGGAACCTTGGAAATCGCGCTGGACGGAGGCCGAGTCCCCCTGGGAGGTCATTCGCGCGTTGCCGAAGAATCAGCTCCCTCAACTCATCGACCCCGGACGGATGGCCGACGCGAGCAAAACAACCGGAAATGCTCGGGGCGCGCTGCTGGCGTTGATTTGGTTGGTGGTGGGGGTGGCGAGCTTCGCTTGGGTGCGGCGACAGCAGCCCCGAACTGCAGCGGGAACGGCCGAGTTGCTGACGAAGGTGCGCAGTGCCTTGCTCGATGGGAATGCAAAGGCCTGCCGTCGGAGCTTGGCTGAACTGCTTCATGCTGAAGATTTGGCGCCCCTGGACTTGAACGTTTCCCTGACCGCGAGGGAAACGGAGGTGCTCATCGGCATCAAAGACGGAGAACGAGCGAAGGAGACGGCACAACGTTTGGACTTGAGTGTGAAAAGCATCTACATGATGCGGTCGGAACTCAAGCGTAAATTGCAACTTTCGGACAACGACAGCATTGAAGCATGGGTGAACAAGCAGACACCGAAAGCGTAAGCACGGGTGCGACCGTCTTGGAGGAGTTGATTGCCGGATTGGATCCGTTGGCATCTTGGACGGCCGGTGAAGACACGCCTCATGAATTCGCGGTCGCGGCCACATGGGAGGGTTGGGCGATTGCCGTGATGGTGTTGCTGGGGCTTGCCTTGATGTCGCGGGCGGCCTGGATGATGTGGCGTACGCGCACTCGATTCAAGGGGTGGCCCGAATTGGCGAGGTTTGCTGACGGGAAAGGGAACCGGGAGCAAGCGGAGGCCGAGTTGCGCATGCTGGAATTCGTTGCAGGCCTCAGGCACCCGGAAACGCGAAAAGTGTCCGCCGCTTGGAACAAATTGACCCCTTCCGAGCAACTGGTCGCATGGGGAACAATGCACGATAAAACCGTGCAGGATTTGGCCGATGAATTGGCCTGCACCCCTTCTCACGTGTACAACCTCCGGACGTCCATCCGCAAGAAATGGCAACTTGAAACGGAAGAGTCGTTTGCTCAATCGATCCGGGCCCGACACCACGAGTTGTTGACCAAAGTCCGCGACTAACGGAACGACCGGATGCCTTCCACGGCTGCCAATGCGCCTGCCCCCGCTGCCAGCGCAGCGACCACTTCCGCCAGCCACATGGGCCAAGCGTGAAACAGCTCGTGCACACCGGGAACATGGTGGACGAAAATTCCGCCGGCCACTAGGATGAGCGCCGCCGTTCCGATTGCTCCGATTCCCTTGATGAGGACCGGCAAAGCCCGCACCAAGAAACGCCCGACCTTCGGAGCGCCGGGCGCCTTCCAGGTCATCATCGCCAGCCCAGCATCGTCCATCCGAACGATGAGCGCGACCAGTCCATACACGCCGATCGTGGCCAACACCGCGACCACGGAAACCGATAACGCCTGCACCGCCAATTCCGCCTCGGCGACGCTCCCCAAGGCAATGATGACAATTTCGACCGACAGGATGAAGTCCACCAGCACCGCGGACCGGATTTTCTGTTTCTCATCCAAGACCGCCGGTGCCTGAACCCGCTCTTGCGCCGCAGGACGCGCACGCCCCCTGAGGTGGTGCCAGATTTTCTCCACGCCCTCATAGGCCAAAAACAGCCCCCCCATCACCAAAATCGGTTCGATCACCCAAGCAGCAAAGGCACTGAGCAACAGGGCGATCGGCACGATGATGACCTTGTTCAGGAAGGACCCCTTCACGATGGCCCACAGCACCGGCAATTCCCGCGAGGCCTTGAACCCGACCGCCTTCTCCGCGTTCACCGCCAAGTCATCCCCAAGGATGCCCGCGGTCTTTTTCGTTGCCACTTTGCTCATCGAAGCCACGTCGTCCATCAACAAAGCGATGTCGTCGAGGAGTGCAAAAAATCCCGTTGCCATGTCCGCAAGGTAAGAAGTTCAGCGCGGCGCGTATCTTCGTTCGCATCATGGGAAAGGTTCGAATTCTTTCGCTCGATGGGGGCGGATTGCGCGGCATTGCGCCGTTGATGGTGTTGGACTGGATCGAGCGGGAAACCGGCAAGCGCATTCACGAGTTGTTCGATGTGATCGCGGGGACGTCGACGGGGGGCATCATTGCGTGCGGGTTGGCGGGGAGTGCGGATGGGGAGCGGCCGTTGATGGATTTGGGCCAAATCATCGACCTCTACGAAAATGAGGGCGCGACCATTTTCCCGCCGGCAGAAAACGCCCTCGGCCGGCTCTTCCGAGGCATCAAAGCGGCCTTCGACCCGCGCTATTCACCGGACGGTCTGGACAGCTTGCTCCGCGGGAATTTCCGGGACCTGAAGCTCAGCGATGTCCTCGTCCCCATCATCGTCCCTTCGTACGACATCGGGCACAACGAGGTCCTGATGTTCAAATCGCGGAAGGCCGCCGATGCGCGGTACGACGCCACGTTGCGCGAGGTGTGCCGCGCCACGTCCGCCGCGCCGACCTACCTGCCATCGTTCAAAATGGCCTATCCCGACTGGACAGGAACCGTGAAAGACCGGGTGTGCATCGACGGGGGCATTTACGTGAACAACCCGACGATGGCCGCCGTGGCGGAGGTCGTCAAGCACGGGCACCGGGGGGAGCGCGTGGCGTTGGAGGACATCCGGTGTTTGTCCTTGGGAACCGGCAACCACATCAAGGAGCTGGACGAGCAAGGGAGCCTGGACTGGGGGCTGTTCAACTGGGCGCGCCCCATCACGAACGTCATGATGCAGGCGTCCTCGTTGTCCGTGGAATATGAAGCGGAACAACTCTTGTCCACCTACCTGCGCCTGCAGTTCCACATCCACGAGGAGCAATTCAGCGACATGGCGGATGCGCGACCGGAGACGCGCGCCCACATCAAGCAACTCGTGAATGAACAGCTCCTGCAACCCGAACCGCTCAATCGGCTGCGCGCTTTCCTCGCGGAATGAAGCTCCGACGAGCCGGGGGTGCGCCGCGCGTCAACTGAACTGCTTACGCGGGCTCAATCGGGCCAAATTTTGCCCGGGTTCAGCAGCCCCTTCGGGTCGAACACGCGCTTCACGCCGCGCATCAATTCCAGCTGCGCGGCACTGAACGCGAGGTCGATGTAGGGCTTCTGAACCCAGCCGATGCCGTGCTCTCCGCTGAGGGTTCCGCCCAGCCGCACCACCTCAGCGAACAGCTCCCGAATGGCTTGCGGCAATTCCTCGTCCCACGCCTCCTGCGGCATGGCGTCGCGCAGGATGTTCACATGCAGGTTGCCGTCGCCGGCGTGGCCGTAACACACGCTCCGAAACCCATACCGTCCCCCGATTTCCTTGACCGCCCGCAGCAACTCCGGCAACCGGCCCCGCGGCACCACCGTGTCCTCCTCCTTGTAGACGCTCGCCGCCTTGACGGCCTCCCCCACCCGCCGCCGCAGGAACCAAAGTCGGTCCTTCGCGGCCGCGTCGTCGGCAAAGAGCGGCTCCCCCGCACCTGCCCCCTCCAACACCGGCAGCAACGCCTCCACCTGCGGCATCAACTCCTCCGGCCGAAACCCGTCCACCTCGATGAGCAGGTGCGCCGCCACGTCCTCCCCCACCTCGAGCGAGTGGTCGCCCGTGAAGTCCTGCGCCAACCGCACCGCGTCCCGCTCCATGAACTCCAGCGCCGACGGCTGCACCCCCGCCTGGAAAATCGCCGCCACCGCCGCACACGCCGCATCCGCCGAAGCGAACGGCACCAACATCAGCGCGTTGTGCCGAGGCCAAGGCAGCAACTTCAACGTCGCCTCGGTGATCACCCCCAGCGTCCCTTCGCTCCCGACCATCAACTGCGTCAGGTTGTACCCCGTGCTGTTCTTCAACGTATCGGCGCCCGTGCGAATCACCTGCCCATCGGCCAGCACCACTTCGAGGTTGAGCACCCAATCCTTCGTCACCCCGTACTTCACCGCCCGCGGCCCCCCGCTGTTTTCGGCCAGGTTGCCCCCGATGGTGCACGTGCCGCGCGACGCGGGATCCACGGCGTAAAACAGCCCGTCGCGCTGCACCCGCTCCTGCAGTTCCTGCACAATGACGCCCGGCTGCACCCGCACTTGGTGATTGGCCAAATCCACTTCCACCACCCGATCCATGCCCTTCAACGACAACGCAATCCCTCCCTTGACCGCCAGCGCCCCACCGGACAGCCCCGTGCGCGCCCCCGCCGCCGTCACCGGCACTCCGTAGGCATGCGCCACCTCCATCGTCGCCACCACGTCCTCCCGCGACCGAGCGCGGACCACCGCTTGCGGCGGAAACCGCAAGTCCTCCGTTTCGTCGTGCGCATGAACGCTGAGCACCTCGGCATCCGTCGAAACGGCCTCACCCAAGCGCGCGCGCAGCGCATCCATCCAATTCAAGTTTTCCACAACCCCAAACATACGCCCCACAGCCCCCCACCAAGTTCACCCCGCAACGTGTATATTGCCCACACTTGAACGAAACCATGCAGAAAACGACCTCGATTCGCCTGTGGGCGGGAGCCGCGCTCCTCCTGCTGACCGCCGCCACCGCCGTTGCCCAAGGGGCCGAGCGGTTCACGAATGAGAAAATTTGGTACAGCCGCACGTTTCCCCAGCAATACGTTTGGGGCATCCGCTCGATGGCGGACGGGTTGCACTACACGCGCCTCGAGCGCGGCGACAACGGGAGTGAAATCGTGCAATACGCCTACAAGACGGGCGAACGCGTAGCGACCCTCCTGACCAGCGAACTGGCCTTCGAGGACGCTTCCATCAGCATCGACGACTACACCTTCAGCGCCGACGAATCGAAGTTGTTGCTGATGATCAACCAAACCCCGATCTACCGCCACTCCTTCACCGCGGACTACTACATCTGGGACCGCGAAGGCGAGGGCTCCATCATCCCGCTCTCCGACGAAAGCCTGGGACAACAGCGCCTCGCCACCTTCTCGCCTGAGGGAGACAAGGTCGCTTTCGTCCGCGACAACAACGTATTCATCACTGACGGCTACAGCGAAACACAGGTCACCACCGACGGCGAGTTCAACAAGGTCATCAACGGCGCAACGGATTGGGTGTACGAAGAGGAATTTGGGGAGGACAACGGGCTGTTTTGGTCGCCCGATGGGCAGCGGCTCGCTTACTACCGCTTCGATGAAACTAACGTCCGTGAATTCAGCATGCCCGTGTATGGGGAGTTGTACCCGGACCCGTACACGTTCAAGTACCCGAAGGCGGGCGAGGAGAACAGCCAGGTGAGCATCCACGTTTACGATTTGGCATCGGGCCAAAGCCGGACCGTCGAAACCCCACAAATGGAGTACATCCCGCGCATCCAGTGGACCCACGAGCCGACCACGCTCGCGGTAACGATGATGAACCGCCACCAGAACGACCTGCGGCTGCTCCTCGCGGACTGCACGGCGAAATCGATGCGCATCCCGACCTCCGAAGGCTACTCGGAGCAATGCGACACGTACATCGACGTGACGGACAACCTGACCTTCCTTTCCGACGGTGCCCGCTTCGTCCTGACGAGCGAACGCGACGGCTACAACCACCTGTACCTGTGCAATTTTGAAGGCAGCGCCACCGCGCTGACGACGGGCGAATGGGACGTCATCGAGGTGGCGGGTTACGACGCGAAGGCCGGCGAGGTCTACTTCACGGGGTCGATGAAGGGGGCGACGCAAAAGCATTTGGCCAAGGTCAATTTGAAAGGCCAAATGACGCTGCTCGACGAGCGCCCCGGCACCCACTCCGCCGAATTCTCGCGCACCTTCGCCTACCGGATCCACACGCACCAGGACGCGAACACGCCGCCGACCTACACACTGGTGAACCGGAAAGGCAAGGAAATTCGCGTGATCGAGGACAACGCGGAACTGCGCGAAGTACTCGCCAACTACGCCGTTTCGCCGAAGGAGTTCTTCCGCTTCACGAACCGCGCGGGCGTCGAGCTCAACGGCTGGATGATCAAGCCAGCGGACTTCGATCCGTCGCGCGCGTACCCGGTTTACGTGAACATCTACGGCGGTCCCGGTTCGAACATGGTGGAGGACCGTTGGGGCGGCGCGAACCACTATTGGCATCAGCTCCTCGCCCAAGAAGGCTACATCGTGGCGTGCGTGGATCCGCGCGGCACGCAATTCCGCGGCCGCGAATTCGAGCACAGCACCTACAAGCAGCTCGGCAAACTCGAAACCGAGGACTTCATCGATTTCGGTCGGTGGCTCGGCGAGCAATCGTACGTGGACGCGGAGCGCATCGGCATCCAAGGTTGGAGCTATGGCGGCTTCGAGACCCTGCTCTGCATGACGAAGGGTGCGGACGTGTTCAGCGCGGGCATCAGCGTGGCCCCCGTGACGAACTGGCGCTATTACGATTCGATTTACACGGAGCGGTTTATGCAGACTCCTGCGGAAAACCCGGACGGCTACGACGACAACAGCCCGGTGTTCTTTGCCGACCTGCTCGAAGGCGAGCTGCTGCTCATCCACGGCAGCGGGGACGACAACGTGCACTTCCAGAACTCGATGGAGATGGTGAACGCGCTCGTGGCCGCAGGAAAGGACTTCGACTTCTTCGCCTACCCGAACCGAAACCACGGCATCTACGGGGGCAACACGCGGTTGCACCTCTTTGATATGATGCTCGACTTTGTAAAAGAAAACCTGTAAGGACGACGGCGTCCTTCTCGACTAAACCCGAAACTTCAAACCACCATGAGTCAATCTTCGAAATCGCTTGTGAGCGGTCACCCGCAGGGGCTGATGACGCTCTTCTTCTCCGAAATGTGGGAGCGTTTCTGCTACTACGGAATGCGCGTGCTCCTAACGTTGTTTTTGGTTAAATCCCTCTACAATGGAGACAGGGAGGCGAGCCTGATTTACGGGGCCTACACAGCACTTATTTATGCCGCACCGGTTTTGGGGGGGCGCATGGCTGACAAATTTTTGGGCTATCGTTTTGCCATTTTGTTAGGAGCCGTATTGATGGCAATCGGCGAGTTTTTGATGGTTGGCGCTGCGGTTTGGAAGATGGAAAACGCCATGTTGATTGGCATGGGGGCGCTCATTGTTGGCAATGGTTACTTCAAGGCGAATATTTCAACCATTGTAGGCAAGCTCTATGAAGATGGGGACCCAAGACGCGACTCGGGATTCACCATTTTCTACATCGGCATCAACGTTGGAGCTTTGCTCGCAACTACGGTCGTAGCCTATGTTGGAGAAACGTTTGGATTTGAATACGGTTTTGGACTCGCGGGGATTGGAATGCTCCTTGGATTGCTCATCTTTTGGAGTGGACGGGGAAACTACGCTGCAGCACCTGGACTGGAAATTACCGAAGCAGGGCGAGCCAAAATGTTCGGATTGCCGACCTACATGATCATCTCGATTGCATCGCTCATTCTTGTTCCGTTGTGCTATTTCCTCATCAGCCAAAACGACATCCTGAGTTACCTTTTGTTGGTCCTGTTTGGCTATGTGGCTTTTTCTCTGATTTCAAGTGGATTCAAAGAAGGCAAAGTCTGGGGACAGCGCATGATTGCTCTTGTCATTTTCATGCTCATTAACATTGTATTTTGGGCGTGTTTTGAGCAAGCGGGTACGTCGTTGACTTTGTTTGCGGACCGCAATGTTAGCCGGGACATTCTGGGTTGGGAGATGCCTGCATCCATGACGCAGTTCTTCAACCCATTCTTCATTATCCTTTTCGGTTCCGTTTTCTCGGTCATGTGGGTGAAGCTTTCAGAAGCCGGGAAGAATCCGAGCATCCCGATGAAGTTTGCTTTGGGCATCCTTCAACTGGGATTGGGTTTTTTGGTAACCAAATTGGGATTCGCAATGCAACTCGAAGGATTCCTCGTTCCTTTGTGGACCCTGATCATTTTGTATCTCCTTCACACCACGGGTGAATTGTTCCTTTCTCCCATCGGTTTGTCCATGGTCACGAAACTGAGTCCGAAGCACATTGCAGGAACGGCAATGGGCGGTTGGTTCTTGAGTTTCGCTATTGCCAATTTTTTGGGGGGCCAAATTGCCACATTGACTGGAGCAGAAGGTCATGGAGCTGAGAAAGCTCAGCCTGTCGAACAGGGTCAATTGACGGACAAAACAACCGTAAAGGAGGCGCTTGAGGAATTAGGACGTTCTACAGAATTCGAGAATTGGGTCCCATTGGATGAGGCAAGCGGCCCCAATGTTTCGTTCAGCACGTTCGCTAACAAATACGAGTGGGTGCAATTCCGGAAGTCTTTGGGAAAGGCTACATACGGAGAATGGTTGAACAGCCCGAAGCTCTCTGCTAATGAGTTGACCATGGCGTCCTGGCTCGACGAAGGACTCTGGAATGAGTTGCGCACAGACCTAGAGACCTTGAAAGCAAACGACAGCAACGATGAAAAGGCCATTGACTTTGGAACTTGGACGTACTTCAAAGACGGCTTTGCCGAAATCGAAAATGCCGCATCCAAGTCGGTCAGCAGTGTTTTCTCGGCTCATCAATCCAAGGTCATGGAAGCGGGCTTGAACAAATACACCAACGTCTTCTCCACACTCGGTTGGGTTCTGGTCGGTATTGCAATCCTGATTGCCCTTCTCAGCAAGCCGCTCAACAAGTTGATGCACGGTGTCAGCTGAGTTGCTTCCTTCATGTGAAATCATGCGAAAAGCGCCTTCGGGCGCTTTTCTTTTGCGATATTGCGGGAAATTCTATTGTGATGCGTTTGATTTTGGCCTCCCTCCTCGTTGCGTTCATCGGCTTCTCGGCCCATGCCCAGCAAGCCCACATCAATTGGATGACCATTGAAGAGGCGATGGCCGCTGCGGAGGAAGATCCGCGCCCCATCATGATGGACGTGTACACGCAGTGGTGCGGACCGTGCAAAATGATGATGGCGAACACCTTCACGGTTCCGGCGCTCATCAGCTACGTCAACGATCACTATTACGCGGTGAAGTTCGACGCCGAATCCGCCGGTGAAGTCACCTTCAAAGGCCAAACGTTCAGCAACCCCGGCTTCAACCCCGCATCCCGCGGACGCAACACCCCGCACGAGCTCTCCCGGGCACTCGGTGTCACCGCCTATCCGACGTTGATTTTCATGACGGCCGAGGGCGACATCATCACCCCGTTGACCGGCTACAAGACCGCCCAAAACCTTGAGATTTTCCTGCGCTACTTCGCTGAAAAGTGGTACGCAGGCAGCGGGCAAGCGGAGTGGGACGCGTACAAGGAACGCTTCGCGCCGACCTTTTAAGTTCTTTTCGAAGGTTTCGGGATTTGAGGGGGACGCAAGTCGCGTTTCGCGGGCAACGCGTGCTGTATATTTGCACCGAATTTGGCCTGGCATTCGAACCGAATCGAGGGCACGCCTGTTAATGAAACCGAGATAAAATTCACACCATGAGCGAGACTGCCCGCATTATTCTGGAGGGAAAAGAGTACGAATTCCCCGTCATCGTTGGAACTGAAAACGAGAAGGCGATTGACATTTCAAAACTGCGGGCCTCGACGGGCTACATCACGTTGGATTTTGGGTATAAAAACACCGGATCCACGAAGAGCGCCATCACTTACCTCGACGGCGAGAACGGCGTGCTGCGCCACCGGGGGTACAGCATCGAAGAACTGGCGGACAACGCCTCCTTTCTGGAGGTCGCGTACCTGTTGATCTACGGCGAATTGCCGAACAAAGAACAACTCGAATACTTCGAAACGAGCGTCTGCCACCACACGCTGGTGCACGAGAACATGAAGCGCTTTTTCCAAGCGTTTCCGCCGAACGCCCACCCGATGGGCATGCTGAGCTCCATGATTTCGAGCTTGAGCACGTTCTACCCCGAAAGCCAAAACCCGAACCGTTCAGTCGTCGACATCGAGCGCACCATCCACCGCCTCATCGCGAAGTTGCCCACGTTGGCGGCGCAAGCGTACAAGCACAACATGGGCCATCCGACGGTTTACCCGTCCAATGATTTGGGCTACGTCGGAAACTTCTTGAAAATGATGTTCGGGTTGCCGACCGCGAACTACGAGGTGGACCCGGTCATTGAGTCGGCCTTGAACAAGTTGCTCATCCTGCACGCGGACCACGAGCAAAACTGCTCGGCTTCCACCGTGCGCATCGTGGGCTCATCGCAAGCGAACCTCTACTCGTCCGTTTCCGCAGGCATCGCAGCGCTTTGGGGCCCGCTCCACGGCGGCGCAAACCAAGCGGTCATTGAAATGCTGGAGAGCATCAAAGAGGACGGTGGGGACATGGAGAAGTGGATTGCGAAAGCCAAGGATAAAAACGACAGCTTCCGCCTGATGGGCTTCGGCCACCGCGTCTACAAGAACTTCGACCCCCGTGCGCGCATCATCAAGAAGGCAG
Source organism: Bacteroidia bacterium (assembly GCA_030427925.1). Lineage (GTDB taxonomy): Bacteria > Bacteroidota > Bacteroidia > Flavobacteriales_D > Sanyastnellaceae > JALQTD01. The sequence continues at coordinate 15,624 of JAUICJ010000034.1, read as the reverse complement.
CGGACGAAGTGTTGGCGAAGTTGGGGGTGAACGACCCGGTGTTGGATTTGGCCAAGCGACTCGAAGAAGTGGCGCTGAAGGACGAGTATTTCGTGCAGCGTGGCTTGTACCCGAACGTGGACTTCTACTCGGGCATCATCTACCGAGCCCTTGGCATCCCGACCGAAATGTTCACCGTGATGTTCGCCATCGGTCGCTTGCCCGGCTGGATTGCCCAATGGAAGGAAATGCTCGAGAATGGCGAGCCGATTGGCCGTCCGCGCCAAGTTTACACGGGAGCTACGGAGCGCTCCTTCGTGAACATCAACGATCGCTCGTAACGTGTCCGGCGGTTCCGTCCAGTCGAGCGTCGCATCGAACGGCGTTTGCACGATTGAATTCAGCCACCCTGCGAGCAACAGCTTGCCCGGCAAGCTCCTGCGGGAATTGGCAGCCACGATCACGCGGTGTGGGGAAGATGCGGACTCGTCGGTCATTGTCCTCCGTTCGGCCGGGGACCGGGCTTTTTGTGCGGGAGCGAGCTTTGACGAGCTGATTGCCATCGAAACGGCGGGACAAGGGCTGGAATTCTTCAGTGGCTTCGCGTTGGTGATCAATGCCATGCGCACCTGCCCCAAGCTCATCATCGGCCGGGTCCAAGGCAAGGCTGTTGGAGGGGGCGTGGGCTTGGCTTCTGCGGTGGATTACTGCTTGGCCACGGAGCACGCTTCGGTGAAGTTGTCGGAACTTGCCGTTGGCATCGGGCCGTTCGTGGTGGGACCCGCGGTGGAGCGGAAGATCGGAACTTCAGCGATGTCGCAATTGGCCATCGACGCGTCTTCTTGGCGCTCTGCCCAATGGGCCGCAGGACATGGTCTCTTCGCCGAGGTTTACCCTTCTGTGGAAGAACTGGATGCGGGCGTTGCTGCCCTTGCGGACCGGTTGGCGGAGTCCAATCCGGAGGCCATGCGGGAGTTGAAAACGATTTTCTGGGCGGGGACTGAAGACTGGGACCGCTTGCTTTCTGAACGCGCTGCAATCAGTGGTCGGTTGGTGTTGAGCGCGTTTACGCGGAACGCCATTGCGCAATTCAAGGCGCGCTGATCCTGAACGGAACGCCAGAAGGCGCCAAGTGCACTTGGCCGATGCAGCGCGCAGTCGGTGCCTCAATAGCCCCCCGGATCATTTCGAAACTGCTTAAAGCGATGCCCCTGTAATTTGATGAATTGGGTTACATTGAACCACTTTTAGCCCCTTTCTACTGATGGCCCTCAAAACCCGCCTTCTTTTAGTCCTTGCAGTCCATTGGTTTTTCAGTGGCATGGCTCAGCAACCGGTTCAGGGCTTGGACGTGTACGATCGTGGAGAAGGGCTCATGTTCAAGGACCGAGCTGAGGGCTATGGGCTTCAGTTTCGAGCGATGGCACAAATGTCGAGCGAGGTGCGCCACTTTGCGGGAACCGATGAAACGCATTGGCGCTTTCGAGCACGGCGCATGCGATTGCGGTTTTCTGGACAGTCGACCAGCCAACGGTTCACCTACCGATTGCAGTATGAACTGGCTCGTCCTGAGGGAGATGGCGATGCCATTTCGGGCATGTTGATGGACGCGTGGTTGGCGTATTCCCCGAACAATCGATTTCGGCTGACATTTGGCCAACGTGCATCGCTTTCGGATAACCTCGAAATGCGGACCGGTTCCCAATCGCTGCAATTGATTGAACGGAGCCGGCTCACCTCAGCCTTTTCAACGATCCGCGAGTTCGGAATCTTCGCTGAAGGCCGCATTCGCGCCGGCTCGCGCGGCTGGATGAAACTTGCCGGGTCCGTCGTTACTGGCGATGGCTCCACGGCGTGGGTGGCCGAAAACCACGGCGGTTTTAAGTATGAAGGGCGGGTGGAGTGGCTGCCGTTTGGGCTGTTTCGTTCGTTTGGCCAATACCGGCAAGCGGATTTGGTTCGGGAAGTCCAACCCCGCCTAGTCGTATCGGGGTATGGCAGTTACAACGAGGGAGTAAGCAGCAGGCGCGGCCGGACCAGCGGCGACATCATCTACCTCGATGAGCAGTTCAATGAAGCGCTGCCGGATTATTGGAAAGTAGGCGCTGATGCCCTGTTCAAATACCGCGGTTGGACGGTCATCGCGGAATGGGTGTTGGCGGATGCGGTGGTGCCCGTGGACCAAATCAAACAGCGGGTCCGCAACGACGGCACCGTCTCCACCACGTTCGAAGGCGGCGTTGACGCCTACGTGCGGGGACGGATGATGCTCGGATCGGCCATCAATGTCCAAGCCGGTTACATCTTCCCCAGCCTGTGGTCCGTGGATGGCCGAATCACCCAGCTCTCCCCAGCCGCTGATTCGTTCCTTCTGAACCCCACGTTTTATGGCCGCAACGCCTATCAAGAGCTCGGAGTCAGCCGCTACTTTGGTCGGGATTACGGGTCGAAGGTGCAGTTGGGCGTCGTCAGGACGAGCGCCGAACCCTTCGCCCTGACCACTCGGGGTGACACCTTCGACGGCACGGAATGGACCGTTCGCATGATGACCACCTTTGCCTTATGAGCCCTCGTCTCCTGCTGCTCATCGGCGGTTGCCTCCTCGCAAGTTGCAGCTTTGCCCAAGACCCGAAGAGCATCCTTGAAACGTACTTCCCCGATCCGGACACGGTGTTCACCACCCCGGCCTTTGCGAAGAAAAAGGGCTTCACCACGAGCAAGTCCATGCTGCCTTTCTTGGATGAATGGGCGACTTCCGAGCAGGGCTGGACTCGGGACACCATCGGATTCTCGGCGAAAGGCGTTCCCATTTTGGCCCTAGAAAAAGGCGGTGAGGCGAGCCCGCGCCCCATTCGCATCCTGATGCTGGGGGGCATTCACGGCGACGAACCCGCAGGCACGGAAGGGCTGTTGGCCATGATCCAACAATTGGGAACGGGCGGGCCTTGGGAGCACCTGTTGCAGGAGGTGACCCTTCGCGTCATTCCCATGGTGAATCCCGATGGGATGAACAATTTGAATCGGTATGCGGCCAATGGATTGGATTTGAACCGAGACCAATCCAAGCTCTCGAACGTCGAGATGATTGCCTTGAAGGAGGATTTTCGCGCCTTCGATGCCGATGTGGTCATCGACTTCCATGAATACCGACCTTATCGTGCGGACTACGTGGGAATGGGGACGTTCGGGGTGACGTCTCCCTTTGACGTGATGTTCATGTACACGGGCAACCTGAATGTCCCCGAACCGTTGAGGCAGGCGAACGTGGAATTGTTGGTCAATCCGGCAAAGGCTGCGATGGACCAAATCGGTCGGCGCCACGCGAATTACTTTCGCCCGATGATCGTTCGCGGGGTCCGTGAATTTCGTTCGGGTGGAAGCAGTCCGCGCTCGTCGGTGACCTCATTTGGCCTTGCGAACAGCCTGTCGGTGCTGCTCGAAATTCGAGGCGTGGGGCTCGGAAGAAAGGGATTTCCGCGCAGGGTGCAGACCGCATACGAATTGGCCCACAGCTTTTTGGCCTCGTGCGCTGCCTCCGGCGAGGCGATCTTGGACGCGAGGAAGCGGGCTCTGGAAGACCAAATGCCTGTGGTCATCGATTCCGAACGTTCAGAACAACGATGCGAAGTCGAGCTCATCGATTTGCACGAAGGGCGCATTCGGACTTTCCAAGAAAAATGCTCCGACAGCAACGCCCAAATCGCGACCCGTTCCCGCAGCCGGCCTGCAGGTTATGTGGTGCTCCCCGAAGCGGATGCCGCGATTGAACGGTTGCGCATCTTGGGATTGCCCGGAATCGAATTGGAGCGTCCCGTCACCGCGAACGCGGAAGTCTACGCTTTCATTGAGGACCGGCTCGCTCCCGAACCCTTTGAAGGGCTGTTCGAGCGCAAGGTGGTCGCGGAAACCCACGTCGAATCGGTCAGCTTTCCTGCAGGCGCGATGTGGTATCCAGCAACCAGCCCTCGGTTCCCTTTGATGTTCGAATTGGTCGAACCCGAAGCCATCAATGGCTTCGTCCGGTTCCGGGTCATTGACCCCGCGCCTGGCGAAACGTATTGCGTTTATCGCATCCCTGAATCTGAATCCTTTCCCCTTCCATGAACACGCTGCTTTCCCCCTCCTTCGCTCGCATTGCGTTCGTCCTGTGTGCTTGGGCTCCCCTCTTCGCAACAGGCCAGGACGACGAATTCTCCGAGTCTTCTGATGTCGGCTTGATCCGCGTTCAGCACGGAGAAGGCATCCAAATCTCCTTCCCGGACGAGCAGTATCTCTTTGCATTGGAAGGACTGGCTCAACCTGGAGTTCAATGGAGGACCTTGGATTTGGATTCCACTTCGACCTTGGGCACGTTCGTTCGACGGGCCTACATGACCTTTCGCGCCGTCGATGAAGATCGGGGGTTGACCGCTGTGGTGCGGGGGGATTTCACGCAAGCTCAGCCGCTGCTCGACGCCTACATCGATTTCCGACCGCAACCGCATTGGTGGTTGCGATTTGGGCAGTTCCAACAAATCGCGAACAACCGTGAAATGCTTTTCTACGAAGGCAATCTGTCCATGCCGGAACGTTCGCTCGTCAGCCGCCTTTTTTCACAAACCGGCCGGGAATTTGGACTGGCCATCGGAGGCCATTGGGGGAAGGAAGGCGGCCTGCTGGTCCGTCCGATGCTGGCGGTCACATCGGGCGACGGATTGAACAGCTTCGGTACGCTCTCGAACGACTCGGACCGAGGAGGGCTGAAATATGCAGGGCGATTGGACCTCCTGCCGTTCGGCGACTTTGATGCCGAATCTGCGGTGGATTTCGAGCGCACCGCAACCGTCCGAATGGCGGTGGGAATCGCCACCAGCTACAACGATGGAGCCAGCGGCCCCGTGGGGGAAAGCCATGGAGAGTGGGCCCTGTACGATGCGGATGGCAACCAACAGCTTCCCGGATACTTGAAAAATGTCGTGGATGTTTTGGCCAAATACCGAGGCTTCACCTTCCTCGGCGAATACGTGAACGCTGCGGCCTTTGGACTCGACGGCAGTTACACGAACGCCGCATTGGGAACGCTGCTCATGCCCACGGAAATCAGCACCTACCTCATGCTCGGCAATGCCTACAACGCCCAAATGGGATACTGCTTTGCCAATGGGTGGGCCGTGGATGCCCGCTTCGGCCAAACCTTTCCCGAATTTGCGGCTGAACAACCCGCTTCACAGCTTCAAGTCGTGGACGCCCTCGGCGGCTGCTTAACGTGGCATCGAAATGAGCAGGCCTTGAAGCTGCAGCTGGCGGCAGATTACTGGAATTACCCGGACCTTCCGACGAACAGCGGTTGGTTCATGACCTTCCAAACCCAAATCCAATTCTGAGGCCGATTCAGAAATTGCCGGTGGTGAGCAATTCGCCGGCTTCCATGAGCATGCGGCCCCTCGCCATCACCCCGTGCAGGTTCCAATCCTGATCGAACAGGCAAAAGTCCGCGTCCGCCCCCACCGCAATTCGTCCTTTCTGCGCTAACCCCATCGTGCGCGCCGGCCCGGTCGTCAACAAGCCCAAAGCCAACTCCACCGGCACGTCGGTTTCGCGCAACAGGTGCTGCAGGTTCCATAAGTTTCGGTCAATCGGTGCCTTCTTGAACCCCACAAGATTTCCCGCATCGTCCAAGATGCCGATGCCCGCATTGCCGTCGCTGCTCATGGTGAATCGGTTCAAATCGACGCCTTCCGAATGGGCCTCTGCGAGGATTTCCCAAGGGGGACGAAACTGGGTCCCGCCCGTTGACAAATCCGCCATGCCCCCGCGTTTTGCGAACTCCTTCGCTTGCTCGAACAGCTGTTCCGTGCGCCCCAAATGCGTCGGCGACAACCGACGAATGTCCACGTGGTAGGCGTCCAACAGCTCGAACAGCAAGTCCATGCCTTCAGGCAATCCCCCCAAGTGGAGGTGCAAAACGCCGCCTTTCCCGGAAATCATCCCACCGACCTGAATTTCGCGAAGCAAGGCCAAAATCTGATGCGCCGTCGGGTACGATGAGCGGACGTCCGCAATGGCAATCTTGCACCCCACCACCCGATCGATGAACAGCAGGTCATCGTGCACGCTGTTCGTGAACGTCTTCGGCGGGAGTCCAAAATAGCTCGTGAGCATCCAAGCACTGAGCCCCTCGGATTCGAGGCTCGCACATTTGCCGTACAACGTGTTCAAACTGCGCGCGGTGCCATCGGTCCCAAGCAGGCCGACCACGGTGGTGGTTCCACAAGCAATGAGGTCCGTTACGTGGACTTCAGGGGTCATGGAACCGAATCCGTATTTGCCGCCCGCCCCGGTGATGTGGATGTGCTGATCGATCAAACCCGGCGTCAACCGCGCTCCTTGACCATCCACCACCTCCAACCCTGGAACATTCACAAGTCCCCATTCGGGATCACCCGATTGCCGGATGGCTACGATGCGTTCCCCGGCAACCAACACGTCACCCGTGCCCATGGGGGCCGGCGCATACAGTTCAACGTTTTTCAGCCACTTCATCTCCATGCAGTTTCGACAATGATCATGATGATCACAGCCACGCCCATCGGAACTGCGTTCCGGCGAGCCACTGCGATCGGTTCTACGCCTGCGATTTCGGCCGTGGCAATCACCACACCCGCAATCGGGGAGGCCGCCCGGCCCATGCTCGAAGCCAGTTGCATGGGCAAGAGCATGCGAATCCCCGGAATGCCCAATGAGTTGGCGATTCCTGGGACGAGCGGGCCGAATGCAAAAAACGTCGCGTTTCCGCTCCCCATCAAGATGGACCCCAGGAATATGAGGGCTACGAAAATGAACAAAATGGCCATTGCTCCCGACCCCAAGCCATCTCCCAATTCAAGCAAGCCCTCGACCAAACCCAGTTGAATCAACCCCTGAGCGAAAATGTCAGCGGCGACAATCAACGTTACGATGCCCGAGAACGCCCGCCCCATTCCCAGCCAACACGCCTTGACCCCCGCCTCAATGGTCTTCACGGTGGCCCCTGAAGCGGCGTGCACCCCCACCGCGACGGCCAATGAAATGAGCATCGCCGACGACGTGTCCAAGACGATGGGATGGGATTTGGGCTGGACAAATTCACTGAATGCGATCAACAAGATGAGCGGCAGGATGGGCAGCAAGGCATAATGCATCGGCGCGTCGCCCGCAGCCTTGGTTTCCTTCCGTGTCGTCCCGCCCATTGCGCCGGGACGAAGGCGGAGCTGCACGTACACAATGGCCATGATGATCAAGGTGAATGACCCGGCCAACAGCAGCTGGTGCTCCAGAAAGTACGTGACGTTGTCCATGCCCAGCAGCTCGGCGGCCCGAGCCGTGTTCGCGCTCGCTGGCCCCATGTCGAAGCAGGTGCACAACGTGATGATGGAAACGGACGCCACCGGAGCCAGGCCGATTCGAAGCAAAATGGGATGAACCGAAGCGATCATGAGCAAGCCCAAACCGGCTGCGCTCGGCACACACAACGATAGCAATTGCCCGAGGGGAAGCACCAAAACTGCGGCCAAATTGGGCGTTCGCTTCAACACTTCAATCGGTCGCATCGCCAAAGAAACCAGCGATTCCGTTGCCCCCATGTGTTCCATGTACGCCACAAAACCCGCGATGACCATGATCATCACCCCGATGCCACCGGCCTTGGATCGCAAAGATTCCACCACCAAGGCGAACAAATCGAATCCCTTCCAGCCCGTGCTTTCGTCCAGGGAAACCGAACTGCCCAACAAGCCGGCCATCGCGAGCATCACCAATCCCGCCAACAACAACACCCACTGGGGCTGCCTGCCCTTGATCAGCGCTCGACCAGCGAATGCCACCACCACCGCAGCGAAGGCCAGCCCGAATCCCAGCATCATTCGGGAATTACGCCCAACAGAATCCCCCCAGCAGCTTGAACTTGGTTGTAAATGGAAGCCGGGATGGCGATGTCCCCGGTGGCGTTGTTCCCATCCGGCCCGGGGTTATCTGACAAGTCAATTTCTTCAATCAATGCGCTGTTCAACGACAAATCAATGGCGGTGAATTGGTGCGAACGAAGGTGAAGGTGCCTCAATTCCAGGTTGTTGGACAAATCCAACTCGCTCAACAACGCCGCGGCCTGAGCGCTTCCCCGGAAACGCAGTTTGCGCAAATTCGGACAGCCGGATAAGTCGAGGGCTTCCACTTTGCAAAAGTTCATGCTCAATTCGACCAACTCCGGATTTCCAGAGAGATCCAAGTTGACCAAATCATTGGACGTCACGACCAACGTGTCCAATCCTGAGAAGAATTCAATGCCGCTCAGGTCCATGATTTTCTGAGCCGCCGTCGCTACTCCAGCGGCCTCAAGTGCCGAAACGTTGGCGCTGGTCTTGCTCAGTTGCAGGCTATTCACGGCATCCACGAGTTCGGGATTCAGGTAGTAATTCGTCTGCGTTGCTCCCGTTGTCAGCGTATCCACCCGTTCTTGAACTCCCGGCACACCGAGAAAGACCAAGTACTCCCCAAAAGCCCGGTCGGGAATTTGGAACGTGTACCCCGCGTTGGGATCGGTGGGAATGGGAATTTCGACGTCATCGGTTTTGGCACAACCCCAAACCAATCCCATCGCGATCAACGCCCCTACCCCCCAAGTTCGATTCATCCACTTCATGCAGCAATTCTTATGGATACAACAACGGAGCTGCAGCCTCGGCCATGCCTTGTGGGTCGTGCCCAATCCCAGGAACCTCGTGCAACTGCCACGCGCAAGATAGCCCCAAGTTCAACGCCTGCGCGAGCGAACGCGAATGGAAATAAATCCCCCGATCGTAGCGGCTATCACCTTGTTCGTACGCACCCGACCAAGCCGTCTCGTTGAATGCGGTATCCTCCGACCCCAACATGATGGACAACTCCAAGCTGAACGGGATGCCCAACCCCGCTTCCCCCACCGGGCTGCCACCAAGTCCATAGGGAAATGCTGAACTGGACTCGGGCACGGTATACCATCCAGCATTCGCCGCGACGGCCTTACGCAGTCGCAGTTCGCCCGCAAACAGAACGAAGCGATGCACGAATTGTGCCCCCGCGGAATGGCCCCAAACGTCGTAATTCACCTTTTGGGTTCCAAGCTCCTCCACGATGTGGTCAAACAACGGCTCCACGAGGCTGAACAAGCGCTCTTCCTCCGGTCGAATCGAGCCGTCAATGCCCATCAGGCTCCCCTGTTGATAGGCTGTGCTCCCGGGGAAATCCTGTTCCGTGAACTCCGGAACGAACACCATGCACCCCCTGATTTCGGCGAGATCCTTCCAGATCTCCCGATAGGCCGCTGCATTCCGATCCGCACCGTGGAATATGAAAAGCACCGGCATGTCTTCGATGGCCCCCGTCAGCGGGATGTAGGAAAGAACGCGCAACTCCTCCACCGTCGCACCTTCCGGTGTGTCCCAAAACAATTCCCCTGAACCCCGGCTCAATTGGAATCCATCGGGGTTGTCTACCGGACGTTGTGATTCACGACATCCGGTTAAGATGCCGGCGACGAGCACAACGCCCATCGCGAGGCAAATATTAGCTGAGCTTGAAATTTTCCCCATCGAAAATACCCTAGGATACTGCAAAGTGTTGTAAATTATACACCGAACCAAAAACATGGCTATGATTTCATTGCGCAAAGCTACGCGACTCGCAGTCTTTACAGGCGGGTTGTTGGGCCTCATGGGCTCATCGAACGGGCAATCCGATTTGGCGCTCCAAGGCATCCTCGACTTGACCGTGCCCAGCGGTGGATCGGACGGCAAGGCCATCCACTTGACTGCCACGGCTGACATTCCGGACTTGAGCATTTATGGTGCAGGAACCGCGAACAACGGCGGCGGGACCGACGGTCAAGAGTACACCTTCCCGGCCCTGTCGGTGGCCGCTGGAGAATCGGTACTTGTCGTGCGCAGCGCTGCTGCCATGGAATCCTATTTCAGTTTGTGCTACACGGCCTTCGACCACGTCATCGAGAACGGGAGCTGGCCGGACCAAAACGGAGATGACGCCATCGAGCTGTTTTTGAACGGCACGGTGGTCGAAACCTTCGGCGAAATCGATGTGGATGGAACGGGGCAGCCTTGGGAATACATGGACTCGTGGGCGTTCAAAGTGGATGGCGTTTGGACCTACGGGGAAGTGAACTGCACGGACAACACGCTGGACACCTTCGACTCTTCTTGCCCCTACCCGTTCTGCGAAATCCCGGAAGTCATCCCCGGATGCACCGATCCGACCGCCTTCAATTACAACTCGGGGGCCACGGAAGACGATGGATCCTGCATCCCTGTTCTTGAAGGGTGCATGACCGACGCCGCAGACAACTACAACGCCGATGCGAATACGGCGTGCGCAGATTGCTGTGAATTTGGTGGATGCATGGACGAAACGGCACTCAATTTCGATTCGGGAGCCAACGTAGACGACGGATCCTGCATTTATGACCTGGGCGGTTTGACGAACGCGCTTTCGCTCCAAGGAATCATCGATTTCACCACGCCCAGCGCGGGTTCTACCGGCAAGGCCATTCATTTCGTTGCGCTCGCTGACATTGCCGATTTGAGCATTTTCGGAGCTGGAACGGCCAACAACGGAGGGGGAACAGACGGTCAAGAGTACACGTTCCCAGCCATTTCCGTGGCCGCGGGTGACGACGTGTTCTTGGCACGCGACCTTGCCGAAATGAGCGCATACTTCGGAGATTGCTTCGCGAATTTCGAGCAACTGATCGAAGACGCGTCTTGGCCTGACCAAAACGGAGACGATGCCATCGAACTCTTCGAAAACGGAGTGGTGATTGAAACCTTCGGTGACGTGGACGTCGATGGCACCGGCGAACCTTGGGAATACACCGATTCATGGGCCTACAAGTCGAACGACGGTTGGATTTACGGCACCGTGGATTGCACCGACGGCACGGAGTCCCTCGCAGATGCATCGTGCCCATACCCCGCATGTGCGGTCGCGGAAATTGAAGGGTGCACCGACCCCTTCTACTTGGAATACGATCCCTATGCTACGGTGGACAACGGTTCGTGCGCGACGAGTTTGGTTTGGGGGTGCCTTTACCCAACGGCCAGCAATTATTCCCCACAAGCGAACATGGACGATGGCTCGTGCACGTTTGAATTGGGTCCAGCTTGCCCGGGTGATTTGGACAACGACGGAGCCGTCGGCACGACGGATTTGCTGTCGTTCTTGTCCGTTTTCGGAGCCGAGTGCAACTGATTCCGAACCTTTGGATTGCAAAAAGCGCATTCACCCCTCGGGCGGTGGGTGCGCTTTTTTTCTGAACTTTCCGACCAAATCCTTCACAACAACAGCCATGGATCTCCGCTTCCTTATTCCTGCAACCCTCGGGTTGATGATCGCTTCATCCACGAGTGCCTCCCTCCCGTTGGATTCCCTCACCCTCATGGGAGTGCTGGATTTCGATGTTCCTTCTGGTGGTAGCGACGGAAAGGCCATTCACTTGATGGCGGTTGAAGCCGTTTCGGATCTGTCCGAATGGGGCCTCGGCACGGCGAACAACGGGGGCGGCACCGATGGCGAGGAATACACGTTTCCGGCGCAATCGGTGGCTGCGGGCGAACACATTTTGCTCGCGCGTTCTGTCCCTGCGATGAGCGCGTACCTGGGAATTTGCATTGCGGAGTTCGATTGGGTCCTTGAAGCGACGAGCGTCATCAACCAAAACGGAAACGACGCCATCGAGCTGTTTCGCAACGGTTCCGTCATCGAAACCTTCGGTGAAGCCGATGTCGATGGAACCGGCACCGAATGGGAATACACCGACTCCTGGGCTTTTCAGGAATCTCCGGGAACTTGGCTCGTGGCTCCTTTGTCCTGCAGCACAGGAGCATCCACCGACCAATCTGCCTGTCCCTACCCCCTTTGCGACAATTCGACCGGAATCCCAGGATGCACCGATCCATCGTCCTGCTCGTTTGAACCGGAAGCGACCGTCGATGACTTGTCTTGCACCTATCCGGACGACCCTTGCGATGACGGCGATTTGATGACGGTTTTCGATGCGTACAACGCGAACTGCGATTGCATGGGAACGCCTTTCGTTCCGTCCAACTCGTTGGTTCTGACGGGAGTGATCCACGCGGGTTCTGCGCCGAAGGCGTTGGAATTCTACGTCCTCGACGATTTGGAGACGTTGATGCAATATGGCCTGGGTACGGCCCAAAATGGAGGAGGTTCCGACGGCGTGGAGTGGACCTTCCCCGACCAGTCCGCCGAGGCCGGCACGTTCATTTACGTGGCCAACGACGCCGACGCGTTCAGTTCCTTCTTCGGCTTTGCTCCCACGTTCGTTGACGCGGGCGCGGTGTGCAATTTCAACGGGAACGATGCCATTGAGCTGTTTGAAATTGGCATCGGCGTGGACGTATTTGGTGAAATCGACCAAGACGGTTCAGGAAGCCCTTGGGATTATGCCGGCGGTTGGGCTTACCGCGTGAACGGAACGGGGCCTGATGGCGTGGAGTTCATTCAAGGCAACTGGCTCATCAGTTCGTTGGACGCCCTGACGGGGCCGGTGGCGAATGAGTTCTCGGATGAACCCTTTCCCACGGGCACCTACTCCCCGATCAGCAACTCTGTGCAAGACGCGCCCGCGGCCATGTCCCTTCAGTTGTTCCCCAATCCGGCCCGGAATTTCCTCCGCATTGCTGCGAGTGAACGCCTGGAACGACTTTCCGTTTTGGACGAATGCGGGCGAGAAGTGGAGGCGATGTACCAGCCTGGAAATGCCGCGGCGATCGACTGTTCGGATTGGTCACCCGGACATTACCTCGTGATTGCCATGGGTGAAGATGGGCGCGTGGTTCGAAATCATTTCGTGCTGATTCCATGAGGTGGCAGGGCGCAAGTTCTGGCATTGCCCTGTTCCTATCAGCGGCATGCGCAGGCCAAACCGCGCCCCTCCAATTGGTCGGCATCGTCCACGGCCCCATCAGCGGCGCTCCGAAAGCGGTGGAATTGTATGCGGTGGATTCGATTGCGGATTTGTCCCAATTCAGCTTGGGAACAGCGAACAACGGCTCAGGATCCTCCGGGCCCGAATGGACCTTTCCATCGGTAAGCGTGGCCGCAGGCACTTCCATTGCGGTTTCCAAGGAGGTTCCGGTTTTTACCGCCTTTTTCAATGAGGCGCCCGATTTTGTGGATGACGGACTGGCTTGCAATTTCAATGGCGACGACGCCATCGAATTGTTCTGGAATGGCGTGGTCATTGATGGGTACGGAAATCCCGATGCCGATGGAACGGGAAGCTATTGGGAATACACATTGGGATGGGCGCATCGGGATTGTGAGGGGATTTGGTCCACCACAATGGGCTCCATGTCCGGCATTTCCAACAACTCCTCGGCCGCCTTCCCCTTCCCCTTGGGCACATTCGAAAGCGCTTGTGCGCCCGCCATCCTCGGGTGCACGCTGCCGCACGCCGACAACTTCAACCCCGAAGCCACCGAGGACGATGGCAGCTGCCTTCTGACGGAATTCTTCTCAGCACCGGGGTGCACGTACCCCCATGCCACCAATTTCGACCCCAATGCCACAAGCGATGATGGAAGTTGCGCGTTCGGAGAGGCCTGCTCGGGTGATGTGAATGCCAATGGGATGGTTGAGGTGGGGGATTTGTTGGAGATCCTCAGCCATTTCGGCCAAACCTGCACTTGGAACCCGCCAGCGACGGGCACTGGCGCCTTCATGTGGGGCAACATCCCCATTCATTACTGCGTTCCGGAAGGTGCCGAATCGGGGGACGAAGTGGTGTTCGTCTTTCACGGAAACAACCGCAACGCCGGAGAATACCGAGACGACTGGGTGAATGCGGCCAACGAGTTGGGGCTGATCATCTTCGCGCCCGAGTTCAATTCGACGGATTTTCCGGGGAGTGAAGCCTACATGCAAGGTGGCATGGTCGATGCGAATGGCCTGGAATTGCCGGTGGAGAATTGGACATTCGCCCTGGTGGAGCCGATGATTGCTGCGTGCTTGGATTGGGCGGAATTGACGGACAGCCAAGTGGATTTGTGGGGGCATTCTGCTGGGGGCCAATTTGTTCACCGGTTCATGCTGTTTGCAGGAAGTGAATCCGTGAACCGGGCCGTTGCAGCGAACTCCGGGTGGTACACCACCACCGACGCTACGGTTGCCTATCCTTATGGAATGCTCGGTGCGCCGACCGGTGGCATGGGACTTCCTGCCGCATTCGATGGCAAGCTCGTGATCTCACTGGGGACGGCGGACACGAGTCCATCCGGTCCGATTCATACGCCCGAAGCCGACGCACAAGGATTGAACCGGTACGAGCGGGGATTGCATTTTTGGGCTGCTGCGTCAAACGATGCGGCAGCGAGCGGGGGCGATTGGAATTGGGAGGTGTTCGAAGTTCCCGGGGTGGGGCATGCGAGCGGGGAAATGGCCGAGGCCGCTGCCGCCTGGTTGTTCGGTCCATGAGCATCCGCGATCACCGATGCGATTGGAAATGAAAAAGGCCCTTCCGCGTGGGCGGAAGGGCCTTTCTCAATCAGTCCGGATCCAATCAGTGCTGGACCACGATTTGGTTCGTCCACACCTGCTCCCCTGCAGCTGCATGGATCACGTACGGGCCCGCAGCCCAGCCTTCGACGTTCAGTTCGATCAATCCATTGATCACCAAAGCTTCCTGGCTGAACACCGCGCGTCCTTGCATGTCCATGACTTGCAACGTCGCTGAGGCCACCGTCGCATCCACGCTCACCCACAACGAGCTCGTCGCCGGGTTCGGGTACGCCGACCAAACCAATCCATCCACTCCCTCGATGCTCAACACATCATCCACTTCAGCTGAAGCCTCCGCGCTGCACTGGTGATCGTCGTAAACGATCAAGTCGTATGCGCCGGCTGCCAATCCCGTCAGGTCTTCATCGGCACTGGTGAAATCGTTGGGGCCCGTCCACGAGAACGTGTAAGGCTCCGTTCCTCCCGTGACCGTCACCTCGATGGATCCTGCACCCGCCGCGGTTTCATCACCCACCGCATCGATGGTCACCACCAACGCTTCCGGCTCTCCAACCGTGAACTCCACCGCCGTCGAACAGCCATTTTCAGCCATCACCTCGATGGTGTAGGTACCCGCTGCCAACCCCACAAACATCGCGTTGTCCTGCGTGGTGTCGCCCAACGTGTACGTCAGTGCTCCAGCGTCTCCCGCATTGTCCGTGACGCTCACGTCCACCATGCCGTCTGCGGAGCCCGCGCACAACGCATCCGTCACTACGGCTTCCGCGACCAAATCGCACACGATGCACGAACCGTCGTCGTCCGTAGCATCCGCGTTGTAGTTGGGTGCGTTTTCATCCGTGCAGCCGCCCACCTCGAACTCGTCGCACACACCGTCCATGTCGGCATCGTTCAAGCAGTTGCCGTCGCAATCGTAGCCCGTTTCGGCGAAGGTGCAGTCCCCTGCGTCGGTCGCGTCTGCGTTGTAGTTGCAAGCGGTTTCGTCTTGGCAACCTTGGATTTCAAATTCGTCACACACGCCGTCCATGTCCGCATCGTTCAGGCAGTTGCCATCGCAATCGTAGCCGGCTTCGGCGTAGGTGCAAGAACCGTCGTCGTCCG
>JAUICJ010000033.1 GCA_030427925.1 Bacteroidia bacterium | reverse complement strand
GGGATTCGGTTTTGGCGCTTGCACGTGGCTTGGGGATGCCGGTGGAAGAGCGTCGGATTTCGGTGGAAGAACTGCGTGATGGGTTGAAATCTGGAAAGGTAACCGAGGCCTTCGGAGTGGGAACCGCAGCGACCATTGCGCCCATGGCACTGATCGCATTTGAGTCGGAGGAACTGAGTTTGCCCAATTACCAAGAGTGGAGGATTGCACCGCAAATCGCAACAGAATTGGATGCCTTGCGTCGGGGGCGAATTGAAGACCGTTTTGGTTGGAACATCCCTTTGTAATCAATAACTTAGGGCAATGCATCAACGCGCCCTCATCCTCTTGTTGACGCCCCTGCTTGTTGCAAGCGCGTCCGCTCAATTCGCAAACGAACCGATCGGCGTAGGAGCCACTCCGTTCGCATTGGCTTCGGATTACCGGGCCCTGGGTTGGAATCCGAGCGCCCTAACGGCCTCGGGATTGAACCCAGACTTGGTCGGAGCGGCTGCATCCATTGAAGGTGGGTTTGGTCTGCAATCTTCGGTTTTAGGACGTGAGGACTTGTGGGGCGATGTGTTCAATCGCACAGGGTACGAAGATGCTTGGCGCGGTTTGACCCGTGAAGAATGGGTGGAGCGGCTTGTGGATGAAGACATCAACACGCAAGGCAATTTTACGGTAGCGGGAACCTTCAGAAAAGGCAAGCGTTGGGGCTTTGCTTACCGTTCTCGGCAACACTTCTTGTCAGAAGTGCGATTTGATGGCAACGCAGCCGAAGTGCTCCTCGGGGGAGCACCTTCCGATGTCTTCACTTCTGTGCTGGTGAACGACAGCCTGTTTTCATTGGCGGACATCAATTTGGATACGCTCGACTTGTTGAATCAAGTGGTGAGTTTGATTCCAGGGGATGCGATCGTAGGGGATTTGTTGGGTGAGACCCGACTGGGATTCCAGTACCTGCGAAGTCACGAGTTGGGAATTTCAAAGCAATGGGGAGCCGAAGAGGGCTGGCAATTGCACACCGGGATCACAGGACGGCTTCTACTCGGCAACGGATACTTCGAGGTTCGGGCTGATGAAAACGGTGAATTGGACGCATTTGGTGCATTCTCCTCGGGATTTCAAGTTCCGCAGTTGGATTCGGTTTCGCTTTCGCCCACTTTTGAGGGGCTGCGGCAGTGGGGACCTGTTGGCCAAGGCTGGAGTTGGGATTTGGGGGCCACCATGCGTCACCCGGATGGGCATTGGGTGTCCGCAGCCGTGACCAATATGGGCGTCATGGAGTGGAGGGGAGAGCGCTACTCCGTGGACGACGCGTTGCAGAACTGGGCCGCTTCAGCAACCGGACCCGCTCAAATTGTTCAGCTCATGACGACATCCCTGAACCCGTCCACTTGGTTTGAATCGGGAGTGGCTGAGGTGCGCCGTGTTTCCATGCCAGGTCGCGTTCATTTGGGCGGGGGGTACCGCGCCACAGAGAACGTCCTCTTGGCAGCAGACGCGAGCTTCGACAACCGCGATCGGTTGGGAGGGGTAGGGAGTCGAATGGGCGCATCGATGGTCATGCAGCTGCTGGCGAATTGGCGCATCGACGTAGGCATCAGCCACACCGCTGAACGAGGGGTGCGCTTTCCGGTTGGCAGTGTGTTCCGTTTTGAGAACAGCGGGTTTGAGATGGGACTCCGTGCAGGTGACATTCAAGCCATCTGGAACAGCATTCAATCGGATGTGAGCACGCAATTCTGTTTTGCCCGATGGACTTGGTGAAGCGGAAAGCCAAGCAACTTGGAACCCTCATGGTGTTCGGGTTGTTCATGACTCAAATGAACGCACAGACGATGGAAACCATCACCTTGGGAGGAGGATGCTTTTGGTGCATCGAAGCGGTCTTCCAGTCGCTTCAAGGAGTTGAATCCGCCACGAGCGGTTACATGGGAGGCCACATCAAAAACCCTGCATACCGAGAGGTTTGCACGGGGAGAACGGGACACGCTGAAGTGGTCCAAGTTGCTTTCGACTCCGAAATCTTGCCCTTCGAGACCTTGCTCGATGTCTTCTTCACCGCCCACGATCCCACCACGCCGAATCGGCAAGGAGCCGATGTGGGCACGCAATACCGGAGCTGCATCTTCTTCCAAACAGAAGAACAAAAGACCCAAGCGCTGGAAGCCATTGCGCGGTGGAATGCTTCGGGGCATTGGTCAGGCCCCATCGTAACGGAAGTTGCTCCTGAACAGGCATTTTACCCCGCTGAAGATTACCACCAGCAGTACTACGAGTTAAATGGGGAGGCCCCGTATTGCCGTGCGGTCATCGCTCCGAAAATGAAGAAGGTACACGAAGCCTTCGCGCCGCTGTTCAAAGTAAATTGATTACTCCGCTCCCTCGGCCTCTTCGATTTTCTCGTCGAGCAAGCGTTCGATGTCTTCCAAAGCGGCAGCACTGAGGCGGGCGTCCTGACGGGCAAGTTTCTTCATGGTACGGAACATGGCCGCCTTTTTGATTTCCATGGCCACATAGACGGTGTACATCCCGTCGGCGTTCAAGTACTTTTCTTGACCGATGATGCGAATGTCCGCCAGCGTAGTGTTCGTCACCTCGCGAACAAGGGTTTCGAATCGTTCAACGGCTTCGTTGACGTGTTCACCTTGCGTGTCTTTGCTGTAATTGTCGGTGACCACTTGGATGGTGGTTTGAAGCTGCTGTGCCAACCCCGTGCGGGCATCCATCTCAGCTTTACTTTGGGCAATGGCGTCCTTCGACGAACTCGCTTTGCCGGTTGAGCGAAAATACCGGTTGTTGGATTCGTACTTGTTGCCCTGGAAAGGCTCCTTTACTTGTGAGCCCATGGGATTGTTCCCACATCCGACAATCAATGAAACGGCGGCCACGAGCCACACGGCATAAGAGAAACGAATGAACGCGTTCATGCTGCTGAATTTTCAAACTTGTTACCCAATATCATGCCAAATGTAATGCGCGCCCAGGTCGCAGTGGCGAGCACCTTGGCCTATTTTTGAACCCCATGAGCTGGATCGACCAACTTCGCCAACGCCTTGCCGTGCGGTTGCCCAAGGTACCTCGCCACCTGAAAGGGCATTCCTTGCAGTCCGCCCGTCGGATGGCGTTGGTCTACATCTACCGAGATGAGCAGGGATTCAATGAGTTGAAAACGATTTCTGAATCCATCGCGAAGGAGCACGACGTGGAGGTGGTTCGCTTTGCATTTGTGGATTTGGCCCCCAAGGACCTCCCTCATTGGATGAGCCAACAGCCTCAATCTCGCTTCATCGCGAAAGAGGACGTCAACTTATGGGGGCGTCCTCGCGGAGCAGCGGAATCGTTCTGCAATGAGCCATGGGACTTGCTCATGAACGTCGAGACCTCATTGCCAACGCCGCTGTTGCATGCAGTCCGATCCGCACAAGCATCGATGAAGGTGGCTGTTCGTCAACCGGTTCGGAACGTCGATTATGACATCCTGTTCGAGCCCGTTTACACCGAGTCGCAGTACGACCGAATTCATCGAATGATTCGGTTCCTTTCCACCACGCAATTGACATGAAGATGCCATCCAAGCACATCATGGGCCACGGTTTGGCCTTGGTCACCCCGTTCACATCCGCGGACCAAATCGATTTCCCTTCTTTCGAACGCATCCTACAGCGTGCACTGAAGGGCAATGTGGACTTCTTCACCGTTTTGGGACCTGGATCTGAATCGCGCGCCCTCACGCCCAAGGAGTCACAGCGCCTCGTGGACTTTGCGCTTGACTTGCTTCAAGGGAAGAAGCCGCTGTTTCTGGGCATGGCTTCCAGTTCGACGAAGGCGACGCTGGCTGAGCTTGCTGTGCAGTTCCCGGAAGGTTCAACTCGGCTCAATCCGAAAAGGGGAGTGGCTGGCGTGCTCATCGAAGTTCCGAACGACCCAGGAATTCCACAGGCGGGATTGGTCAAGCACTTCATGGAGGTGGCCGAAGCGGCTCCTTTGCCCATGCTCCTCCATCAACGCAAGGGGCCCAAGGGGTCGGGTTTGACGGCCGCGTCGGTGGTGGAATTGTCGAACCATCCCGGCATCATAGGATGGGTAGATGCCCGGTGCGATTTTGCTTTAACGGGTGAGGTGATTCGATCGCGGGCACCCGGATTTGCGGTCGTTTGCGCGGATGACGTTTCGGCGTTGCCGCTGCTAGCATTGGGGGCCGATGCTGCGTTGTCTTCCATCGGGAATGCCTTTCCAAAGGCGTTTTCGGATTTGGTGGGACAAGCGCAGTTTGGAGAACTCCATGCAGCGCGTGCCACGCATCATCAGTTGGCCCCGTTGCTCCGTTTGTTGGAACGGACTGCTTCGGCAACAGGCATCAAGGCGGTCCTGCATCAGTTGGGCACGTGCGAGCCACACGTGAGGTTGCCGCTCGCACCGATGGACGACGCCTGGACCCAATCGGTTTATCGCGTCATTGCGCACATGGAGCCCGGAACATTCGCCCCGTGATGCTTCAGCCTCGCTTGGCCAACACCCGCTCGCTCGCGGCGATGATCGCCGCAGCATTCAGTCCGTACTTTTCCATCAACTGAGCCGGCGTTCCGCTTTCACCGAACTGATCATCGACCGCCACGTGTTCCATGTGCGCCGGGTGATGGGCTGACAGGACCCGGGCCACGATGCTCCCAAGGCCGCCTGCTTTTTGGTGTTCCTCAGCGACCACGACTCGGCCGGTTCGCTTCACGCTGTCGAGAAGTGCCTGTTCATCGAACGGCTTGATGGTGTGGTAGTTGTAAACATCCGCGTGAATGCCTCGATCGCGCAGGGCCAGCGCCGCTTGAACCGCTTCCCAAACGAGGTGCCCTGTGGCCACAAAAGTGAGGTCATCTCCGCTCATGAGGTTCTGGGCCTTTCCAATCGCAAAAGGCGCATCGTGCTTCAGGAACATCGGCACCGCCGGACGACCGAAACGCAGGTAAACGGGCCCGTGGTGTGCAGCGATGGCTTCGGTCGCTTGCTTCGTTTGGTGGTAATCGGCGGTGCAAATCACCGTCATGTTCGGCAGCATGGCCATCATGCCGATGTCCTCAAGGATTTGGTGAGTCGCCCCGTCCTCACCCAATGTCAAGCCCGCGTGCGAAGCGCAGATTTTCACGTTCTTTTCGGAATAGGCGATGGACTGGCGGATTTGGTCATACACCCGGCCTGTGGAAAAATTCGCGAACGTGCCCGTATATGGAATTTTCCCTCCAATGGTCATTCCCGCTGCCAATCCCATCATGTTGGCCTCCGCAATGCCCACTTGAAAAAACCGATCCGGGAACGCATCTGCAAACGCGTTCATCTTCAGCGAGCCCGTCAAATCAGCGCACAACCCGACCACGCGGTCATCCTGTTGACCGATTGCGAGCAATCCCGCGCCAAAACCGCTGCGGGTGTCTTTCTTTTCAGTGGGCTCAATGGTGGAAATGAAGCGAGAGTCAACCATGGGTGGTGAGATTGGTGGTGTTGCCTGAGGTGATGGTGAATGTCCGTTGGACGGATAATTCAGTGGATTGGGCGCTGCGTGCGCGGAAGACCAAATGATACGTCCCCGGCTGCAGCACGTAGCGTCCCGAAGGATTTCCTGAGTCAAACTTGATGACCGAGCGGCCATCGTCGTCCAAAATGGCCCCATACCCGGCGACGCCTGCATCGAGTACGAGGTCTCCGGGAGCAGGAATCTCCACAGGGACGATTCTTCCTGTGCTTACTTGGACGCCCCTCACCCAAATGGGAGGGACCGTACCGAACAAAAAATCGTACTGGCCATTGAGCACCTTCACATCGACGCCCAGTGGCACCGTATGGATGCGTTCGCATTCGCCCGAGCGGTGCACGTCAATGGAGGTTTGGCCGTACGGATTGCGGTCGGTTCGGGCGAACGCGGTTTGGACCACCCCTTGACCGGCATTCGGAAACACGATGCGGTTGTGCGACCGCGCGTTCAAGCGGATCGAATCCAGCACAAGAGGCGGAATGGTGTGCGCCGTAACCCGATAAGTGGGAACGGGATCGACGTGCAACGTGTCGGGCAGGCCCAGTCGATTCAAGGTGTGTACGAAGCGCTCGGTCACCTTGCCCGAATGAACCTCCTGAAAGGTGATGGCCACATTCGATTCGAACTCAGGTCGCGCTTCTCCGGTCGCGGCCTTGGCAATCAAATCCACCTCGACGGTGGTGTCGTGCATGGCCTGCTCGATGACGATGTCCAGAACTTCGCGGAACATGTCCGTGTCCGTTGCATCGAAGTAATTGCCCACGCAGCGAAACGTGTCCTTGAACTGGTCGTCCAATCCAATGCCGATGATGAACGGCTTGACAATGACATTGCGTTCTTGCAAGGCACGGGAGACGGAGCACGGGTCCCCATCGCACGCTTCAATGCCATCGGTGATGAGGATGATGACGTTGCGCCCATTCGTGTCCTTGAAATCGCCTGCCGCCAATTCCAGCGAATGGGCAATGGGCGTGGTGCCGCGCGCTTGAATCCGATTGAGGGCTTGTCGAATGTGCAGGTTGTTGCCGGAGGAAATGGGAACCACGAGTTCGGTGTCATCGCAGTCTTGCTCACCTTGGACAAAAGTGGTTTGGTGTCCGTAGACGCGCAGCCCAAGCTCAAGCCCTTCGATTCCATAGAGTTCATTGAGGGATTCGCCCAAGAGCCGGGTGGCTGCTTCAATTTTCCGGGTGCCGCCCCAAAACGCATTCATGCTGTTCGAAGCGTCAAACACGAAGAGCAATCGGGTGGGTTCACTCAGGTCGCCCAACTCTTCGCGCACGGTTTGGCCCCAAGCAGATTCCGCTGTGGCAAACCAAAGAAAGCATGCGGCGAGCAGAAGGCGCATCAGTAGTCGCCCAATGTTTCAGGAAGTTGTGCAAGGGCTTGAGCGAGTTGCTCGTCGTTGGGCGCGATGCCGTGCCAATGGTGGGTGCCTTCCATGAAGTCGACACCGCGTCCCATGTCCGTGCGCATCAGCACCACCGTGGGAATGCCGGAACCGCGAGCGGCGTCGGCCGCTGCAATGACCCGACCGAGGTCCTCGAAATCGTGGCCGTTGCAGGTCAACACGCGCCAACCGAACGCCTTCCACTTCGCCTCAAGATCTCCCAAGGACATGACCTCGTCGGTGGCACCGTCGATTTGTTGCCCGTTGCAGTCAACGAAACTCACGACGTTGTCGATGCGGTGGTGGGCGGCGTACATGGCGGCTTCCCAGATTTGGCCTTCTTGCAACTCGCCGTCGCCGTGAAGCGTGAACACCGTCCGGTCGTCGCCATTCAATTTCTTTGCCTGAGCAGCTCCGAGTGCGACGCTCAATCCCTGGCCCAACGACCCCGAAGCCACGCGGATGCCCGGAAGGCCTTCTTCCGTAGCGGGATGGCCTTGAAGGCGCGTGCCGAGTTTCCGAAACGTTGCAAGCTCCGCTACCGGGAAGTAACCTCGACGGGCCAACACACTGTACCACATGGGACTGATGTGTCCATTGGAAAGAAAGAACAGGTCTTCGTTCGTGCCGTCCATGTTGAATGGCTCGGGAACGACATGCATTCGATCAAAGTACAGTTTGACCACCAAATCCGTGCACCCCAAGGAACCTCCTGGGTGCCCCGAAGCGGCTCCGTGGACCATGCGAACGATGTCGCGTCGAACTTGGTGGGCAATGGCTGTGAGGTCGTGGGACATGGGAAGGTGATTTGCACGGCAAAAATACCGCGTCAATCCTTAAAACGCGCGACATGTGAACAACGTGTGTGCAAGTGGCGCGCGGGGTGGGTTGTATCGTACCTTCGCGCCTCTCAAAGCTGAAATCCATGGCCCTGAAATGTGGCATTGTGGGTTTGCCCAACGTCGGCAAATCCACCCTCTTCAACTGCCTGAGCAACGCAAAAGCCCAGAGCGCTAATTTCCCATTCTGCACGATTGAACCCAACGTTGGGGTCATCACGGTTCCAGATGTGCGACTCAACAAGCTCGCAGAATTGGTTCAACCCCAAGCCGTTCAGCCGACCACTGTGGAAATTGTGGACATCGCGGGATTGGTCAAAGGCGCGAGCAAAGGAGAAGGGTTGGGCAACAAGTTCCTAGCGAACATCCGCGAGACGGATGCGGTGTTGCACGTTCTGCGTTGCTTCGATGACGGAAATGTGGTGCACGTTGACGGAAGTGTGGATCCCCTTCGGGATAAGGAAGTCATCGACATGGAACTTCAGCTGAAGGATTTGGAAACGGTGGAAGCCCGCATGCAAAAAGTGAAGAAGGCCGCTGGAACGGGTGATAAGGATGCCCAAAAACTGCTCGCGCTCTACACCCGATTGCACGAAGCGTTGTCGTCGGGCATTTCGGCGCGTGCGGTGGACGTGGACGAATCGGAACTTCCCACGTTGAATGACTTGCAGCTGTTGACGGCGAAGCCCGTCCTTTACGTTTGCAACGTGGACGAAGGTTCCGTGGTGACCGGGAATGAATACGTCGAGCGCGTGCGTGCGATGGCGGCTGCGGAAGGGGCCGAAGTCATGGTCATCGGCGCCGCCATCGAAGCGGACATTGCCGAATTGGAAGACCCTGCTGAGCGCAAAGAATTCCTGGAAGATTTGGGATTGGAAGAACCGGGCGTTGCGAAGCTGATTCGCGCCGCTTATGGCCTGCTCAACCTCCAGACGTATTTCACGGCAGGGGTCAAGGAAGTCCGTGCTTGGACCATCAAACGCGGATTCACGGCCCCGCAGGCAGCGGGTGTCATTCACACGGATTTCCAAAAAGGGTTCATCCGCGCGGAGGTCATTGCCTACGAAGACTTCGTGCAATTGGGTTCAGAAAACGCTGTGAAAGAAGCGGGTAAGTTGAAAGTCGAAGGAAAAGAGTACCTTGTGCAAGATGGTGACGTCATGCATTTCCGTTTCAATGTCTAAAGCCTGGATTGTGGGCTTCTTCGCTTGCGTCCTATTTGGATGCAGCGAGCCCCAATCGTCCGTTCCGTCTACTTCGCTCCCCTTGGAAATCCAATCCGCAATGGAAGAGCAAGTCCGGGCCTGGAATGCGGGCGACATCGAACGATTCATGTCCGCGGGCTACCTCCAAGACGACAGCTTGCTGTTCATCGGGAGCCGTGGATTGACGTACGGATACGATGCGGTGTTGGCAAATTACGAGCGGGCATACCCCGATGGGAACGCACGCGGTGTTCTCGCGTTCGAGCAGTTGCGTTGGATTCCACTGGGTGCGGAGCATGGGTTCGTTGTCGGCAAGTGGAGCATCGATCGTCTAGGTGGTGAACCCATTTCGGGGCACTACAGCTTGGTTTGGGCGTACACGGAGGAGGGGTGGCGCATCATTGCAGATCACAGCAGCTGATGGGGTGGCTTCTCCCCATCATCGGGATCACGCTCGTTGCCTCTTATCGCGGGTTCAAGCGACCTGAGTTCTTGCAGAAGTGGCTGATGATTCCCCACCGGGTCTACGAGAACGGGGAATGGCATCGCGTAATTTCTCACGGCTTCATTCATTCGGATACCACCCACTTGTTTCTCAATGCATTTGTGCTTTGGAGTTTCGGTGGAAGCGTCGAGGAGGCCTTTCGCGCGGGCGAACTCGATTCACCGGTTTTTGGTTTGACAGGGAACTGGACGTTTCCCATCCTTTATTTCGGGGGGCTCGTGGCGGCTGCCATACCGGCATTGACCAAGCATCGAACCGATCCGAATTACGCATCGCTCGGCGCGAGTGGGGCCGTATCCGCCGTCATGATGGCGTTCATCTTGATGTACCCCACAAGCACCCTGCTGATGATGTTCATCATTCCGATGCCCGCCGTGGTGGCGGGCCTGCTGTTTTTCCTGTACGAGTCCTACATGAACCGACGGGGACGAACAGGGATTGCACACGACGCCCACTTGGTGGGAGCGCTATTCGGTGCGGCTCTCGTACTGGTTTACGAGCCCCAACTGCTTCCGCAGGCGTTTGAGGTCCTTCGGGATCGCATCACCCGCTGGTTTTGATTCCGTTCAGTGCTCGCGCTCCACGATGCGGTAGACGTCTTCGTTGGGCCGCTTCATGAAGTACCGCTCGCGGGCGAACCGCTCCATCGCTTCTTCGGACGTCATGAGGTCGGCCAAATCCAGTTTCACGCGCTCAGCCTCCGCCTCGACCCGATTCGCTTCTTGCTTCAATGCCTTGACTTCATAGGCGGTGCGCAGGATGTGAATGAGGTCGATATCAGCAGCAAAGGTGACCCAAAGGAGGGCCACCAATGCTGTGAGTCCGTACTTCGTCTGCAGCGCCTTCCGAATTCGGCGCCGGATGACCTTCCAAATCATGCCTCGCCTTCAGGAGAACCGTCATCCGATCCAGTGCCTTCCAGCGCTTCAGCAGCCCCATCGGGCATTTGCAGGAATCCGCCCTTGACCACCTCGAACTTCAATTCGCTGTTTCCTTTGCGGTAGCTTGCTTTGAGCAAATCGCCTTCCTCCATTTGGGCGTTGATGATCTGTTCCGCCATCGGGTCTTCGAGGTGCTTCTGGATGGCGCGTTTCAGCGGCCGCGCACCGTACTTTTCGTCGTATCCGTTGTCGACCAAGAAGTCCTTCGCTTTGTCCGTGATTTCAATGCCATAGCCCAAATCCTCAATGCGCTTCACCAACGCTCCCAACTCCAGGTCGATGATGCGGTGAATGTCTTCGCGCTTCAAGCTCGAGAACAGGATGACGTCGTCGATGCGGTTCAGGAATTCGGGTGAGAATGCGCGCTTCAATGCGGTCTGAATGACGCTGTTGCGGTTCGCTTCCTCATTCGCTTCCCGCGCCGCGGTGCCGAAGCCAACCCCCGAACCGAAATCGGCCAATTGGCGCGCCCCGATGTTGGAGGTCATGATGATGATGGTGTTGCGGAAGTCAATCCGGCGGCCCAGGCTGTCTGTCATTTGGCCATCGTCCAACGCTTGCAACAGCAGGTTGAACACGTCCGGATGCGCCTTTTCAATCTCGTCCAACAAGACGATGGAGTAGGGGCGGCGGCGAACCTTTTCGGTCAACTGCCCACCTTCTTCGTAGCCCACGTAACCAGGAGGCGCCCCGATCAAGCGGCTGACGGCAAACTTCTCCATGTATTCGGACATGTCAATTCGGATCAAGGCCTCCTCAGAATCGAACATGAAGCGTGCGAGGACCTTCGCGAGCTGGGTTTTCCCAACGCCCGTGGGGCCTAGGAAGATGAACGAGCCGATGGGCTTGTTCGGGTCTTTCAAACCGGCGCGATTCCGCTTGATGGCGCGCGCGACCTTCGTGATGGCCTCTTCCTGGCCGATGACTTTGCCCTGCAAGTCCTGGTCCATGCGGGCCAATTTGCCGCTTTCCTTTTCCGCAATGCGTTGCACGGGGATGCCCGTCATCATGGCCACAACGTCGCCGACGTGTTCGACGGTGACCGTTACGCGGTGGTTGCGGCTGTCCTCCTCCCATTGGGCTTTTGCCGTTTCGAGGTCGTTCAACAGGGTGCGCTCCCGATCCCGCAACTTGGCGGCCTCTTCGTAGCGCTGGCTCCGCACCACTTTCGATTTCTCGTCCTTGATTTCTTCAATCTCGGCCTCGATCTTCAGAATGGATTCGGGCACGTGAATGTTGTTCAAGTGCACGCGACTTCCCACTTCATCGAGCGCATCAATCGCCTTGTCTGGGAGGTGACGATCGGTGATGTACCGGGCCGTCAACCGGACACAGGCCTCGATGGCTTCATCCGTGTACGCTACGCTGTGGTGCTCTTCGTACTTGTCCTTGATGTTGTTCAGGATTTGGATGGTTTCATCGATGGTCGTGGGTTCGACGATCACCTTTTGGAAACGGCGCTCCAGGGCACCATCCTTCTCGATGTGCTGCCGGTATTCGTCCAAGGTGGTGGCTCCAATGCATTGGATCTCTCCTCGGGCCAAAGCCGGCTTGAACATGTTGCTCGCGTCGAGCGACCCGCTTGCTCCTCCCGCCCCAACAATGGTGTGCAATTCGTCGATGAACAGGATCACATCCGGAGACTTCTCCAATTCGTTCATGACCGCTTTCATCCGCTCTTCGAACTGCCCTCTGTACTTCGTGCCCGCGACCAGCGAAGCCACATCCAAGGTGACGATGCGCTTGTTGAAAAGCACGCGAGAAACCTTCTTCTCGATGATGCGCAAGGCCAATCCTTCCGCGATGGCGCTTTTGCCCACACCGGGCTCACCGATGAGGATGGGGTTGTTCTTTTTCCTACGGCTCAAAATCTGGCTCACGCGCTCGATTTCTTTCTGCCGACCAACGATGGGGTCGAGGCGACCATCTTCGGCCAACTTCGTCAGATCTCGTCCGAAGTTATCCAGCACAGGGGTCTTGCTTTTCGGATCCACTTTCCGGCTGCTACCGGATGAACCCGAAGCACCTCCGCCCATACCGGGCATGTCATCGTCGTCGTCGCCCATTCCCGTGGATTCTGACCGCGGGTTGAAATCAGTGCGACCGCTGTCCTCGTTGAGGAGGTTTTCGAATTCTTCTTTAGCCACGTCGTAAGAGATGTTGAAAACGTTGAGGGATTTGGTGGCCACATTGTCCTCGTCTTTGAGGATGCTGAGCAACAAATGCTCCGTACCAATGGTGCCACTTTTGAACACTTTTGCTTCGAGGTAGGTCACTTTCAGGACCCGCTCGGCTTGTTTCATAACAGGAATGTTTCCCGAACCCACCGACTTGCCAGATGTGGGGCGGATGCTGCTTTCGACCACTTTGCGGAGCTTTTGGAGGTCCACGTTGAGGGCTTCCAAAATGCGAACCGCCGTGCCTTCACCCTCGCGGATGATGCCGAGCAACAGGTGCTCCACGCCGATGTAATTGTGTCCAAGGCGCAAGGCCTCTTCACGGGAGTAGGAAATCACGTCTTTGACGCGGGGTGAGAATTTTGCATCCATGGTGGAGGGCTCGTCTTTGTACGGTTTCACTTACGCCAAATCCCGGCGCAAGGTTTCGCATCGTTAAAACTACAGCCCTCCTTTGGCAAAGACCTTGCCGCTTGAACGCTTTTTCCACAAGCCAATGCTGAATTTTGTGAAGAATTGCTGAATCGTTCGGGGAAAGGGCGCTGTGGTCCGCCGTATTTTCGTCTATTGGACTGCACCAGTAGAGTGCGCGGCTGATTGAATAGAACCTGACAACATGGCAGAAGGAGAGAAAATCGTCCAGATCAACATCGCTGATGAAATGAAATCCGCCTACATCGATTATTCGATGTCGGTGATTGTTTCACGTGCGCTTCCGGACGTTCGGGATGGATTGAAACCCGTGCACCGCAGGGTGCTTTACGGCATGCTCGATTTGGGCGTGCTTTCGAATCGTGCATACAAGAAGTCGGCCAGGATCGTCGGTGAGGTGTTGGGTAAATACCACCCGCATGGAGACAGTTCGGTCTACGATACCATGGTGCGGATGGCCCAGGAGTGGTCACTCCGCTACCCGATGGTCGACGGCCAAGGAAACTTCGGAAGCATCGACGGGGACAACCCCGCTGCCATGCGTTACACCGAGGCGCGCTTGAGAAAAGTCGCCGAGGAAATGCTGGCGGACTTGGAAAAGGAGACCGTTGACTTCCGTCCGAATTTCGACGAGAGCCTGAAAGAGCCCACGGTTCTTCCCTCCAAGCTTCCCAACTTGCTCATCAACGGAGCGAGCGGCATCGCGGTGGGCATGGCCACGAACATGCCCCCACACAACCTTACGGAGGTGGTCAATGGCGCGGTGGCGTACATCGAAGACAACGACATCACGGTCGAGGGCTTGATGGAACATGTTCAGGCCCCTGACTTCCCTACGGGCGGGATCATTCACGGGGTAGAAGGTGTGAAAGAAGCCTTCCACACCGGCCGTGGTCGCGTGGTGGTTCGAGGCCGAGCCGAAATTGAAGAGCTCCCCTCGGGGCGCGAGCAGATCATCGTTTCGGAGATTCCCTACATGGTGAACAAGGCCGACATGGTCCGCAAGACTGCGGAGTTGGTCAACGACAAGAAAATCGAGGGCATCTCCGAAATCCGAGACGAATCCGATCGGAACGGCATGCGCGTTGTTTACGAAATCAAACGCGATTCGATGGCCACGGTTGTGCTGAACAAACTGTTCAAGTACACCGCGCTACAAAGCACATTCTCAGTCAACAACATCGCTCTCGTTGCCGGTCGGCCTCAGCTGCTCAACTTGAAGCAGCTCATCAAATACTTCGTAGAGCACCGGCACGAAGTGGTGACGCGGCGTACGCAATACGAACTGCGCAAAGCGGAAGAGCGCGCGCACATCCTGCAAGGCCTCATCATCGCCCTGGATAACATCGACGAGGTCATTGCGCTGATTCGCGCAAGTGCTACACCGGATGTGGCGCGGACGGGGTTGATGGATCGCTTCGGCTTGAGTGAAATTCAAGCGCGGGCCATCCTCGACATGCGCCTCCAGCGCCTTACAGGGCTTGAACGCGACAAGCTGCGTGCCGAGTACGACGAGTTGATGACGCTCATTACGGATTTGAAGGACATCTTGGATCGCGTAGAACGCCGGATGTCCATCATCAAAGAAGAGTTGATTGACATGCGCGACCGATTCGGTGATGAGCGCAGGAGCGGAATTGAGCTCAGCAGTGCCGATGTCAGCATGGAAGACCTGATTGCCGATGACCAAGTCATCATCAGCATCAGCCACGCGGGCTACATCAAGCGCACACGGCTCACCGAATACCGGTCGCAGAGCCGGGGAGGGGTCGGTTCTAAAGGGGCGACCACCCGTGAGGAAGATTTCGTTGAACACATCTTTGCGGCAACGAACCACAATTGGTTGCTCATCTTTACGGCGAATGGACGGTGTTTTTGGATGCGCATTTATGAAGTCCCCGAAGGCTCAAAAACATCCAAGGGGCGTGCCATCCAAAACCTCATTCAGCTGGAGCCAGGGGACAAGGTATTGACCTACATCCCCGTCACGGATTTGAAAGACCGCGAATACGTCGAGAACAACTTCGTGGTTTTGGCAACGAAAAAAGGCCTCATCAAGAAGACCACGCTCGCGGCTTACTCGCGCCCACGCGCGAACGGCATCAACGCCATCACGGTTCGCGAAGGCGATGAATTGCTGACCGCACGCTTGACTGATGGCACCAATGAAATCATCTTGGCATTGAGGTCCGGCAAAGCCATTCGATTCAATGAATCCACCGCCCGGGCGGTTGGGCGTACGGCGATGGGAGTGAAGGGGGTAACGCTCGGCCATGAAAACGACGAGGTCATCGGCATGGTCTGCGTGCGGGATACGGCTTCCGAAGTGTTGGTGGTCTCCGAAAACGGTTACGGCAAGCGAAGCCCTGTAGAGGATTACCGCATCACCAACCGCGGTGGTAAAGGGGTCAAAACCTTGAACATTACCGAGAAAACAGGAGAACTCATCAGCATCCTCAACGTGACCGACGAGGACGATTTGATGATCATCAACCGAAGCGGCATCACGATCCGAACGGGAGTCGAAAGCCTGCGGGTCATGGGGCGCGCCACACAAGGGGTCCGGCTCATCCAGCTCAGGGGTAAGGACAGCATCGCTTCGGTATGTCGCGTGCCGAAAAACGACGAATCTCCTGAGGACATCGGGGAAGGATCAGAAAACGAACTGAACAACGAAGCAATGGAAGGAGGGGAGTGATGCCTTTTGGCACATTCCTTGTCTGCCTTGAATGAATCCCTACTTTTGCAAGCAAAATGCACACCAAACTCATGAGACAATTCCTCACCTTCAGCTTGATGCTCGTAACGTTCGCTGCATGGGGCCAAAAAGAAGTGGTTTCTGCCTACAACGCCAACAAGAGCGGAAATTTTGCCGAAGCGGTCACTTACATCGAACAGGCGATCTTGAACGAGAAGTCTGCAGTTAAGGAGAAGACTTGGCGCTACCGCGGAGACATTTACGTCAACGTGGCGAAGGACCCCGAACTGTTTGCCATGTACCCCACGGCGCTTCAGTTGGCCTATGAATCGTTCATGAAGGCTCGGGAATTGGACGCAAAAGGATCTTACGAACGCGAAATCACTGCGGGATTCGGTCAGGCGCAAGCAGTTGCGTTGGACAACGCCATTGCCAACTACAATGAAGGAAATTACTTGCCAGCAGGGGGCTTTTTCGACCTCAGCACGACCATCTCAGAGAGCTTTTCCATCACAGACACGATGGCCATCTTCAACGCTGCGCTGTGCTATGAGAAGGCAGGAGCTGTTGATTTGGCGATTGAGCGGTACGAAGCATGCGCTGAAATCGGTTATCAAGTGCCCAACGTCTACCTGTTCATGGCGACCATTCTGCGCAATGCCGAGCGCAAAGAGGAGGCTTTGAAGGTTCTCCAAGATGCACGCGTGAACTACCCGCGAGAGCAGTCGATTCTGATTGAGGAACTGAACATTTACCTGGAGAACAAGGAATACGAACGGGCGTTGAACAACTTGGCGCTGGCCGCCGAATTGGATCCAACGAATGAAATCCTATGGTTCAGCTTAGGCAGTGTTCACGATAACCTCGGGAACACCGAAGATGCGCAGGCTGCGTATTTGAAGGCCCTGGAAATCAACCCCACGTACTTCGATGCCAACTACAACCTCGGGGCCATGTTCTTCAATCAGGCTGTCCAAGAGACGAACCTCGCCAATGAAATGTGGAAGCCACGAATGACCAAGGCGGAGTCCGAGGAACAAAAGGCACACGAGGATGCGGCCAAGGAAATCTTTGGAAAAGCCAAGCCTTACCTGGAGGCTGCGCGTGCAGAAAGCCCGGAGGATGCGGATACGCTCCGCAGCTTGCGTGACATTTATGCACGCACCGGCGAGGATGACAAGATGCTCGAAGTCTCCAAGGCACTGCAGGACTTGGGACTCTGATGAAACTTCGATTTAGAAAGGGCGGCCAGTGGGTCGCCCTTTTTTGTGCCCCGAATACTATTTTACATAATGTATATTATCATTCAAAACGGGGTCAATTGCGGAAATGTTAAAGATGTGGATTGAACCGAATATTGAGCGACCTTGTTCACATCAACATGAACGAACAAATCCAAGGGCACGCCACGGATGCTCTGGTCATCGGTGCTGGTTTTGCCGGCATCGCAGCCGCAACTTCACTCGCGCAGAAAGGTCATCGAGTTACGGTTCTTGAACGGCATGACCATGCGGGTGGACGCTGTCGGGTATTCGAAACGGACGGGTTTACATTCGACATGGGCCCCAGCTGGTATTGGATGCCTGATGTTTTCGAAGAATACTTCACAAAGTTTGGAGCCGATGTGCACAAGGAATTGGACTTGGTGCGCCTTGACCCGTCGTATAAAGTTTGGTTTGACGATGCGCCGTGGTCGGTTGCCGCTGACTTTGAATCCTTGAAATCCCAGTTCGAAGCCATTGAGCCCGGTGCTGCCGCTCAACTGGAGGCCTTCATGGAGGAAGCTCGCGTGAAGTATGCCATCGGCATGGGGCAATTCGTGCGGAAAACGGCCCATTCTCCCATCGAATTTGCCCAAGCGTCCACCCTGTACAATGCGACCAAGCTGACCTTGTTCAAGTCCTTCAGTGACCACGTTCGGAGGTACTTCAAGCATCCGAAGATCCTGCAATTGATGGAGTTTCCGGTTTTGTTCTTGGGGGCCAAACCCGAACAAACGCCGGCCCTGTACAGCTTGATGAATTACGCCGACACGATGCTCGGAACATGGTACCCCATGGGAGGAATGCACGAAATCGTTCGTGCCATGGTTCGGGTGGCAGAGCAGCATGGTGTTGCGTTTGAGTATGGCGTTGAGGTCGCGAGCATTGAGGTGAAAGGGAACGCGGTTTCAGGAGTTCGATTGAAGGACGGGACCGAATGGGCCGCAAGCACGGTGGTGGCTGGAGCAGATTATCACCACGTGGAACAACACCTGTTGCCGCCCGCGTACCGGCGTTACGATGCGTCTTATTGGGAGAAACGCACGATGTCCCCCAGTTCCCTGCTGTATTACGTGGGCGTGAATCGCCGTGTGCCCGGATTGGAGCACCACAACCTCTTTTTCGATACGCCATTTGGCCCGCACGCGGAAACCATTTACGATTCCAAGACCTGGCCAGAAAATCCGCTCTTTTATGTCTCGGCTCCGTCCGTAACGGATCCTTCAGTGGCTCCGGCCGGATGCGAAAACCTGTTCTTCCTCATCCCGGTTGCGCCGGGTTTGAACGATGAACCCGGGCTTCGCGAGCGGTACTTCGATGAACTCGTGAGCCGTTTGGAAGCGCACACGGACGTGGACATTCGCCCGCACATTGTGTACCAGCGAAGCTTCGCGCATGAGGAGTTCATTGCGGATTATTCGGCATTCAAGGGCAACGCTTACGGTTTGGCCAACACCCTGATGCAAACCGCGTTCTTGAAGCCGAAGATGCGCAGCAAGCTTCCAGGGCTGTTTTTCACGGGCCAATTGACCACCCCGGGACCCGGCGTTCCTCCCAGCTTGATCAGCGGCGATGTCGCTGCCAACGAAGCGGATCGCTACTTGAAACGGACGCGAAAAGCGACGCGGCGTGAACCGCAGTCCGCGTCCATCGGTTAATGCAACGTCATGGATAAGATCGACTTATACAACCAAGTCTGCCAAGCTTGCAGCAACCGGACCACCCGGAGTTACAGCACATCCTTCAGCTTGGGCATTCGGTTTTTGGCCCCGAGCGTGCGGGACGCCATCTACGCCATCTACGGATTTGTCCGCTTTGCCGATGAAATCGTCGACTCGTTCCATGACCAAGACCAGCGCACGCTGTTCGATGAGTTCAAGCGGGACACGCATCAAGCCCTCGAGCGCCGTTTCAGCATGAACCCGATCTTGCAGGCGTTTCAGGTGGCCTACCACGAGCACGGAATCGAACTGGAGCACGTGGAGCTCTTCCTGCGCAGCATGGAATGGGACCTCGATCGCCAGGCCTATGATCGCACCGGATTCGAGGAGTACATCGTGGGTTCAGCAGAAGTGGTCGGATTGATGTGCCTGCGGGTGTTCGTCAGCGGAGACGACGCCTTGTACCGAAAACTCCTCCCCCCCGCCCGACGTCTTGGTGCGGCATTCCAGAAAATCAACTTCCTCCGCGACATGCGTGCGGATTACTTGGAAATGGGGCGCACGTACTTTCCGGGCTTGAACATGGAGGAATTCAACGACGAGACGAAGGCCCGCATCGAACAAGAAATCGGGGCGGACTTTGAGGCGGCGTATGCCGGCATCATCCAGCTGCCGAAGGAAAGTCGGTTGGGTGTTTACGTCGCTTACATCTATTACCTCCGTTTGTTCCAAAAAATCAAGCAGCTTCCGAGCGAGCGCATTCTGGAGGAGCGCATTCGCATTCCCAACTCGAAGAAGGCGACGTTGTTCTTCGGTTCGTTCGTTCGACACCAGCTGAATTTGCTGTGATGCTGCGTGGGTGGTTGGCGTTGTTGGGAGCCGTGTGGATGGGATCGCTTGCTGCGCAGTCGCCTTGGTTGGAGGCCTACCGCGTCGTATGTGAGCGGTGGGAAGTTCAGGAAGAAGCGGAAGCTTATTTGGCCTTTGTCCAAACCGCGGATGCCTCGGACCTGTCGCCCGAAGAAGTCACGGCGTTTCGCGCAGCAGCTGAAATGATCCATGCGAACCACGGTTGGAATCCGATTGAGCAATGGAATGTCTTTGTGACGTGGCGGGACGCCTTGGAGGCCGCCATCGAATCGTCGCCCGAGGCCCCGAATTTGCGGCTCGTTCGCTATGGAATTCAGTCGAGTGCCCCGAAGTTTTTGGGCTATCGCCACGAATTGGATTCCGACCGGCAGCTTTGTTTGAAAGCCCTTCGGGACGGTTTTTGGTCCCATTCCGTTGAATTCGAAGTCTTTGTGGAGAAAACCTTTGCTGCAACGCCATGAACTTGTTCGAAGAACGCGTCATCTTGGTTGACGAACACGACGCGCCGCAAGGCACGATGGGAAAGATGGAGGCGCATGAGCGTGGTCTGTTGCACCGCGCATTCTCCATTTTCTTGTTCAACTCAAGTGGCGAATTGCTGCTCCAGCAACGGGCATTGGACAAATACCACTCCGGCGGATTGTGGACGAACACGTGTTGCAGCCATCCGCGTGTCGGTGAAACCGTGGAAGAGGCCGCTGTGCGCCGTTTGCGGGAAGAAATGGGCTTGGAAGCCTCCATGGAACGGGCCTTCCACTTCATTTACCGGGCGGAATTGGACCACGGCATGATCGAACACGAGCTCGATCACGTGCTCACTGGGTTCTCGGATGCTCCGCCCCAAATCAATCCGGAGGAGGTGGCTGCGCACCGATACGTCGCATTGGATGAATTGCAGACCGAAATGGCGCATCATCCCGAGCGGTTCACTGCGTGGTTTCGCATCTGTTTCCCCGAAGTGCTGACACGCGTTCATCCGATTCCATGAGCAAGGCGGTGGTCATAGGCGCGGGCGTTGCTGGGCTTGCAGCCTCCACGAGGCTTGCGGTTCAGGGGTGGAAGGTGACGGTGCTCGAACAGGCTCCCGAACCCGGCGGGAAGTTGAGGGAAATTCGCTTGGGGGATTACCGGTTTGACGCGGGCCCTTCATTGTTTACATGGCCCGATTTGGTGTTGGAGCTCGATGCGCTGGTGCGGAGCAACCACCCCGACCTCCCCCCCTTCCCCTTTCAGCAGGTGGACCGATCGGCGCATTACTTCTGGCCCACGGGTCGCCGCTGGATTGCTTGGGCGGATCCCGCAGCGCGATCGGAGTCGGTCGATGCGTTGTGGGGACCGGGAACGGGGGAGCGACTGGAGCGCTATTTGGCCGATTCGAAGGCCGCATTCGAGGCCACGCGACCGCTGTTCCTGGAATCGAGTTTGCACGAGCGGACGACGTATTCGTGGGAGCGGTTGAAGCAGGTCGGGCGGCACTTGGGGCGACTTCCTTTGTTGGGGAGGTTTCATCGTCGGAATTCCGCTTATGGATTGCCCGATGAGCTGGTTCAGTTTTTGGATCGGTATGCGACGTACAATGGCTCGGATCCCATGCGAGCGCCTGCGATGTTGCAAGTCATTCCCCATTTGGAACACGGCATGGGCACGTTTTTCCCGGAAGGGGGCATGGTCGCCATCACGCAGCACTTGCTCCGGCTGGCGGAGCGGGCTGGGGTTCGTTTTGAGCTGAACACACGTGCTGAGGCCATCGAACACAATGGCCAACGGGTAACGGGCGTGCGGGCCGGAGGGCGATTCTTTCCTGGGGATTTGGTTGTCAGCAATGCCGACATCCATCCAACGTATACCCGACTCCTTCGGGATCGCGTCGCTCCGGCTGCTACGTTGGAACGAGAACGTTCCACATCGGGGCTCATTTTCTATTGGGGCGTTCGGCGGACCTTTCCTTCCTTGCACCTCCACAATTTGTTTTTCAGTGCCGATTACGCCGAGGAATTTGATGCCATTCGGCGGCTGGGGGATCCCATGGAGGACCCGACGGTGTACGTGCACATCTCTTCGAAATTGGAAGCGGGCGATGCGTCGGTTGGGGGAGAGAATTGGTTTGTTCTGCTCAATGTTGCGGCGGATCCTGAGCACATGACGGAGGAGCGGATTGCCGCGTTGAAGGCGGCCACGCTCAAGCGCGTTGATGCCGCATTGCGTGAGGCCGGTGACCTTGAACCCGGCGAGCACGTGGGCGACTACATCGAGGTGGAGGACCGATTGACACCGAGGGACATCGAAGCGCGCACATCGAGTTGGCGCGGGGCGCTTTATGGAACGAGTTCCAACTCGCCGACAGCAGCGTTTTTGCGGCATCGGAACCGCTCCACCGACTTGAAGGGCCTCTATTTTTGTGGGGGCAGCGTCCACCCGGGAGGCGGCATTCCGTTGTGTCTGTTGAGCGGTAAAATCGTCAGTGATTTGGTCATGGAAAACGAACGAGTGGCATGAAACCCAACGTCGCAGCGCTTGGGATCATCGCCGTGTTGCACGCCGTCGGTGTTCTTGGGGTGACTTCCGGTTACGGAGCGTGGATTTGGCCGCTGACGCCGTTGAATTTGCTGGTGGCTGGTGGCTTGGCGATTTGGAGGGCCTGGCCTGCTCGAACGGGTTGGTGGTTGGTGGTCGCACTGAGCGGCTATGTGGCGGAGGTCATCGGTGTTCAGCAGGGCTGGTTGTTCGGATCGTATGCTTATGGGACGGCCTTGGGGCCCGTGGTGGCGGGGGTTCCGCTGATGTTGGGGTGGATGTGGCTGCTGTTGTTGCAGGGGAGTCGGTATCGGTGGGGAGGGCGTTGGGGCCAAGCGGTTTTAGGCGCGACGTTGATGACGGGCATGGACGGACTCATTGAACCGGTGGCCATCCGAGCGGGTTGGTGGAGCTGGTCTGCGGTTCAATCGCCTTGGACGTCTTGGATTTCTTGGGACGTGGCGGGCCAATCCATCCCGTGGTGGAACTTTGGGTCGTGGTGGGTGGTTTCATTTGTGTTGCTCC
Organism: Bacteroidia bacterium; assembly: GCA_030427925.1. Taxonomy (GTDB): domain Bacteria; phylum Bacteroidota; class Bacteroidia; order Flavobacteriales_D; family Sanyastnellaceae; genus JALQTD01. Next base: position 5,732 of record JAUICJ010000033.1, on the reverse strand, counting down.
TGTTCGCTCCCGCTGTACCTTCGTTGGAGCATCAGCGAGTGTGGCGGGGGTTGTGGTGGGTGATGGTGTCATTTTTCACCTTGTTGAACGTGTTTGAATGGTCATGATATGAACGGTTGGATGGCTGCAGTTTGGGTAATCGGCACCTTCATCGGCATGGAGGGCGTGGCGTGGTTGGCCCACAAGTATTTGATGCATGGAGCGATGTGGTTCTTCCATGAGGATCACCACACGCACGGACCGGGCTTTTTCGAAAAGAACGATGCGTTCTTCTTGATTTTTGCCGTTCCCAGTGCGCTCGGCATCATGACCGGACTCATGGCCGGCGGCGACTTCAAGTTGTGGATTGGAGTGGGCATCGCGGTTTATGGTTTGGCCTACTTCCTGGTGCATGATGTGTTCATCCACCAGCGTTTCCCTTGGTTCAAACGGACTCAAAACGTGTACTTTATGGCCATTCGAAAGGCGCACAAAGTGCACCACAAGCACCTGGGGAAGGAAGATGGGGAATGCTTCGGCATGCTGTACGTGCCGCCGAAGTATTTCCGAGAGGCGCGCAAAAGCTTAGAACGCCAGCGGGCATGAATCCGGTGTACCTGTGGGTGGACCTCGCGGTGTTCCTGCCGACGTTCCTGTTGAGCTTCGATCGGCGCGTGGCTTTTTACAAACAGTGGAGGTCGTATTGGCCCGTGAATGCAGCGGTCTTGGCGGGCTTCGTGGCGTGGGACATCCTGTTCACGCAGTGGGGTGTTTGGGGCTTCAATCCGGCGTACTTGGTGGGCGTGGATCTGCTGGGGCTGCCGATTGAGGAGTGGGGATTCTTCATTGCGGTGCCTTACGCGTGCACGTTTTCTTACGCTACGTTGAAGCATTATGTGCCGAACTTGGGGGCTTTCCGCTATGGTGCTCGGTCGGTGACGCTTGCGGCGTGGGTGCTTTCCGCTTGGATGTTTTGGGCGTTTTCAGGCCAAATCTATCCCGCAACCACCGCAGCTTTCCTCTGCCTAACGATGACGGCGTTGCTGCTGCGACCCAATCGCTGGTTTGGACACTTTTGGCTCGCATATGCCGTGCTGCTGATTCCGTTCATTCTCAGCAACGGCGTGCTGACGGGGTTGGACTTCACCGCCTATCCCCTCCTCCACAACCGCCCGGAAACCGTTGTGGACCAAATCGTTTGGTACAACAACTCAGAAAACACGGGCTGGCGAATTTTTTCCATGCCCGTCGATGACCTGGTGTACGGATTGCTCTTGATGGTCCTTCATGTCGCGGGCCTGGAGGGCTTGGAGCGTCGAAGAACGCGAAAATTGCGGTAAGTTCACGCCGCAATAAATTGAACCATGAAACGCTTCTTGATTTTGGCCGCCACCGCGTTGGCTGCTCACCATGCTGTTGCTCAACGCGTCACCGCGGAATTCGAGGACGGAACGACGATGGAATATGAGATCCTCTCGAACTCTCCGGATAATTTGGCCCCCATCACCCTTTCATTTGGAGCCACCCAAAGCAACGTCCGCGATGGCATGAAGGTGGACTACTTCAAGGAAGACCTCGGCGTGTTTCAACTGCGCTTGCCGAGCCTGCTGACGCTCGTGGACAATTCCGTTTCCCCTTCCTTGCGCGCATCGGGCCTGTTCTTCCTCAACGCTTCGTCGAAAACGAAAATGAAGCCCATCACGTTGATGTCCACGCAATCGGGCGACGTCGTGACCAAGTACCGCACCGAAACCCCCATCGATCGGAAGTCGCGTTTCGGGGTGCACGGCGGATTGGGATACCGAGATACGCGGTATTCACCATTTGGGACCGATGAGCTCGTGACGTACACGGAGTTGATGGCCGGCGTAGGAATGTTCCGTTCGCAGCACATTTCCATCATGCGCGAAGTGAACGGTGCGGCTTACCGTGCCCAAGGGACCGCTTCCATGCAGTTGACTGCGGACGCGGTGTTGTTTTTAGGGACGGAGCGGGCCGATGCAACGGACGCCTCCCCCATTGAATCGGAGTCGTTGGGATTTGAAGTGGCCTGGGTGGGACGCAGTTCGTTCTGGGGCAAGCGCGATTGGGGAATTTGGTTGACTGCGGGTTATGGCGTTGGGCCCGTCGGTTCGTATCCGGTCTTGGGTGGCGGGTTGTTCTTTGGCTACGGCAACAAGTTGTGAGCGGACGGATCGTGGGGTTGTGGCTGTTGGGGTGCGGTTTGGCCGCATGCAGTCCCTTTGCCAGCACGACCAAATCATGGGTCGAAGTCGAATCCGGGGACAGCACGTCGATCGCGCATGCGCCGCTTCATGTGGGGCTGGCATGGAACCCCCAGTACAGCGCGTTGTACCGCGAGGCGGGGACCCATCGTGCAGAAGTTCCGCTGACCAATCGCGCCCGACTTGAACTCATCGCGTTGGATGCCCCCGGACACTTTCCCGAACACCACATCGTTCAGGCGTCCCGATTCAATCCTTGGAAGCTCGGGGACGTCGCGGGCATGACCGGCGGCATCGCCTCGATGGTTCGCGGAAGCGGCAGCGACACGGAAGCCCTCATCGCAGGCGGATTCTTTGTGACCTTCGGCAATTTCGTCGCGGTTTGGATGAACCCCAAGCGCGTGTTTCAATCGGAGTATCGGTTTGAATCCCTGACCCCCATGCCCCGTGCTGAGGAGGAACTGCCGAAAATGGAACTGCAGCAATTCGACTTCAACCTCGTTGCAGGATCGCACACGTGGAGCTACTTCGAAACGGTCAAGGACTTCGAACGGGGGCGTTGGGTGGGGCGCAATGCGTCCCGGGAAGATGTGACGTTGGAGGACACCAACCTCGATGAGGAACTCGTGGAGTGGTTCATTCAACAAGGGTTCCAGGCACCTCCTTCCTATTCGTTGCTGCGCGATGAAGGGACGTGGAGTTTGCATGGAGAACTGGTCGGATTGAATGAGGATCGTTTGGCACGCGCCGTCCGATACGACGCCAAGACGCGCTGGTGGGTTGAGCACCCGTTTGGGTTGGAAGTGGATACGGTGGAATTGAACACGCCATCGACGTGGCACGTTTATGAAACCGGTGATTTGGGCTTCAACCGCGAAGCCCTTTTGGATGCCGTGTCGCGAGCGGCCTTTTTGGCGGCCGAAGATCAGCGCATTTTGCGGGACGCACGTTCGTTGGGTCAAGCGGATTCACTTTGGACCGCTCAGTGGGAACCCCTTTCCCTTGAGCCGGCCCAAACCGCACCCGGCAAAGTCGCCGCTACCGTGAACAGCATGGTGACCATTGAGGACGAACAAGGGCACGGAAGCGGATGCATCATCGATGCGTCGGGATGGATTTTGACCAACCACCACGTGGCCTCGGATACGGCGAAAATCTACACGGTAACCCTGCATGACGGCACGAAACTCGATGGGCGGCTGGTGCGATTCCATCCCGTTTGGGACCTCGCTTTGGTGAAAGTGGAAGCGACTGGGCTGCAACCCTTCGCCATGGATGTTGAGGCGTTTCCGGAATTGGGAGAAGATGTTTTTGCCATCGGCACGCCATACGATGTGGGATTGGGCGCCACGTTGACGCGCGGCATCGTCTCCGGGAAGCGCCAGGATGGTGCAAAAACCCTCATCCAAACCGACGTCAGCATCAGCCCGGGAAACAGCGGAGGTGCACTCGCGCGTCCGAATGGCGTGCTGGTGGGCATTGTGACGGAAAAAATCATGGACCAGGGCGTGGAAGGACTGGGCTTTGCGATGCCCTTGACCCAGCTGGAACACCTTTTGGGCCTGCGATTTGCGCGCAAGTGATTCCACAAGGCCGACTTGTTCGGAACTCCACTGAGATCAAGATGCCCTTGGATTTGGTTTGCTCAGTGCATTGTCGCTTATTTTCCTGACATGAAACGAATCAACGGGAAGGCGCTCGTCCTCTTTGGGGTGCTCAATTTCATGGCCCTCGCCATCGGAGGGCTGTTTACAGGGCCCGGCGTTCAATCCGACTGGTATGCGGGCCTCGATCAGGCTCCATGGATTCCGCCAGGAGCGACGTTCGGAATCGCTTGGACGGTGGTCATGATTTCGCTGTCGGTGTTCATGAGCCAAAACCAACCCCGGCATCCCCGGCGGTTTTACCTGTGGTATGGCATCCAGTGGGTCCTCAACGTGGCTTGGAATCCACTCTTCTTCTCGGCACGGTGGACGGACCTTGCATTGCTGGACTTGGTGCTGCTGTTGGTGGCGGTGTTGATGATGTGGCGGTTTTGCCGAAGAGGCGGATGGTTGCTGATTCCGTATGTGGTCTGGTTGATCGTGGCCACATCCTTGAACACGTGGGTGGTGCTGTTCAATTCATGAAAAAGGCCCCGATGCCGAAGCATCGAGGCCTTTCAACCCATCGTTGAAGAATCAACGAATCACCAATCGTTTCCAACCCAATTCTGGCGTTCCCAAGAAGTAGATGCCCGTTTCGAGCGCTTCAATGGAGAAGGCTTGTTGCGTGGGGTTCAACTGGGCGACGGTTTGGCCCATTGCGTTAACCACCACGATGTCGCGCTCCATGTTGTTCCACCCTTCAATGCGAATGACGTCCACCGCAGGGTTCGGGAACACGTTCCACGTGGCCGCTTGTGCCTCTTGAACAGAGGTCGGCGGCAACAACACCGCGTCGATGACGTGCACCACTCCGTTGTCAGCCACGAGGTCCGCAACGATGACTTCGGCGTCGTTGATGAAGACGCCCTCCGCGTTGATGGTCACCGCGACGCTTTCGCCGTTCAAGGTTTCCACCACCATGCCGTCCATCAAGTCGGTGCTCAACGTCGTTCCGCCGACCACGTGGTAGGTCAAGATCGCCGTCAAGAGTTCCGTGTCCGCGAGCACCGCTTCCAACGTTCCAGCCGGCAACAAAGCAAACGCCGCATCCGTCGGTGCGAACACCGTGAACGGACCTTCGCCGCTGAGCGTGCCCACCAATCCCGCAGCGACGACCGCCGCTTCCAAGGTGGTGTGGTCCTCGCTGTTCACGATGATGTCCACCACCGTATTCGTTTCGGGCGTCGGCGGCAACAACACCGCGTCGATGACGTGCACCACCCCGTTGTCCGCAACGAGGTCCGCGACGATGACTTCCGCATCGTTGATGAAAACGCCCTCCGCGTTAATGGTCACCGTCACGGACTCGCCGTTCAAGGTTTCCACCACCATGCCGTCCATCAAATCGGTGCTCAACGTCGTTCCTCCGACCACGTGGTAGGTCAAGATCGCCGTCAAGAGTTCCGTGTCCGCGAGCACCGCTTCCAACGTCCCGGCCGGCAATGCATCGAACGCCGCATCCGTCGGAGCGAACACCGTGAACGGACCTTCACCGCTGAGCGTGCCCACCAAACCAGCTGCGACGACCGCCGCTTCCAAGGTGGTGTGGTCCTCGCTGTTCACGATGATGTCCACCACCGTGTTCGTTTCGGGCGTCGGCGGCAACAACACCGCGTCGATGACGTGCACCACCCCGTTGTCCGCCACGAGGTCCGCGACGATGACTTCAGCATCGTTGATGAACACGCCCTCCGCGTTGATGGTCACCGTCACGGACTCGCCGTTCAAGGTTTCCACCACCATGCCGTCCATCAAATCGGTGCTCAACGTCGTTCCACCGACCACGTGGTAGGTCAAGATCGCCGTCAAGAGTTCCGTGTCCGCGAGAACCGCTTCCAACGTTCCGGCCGGCAACGCATCGAACGCCGCATCCGTCGGAGCG